>NZ_QRQC01000002.1 GCF_003475325.1 Collinsella sp. AF33-16 | reverse complement strand
GACCGCCCCGCGGTCCAACTTTCTGTCCGCACCCCCAAGCCGGCAAGGTGAAAAGTGAATAATAGCTGGGTTCGAGGAAGAGCGAGGACGGCCTGAAATACCATTGGTACTTGTCGGTCCAAGTGTCAAAGGTCTTCTCAGGTGAGAAGACTAGGCTGTCAGATATGACAATGGGGAGATAGCCGCCGCTCGCAAGATGGTAAACATACTGGATAACCAGGTATAGCGCGGCAACAGTGACGAGTAGCAGATAAAGGTCTCGAACGGCGTCCCAGGAGAAATGTCTCCGCGCAACCAATATTAAACCTGCGTAAAAAACTAGCCTCGCAACGAGTGTCCAAAACTCGCCGAAAGAAAAGTAATCGAAAGTGAAACCGCCGATGACACTTAACCCAATCGAGACTAGGTAGAAGAAAAATAGGGAACGATCAACCAAAGTGCCAATAATTTTCCCGTCAGCAATAAGAAAACCAAGGATGAAGGGGGCAACTAAAATTTCACCGAGCGAAACCACGTTGCCCACGCCGATATACTGTTGTAAAAAGGGCAAAAGAATAACTAGTACGCTGAAACACTTGTTTGCGAACGAGGCTGTCGTTATCGCGACTGGAGCCTTTATCCGCGAACAGGCAACTGAGTTGATTCCGACCATCTACTACTCCATCCCGAAGAAAGCTCGGATAGCAGCATCGGCCGCGTTGTTATCGGCGCGCACGGAGGCAAGCTCGTCAGCACAGGCCTTGTCAAGTACGGCGCGGTCCAGTCCGCAATAGTATTCGTAAATTGCGTCCGCAAGGCCTTTTGCTTCGTAGTCAACCGCCAAACCAAGGCCTTTGGTTTTCACCTCATCGCCCATAATGGACCCCTGAGTACACACCTGCGGGATGCCGTACTGAACGGCGTCATAATACTTGTTGCTCATGGCCCCAACCATCACGGAGTCATTCTCATAGACGTTGTGCACGATGTCCGTCTCGGCAGCGAAGTAAGCGCGCTCCTCAGCATAATAGGCACCATGGAAGTAAACGTTGTGGAAACCGTGCTCCGCAACATGAGCCTTAAGGCGCTCGGCGACCTCTTCCTCTCGGCCGTTGTAGTGCAGTTCGAAGCGCTCGTCGCCACCCAAGGCATCAATCATGGCAATATTGGCTCGCTCATGACGAATCATGCCCCAGTACCGTACGCGGATGGGCGTGCCCTCCGAGAACTCTTTCGTCCTCGGAGGGCACTCGGAGGCCAGCAGGTTGTGCTTAAGCATCACGCCGGAAGCGTTGTCGAGATACCTGAAGAATGCCGGAGAGCTCGCCAGCACAAGGCCAGCATTCCGTGACAATAGAAGAATGAGCTTCCGATAAAATCCTAAACTCTCATGGCTAACATCGCGGTAGTCGAGGATATACCTGCCGCGAAAGTCCCCCTTCAAGCGATCGAGAATCGTAATACCTGGCGTCGAATGCAGTACCACAATCCGGTCATAGCCCTCGGAGTCAATGACGCCCAAGGCGAACTTTCGAAATCGCGCGAAGTGCGGAAGCTTCTTCTGAATAGGGTCGGCATCCTCCACGTGATCGCCGAACACAAAAGACTTGGAAATACCTTTCGGTACGGGCGCATCGGGGCGCCCGTTGCGGTTCCAACTGACCAAATGAAGCTCATTCGAGCCGCCGAGTAGACGAACGTAGTCGTACATATAGGGCATATGGGCTATACGAACAAAACCAAGTAAGAGTACCTTCATTAGGCTTCACCGCCCCTGCGGATACCCTCGAGCACCTGTTCCATTCTCTTCACACACACAGTGCGCGAAAGGTTTTCACGTGCGTACGCTCTTCCGTGCTCGCATAGGCGCGTCAGGCGCTCAGGGTCACCATGGAGCGTTCGTATGGCCGTGGCCAACTCCTCGGCGTTATCAATCTCAACGCAAACGCCCAAATCCTCGCGCTCTACCATGGCAGCGTAGAGCGAGTCTTTTTCTACAGAGCTCACGATTGCCTTGCCGCAAGCGAGAAGGATGGGCATCTTGGATGGAGTACCCGTGTAGATGACCTCACGACGCAGGGGAATTAAGCACACATCGCCAGTGGAGTACACATCAGGCACCATATCGACGGGTTGCAGTGGGTAGAACGCAACGTTAGTAAGGCCCTCGGCGTCCACAGCGTCCATGAAATCCTTCTTCACGCAGCCGTCACCGATGATTTGCACCACGATGTCGGGCTCGTCACGCAAAAGCTTAGCCACCTCGAACATTGTCTTCCAATTGAACTGCAGTCCAACGCTGCCAGCAAACTGAACGTAGAACTTGTCGTGGGAGATATCGAATTTCTTGACGAAGCGATTCTTCTCCCAGGGTATGTCGTAGTTTCTACGGTCATCAAACCAGGGTGGAACGATATGCAGCCTGGGGCGAGGACAGCCCGCATCGGCGCATGCCTCCACCATGTCCTCGGAGAGCACCACAACCGCCGACGACATACGGTATACAGCCCGAGAGAGCAGGTCCATACCAGCGTAAACCATTTTATTAATGTTCAGGCTCTTTGTCTGACCCGGCCACACGTCGTAGACGTTGTAGAGCACAGGCTTGCGCACAAACAGTTTGAGAAGCGCCTCTTGGAAAAACACCGTGGGACAAGACTGGAGAAACACCACATCAAAATCGCGGCGTTTAATCGCATAAGAAATCATTTGGAAGGCGTACTTCGCTTCATCCAGATAACGCACAACGAAGTTGCTCTTATCAATGACTTTGCGTGACAGCGTGTCCACGGTCAGCCCATCGCGTCCTACGAGCGTCCCCGGAAGCACATCATAGGTGTGCTTCCGTTCGCTCTGAATAAGGTGAACGCGGTTACCCAATTTTAAAAAACCGTCAATGAGCTGCTCTGCCATCTGGTTATTGGGACTCGCGGTGTCGAAGCCATCCATGGTGATATATAAAATATTCATTTACTTCCCCGTTTTATTTTTACCGAACATGGCACCAAAGGTGCCGGTAAAGCATTTCCAGTCCATGCGGAAACAGCGATTGCGCACGTAGCGGAGTTCAATCTTCTGTCGCAAACCGCTCTCGAACGTCGCGGCATTGCGGTCAGTCGCCTGCCACAGGCCCGTAATACCGGGCTGGACAGAGAGCAGCTCAGCCTTTTCCTCATCGGAAAAGTGCTGTTCAAGTTCGTCTCTTGTTATGGGACGCGGACCGATGACGGAAAGGTCGCCGTTCAGCACGTTCAGGAACTGCGGCATCTCATCAATGGAGCACTTGCGGATGAACTGCCCGACTTTGGTAATACGGGGATCATCGTCGACCTTGCGCTCGACTTCCCACTGATGCAGCTGCTCAGGACTCAGATACTTCTGGACGTTGCCGGCATCCGCAACCATGCTGCGAAGCTTAAGGATCTTGATGGTCTTACCGCCCTTGCCAACACGCTCCTGCGAGTAAACAGGGCTGCCAGAGGACTCAAGACAGATGAACGCACACACGACCACAATGGGAATGAAGAGCACAACACTCACGCAAAGGCTAAATACAAAATCGAAAAGTCGCTTAACAAATCGATAAGCCAATGTACCGCTCGGCTTAATTACTAAAGCAGCTGGCTTAGCTCCAACAGCTGCGGCACCGCTATATTCCGTTTTATCTATCACAATTTCCTTCAAACCTACGTCCCCGCCCCCGGGGATCCTCCCTGTCCCGTTAAGCAGTCGCCTGCAGCTAGGCGATCGCCTTTTTAAGGTTGCGCATGACGCGCTGCTCGGCTGAAAGCACGGCAAGGCCAACGCGGGTAGTCACGCGTCGGCCGCACAGATCGAGCTCCAAATAAGCAGTACTCTTGCGTCTGTTAATGTTTTTGATAAGGCCTTCGTGGCCCAGCAGCGGACCTGCCGTCACTACGACCTGGTCGCCGTCTTTTAGGGCCTCGCTCATGGGCACTACGCGGTCTCCCCTATGCGTAAAGCCGCCAATAAAGCTGGACCTCTTCTTTTGCCAGCGGCACAAACTGACCATCCTGGGAAAGCACCCGGGCAAAGTCGTCCATGCGTAGCAGGTACTGTTGCACGGTACGGGGATCTGCTGTATCGCAGATAAGATAACCGGGGAAGAGCGGCTTGGTCGTATTGACCCATTCGCCGTGTACTTTAATCTCGGTTTGAAATTGGGGGTAAAAGAGTTCCTGCATGGCACCAGCCGGCACCACGCGCTCGATGCGCTCGCGCATTACGTCTTCGCGACCGTTAATGACCTGGATCACATACCACACGAGCACCACCCCCTTGCTGTCTTACGTGTGGCTCACGGGGTTTGGGTATGGCTTCGCCAGGGCGCTTATGCGCGAAGGCGCTCCATATTCAAACCCTGAGCCCAGTTAGACAAGCACGTGGCTCTGCCCCACCGTGAACGGTATGTATAAGCGCAGTGGCTAGAGACGCGGACGTGTATCGCAAAATGACCGCGACCCCAGCTGGCTGCGTGCGAACCAATCAAGCGGGTACAAAACTGGACCGCACGCAAACAGCTGTACGACCGCTGCGAATTGTCATGAAATACCGATTCAAATGAACAACTTGCACAAAAACAAGAACAAAGTCATTCAATGCAATACGCATGACAACGCTATTGGAGCTCGTGGTTTTTCTGGCACCGCCGTTACGGCCGGATGCTGATCTGCCCTGTGCTTCGCGACCGATTAAGCCGTGAGCGCAGTTGAACCCATGTAACGATAGGTATCGTAGCACAAGGCGGCTAGAAACCGATTTAGGCCGTGCGCGGCAACATATCGATCATTTGCAGTTCTTAAGGGGGTTATTTTGCAAACTTGTTCACATTGACGCAGGTTTATACGGGTGTGGTTGTTGGCATGCACCGCCCGTACTACAACGCTGACAGCGGGAAATGCAAAAAGGAATTATGTTGGGTCAACAAACTATGTACAGAAGTGGGAAATAAATTGCGCAACTTTTTGCGGTGTGGGTGTTAGTGTGGCGACACTTTGGTTTGCGCGGTGGCTGTATACGAAAAAAGCCTCCGGTTTTCCGGAGGCTTTGCATTCACGATGGTGGAGACGAGGGGGATCGAACCCCTGACCTCTTGACTGCCAGTCAAGCGCTCTCCCAGCTGAGCTACGCCCCCGTGACGAGGAGATACTATAGGGGAATGTTTGCGGGGATGCAAGGGGGAATTTTGAATTGATTATCCACCGTCCCGATAAAACCCTGATGCGATGGCCTTTACTTGTAGAGGTAAGCGATGACGGTGCCGGTGTGGACTTGGATCTTGGCTGTTGACCTGACGACGTTGCTAATGCCTGTATCGGCTAGCAGGCCCAGGGAGCTGTGATCTAGCTCCCACTCTAGGCCGTGCTCGCTTACCTCAGTGTTGGGGGCTATGGCGATGATGGAAAACGTCTTGCCCTCGGCGCCTTCGATGGTCCACGACTCACCTGCGTGAAGGACGCGGGCAACCACCTTATCCTCGTCGATCCAGACGGGGGCGTCCGCATAGCCTGCCAGTAGCCCCAGCACGGACAGGGCCATATCCGGACGACCGCCGGTGGCGCAGGTCGTAATCACTTCGGCACCCGGCCAGCGGCGGCGGACGGAATCGAGCGCCAGCGCAAGATCGGTATAGTCCTTGTAAGGGTCGTGGCGCTCAACCTCAAAGGCCTCGGCGGCATCGACCAACGCGCGACCCGCGTCGCTCACCGTGTCGGCATCCCCCACATATACGTCGCAGTCCAGCCCTGCGCCCAACAGCGCGTCGAGCCCGCGGTCCACGGCGACAACGCGGTCGCACTCCCCCGCTAGCCTACGCAACAGATCCGCGCTCGCCACCACGGGCGAGCCGCAGACCACTAATACCTTGCAAGCCACAGCCCTCGCCTATCCCTCAAACGAAAGCACGCGGGCCAAATCCAGATACTCATAGCTATCGATAAAGATGTCGCAGTTGGCGCGAACCTCGTCGCGCTCCATGCGCCCGTGCGGGTCATAGATGCCCACGCGCTTAAAGCCGGCGGTGCCAGAGCTCTTAAGGCCAAAGACGGCGTCCTCAAACACCCACGCGCGCTCAAACTTGTGCCCGTGACGCTCCTCTAGGCGGCGCAGCGCCAGCTCGTATACGTCGGGGAACTGCTTGGAGCGCCCCGCCTCGCCTGTGGTGGTCACAAACTCCATGTAGGCATCGAGCCCGGCGCCCGCAAGCGCAGACGTAACCAGCTCGGCCGGAGTGGACGTGGCCACGCACATGGCAATGCCGGCCTCCTTCGCCTGCTTCAAAAATGCAAGCAGGCCCTCGCGCGGCGGCACCTTGGAGTAGCCATCGATCAGGATATCGCTCAGCTCGCGGTAGAGCTCCTCGCCATTTTCGCCAATGCCCCAGGTGTCGTGGTAGGCCTGGCACTCGTCCTCGAGCGACAAATGCTCAAACTGGGCAAAATCGTCGACCGTAACGTCAACTCCGTGGCGGTGCAATAACTCGGGCTGGGCATAGGCCCAAACGGGGGTGCTGTTAACCAGCGTGCCGTCGCAATCGAAAATAAAAGCAACACTTGGGGCAGCGATGTGGTCCATAAACGAGCCTTTCGATGTCAAAGAGTAAACAACCTGCTAAAAACGTTTTACCAAACGTCAACCCAACTATCTTGAAACCCTAATTGGTAAAACTGTCAAGAGTTTTACCATCGCAATTCTGCCAGTGGCATAAACATGGCGCTTACCGATTAAACGCCACCGCAAAAACACTTTCGTTCATATAAGTAACGAACAGGTGTTATCGTAGTTTTTGCCGAAAGTTCCACCGAGCACGCGAGGTGGAACGAATCACAGAAACTTCGCCGTCCCTTCGATTCGTGCAGCCTTGGACCTTTCGCATCTAGTCACCAAGGCAACACGCTGCCGCGTCATGATGGGATCAAACGTGAGCGATACAAAGCTAAAGTCAGCAACCAAAAAGCCTGCTACCCGTAAAGCCGCTCCGCACGCGCCGGAGCTCACCAAAGACGATGTCTATCTGTTTGGCATCGGTACGTGGGAGCGCAGCTGGGAAAAGATGGGCGCGCACCCCGACACGCAGAACCGTACGCGCGGGTGGCGTTTTTGCGTTTGGGCGCCCGACGTAAAGAGCGTTCACGTCATTGGCGAATTTAACGACTGGGATGAGCAAGCCGACCCGCTGGTGCCCGTGCATACGAGCGCTATTTGGGAAGGCTTTATTCCTGGCGCCGAGCAGGGCCAGCTCTATAAGTACCTTATCGAGACCAACGAGGGCGAGAAGCTCTACAAGGCCGATCCGTATGCCTTTAAGGCTGAGTGCCCTCCGGGCACCGCGAGCGTGCTGTGGACCCTCGATGGCTACCAGTGGCACGACGCCGCGTGGCTCAAGCGCCGCGCCGGTCACAACCATATGTCGCAGCCGCTTAACATCTACGAGGTGCATATTGGCTCGTGGAAGCGCCACGGCGACGCGCCGCAGGGCGAGCCGAACGAATACGGCAACTACCCTGGCCCCATGGATCCCTTCCCCGCGCAGCGCGGCGAGTTCTACACCTACGACGACCTGTCGGTGGAGCTCGTGGACTACGTGCGCGACATGGGCTACACGCATATCGAGGTCATGCCGCTTATGGAGCATCCCTTCGATGGCTCCTGGGGCTACCAGACGACCGGTTACTACGCCGCCACGTCGCGCTACGGCAACCCGCAGCAGCTCATGCACTTTATCGATGCGTGCCACGAGGCGGGCATCGGCGTGATCATGGACTGGGTGCCCGGCGGTTTTTGCGCCGACTCCCACGGCCTTGCCACCTTTAACGGCCATATGCTGTTTGAGCACGAGATTCACCCCAACTGGGGCACGCACAAGTTCGATTTCGCCCGCGGTGAGGTCCGCTCCTTCCTGGTCTCCAACGTGCTGTACTGGCTCGAGAACTTCCACGTGGACGGCATTCGCATGGACGGCGTGTCCAGCATGCTGTACCTCAACTTTGGCATCGACGATCCCGGCCAAAAGAAGTTCAACAAGTACGGTACCGAGGAGGACCTGGACGCCAGCGCGTTTATCCGTCAGGTCAACTGCGCTGTAGAGGCGCACTACCCCGACGTGATGATGATGGCTGAGGAGTCCACCGCGTGGCCGCTCGTGACCTACCCGCCCCAGGACGGCGGCCTTGGCTTCCACTACAAGTGGGACATGGGCTGGATGAACGACACCCTGCACTACATGCAGACCGATTTTCCGTGGCGCCCCGGCAACCACGGTCTGCTCACGTTCTCCATCATGTATGCCTTTACCGAGAACTTCATTTGCCCCCTGAGCCACGACGAGGTCGTGCACGGTAAGTGCTCGCTCATCGGCCGCATGCCGGGTGACTGGTGGCGCCAGTTTGCCGGCCTGCGCACGCTGGCCTTCTACCAGATGACGCATCCCGGTGCCAAGCTCAACTTTATGGGCAACGAGATCGGCCAGTTTATTGAGTGGCGCTACTACGAGTCCATTCAGTGGTTCCTGACCGAGGAGTACGAGACTCACCGTCATCATCAGGCGTTCATTAAGGCGCTGAACCACCTGTACACCGCCGAGCCCGCCCTGTACGAGCGCGGCTACACCGACGACGGCTTTACCTGGATCGACGCGGACAACTCCAAGCAGTCCATCGTGAGCTTTGTGCGTCAGGGCGAGAACGTCGATGACGACCTGGTGATCCTGATCAACTTTGACCCGGCGAGCTACGAGAGCTTCCGCGTGGGCGTGCCGCGCGAGGGCGACTGGGAGGTCATCTTCGATTCCGACCGTCCCGAGTTTGGCGGAAGCGGATACGCCGGAGAGGAACCCTACACCTGCTCGAGCGAGCCCTATCCCTGGAACGGGCAGATGGGCTCCATCGAGATTAAGGTGCCCGGCCTGGCAGGCGTGGTGCTTAAGCGCCGCGGCCCCAGCAGCTACAAGCCGCCCGTGGTCGAGGAGCCGAAGAAGGCGACGCGCAAGCGTGCGTCCTCGGTGAAGCCCAAGACTGCAGCAGCAAAGAAGGCTCCGGCTAAGGCGAAGGCTGCCAAGTCTGCCGCCCAGACCACGGCCAAGAAGGCAACCACCAAAAAGGCTGCTCCCAAGGCTAAGGCAGGCGCTGTTAAAGCATCTGCCAAGGATGCGTAACAAAGCCGTTACAGCTGTAATTACCCGCCCCGCGGGGGCGTAGGATACAAGTCATAACCGTTCCGGGAGAAACATCCCCGGGGGAAAGGAACGTATGAATAAGATCTTCGACAACAAGCAGGAGTTTACCGAGCTCTATCGCGAAGCCGTCATGAGCATCAGCGGCAAGAGCGTCGAGACCGCCAGCGACCTGGACCGCTTTAACGCCTTGGCCAAGCTCGTGGCCGAGAAGGCACGCACCGTGGCCACCACCAGCGACGCCCGCGTGTCCGCCGAGGGCAAGAAGCGCGTGTACTACTTCTCGATCGAGTTTTTGATCGGCCGCCTGCTCGACAACTACCTGCTCAACTTTGGCGTGCGCGACATGGTCGCCGAGGCGCTCGACGACATGGGCTTTGACCTGTCCGTCATCGAGAACCAGGAGCCCGATCCGGCCCTGGGCAACGGTGGCCTGGGCCGTCTGGCCGCATGCTTCCTGGATTCCATGGCAGCCGAGGGCATCGCCGGCTACGGCAACGGCATGCGCTACCGCTACGGCCTGTTTAAGCAGGAAATCGTTAACGGCAGCCAGGTCGAGGCCACCGATGAGTGGCTCACCCACGGCTATCCCTGGGAGGTGCGTCGTCAGGACAAGGCCGTGACCATCAAGTTTGGTGGCCGCGTCGAAGGCTTTGAGGAGGACGGCCGCACGTTCTACCGCACGGTGGACACGCAGGACATCCTGGCCGTCCCCTACGACATCCCCGTGGTGGGCTATGCCGGCGAGACCGTCAACAAGCTGCGCGTCTGGGCCGCCGAGCCGGTCGAGGAGCACTTTGACCTGGAGGCCTTCAACCGCGGCGACTATGCCCTGGCCGACGCCGAGCGCGCCGAAGCCGAGGCCATCAGCGCCATCCTCTACCCCAACGACGCCGGCGAGCACGGCCGTCTGCTGCGCCTGAAGCAGGAGTACCTGTTTGTCTCGGCCGGCATCTACAGCCTGCTCGACACCTTTGAGAAGGAGCACGGCGAGAACTGGGAGCTGCTGCCGCAGTTTGTTGCCATCCACACCAACGATACCCACCCCGCCATGTGCGGTCCCGAGCTCATGCGCATCCTCATCGACGAGAAGAAGCTCGAATGGGATGACGCCTGGAACATCGTGACGCAGGTCGTGAGCTACACCAACCACACCATCCTGCCCGAGGCTCTGGAGAAGTGGCCCATCGGCACGTTCTCCAAGCTCCTCCCCCGCGTGTACCAGATCATCGACGAGATCAGCCGTCGTTGGCACGAGTCGTTCGATACCACGCAGGAGGGCTGGCAGGAGCGTCTGCGCCAGACCGCCATCCTGTGGGACGGCGAGATTCGCATGGCCAACCTGTCCGTGATCTGCAGCCACAGCGTCAACGGCGTGGCCAAGATTCACTCCGACATCATCAAGAACATTGTGCTCAAGGACTTCTATGCCCTGACGCCCGAGAAGTTCAACAACAAGACCAACGGTATCTCGCACCGTCGCTTCTTTGCCGAGGCCAACCCCACCTACGCCAAGCTCGTGACCGAGGCCATTGGCGATGGTTGGCTCAAGGACGCCTTTGAGCTGGAGAAGCTCAAGGAGTTTAAGGACGACACCGAGTTCCTTAAGGCCGTGGGTGCCTCCAAGCGCGCTAACAAGGAGCGTCTGGCCGCCTACGTTAAGGCCGAGACCGGTCTGGTCATCGACCCCAACACCGTCTTCGATGTTCAGGTTAAGCGCTTCCACGCCTACAAGCGCCAGCTCATGAACATCATGAAGGTGATGGATATCTACAACCGTCGCATCGCCGACCCCAACTTCCACGTGACGCCGACGACCTTCATCTTTAGCGGCAAGGCTGCCTCGAGCTATACCTTTGCCAAGGAGACCATCCGCCTCATTAACTCCGTGGCCGACGTCATCAACAACGACGCCCGCGTCAACGAGGTCATGAAGGTCTGCTTTATCCCCAACTTCCGCGTGAGCAACGCCCAGCTCATCTACCCCGCCGCCGAGATCTCGGAGCAGATCTCCACGGCCGGCAAGGAGGCCTCGGGCACGTCCAACATGAAGCTCATGATGAACGGCGCCATTACGCTGGGCACCCTCGACGGCGCCAACATCGAGATCGCCGACCTGGCCGGCCGCGAGAACGAGGCCATCTTTGGCCTGACCGCCCCCGAGGTCGAGCAGCTCTGGGCGTCGAACAGCTACTTTGCGTGGGATACGCTCAACAGCGATCGCGAGCGTCTGGGCCGCGTGATGGACGAGCTCAAGGACAACACCTTTGCGGGTCTTTCGGGCAACTTCGAGAGCATCTACAACGAGCTCATGAACAACAACGACCCCGACCTGGTCATGGCCGACTTCCGCAGCTACGTGGATGCGTGGGAGGCGCTCACGGGCAGCTACGGCGACCAGGAGACCTGGAACCGCAAGGCCCTGCTCAACACCGCCTCCTCCGGCTGGTTCTCGAGCGACCGCACCATCCGCGAGTACCGCGACGAGATCTGGCACGCGTAAAGGCGCGCGAGCTCCCTTTGCCGCACGGCATTACTCGACGGGCGCGACGCTGCGCCGCGCCCGTCGCTAATGGGTTTAGGAACATCGATGACAGAAGGAGAAATCGATGAGTAAGAAAGAATGCATCGCGATGCTCCTCGCAGGAGGACAGGGCAGCCGATTGGGGGCACTCACCCAAAAGATCGCCAAGCCGGCGGTTAGCTTTGGTGGCAAGTTCCGCATTATCGACTTTTCGCTGTCCAACTGCTCCAACTCGGGCATCGACACGGTGGGCGTTCTGACGCAGTACCGTCCCTACCTGCTGCATGCCTACGTGGGCTCCGGCGAGGCGTGGGATCTGGACAGCCGCGACGGCGGCGTGTCGATCCTGCCGCCGTACGAGACGCAGACCGGCGGCGCCTGGTATGCGGGAACGGCCGACGCCATTACGCAGAACCTCGACTACATCAAGGCCAACGACCCCAAGTACGTCCTGATTCTTTCGGGCGATCACCTGTATCGCATGGACTACCGCAAGATGCTTAAGACGCACATTGAGAACAACGCCGACCTCACGGTGAGCGTTATGCCCGTGCCGTGGGAGGAAGCCAGCCGCTTTGGCATCCTGACCACCGACCCCGAAGACGGCCGCATCACCAAGTTCACCGAGAAGCCCGAGAAGCCCGATTCGAACCTCGCGTCCATGGGCATCTACATCTTCTCGGCCGACGTGCTGATCGAGGCGCTCGAGGAGGACGCTCTGGACCAGCGCTCGAGCCACGACTTTGGCAAGGACATCATCCCCAAGCTGCTCGGTGAGAACAAGCGCCTGTACAGCTACGAGTTCCACGGCTTCTGGAAGGACGTCGGCACCATCGCCAGCTTCCATGAGACCTCGATGGACCTGCTGGGTAACAACCCCGAGTTCGATCTGTTCGACAAGAACTTCCCCATCATGTCCAACATCACCACGCGTCCGCCGCACTACATTGGCCCTGACGGCCGCCTGGACGACTGCCTGGTCTCCAACGGCTGCAAGATCTACGGCACCGCTCGCCACTCGATCCTTTCGACCGATGTCATCATCGAGGAGCGCGCCGTGGTCGAGGACTCCGTGCTGCTGCCGGGTGCGCACGTTAAGAGCGGCGCGCACATCTGCCGCGCTATTTTGGGCGAGAACTCCACGGTCGAAGAGG
The DNA here is from genome assembly GCF_003475325.1 of Collinsella sp. AF33-16. Lineage (GTDB taxonomy): Bacteria > Actinomycetota > Coriobacteriia > Coriobacteriales > Coriobacteriaceae > Collinsella. Next base: position 139,472 of record NZ_QRQC01000002.1, on the reverse strand, counting down.
GCGTGAAGCTCGGCTCTGTCGATACCACCAAGGATACGGCCGTCGTTGGAAATGACGTCGTTATCGGGAAGGGGGAATGATCCGATGATCAATCGCAAGGCCATCGGTTATATCACCGCTAACTACTCTTCGACCTACGGCAGCGTGCTGCTCAAGGACCGCCCCATCGCATCCGTTCCGTTTTTGGGCCGCTACCGACTGATCGACTTCCCGCTGTCCAACATGATGAATGCCGGCATTAAGACTGTCGGCGTCGTCATGCCGGGTAACTACCGCTCGCTGATCGACCACGTGGGCTCGGGCAAGGACTGGGGCCTGGACCGCAAGAAGGGCGGCCTGTTCATGGTGCCCGGCAACGCGTATGGCACCACCAAGGGCGGCATGCGCTTCCTGCTGCGCGACATCATCTCCAACAAGACGCTGTTCCAGCGCTCGGACATGCCCTATGTTGTGATGATGGGCACCAACATCATCTTTAACATGGACCTCAACACCATCATCGAGGCGCACGAGAACTCCGGCGCCCAGATGACCGTGGTGTACTGCAAGGCCACGCGCAATGTCGAAGACGAGACCAAGCTCGAGATTAACGAGAACGGCCGCCTGACGGGCGTGAGCGCCGGCGTCGTGTACGGCGACAACGCCTCCATGGACTGCTGCATCGTCAACCGCGAGACGCTGCTCGAGATTATCGACCACTACCAGGCCGCCGACTATCTGGACCTGCTCGAGGCGCTCCAGGGCGACTTTGGCAACATCGACGTGTGCAGCTACGAGTACAAGGGCGAGGTCGTGGGCGTGTTTAGCGAGAAGTCGCTGTATCGCCGCAGCATGGACCTGCTCGACCAGACCGTGGCCGATCAGCTCTTCGATCCCGAGCGCCCGATCCTGACCAAGGCCCACGACGTGCCGCCTTCGCGCTATGCGACCGGTAGCCACGCGTGCAACTCGATCATCTCGGCCGGCTGCATCATCAAGGGCACCGTGCGCAATTCGATCCTGTCGCGCGGCGTCGTGGTCGAGGAGGGCGCCTCGGTCACCAACTCGATCATCAACCAGAGCTGCATCATCAAGAGCGGCGCACGTGTCGAGAATGCCATTCTGGACAAGAACAACGTGGTCCCCACCAACACCGAGCTTCGCGGCACGCCCGAGAACATCCTGGTGCTGGGCAAGGCTCCGTTAACTTCTGACACCACCATCGTACGTTAACGTTGGCACCGCAACATCGCTCGTAACATGTAGAATAGCCGCCCGGTTAGCGCCAGGCGGCTATTCTCGAATTGCAACATGGGAGACAATATGGCTGATTCCAGCAAAAAGATGCAGATCGTGTTTGCCTCGGCCGAGTGCGCACCGTTTGTGAAGACCGGTGGCCTGGGCGACGTGGCAGGCTCGCTGCCTGCGGCGCTTGTGCGCGCCGGCGCCGAAGTTATCGTGATGGTGCCCAAGTACGCCACCATAAAGGACGAGTACAAGGCGCAGATGGAGCACTTCTCCGACTTTTACGTGAGTCTGGGCTGGCGCAACGAGTACTGCGGACTCGAGAAGCTCGAGCACGACGGCGTCACCTATATGTTCATCGACAACGAGCGCTACTTTGCGCGCGACTATCCGTACGGCTTCTTTGACGACGGCGAGCGCTTTGCGTTCTTCTCCAAGGCCATCACCGAGAGCCTGCAGCACCTGCCGGCCGGCTTTGAGTGCGACATCCTGCACTGCAATGACTGGCAGACGGCACTTGCGCCCGTGTTTTTGCGCGAGTTTTACCAGGGCCTGCCGCTGTATGACCGCGTCAAGACCGTGTTCTCGATCCACAACGTGGCGTTCCAGGGCCAGTTTAGCGACACCGTGATGGAGGACATCCTGGGTGTGGCACACATTCCGGCGGCCGCCTCGCAGCTGCGTTGCGACGCCTGCAGCATCAACTACATGCTGGGCGCCCTGCGCTATGCCGACGCCATAACCACGGTGAGCCCCACCTATGCCAGCGAGATCCAGACGCCCGAGTTTGGCGAGGGCCTGGACGGCGTGCTGCGCGAGCGCTCCTATGCGCTGCAGGGCATTTTGAATGGCATTGACGTGGCGGGCTTTGACCCGGCGACCGACAAGCGCATTGCCGCCAACTACACCGTGGAGGACCGTTCTGGTAAGGCCGTGTGCAAGGCCAAGCTGCAGGAGGAGCTGGGGCTCGAGGTTCGTGACGATCGTCCGCTCATGGTAATGGTCACACGCCTGACGCGCCAGAAGGGCATGGATCTGGTCATGTACGCGCTCGACCGCATTTTGGCCGGCGGCGTGCAGGTGGCGGTGCTGGGCACCGGCGACCGCGACTACGAGGACGGTCTACGCTACTTCCAGGGCAAGTACCCCGGCACCATGGCCGCACGCATCGAGTTCGATCCTGCGCTGTCGCAGCGCATGTATGCCGCCGCCGACATGTTCCTAATGCCTTCGAAGTTTGAGCCCTGCGGCCTGTCGCAGATCATCGCCATGCGCTACGGCACCCTGCCTATCGTGCGCGAGACCGGCGGCCTGAAAGACACTGTGATTCCGTATAACGAGTTTACTGGCGAAGGCACGGGCTTCTCGTTTACCAACTTTAACGGCGACGAGATGGGCGACGCCGTGTTCCGCGCGGCGCGTCTGTTCTGGGATAACCGCGACGCCTGGAACCAGCTGGTAACGCAGGCCATGAGCCAGGACTTTAGCTGGACGCGCTCGGCCGATAAGTATCTGGACCTGTACTTCTTTATGCACCCGGAGATCGAGCGCCCGGTGGCTGTTGTCGACGAGCCTGAGGCTGTTGCTGAGCCGGTGGCCGCTGAGGAGCCCAAGGCCGAGGAGAAGCCTGTTGAGGCTGAGCCCGCAAAGGCCGAGCCTGAGGTGAAGGCTGAGGTTGCTCCCAAGGCAGAGGTCGAGGTCAAGCCTGCTGTAAAGCCCGCAGCTAAGAAGACCACGACCCGCAAGACGACCGCTAAGAAGGCTACGACGACCAAAGCTGCCGCGACTAAAACAACGGCTGCCAAGACAACCACCACGCGCAAGCGCACGACCGCCGCTGCCAAGAAGGCCGCCGAGGCCGAGGCTGCTCCCGAGGTAAAGGCCGAGGTCGCTGAGGCCAAACCGGCCGCCAAGGCTCCGGCAAAGACCGCTGCCAAGAAGACAACCGCGACCGCCAAGAAGGCAACGGCAGCCAAGAAGACTACAGCTACGAAGGCGACGGCTACCAAGGCCGCCGCGACCAAGGCAGCCGCAAAGCCGGCAGCCAAGGTCGAGGAGACGCCTGCAGAGTCCAAGGCGGAGGCAACCGTCGAGGACAAGCCCGCTGCCAAGACCACCACGCGAAAGCGCACGACGACGGCCAAGAAGACCACGGCAAAGGCTGCTGCTCCTAAGGCGGAAGCTAAGGCCGAGGCCAAACCCGCAGTAAAGGCCAAGCCTGCGCCGAAGGCCGCAGAGGTCAAGACCGCTCCCAAGGCTACGGCAAAGGCCAAGCCCGCCAAGGAGACCCCGGTCTCCCCCGCCGCCCCCACTGAGGAAAAGGCCCCGACCAAGAAGACCTCCGTACGCAAGGCAACTGCCACCCGCAAGCGCCGCTAATCCGGACGATTGAAACTTAATCCTCAACGCAAAGGAGGGCGCCCCAACCAGGCGCCCTCTTCTTGGTTGAACTTCTGTATTAAAAAGAAGGCCGGTTTACTACGATAAAATGGCTCCGGCCGACCACAACGATCAATCTACGAAATTGGTAACACTTCTACCTGCGGTTTTAATATCACCAAATTGACAGTGGTTGAGATCATTCAATTCGTCGTAGTAAATCGCAGTACTTTTGTTTGGCTACAAATAGTATCGGTATAGGCGTTTTTAAATATCGCGATAGTTTGGATGGTAAAACGATTTTCTAGGACAACCGTTCGCCGATGGTAAACGGATGTTGTTTATACAGCCTGCGTACAACAGATATACTTACATCCTGTGCGTAAAACCCATGGCCCGCTGGCCATGATTGTATAGAACTGGACCGTACTATGAGATTGATTCACAACAGCCGTCTGCCGCAGTTTCGCACTCCGTTTGGCGCTGTGACCACTGGAACTACCCTTTCGCTCTCCGTGATTCTGGAGGATGCCGACCCCAATCAGGCAACGCTTACGCTGCGTACCTGGGTCGATGAGGTCGGTGAGTCTCGGTATCCCATGACGCACGAGGGCGACGGCATATTTACCGTAGAGCTTGAGTGCACCGAGCCCTGTCTTATCTGGTACAGCTTTATCTGCAATATTGAGGGCCAGCCCGAGGTTCGCCTGGGCGCGCCGCAAGGTCGCACCGGTGGCGAGGGCGTAACCTACGACTACGCCGAGGTTCCGTCCTTCCAGATTACCGTCTATAAACACCGCGAGAACCGCCCCGCCTGGTACGAGCGCGGCATGGTCTACCAGATCTTCCCCGATCGCTACGCCCGAGATGAAAACTGGCGCGAGCGCACGCTGGCCGAGGTCGAAAAACCACGCAACGGAATCCAGCGCCGCATGGTCGAGGACTGGAACGAGCCGCCCGTGTACGAGCGCGCCGAAGACGGCTCCATCAAAACCTGGGACTTCTACGGCGGGTCGCTCAAGGGCATCCAGGAAGACCTGCCTCGCATCGCCGAGCTGGGCTTTACAGCCATCTACCTCAACCCCATTTTTGAAGCCGCGAGCAACCACCGCTACGACACGGCCGACTACACCAAGATCGACCCGATCCTGGGCACCGAGCAGGACTTTACCGAGCTGTGCCAGGCGGCCGAGAAGCTGGGCATCTCCATCATTCTGGACGGCGTCTTTAACCATACGGGTGACGACTCGATCTATTTCAACCGCTACGGCAACTACCCCGGCGTGGGCGCGTGGCAGAGCGAGGATTCGCCATGGCGCGATGCGTTTTATTTCCACAAGGACGGCTCATACGACTGCTGGTGGGGCGTGGGCAATATGCCCGCCATCAATGAGAGCTCTGAGCTGGTACGCGAGCGGCTCCTGGGCAAGGACGGCGTGATCCGTAAATGGCTACGTGCCGGCGCTCATGGCTGGCGCCTAGACGTGGCCGACGAGCTTTCCGATGACTTCCTGGCCGAGATCAAAAAGGCCGTGCTCGCCGAGAAGCCTGATGCACTGTTGCTCGGCGAAGTCTGGGAAGACGCCTCCAACAAGATCAGCTACGGCCATCTGCGCCGCTATCTGCAAGGCTCCGAGCTGGACTCTGCTATGGATTACCCCTTCCGCGACATGGTCATCGGCTTTTTGATGGGCTACAAGAACGCCTACCAGGCAGCCGAGGATATCGAAACCCTGCGCGAGAACTATCCCCGTGAGGCCCTGTCCTGCGCACTTAATCTGCTTTCAAGCCACGACCGTCCGCGCATTATCTCGGTGCTCGGCGGCGGCCCCGACGAGTCGCAGCTGCCCGAGTGTGAACGCAGCAAATGGCGCCTGGACGAGAACTCGATGGGCCTGGCCAAGAGCCGTTTTTGGCTCGCCACGCTCATGCAGATGACTTTCCCCGGCGTGCCTTCGATCTACTACGGCGACGAATACGGCCTGGAGGGTCTAACCGATCCGGGCAACCGCCGCACCCTGCCGACCAAGGACCAACTGCACGACTTCGACACACTGGCTATTGTCAAAAACGCCTCCGCCGTACGCCGCGCACTGCCGTTTATGATCGACGGCGAGATCAAGGCCTTCGCGCTCAACGACGAGGTGCTGGCATACAACCGCACGGGCAAGGATGGCGAGTCCGCGACGGTTATCATCAACCGTAGTCTGCGCAATTCGCACCGCGTGACGATTCCGGCGCTCGACGAATGCGCGAGTGACGTGATCAGCGGTCACGAGTGCGAGATCCACAACGGCACGGTCACGCTCGATTTGTATCCGCTGGGCTCGTCGATCATCTATCACCATGCCGAGCAGCGCTTGCAGGAGCCGCTCGATCACGGCGCGGGCGTTGTGTGCCATATCACCTCGGTACCGACCGATGACGGCAAGCCCGGCACGATCGGCGCACCCACGCGTCGCTTTATCGACCATCTGTCCGCTATGGGCATGCGCTACTGGCAGGTCCTGCCTGTCAACCCAACGGACTTCTTCCGCTCCCCTTACGCCGGGCCTTCGGCCTTTGCGGGCAATATTGACCTGCTGCCCGAGAGCCACGAGGAGCTGGCGGCCGACTTTGAGACTTGGAAGGCACGTGGCGGCGAAGATGCCGATCCGCTCTACACCGCGTTTAAACATCGCAACGCCGATTGGCTCGAGAAATACTGCGTCTACATGGCCGTTAAGAAGTACTTTAAGGGCGAGTCGCGCCACGATTGGCCGACGGATGTCGCGCGCTACAACGAGCACCTGATTGACGACAAGCGTTTCCACGACGAGGCAGAGCTGCAGGCGTACATGCAGTACCGCTTTGACCTAGCCTGGTGCGAGCTCATGAACTACGCGCACAAGAAGGGCATCGAGGTCATCGGCGATATCCCGATGTATGTCTCGGACGATTCGGCCGATGCATGGAGCGAGCCCGAGAACTTCTGGTTGTCCGATACCGGCAAAGCGATTGAGATTTCCGGTGCGCCGCCCGACAACTTTGCGCCCGAGGGCCAGGTGTGGGGCAACCCGACGTTCCGCTGGGGCCACATGAAGCAGAACGGCTACCGCTGGTGGATGGACCGCCTGCGTCGCGCGTTCTCGCTCTACGACCGTGTGCGCCTGGACCACTTCCTGGGCTTCCATAGCTACTTTAGTATCCCCGCGGGCAAGGCTTGCGCCGACGGTCGCTGGCTGGCGGGCCCGGACAAGGACCTGTTTCAGACCGCCTACGACGAGCTAGGTCCGCTCAACTTTATCGCCGAGGACCTGGGCTATTTGACGCCCGGTGTTCGCGCCATGGCTTCGACCTGCGGTTTCCCCGGCATGGACGTGCTGGAGTTTAGCGACTACGACGTTCGTTGCGGTGTGCATCCCACGCCCGGCAAGATTCTGTACACCTCGACGCACGATACGTCGACGCTGGCCGGTTGGTGCACGCGTTCCTTTGCGGGTGGCGACGTGCCGAGCGGTGTTGAGGTGGCGTCCAAGCTGATGAGCGACGCGCTGGCAAGCGACGCTCCCCTGGTGATGATGCCGCTGCAAGATGTCTTGGGGCTGGGCGACGACGCGCGCATGAACGTTCCGGGCGTGGCCACGGGCAACTGGACCTGGCAGGCTGACGAAACCGATGTTGCGGCCGCCGAGGGCAAAACTTCGCAGCTCCTGCGCAACACCCATAGATTCTGGGGCGAAGCGTGATAAAACCCCCGATATAGGGTACAGTTACAGCTGTTTGAATTTTTGCGGGCAGAGCGATCTGCCCGCTTTGTGCTGAAAAGGAAGTATTATGGCGCGCTACGATTACAAGTGCTCGAGCTGCGGCAACGTGTTCGAGGTTGAGCATCCCATGTCCGAGACCCCCGAGGTCCTATGCCCGAGCTGCGGTGCCCCGGCGGTCAAGACGTTCTCGGCCAGCGGTATTAAATTTGAGGGCAGCGGTTTCTACAACACCGACCAGCGAAGCGGTGGCTCCAGCACCAGCGCCACAAACGGCTGCTGCGCCAACTGTCCGCATAACCACTAGAAACCAACCAACCCCGCGCCAACACCAATCGCGGGGCTGATTCTTTAGCTGCCCAGGTTTCCTTATGAGTTGCGGTGAAATAAGGACTGTTTGGCGGGCAGAAGCCGCTATTCAATCCCTATTTCACCGCAACTTAGTCGTTACTTGTGGACCAGGCGGGCGCAGAAGTGGCCGTCGTAGGAGTCAGCGTTTACCGGCACGCTTTGGAAGAGGCCACGGTCGTTTTGACGGACGGCTACCAGCTTCTTGGCCTGCTCGAAATCGGGCAGTTGCAGGATCTGCGCCTCGGAGAGCGGCTCCAGGCTAAAACCGGTACCCTCGGGAGAGTTTAGGAAAGCATCCACGACCTGCGTGTTCTCTTCGTCAAAGACCGAGCACGTCGCATAGATGAGCTCGCCGCCAGTAGCCACGCGCGCGGCAGCCTCTTTGAGCATCGTCAGCTGCAGTTTGGGCAGCTCAACCGTCACATCCTTTTCGGTCAGACGCCACGGAATCTCGGGATGACGGCGCATAGTGCCGGTGCCAGAGCACGGCGCGTCGATAAAGACCGTGTCGAACTTAACCGGCTCGCCAAGCATGGCATCAAATGATGTGAGCACCTCATCAAGCTCGCAAGCATCACCCGAAACCGTACGAACGCCCTGAATGCCGGCCTTATGCAGGCGAGCGAGATTCAGATCGCACTTGCGATCATGCAGATCGAGCGCCGTATGCTGACGCTCATAGCCCGCACGCTTGGCCTGGCACATCATCACATAGGTCTTGGTGCCACGACCAGCACCAATCTCAAGGCAGCTACCAGGGCGCGTGGCAGCTGTGGCGATAAGTTGCGCGTTGAGATCAGATGCCACCGCGGCAGCACGCTCAAACACACCCGAAGCAACGGTAACCTGGGCATCAACCGGGGCATGGCAGCCCGGGAACACGGGTGCCACAAACTGCGAAATATACGGATCGAGCTTAGTCGCAAAGGCGTTCTCATGCAGGGCCAGCGGCGCGGGGGCCAGATTGCCGGCAAAGTTAAGCGCACCCTCGGGCGTGTCAAACGACGCCATAATGCGAGCGCACAGCCAGCGAGGAAGACCCATAAGGCGCGACAGACGAACCAAGCGTCGCTCGGACTCATCCATGTCGGATGCCGTGGCAAAGTCCTCAACATTGTCCGCAACCTTATGCAGTACAGCATTGGCCAAGCCGGCGGCGGACTTAGCACCGCAACGAACCAGTTCAACACCCTGACTTACGGCAACACGGCCCGGCGTATGCAGGTAGAGCATCTCGAAGGCCGAGATACGAAGCGCCATGCGAACGCGCGGCGCAACCTTTTTGGGCTTATCGAGAAACTGATCGAGCAGCTCGTCCAAAACACCCTGCGTGGCGGCAACACCGAGCGCCAAGCGAGCGGCAAACGCAGAATCGCGCTGGTCAATGGCCTTGGCGGAAGCACGGGAAGACAACACGTCGCGCGCATACATGCCACGGCGATCGGCCTCCATCAGCACATCGAGCGCAAGCTTGCGCGCGGGAGACAGCTTGCTCATGACAAAACACCCCACGAAAGATCGGCACCCTGCAGGCCAGCAGCCCAAGCAGAAGCGACCATAGCACGCTTGCCATCAGGCTTAACCTCGAGCAACTCAACCGAGCCATCGGAAAGGCCAAGGTAAACACGCTTAGTCTGAACGAGAACCTGACCCTCGCCAAGCGACACATCAGCCGCCGCAGCATCGAGCACACGCACGGTCTTGCCGGCAATCACGCAACGAGCAGGCGCGGTATCGGATGAGGCCAGCACATGACGCACGCAATCAAGCGCCGACATTTGCGGATCCAAGCGCATCTCCTGCTTAGAAATCTTGGCAGCATGGGTAACGAGCGCCTCGTCCTGTTCGATCCACACGGCGATGCCATCGGCAAGAGAAGGAAGCATATCGGCAAGCAGTTTGCCGCCGAGCTCAGCGAGCTCCATAGTCAGCGCCTCGGCATGCTTACCGGCAACCGAGGTCGAGGCCTGCGCACAATAGGCGCCGGTATCCACGCCATGCCCAATGCGCATAATAGAAACGCCGGCGACCTCGTCACCAGCAAGAATGGCACGCTGAATAGGAGCAGCCCCACGCCAACGAGGCAGCAGCGAAGCATGAACATTCACAATACCAAGCGGCGCCATATGCAGCACCTCATCGGGCAAAATGCAGCCATAAGCAGCTACACAGAAAATGTCAGCCCGGGCAGCCTGAAGTGCCTCAACAACCTCAGGCGTCATACGATTTGCCTCAACAACCGGCAACCCCAGCTCAAGCGCCTTAGCCTTAACAGGAGACGGCTCAAGCTTCTTACCACGCCCACGAACAGCATCGGGACGAGTAACAACAAGCGCAATCTCATTCCCAGCCTCCACAAGCGAAGTCAGCGAAGGCACAGCAAAATCAGGCGTACCCATAAACACAATACGCATAAAGAACGTCTCCTCTCAACCAAAGCCGAGACGGCTACAAAGAACAGCGGAAAGCCAAGTCACCAGTCCATCCGCAATAACAATTCAACAAGAACAAATATACCCAAAACCAAAGAAAGAGCCGCAATAAAAGCAGCTCTTTCAGCAAAGCACCCATCAGCGAAGACGCCCATCCCTGGCCCGACGGCACCCGGGCGAACCGAGCCAGAACAACGCAGTCCCCGGTGCTGAGCGCCCACATATCGTCCCGCGCGCAGTTTCGCAGCAAAGCGAGAATGTTTGAGCACGGGATGATATGTGGGCGCTCAGCACCGGGGACGGTGGGACCTACTCCGTCTCGCCCGGTCGAGCGCCGCGGGCCAGGGCGTCCTGGTACTCCTTGACGGCCTTGAGCCTCTGCATGGGCTTAAGGCGCTCGAACATGGTGTTGCCGTGCAGGTGGTCGATCTCGTGCTGCAGGCACACGCAGAACAGATCGCCCGAGGCCTCATAACGAATCAGGTTGGCGTCCAGATCATACGCCTCGACGACGACATGGTCGGGACGCTCAATCTCGCAGCTAATCCCGGGGATAGACAGGCAGCCCTCGCTAAACGGCACCAAATGGTCACTCTGCTCAACAATGACAGGGTTGATGAGCACGTACGGGTCGTAGTCGTTCTTGTCGCTGTAGTCGCAGTCGATGGTGACGAGCTGAATAAGCTCGCCGATCTGCGGAGCAGCCAGGCCGCAGCCGCCGTTCTCGAACATCATCTTCTTCATCTTCTCGGCAAGCGCCTCGATCGCCGGGGTGATCTCCTCGATGACGGCGCACTCCTGGCGCAAACGAGGGTCGGGCGACAGTACGATTCCGTTGGCTTCCATGGCCATCCTTTCAGGTTGTTACATCAAATCATAGGCGTCGACGTCAACGCTCACGCTCACGCCGCGCACAGAGCCCACCTCTTTGAGGCAGGCGTCGATATCATCAGAGACATGGTACCCCGCAGGCGACTTCACAAGCAGATGGAAGCGGTAACGGTCCTTGGCTCTCTCGATTACACACGAAGCCGGGCCCAGCACCTGGGGCACGGCGCTCCCCGCCCGCAAAAAGTCGGGCGCGGCGGCATGCCAGCGGCGCTTAAGAAGCTTTGCAATGCGCCCAATGTAGTCCTGCGCGTCGTCTCGGTTCGCCGACCACACCAAAATGTTGACCAGACGCACGAACGGTGGATACAGGGCTTCGCGGCGCTGGTCCAGGTCGTAGTCGGTAAAGATCGAACGGTCGTGCTTAGCGACGGCGCGAATAACCGGATCCTCGGGCAGGTAGGTCTGGATGATGACCTCGCCGGGACGATCGCCGCGACCGGCACGGCCCGCGACCTGCTCCAGCAGATCGTAGGCGCGCTCCCCTGCTCTAAAATCGGGCATCTTGAGGGCAAAGTCGGCATTGACCACGCCCACGAGCGTGACCTCGGGAAAATCGAGACCTTTAGCGATCATCTGGGTACCCAGCAACACGGCGCAATCCGCCGCATCGAACTGCTCGAGCAGCTTTTTGTGCGCATCCTTGCCACGCGTGGAATCGGCATCCATGCGAATAATGGCGACGTCCTCGGGAAGCAACTGGTGCAGTGCGTCCTCGATCTGCTGCGTGCCCAGGCCCATTTTTGCCAGGTAGCGACTGCCACATTTGGGGCAACGGCTCGTGGGCGCGGGATACGGCTGCACGCGCCAAGACGAACCGCATGTGTGACACTGCAGCGTGTGTGTGCGCTCGTGATACGTAAGCGCTGTGGAGCAGTGGTTGCAGGTGGGGACGCAGCCGCACTCGCGGCACATCAGGAATGGCGCAAAGCCACGGCGGTTATGCAGCAACACGGCCTTCTCGCGGCGCTCGACCACACGCTCCAATCCCTCCATCAAGGGTTTTGAGAACATGGAGCGGCTGCCGTGTGCGAACTCGCGACGCAGGTCGGCAATGCGGACCGTAGGCAGCACGGCGTGTCCGGGGCGCTCGGGCATCTCGACACGCGTCCAGGTGGCACCGTTATACATGCCGCGGCGGCAGCGGTCGAGGGCCTCGGCAGAAGGCGTGGCCGACCCCAGCACGAGCGGGCAGCGATAGCGGCGCGCCATCTCAGCTGCCACCTCGCGCGCATGGTAGCGCGGACTGGACCCCTGCTTGTAGCTGGTCTCGTGCTCCTCGTCAATGATGATGAGGCCCAGGTCGCCAAGCGGGCAAAAGAGCGCCGAACGTGCGCCGACGACCACGCGGGCCGCACCGCTGGCAACCATATCCCACTGGTCCAGGCGCTCGCCGGCCGAAAGCCGCGAATGGAACACGGCGACCGTCTCGCCAAAGCGCGAACGGAAGCGGCCGACGGTCTGGGCCGTCAGCGAAATCTCGGGCACCAGCACGCAGGCCGAGCGACCGGCTGCGAGCACGCGCTCGATGGCGGAGAGGTAAACCTCGGTTTTGCCGGAGCCGGTGACGCCGTCGACCAGCACCACGTCGCCATGAGCGTCCAGACGGGCGCGCTCAATCTGCGCGAGTGCCTGTTGCTGGCCACTGGTAAGGGAGACCGGCGCTTTGCCGCTTGCCGAGGACAGCGTGGTCTGCTCGCCGCAGCCACGCCAGGCGCGGCGCTCTTCCACCACCACAACGCCGCGTTTTTCGAGCGCCTTGATGGTCGCCGACATGCTGTTATAGAGAAGGTTGAGGTCGCGCGTCGTGACCGGTCCGCACTGGAGCGCCTCGATGAGTTGGCGCTGGCGGACCGCGGTCTTGGGTGGCGTGTAGTCAAAGCCTTCGGGCGTAAGCATCACCCAGCGGTTTTGGATGGGTTTGACGGCTGGACGTTCAACCGTCCACACGCCGTCGTCGCCCTTGACCACACGCGGGCTGCCGCCCGGTGGCAAAAACAGGCGCAGGCACTCGGAAAGCGTCGCGACATACTCGCGGCTCATCCAGCGCGCAATGCGTGCAGCCTCGGCGGTAAAGAGCGGTTTGCTGAGGATGGCTTCGACAGGCTTGATGCGCGAAAGGTCAAGGGCGTTGTTGCCTTGCAGGTCGCCCAGCTCGGGCGCAATATCGACGATGTAGCCTGCGGCGGCACGGTTGCCAAAGTGGACCAGGACCGTCGATCCGACCTGGGCCTCGTTGGCAAGGGACTCGGGAATGCCGTAGGCGAATGGCTCGGACAGCGCTCGGGTAGGAATGTCGAGAACCACGCTCGAGTAGGCAGCGATGGGCTCAGGTGCAGGCTTAGGCTGAGCCGAGGCAGCGGCAGGCATGAGCTTCACCAGAGCCTCCTCCGGTTCCGGCGAACCAAACAGCGACAGTTGTTGAGCCATACACCACCTCTAACGAACGGACTTGAAAGGGCTGGGACAAAATAATCAGTAGTGTTTGTCCTATGGCCGACACGAGTGTCGAGCTTGTTGCGTCGATCGAACATGGGACAAACACTACTGATTATTTTGTCCCAGCAACCCACTCATCGGTACAGAAACAAGAGCCCCGCTCGGGGTGAACGGGGCTCGGATACAAACGTTTGCGCAGCGACTACAGCGCCATCGTGCGGGCGCGGTCGATACGCGCCAGACAGTCGTCACGGCCGACGAGCGCCATGGTCTCGCCCAGCGGAGGGCTCACCATGTTGCCGCAAACGGCGACGCGCACGGCCTGGAACACCACGCGCTTCTTGAGGTCCATCTGCTCGGGAAGCGGCTCAAGCGCGGCGTCAATGTTCGCGGCTGCCCACTCGTCCACGCCCTCGAGCGCGGCCTTGGCGGCGTCCAGGATGGCACCCATGCCTTCCTTGGCCAGGCCCTTGTTGACGGATTTCTCGTCATACTCGAGCGTCTCGGCCGTAGCAAAGATGGGAGCGGCGACGGTCACGGCGTCGGCCGGCATCTTGGTGCGCGGCTTGACGATGGCGGCAAGCGCATCGATCCAATCCTCGCCGTACTCGACGTTGCCCTCGATGAGACCCGCCTCGTGCAGCTCGGGGACCATGATCTCGTCGGCAAACTGGGCATCGGACATGCCGTTGATGTACTCGGCGTTGACCCAGTCGAGCTTCTTGGGGTCGAAGGTCGCAGGGTTCTTGGAGATGCGGTCGAGCGAGAACTTGCTGGCCAGGACATCGCGCGGGATGATCGTGGTCTCGCCGTCGAGCGACCAGCCGAGCAGCGCCAGGTAGTTGACGAAGGCGTCGGAAAGGTAGCCGGCGTCGCGGTACTCCTCCACCGAAGTTGCGCCGTGGCGCTTGGAGAGCTTCTTGCCGTCGGCGCCCAGGATCATGGAGATGTGGGCGAACGTGGGCACGGGCGCGCCGAGGGCCTCGTAGACCATGACCTGGCGCGGGGTGTTGGACAGGTGGTCGTCGCCGCGGATGACATGGGTGATCTTCATCATGGCGTCGTCGACGACGGTCGCGAAGTTGTACGTGGGCGTGCCATCGGAGCGGAAGATGACAAAGTCGTCGAGCTCCTTGGCGTCGAAGGTCACCTCGCCGTGAACGGCGTCGTGGATGACGACGTCGCCGCGGTCCTCGGGCACCTTGATGCGCAGGACGTAGGACTCGCCGGCCTCGATGCGACGGCGGGCCTCCTCGGGATCAAGGTCGCGGCAACGGCGCTGATAGCCCTGGAAGGGGTCCTTGCGCTCCTGCGCGGCCTTGCGATCGGCGTCGAGCTGCTCCTTGGTGCAGAAGCAGGGATAGGCCTTGCCCTCGTCCCAAAGCTTCTGGGCAGCCTGCTTGTACAGGTCCAGGCGCTCGGTCTGGGCGTAGGGACCAAAATCGCCGCCCACCTCGGGACCCTCGTCCCAGTCCAGGCCCAGCCAACGCATGGCGCGCAGGATGATCTGCGTGTTCTCGTCGGTGGAACGGGTGGGATCGGTGTCGTCGATGCGCAGAATGAACGTGCCGCCGTTTGCGCGGGCGAAAGCCCAGTTATAGATAGCGGTGCGGGCGCCGCCGATGTGCAGCTTGCCCGTCGGTGAGGGTGCAAAGCGGACGCGAACGTCTGATGCCATGGAAATCTCCTCGATTGCAGGATGGATGTCTAACCGCATCAGTATAAAGCAACAAAGCAACCTCCGCACAAAGGGCACCGACCTGCTCATTGGGGACAGACTTAAAATGACCATTCTTTGGGCAACCTGTCGGCGCTTAGGTAAGGCTGATTATTTAAGTCTGTCCCCAATGAGTAGGTGCGGAAAGGGTGTGAATGTTTGATTTACGCGCTATGATGTGCCCTTGCATAGAGAGCCCGGCGGAATGGTAACGGTCGCTGGGACACGTTTTTGAAAGGACAATCATGTCAGAAGAACTTCGTTCCATCCCACCCCAACACGGGTCCTTTGTTTTTACGTCGGAGTCGGTGACCGAAGGTCATCCCGATAAGATCGCTGATCAGATCAGTGACGCCGTCCTCGACGCAATCCTCGCCAAAGAAATAGAGCTGCAGGAGCAGGGCTATATTGCGCCCAACGGTGTGCCCGCCAACGTGGAGAACGTCCGCTGCGCCTGCGAGACCCTCGTGACCACCGGCACGGTCATCGTCGCCGGCGAGATTCGCACCCAGGCCTACGTCGACGTACAGGAAATCGCCCGCGGCGTCATCCGCCGCATTGGCTACAACCGCGCCAAGTTCGGTTTTGACTGCGACACCTGCGGCGTTATGAGCCTCATCCACGAGCAGTCGCCCGATATCGCCCAGGGCGTTGACGAGTCCTTCGAGACCCAGACCGGCGCTACCACCGACCCGATCGACCTGATCGGCGCCGGCGACCAGGGCATGATGTTCGGTTATGCCTCCAACGAGACCAAGACCCTCATGCCCATGCCGCACTACCTGGCAAGCCGCCTGGCCGAGCGCCTGGCTGCCGTGCGCCATGACGGAACCCTGCCCTACCTGCGCCCCGACGGCAAGACCCAGGTCACGGTGCGCTACGAGGAAGGCAAGCCCGCGGAGGTCACGACCATCGTCATCTCCACGCAGCACGCCGCCGAGATTGAGGACATGGGCAAGATCAAGGCCGACCTCATCGAGCATGTCATCGCGCCTGTCATGGCTGCCGAGAACATGCCTTGGGACGGCGCCGACATCTACGTAAACCCCACCGGTCGCTTTGTCGTGGGCGGCCCCATGGGCGACACGGGCCTGACCGGCCGCAAGATCATCGTCGACACCTACGGCGGCTACGGCCGTCACGGTGGCGGTGCCTTTAGCGGCAAGGACTGCACCAAGGTCGACCGCTCCGCCGCGTACGCAGCGCGCTGGGTCGCTAAGAACGTGGTGGCCGCCGGCCTGGCCGACCGCTGCGAAGTCGAGCTTGCCTACGCCATCGGCGTTTCCAAGCCCCTCTCAATCATGGTCGACACCTTCGGTACCGCTAAGGTCGCCGAGGACAAGATCGTTGAGGCTGTAGAGAAGACCTTCGACCTGCGCCCGGGCGCAATCATCCGCGACCTAGACCTGCGTCGCCCCATCTACGAAAAGACGGCAGCCTACGGCCACTTCGGCCGCGAAGACGCCGACTTCACCTGGGAGAATACCGACCGAGTCGAAGAACTCAAAGCAGCCTGTGGCCTGTAGGCTTACGAGAAAAGCCACAGCCAAATAGAAACATGCCAAAAAGAGGTACTGGAACAACCGGTACCTCTTTTTTATTAACCGGTGGCGAAGATGAGTCGACATGGGACGCAGAATAGGTTCCCAGCTGATGAATTTTGCAGCAAGCGTGCCCCTACCATGTATCCTAAGTTCCGAGGGCTTTGGTATTTGGTCGATCGCGAGTTCCGCACGAGCCGGAGGCCACTTAATGTGGCCTCCGTGCGAGCCAGGACTGTAGAGCAGGCGACCAAATACCAAAGCCCTCGGAACGACGGGATAGAACAGGAGCGCATATGGCAGGCAAGCCGCAAACACTAGCTACGACCTCGGCATTCGAGATCTTGGGGCCCGTCATGGTCGGCCCCAGCTCATCGCACACCGCTGGCGCCCTGCGCTGCGCCCAAGTTGCCGCCAGCCTGCTGGAAGGCCGCATCACTAAGGTCACCTTTGGCCTGTGGAACTCCTTTGCCCACACCTACCGCGGCCACGGCACCGATCGTGCGCTCGTCGCGGGCATCCTGGGCCTCGACACCGACGACGAGAACATCAAGCAGGCCTTCGACCTCGCACGCGAGCAGGGCCTCGAATATCACTTTGACATCAAGGGCGACGACGCCTCCATCCACCCCAACACCGTCGACATCGACATGGTCGACGACACGGGCGCAACAGCGCAGGTCCGCGGCGAGAGCCTGGGCGGCGGCAAGATGCGCATAAGCCGCATTAACGGCGTCGGCGTCGATATCTCGGGCATGTATTCCACGCTGTTTGTGGCACACCAGGACGTCCCCGGCGTGCTCGCAGCGCTCACCAACCTGCTCGCCTACGCCCATGTGAACATCGCTTTCTGCCGCACCTACCGCACCGAAGTGGGCGGCCAGGCATACTCCGTCTTTGAGACCGATGGCGCCCCCGACGACACCGTCGTCCCTATGCTGCGCAAGCTCGACAATGTCGATTACGCGACCTTTATCGAGCTCCCCGGTTCTGCCTCGTCGCTCTCCCCCGGCGTCTCGGCAAAGGAAATCTTCGACGACGGCGAGCAGCTGCTCGATGCGTGCGCCGAGCTCGGCCTGAATATCGGCGCCGTTATGGCCGTGCGCGAGGCGCGTCTGACCGGCGAGGCCCACGCCGTCGCCGCCATGCGCCGCGTGCTCGACGTCATGCGCGAGGAGACCACGACCCCCATCGTCAATCCGCAGCGCTCGCTCGGCGGGCTTATCGGCGGCGAGGCTAAACTCGTCGATGCCACCGGCCGCAACGATTTGAGCACGAGCCTGATGGGCACCGTTCAAACCGATGCCGTGGCCCGCGCCATGGCCGTGCTCGAGCGCTCGGCCACGATGGGCGTAATCGTCGCAGCTCCGACGGCAGGATCCGCGGGCGTCGTCCCCGGCTGTGTGCTGGCACTCGCCGATCGCCTGCAGCTCGACGACGAGCAGGTCATTGACGCGCTCTACTGCGCAGCCGCCATCGGCCTCAACCTCACCACGAGCGCCTGCGTCGCCGGCGCCGAGGGCGGCTGCCAGGCCGAGGTTGGAAGCGCCGCCGCCATGGCTGCCGCCGCGCTGGTGCAGATGCTCGGAGGCACGCCCGAGCAGGCGCTCGACGCCAGTTCCATCGCGCTGAGTAACCTATTGGGACTCGTATGCGATCCCGTAGGAGGCCTCGTGGAGGTGCCCTGCCAAAACCGCAACGCCATCGGCGTGGCAGCGGCCTTTAGCTCGGCACAACTCGCCCTCGCCGGCATTAAGAGCCTGGTGCCGTTTGACCAGATGGCACATGTCATGCTCTCAGTGGGCCACGCGTTGCCGGCCACGCTGCGCGAGACGGCAAAGGGCGGCATCGCGCAGGCTCCGGCCGCACTTTCGGCCTGTGCAAAATGCGGTGTGTGCGGATAACGGCTAAGAACGACTCAAAGGTGGGACAAATGTCCCAGCTCTTTCGAATGCCACCGTTTCCGTACCACAAACAGCAGGGCAATCGTTATAATGCAAGCCAAGTAAAAACACGATGAACCGCAAGGCGAAAATCGAAGGATATGCATACGATGTCGCAAAACGATCGAACTCAACTGATTCCCGATCCGCAGCAGCCGAGCAGGCACACCGGCGGCGTTCAGTCGCCGCGTCCTATCGCGCCGAGCCACGGTCAGCAGCGTAGTGCAACAAACGCTTCACAACGCCCGAACCAGCAGCGTCAGCAACGTCAGCAGCGCCAGGCAAACGGCAATGCGCCCAAGCAGCCCCCCACGCACGCTCGAGGCGATCGCGGCCCCGCACGCAAACCCGCCGAGAACAATAAGTCGGGCAAAAAGACGACGCTCTTTGTCGTCCTGGGTCTTATCGTCATTGTCTATATCGTAGGCGTCGTAGCGTTTTCCCAGCTAGCATACCCCAACACCACCATCGCCGGCGTCGATGTCTCATTCTCCAACGCTTCGTCTGCCGCCACCAAGGTCAACTCGGCATGGAAGCACTATAAGCTCACCGTGACAGGCGATGACTTTAGCTGGACGTATCAGCCCGAGTCCGATGAGCCCATCGTCGACGGCGAAGCTGCCGCAAAAGAGATCATCAGCCACAACGAAGCCTTTGTATGGCCGGTCCGCCTTGTGGAATCCTTAAGCGGAAAGACCAAAACAACCGCTACCTCCAACGAAGTCGATCTTGATCAAGACGTCGACCTGTCCATGCTCTCCGACACTTTTGACCAAAAGAAGTTTGAGGAGGATCTGGGCGCCGCCATCGACGAGTTTAACGAGAGGCGTTCGGGCACGTTCGAGGCCAATAGCTCCTATGACGAGCAGGCCGGCAAGTTTACCGTCGAGAAGGCGCGCTACAACGAAAAACTCGACCGCGAGCATGTCATTAAGTATGCCGAGCTCGAGCTTGCCTCGCTGTCCGAGACCGTAGACCTTTCCAAGCTCGGCAACGATGCCTATGAGCCGCTCAATGGAACGCTGACCGATGATCAGATTCAGGCCGCATGCGATGCCGCCAACAACTTCCTGGGCGTCAACGTGACCCTCAAGCTCAACGGCGAGGATGCCGGCAAGGTTGATGGCAGCTCCGTGTTGCAGTGGATCAGCTTTGCCGATCCGGCCAACCCCACACTCGATACGTCGCAGATCAGCAGCTGGGCAGCCGAGCTCGCCAACGGCTTCAATACCGTGGGCTCCACTCGCTGGTGGACGCGCGCCGATGGCAAGCAATGCGCCGTCGAAGGCGGCGACTTTGGTTGGTCCATCGACAGCAGCTCGCTCGCCAAGCAGGTCGAGGACGCCATTAACAACAAGCAGACCGGCGAAATCGAGATCAAGTACTCCCAGAAGGCCGACACCTTTACTGCAAAGGGAGAGCCCGACTGGAAGGCATACGTCGATGTCGATCTGTCCGAGCAGCACGCGCGCTACTACGACGAGAGCGGCAATATCGTGTGGGAGGCCAACTTTATCTCCGGCAAGCCGGGAGAGGACGCCACCCCCGAGGGCGTATGGCAGATCAACAGCAACAATGGCGCCAGCAAGCTCATCGGTGCCAAGGACCCTGAGACCGGCAAGCCAAAATACGAGAGCCCGGTCAGCTATTGGATGCCGTTTGAGGGAAACATGGTCGGTTTCCACGATGCAACGTGGCAAAACGACAAGAGTTTCGATAACGCCGAATCGTACAAGTGGTGCGGTAGCCACGGTTGTATCAACCTGCGTCTGGCCGATGCCAAGTCGCTCCACGAGCGCATCAAAGTCGGCCTCTGCGTGGTCGTGCACTCGTAACGCAGCTAACGTCTACAACAAGTAAACAGCACGGCGACAAAACTTACAGTACCGTCATCCGCAACTTCTATACGCCCGCCTATCGCGACGGGCGTATATACTTATCGGAGCCATATCGATAAAGGAGACGCTATGTCCAAGGTCCCCACGATCAATCCGGGTCCTGACGATTCCGATCGCATGCCCCAAGATGCCACCGAGACCCTGCCGATTATCAGCGCTGCAGACACCAAGCAGCCCCAAACGAGTCTCGACGATTCGACCGAAATCTCCGATGAAGAAGCCTATGCAAAGCTCAAGGCAAAGCGTGCCGAGCGTCGGCGCAAAAAGCTCATCCGACGCGGTATCGCCGTCGGTGTCGTTGTTGCCATCGCGCTCATTGCCATCATCGCAACGCTGGTCATCAACGCGCAACCCGCAGGCACCAACGGACCGGTGACCGACATGGTCACCGAAGGCACGTTTACCACCACAGTCGAAGCCAAGGGGCAGCTTAAGCCCATCTCGGCATCGGTCGTCTCCCCTTCTGTCGACGGTACGGTTGAAAAGATCAACGTGCAGGCCGGACAGAGCGTCAACGAGGGCGACGTACTCATGACCATTAAGAACGACGCGCTCGATAGCGCTGTTTCCGAGGCGCAGCGCGCGGTCGCGGCCGCCCAGGAAGACCTGAACAATGCAAAGGTGGCACTCGCGGCCGCGCAGGCCGCACCGACAACGGACAGTGACGGATCGACCGGCCCATCGGACGCAAGCACCAACGCAAATGCCGTCTCGACCGCCCAGCGCAACCTCGCCTCGGCCCAGGCAACGCTGGAGCAGGCAACTGCAAAGGCGGCCGAGCGCACCGTAAAGGCCCCCAGCTCGGGCAACATCGTCGAGCTCAACGCCAAAGTCGGTGCCACGGTGACCGGAGGCACGATCATGGGCGAAGGCGACACGAGCGGCGGCAAGCAGTGCATGCAAATCGCCGACCTGTCCAAGATGAAGGTGACGGTTCAGGTGGGCGAAAAGGATATCGCCAAAATTGCCGTGGGCCAAAGCGCCAACGTGACCTATGCCGCGTTTCCCGATATCGTGAGTCAGGGCACCGTCACGGCTATCGCCTCGGTGGCAAACTCTGACTCCGGCTCCGGTAGCGGCGGCAGCGTGACCTTTAACGTCGACATCCTCATCGAAGCACCCGACAGTCGCCTTAAGCCGGGTATGACTGCCGAGGTCTCGGTAGTGACCGAGAAGCTCGACGACGTGGTTATGGTGCCGACCATGGCGCTGATGACCGAAGACGGCGAGCACTATTACGTCAATCTGGCCACCGATTCGGAAGGCAAGAAGACGCGCCGCGTGAAGGTGACCGTCGTGACGCAAAACGACAACGAGGCTGTAGTCGGTAAGACGCAGGTCAAGCGCGACGACCAGGGCAACGAGATCAACCCAGACGTCCCGGTTACCAAGTTACGCGACGGCGACACCATCGTGACGGATACCGGCACAGGCATGACGGCAGAACGTGGCGACAATATGTCTGCCGACGAGGGCATGTAATGCGTCCCGTTATCGACATCCGCAACGTGCACCGCATTTTTGAGAGCGAGGCCGGTTGCGCCCACATCCTGCACAACGTGAGCCTGGCGGTGAACCCCGGTGAGTTCGTCGCCATCACCGGCCCCTCGGGCTCGGGCAAGTCGACGCTCATGAACATCCTGGGCTGCCTGGACAAGCCGACGGCGGGTGATTATTTCCTGCAAGGGCTCAACGTCGCCGAGCTCGACGATGATGAGCTCACCGAGGTGCGCGCGCTGAGCATCGGCTTTGTCTTTCAGAGTTTTAACTTGCTGCCGCGTCTGACGGTGATCGAAAACGTCATGCTGCCGCTGTCCTACACCAATGTGCCGCGTAGCCAGCGCGAGATGCGCGCCGTGCACGCGCTGCAAGCCGTCACACTGCCGGTCGACCATTGGGACCACCGCATATCGGAACTCTCGGGCGGACAGATGCAGCGCGTCGCCATCGCGCGCGCCCTCGTCAACGACCCGCCCATCATTTTGGCCGACGAGCCAACGGGAAATCTAGACTCGACAACCGGGGCGCTCGTCATGGAAACCTTCCACAAGCTCCAGAAACGCGGCAAGACCATCGTACTCATCACGCATGACCCCGGCATCGCCGCCGAGGCCGATCGAGCCGTAACCATCCGTGACGGGCGAATCCATGACGGCGCATATGTCGCGCATACACCGAATACGTTACGCGGGGCCGTGAACGCCCTGCCCGCGATTTCTGCAACCACCAATCAACCGAAAGGAGCGAAGGCATGAGCACCCGTGATCTTGTCCAAGAAGCCCTTCACTCGCTCGAGGCCAACAAGGGACGCAGCCTGCTCACCATCCTTGGCATCGTCATTGGCATCGCCTCGGTCATCGCCATGACTTCGCTCATCGGCGGCATCCAAAACAGCCTGGTCAACAGCCTGGGCCTCAATGCAGCCCGCATGGTAGAGATCTATTCGTCCCAAGAACTCACAGATTCGGATGTGGAAAAGCTTCGCAAACTGGTGCCGCAGATTGAGCAGATCGGCATCGTCGATAGCGCCTATTCCGAGTACAAGGTCGGGGATAAAAGCTATACCGTCATGGCACACGGCGTCGATAGCGACATGCTCGATGCCGTGGGCGCCAGCAAGATCGTCGCAGGGCGCACCTACAACGGTATCGAGTCAAAATCCGGTGCGCGCGTGGCGCTCATCGGCCGCGGCGGTGCCGATCAGCTTTACGGCAACGAACAGGATGCGCTGGGGAAAACCATCAAGGTGTCCAACGGCGAGGTACAGATTGTAGGCGTGATTGATGGCGGCAGCGACTCCATGGGCTCGCTCACACTGTATATGCCACGCGAAACCATCGCCGGGCTGTTTGGCGACGAGAATCCTTCATTCCCCAGCGTGACGGCACTTGCCGCCGAGGGCACGGACATGGATGAGCTTTGTAAGACCATCGAGTCCAAGGTGCGCGCGATGAAGGGCATCGAGGAGGAGGATGAGTACGACAGTGTATCGGCGACATCCATGAAAAGCGCCATCGATGCACTCAACTCCTTTATGGGCGCCTTCTCGCTCATCATGGGCGCTGTCGCCAGTATCTCACTGCTTGTCGGCGGAATCGGCATTATGAATATGATGCTTACCAACGTGACTGAGCGCATCCGCGAGATCGGCATCCGTCGCGCTCTGGGCGCCAGTCGTCGCGATATCACCGCGCAGTTTTTGGCCGAGTCCTCGGCGCTGTGCGTCACCGGTGGCCTGCTGGGTGTCCTGATTGGCTATCTGCTGGCCTGGGGCCTCGCGATGTTTGCCGCAGGATCAGGGGTTCTCAACGAGCTCGGTGCCAGTGGGGAGATCACACCGAGCTTTTCAATCGCCACGGTGCTGCTGGCCTTCGGCGTCTCCGTCGGCATCGGCGTAATCTTTGGCTTCTACCCCGCTCGCCGCGCGGCAAAACTCAACCCGGTGGAGTGCCTACGCTACCAGTAAGCCACCACCAGCTACCAGTAAGCCACCACCAACAAGTTGCGGTGAATTAGGAACCGGATATGCTATCTAGCAGCAAAAACAGACACTATTTCACCGCAACTTATTGAAGGACTGTTTGCGCCAGTTCTGGGCGTCGTCCTCGAGCTATTGATGGATGACGGGCTTGTACGGGTCGAGCTTGCACGGGGCGCTCCTCCTCGCGGGCGGGAGGGCGCGCAGGCGCGGCAAGCGCCTAGCGCGCGAACTCCCGTAAGAGGGCGTCTTCCACTTCCCGAAGCGAAAGGGCCCCGCCTCCCTCGGCGGGACGGGTGACCACGATGCAGCGCGCTCCCACGTCGCGCGCGGAGGCGAGCTTCTCGGCCGTGCCGCCTACGGTTCCCGAGTCCTTGGTCACAAGCCACTGGGCGCCCACCTGCCGAAGCATCGCCTCGTTGAGCTCGCGGGTGAAGGGCCCCTGCATGCCGATGACGTGCGACGGCGAAAACCCCGCGTCGATGCACTTCGTTATAGCACCGGGCAGCGGGAGCACGCGCACGAAGAAGCGCTCCGCGAAATCGGCGACGCGCGTGTAGGGAGCAAGCTCCTTGCTCCCCGTCGTGAGAAGAGCGCGACCCGGGTTCTCGGAGAGAAAGCGCGCCGCGCAGGCGATCGACGCGACCGACACGACGCCTTTGGGCAGCGCCTCGACCGGGCGCGCAAGGCGCAGGCATCGTGCACCCACGGCGAGCGAAGCGGCCCGGATGTTGCCGCTTGCGAGCGTAGCGAAGGGGTGCGTGGCGTCGACGACGATGCGCGCGCCGGAAAGCTCGCGCTCCATGTCGGCCTCGTCGAGCCTGCCCGCATGCACCTCGATGCCCGGAAGCTCGCCCAAAAGTTCGCCTCCGTACTCTGTTGCCGCGTAGGCACGGGCGGGGATGCCCGCCCCGCTCGCCCATTCGCACAGAAGGCGGCCCTCGGTGGTGCCGGCGAAGATGCGCAGCGCCGGCGCGGATGCGGGAGCCGTCACTTCGGGCCGCCTGTGCGCGTGATCTGGTAGAGCAGCGCGTTCATAATGGCAGCCGCCACGGTCGAGCCGCCCTTGCGACCCCTCGCGACGATGGCCGGCACGCGTCGTGCGAGTAGCTCCTCTTTCGCCTCGACCACGTTCACAAACCCGACCGGCACCCCAACGACGAGCGCGGGCGAGATCTTCCCCGCGTCCATGAGCTCGGCGAGGCGCAGAAGTGCTGTGGGAGCGTTGCCGACGGCCACGATGAGCGGACCCTCGATGCCGCAAGCTTTGTCCATGCTCGCAACGGCGCGAGTCGTGCCCGCGGCGCGCGCAGCCGCGGCGACATCGGGGTCGGCCATGAAGCACACGGCCTTGCAGCCGAGCTTCGCGAGCGCGGGCTTGCTTATGCCTGCGAGCGCCATGTTCGTGTCGGTGAGCACCGTGGCCCCTGCGCGCAGTGCGTCGAGCGCACAGTGCGCGGCGTCATGGGTGAACACGAGGGAATCGGCGTACGAGAAGTCGGCAGTGGTGTGGATGACGCGCTTCACGACGGGCTCTTCGAGCGGCGGGAACGTGCGGCCGCCGAGCTCTTCGGTGATGATCTCGAAGCTGCGCCGCTCGATGTCGCCGGGCGCCATCTCCTTGGAATCCATCTAGTACTCCACTCCTTCCCTTGCACATATCCCCTGCTCGTAGGGGTGTTTCTTGCACCGCATCTCGGTTATGTAGTCGGCCTTCTCCACGATCTTGCGGGAAGGCGCGCGCCCGGTGAGCACTACTTCGACGCCGAGCGCGGACATATCGAGTGCGCGGTCCACGAGTGCCTCGTCGACAAGCCCCTTCGAAAGCGCGTCGAGCGCCTCGTCGAGCACGAGCAGTCCCTCTTGCGCGCCCTCGAGCTCGGCGAGCGCGGAAGCGAGGTTCCCATCGTGCAGCTCGCACGTCGCGGCAAGTTCTTCCGACGTCATCGACCAGGTAAACTTGTCCGACGCCTTCCCCGCGAACACGGGCACGCCAAAATGCTCGGCGAGCAGGCGCACCTCCCCGCTTTCGCCGTCTTTCAGGAACTGCACGACGACGACGCGGCGGCCTGCAGCGAGCATGCGAAGGGCGAGGCCCATCGCCGCCGTGGTCTTGCCTTTGCCGTCGCCATGATACACGTGGATCATACGCCCTCCTCGATAATGCGGTAGACATACTCCATGTCGAGCGCCCCGCGCACGACGTCGGCCAGGCGGTCAAACTCGCGCGCACGGTGATCGGCCGCGGACGCCGCGCCCGCAGCACCCACGACGCTCTCGGGCAGGCCGCGCATGCGCGCGAGCGAGCGCGCGAGGGCGAGCGCAACCCCCGGTTCGTCGAACAGGCCGTGGAGATAGGTTCCGAACACGTTTCCGCAGGCCGCGCCTTCCGGTTTGCCGCCAATCGTGCCCGCAGGAGCGCAGGAGACGGTCGTTTCGCCGTCGTGAATCTCGTACCCGCGCGCCGTCATGCCGTTCCACACCGAGAACGCGCCTTGGGCGCCCGTGATGCGCAGCTCCGACTGGGCGAGGCGCTTTTCCTCCTTGAACACCGTACTTGCAGGGATGAGCCCGAGCCCGCGCGCGGTGCCAGCGCCTTCCCTGCCGTGCGGGTCGGAAAGCTCGTCTCCCAAAAGCTGGTAGCCTCCGCATATGCCGAGCACCGGCGTGCCCGCGCCCGAAAGCGCGCGTACACAGGCTCCGATGCCGCTAGCCGCAAGCCAGCGCGCGTCGTCGAGCGTAGTCTTCGAGCCGGGAAGCACCACCAGGTCGGGTCGGCCCAGATCGCTCGTCGAGGAAACGTAGCGCACGCCCACGCCGGGCACGCGCGAAAGCGGGTCGAAGTCGGTGAAGTTCGACAGATGCGGAAGACGCACGACGGCGACGTCGATGACGCCGCGCGCCTCGCGGGCAGATAGGCGCGGCGCGAGCGAGTCCTCGTCGTCCAGGTCAAGCGTAAGATACGGCACGACCCCCACGACGGGAACCCCGCACATCTTCTCGAGCGGGGCCAAACCCGGGCGCAGGATTTCCACATCGCCGCGGAACTTGTTCACCACAAGCCCCCGCAAAAGAGCGCGGTCCTCGGGCGCAAGGAGCGCGACCGTGCCGTAGAGCTGGGCAAATACCCCGCCCGGGTCGATGTCGCCCGCAAGCAGCACGGGGGAGGACACGGCGCGCGCGAGCCCCATGTTGACGATGTCGTTTTCGGCAAGGTTGATTTCGGCGGGGCTGCCGGCGCCCTCGATGACGATGACGTCGTTATCCTCCGCGAGCGAATCGAACGACTCCAAAATCTGCGGCATGAGCGCCTTCTTTCGCGCGAAGTAGTCCCTCGCAGCGAAGGCTCCCTGCGCCTTGCCGGCCACGATGAGCTGGCTTCGGTGGCCGCTTTCGGGCTTGAGCAGGATGGGGTTCATGCGCACGTCGGGCGCGATGCCGCACGCCTCGGCCTGCATGATCTGGGCGCGCCCCATCTCGAGCCCGTCGGCCGTGACGCCGCTGTTGAGTGCCATGTTCTGGCTCTTGAAGGGAGTCACGCGCAGGCCGTCCTGCGAAAGCACGCGGCACAGCCCCGCCGCGAGCAGGCTCTTCCCCGCGTTCGACATGGTGCCCTGGATCATGATGGGCTTGGCCCTACCCACGGGTATCGACCTCCTTCGCCAAGCCTCGGCCATCCGCGCCCGCCATAGCGCCGCTGAAAGAAGCGCCGCCCCGTTCGTCGGGTTCGCCTTCGCCCGATGCGTCTTCCGCCCGAAGCGCACGGCCGAACGCCATCGCAAGCCGGGCGTTCTCCTTGCGCGTGCGCACCGCGACGCGGCACCAGAAACGGGACAGTACCGAAAAAGAGTCGCACGTGCGGACCAAAACCCCCTGATCATACAGGCGCTCGGGGATGTCTTTCGCCGGCGTGCGGACTAAAAGGAAGTTCGCATCCGACGGCACGACGGAAAGCCCGAGCGAGGAGAGCTCGTGGGAAAGCCACGCTCGCTCGCCCGCCAATACATCGCGCGTGCGCGAGACGTATTCAACGTCTTCCAGGGCGGCGATGCCCGCGGCCTCGGCGACCGAGGAGACGGGCCACGCCTGCCCCGCCCGGCGAATCCCCTCGATGAGTTGGGCGTTTCCGCTGATCAGATATCCCAACCGCAACCCCGCCATTCCGTAGAGCTTGGTGAACGCGGAGAGCACGGCCACATGGCGCGAACACGCGGCACGTGCGGCCACGCTCCTTTCGCGGGCGTCGGGCGCAAATCCGAGGAAGCACTCGTCCACGACGAGCAGCGCGCCCACCTGCTCGCAGCGGCAAGCCGCGGCATCGATCACGCTGGGGTCGACGAGTCGCCCCGTCGGGTTGTTCGGATTGCAGAGGTACGCCACGTCTCCCGGCCCCTCGATCGCGCGGGCGAAGGAGGCGGGCACGTCGAAGTCGTCCGCTTCGGAGAGCGGGAACTCCTGCACGCATGCGCCGTAGTACGATGCCGCCTCCGCATATTCAGAGAACGTCGGCGCGCACACGACGATGCGTTTCGGACGCACCGCCGCGGCGAGCCGCCAGATGATGTCGGCCGCGCCCGCGCCGCAGACGATAGTATCTTCGGGAATGCCCTGGGCGCGCGCTAGGGCGCGAACGAGGGCGAGGCTTTCCCTATCGGGGTAGGCGTCGATTCGAGAAAGCGCCTTGCAAGCTGCGGCGACGGCGCGCGGCGAGGGGCCTGCCGGATTCACGTTCACCGAGAAGTCGATGAGGTCGGAGGCGCCCCCCTCGCAAGCGATGCCGAGCGATTGCGTGCTACCCCCATGCGCACGGGCACGCAGGATTCCCCCGGCAGCCCGGGGCGCGGCGTGGTCTTCCCTCATGCCATCGCCCCCACGGCGAGCACGACCGCCGCGCGCGCGGCACCGAAGACGACGAGCGCGCATACGGACGCGGCGAGCATGAGCCTTGTCGCCCGGGCGATGTCGCCCCACTCGATTTCACGGGACGCGTCGCCTATCGTCGGTTTCTCAACGAGCTTGCCAAAATACACCGCGGGTCCTGCCAGGCGCAGCCCGAGCGCGCCCGCGCACGCTGACTCGGTCTGTGCCGCGTTCGGGCTCGCATGGCGACGCCTGTCGCGGCGCCAGATGCGCGCCGCCCCGCGCGCGTCGAGCCCGACGATCGGGCATACGGCGATCATGAGCAGGGCCGATAAGCGCGAGGGAATCCAGTTCACCGCATCGTCGAGGCGCGCCGAGGCGCAGCCGAAGTCGATGTAGCGCTCGTTTTTGTAGCCCACCATGCTGTCGAGCGTGTTCACCGCCTTGTACGCCATGCCCAAGGGCGCACCCCCGATCATAAGGTAGAAAAGCGGCGCGATGACGCCGTCGCTCGCATTCTCCGCCACCGTTTCCACGGCGGCGCGCGCGACGCCCTGCTCGTCGAGAACAGACGTGTCGCGTCCCACGATGAGCCCGACAGCTTCACGCGCCGCGACAAGGCCGCCCCTCGAGAACGCACGGGCCACGGCCAGGCTCTGGCGGCGCAGCTCGCATGCCGCGAGAATCTGATAGCTCGCCCATGCCTCGGCCACGAAGCGCAGGCCGGAGTGAACCATGCCGCAAAGATGCAGGATTCCCCAGGTCAAAAGCCCACACGCAAGCGGAAGCGCCACGGCGAGCACAAGCCCTGCGGCGCGCGTGCCCGCGGACGTTTGCGGGAATGCGCCCCGCAGGCGGCCTTCGGCCCACGTGATCGCGCGCCCCATGGCGACGACGGGATGGGGAAGCCAGCGCGGGTCGCCGAAGGCAAGGTCGGCCGCGAACCCGGCGGCGACGGCAAGAATCGTCATCACCGGGCATCGCCCCCCGAAGCGGGGCGAACGTCGCGAAGGCAGCGCCCATCCCAAGTGGCGGCCCATGCGCCGCCCGGCTCGGTATGCACGTCGAAGTATCCCATTTTCGGGACAGCTAGCTCGGAGAGCAGCGCTTTCACGGTACCCGCGTGAACGACGAAGACGGCGCGCCCACTCCCCTGGGCGCGCTCCGATTCGCACGCCTCCCGAAACGCCGCGATGACGCGGCGGGTGAAATCGCTCTTGCCCTCGCCATGCGGGCAGCGCGTCTCGCACCAGGAGTCTACCCAGGCGCGATAGCGCGCATCCTCTTTAAGCTCGGCGGCGCTTCGCCCCTCGAAGTCGCCGAAATCCATCTCGCGCAGACCGGGGCACGCCATAAGCTCCGCGTTCGGGAAGAGGATGCGCGCCGTCTGGTCGGTGCGGGCCATGCCGCTCGTGATA
This sequence comes from Collinsella sp. AF33-16, assembly GCF_003475325.1. Taxonomy (GTDB): domain Bacteria; phylum Actinomycetota; class Coriobacteriia; order Coriobacteriales; family Coriobacteriaceae; genus Collinsella. Next base: position 109,158 of record NZ_QRQC01000002.1, on the reverse strand, counting down.
ACACGGAACACGTCACGATCGCACGCGAGGTCGCGCAAAGCGCGCTCGCCCGCACTCGACAGGGGCTCGTCGGTGCCCGCCCCGCTGTAGCGATGGTCTTCCGTGCCCGCAGTGGCACCATGGCGCACGAAGACGACTTCCAAAGGCGCACCCGCGCCCTGCGTCCCTCGAGGTGCATCGGCAAGGTTTCCTTTGATGACCTGGGGAATCCCGCACGTCATGCGCACGACGACGTCGGCGCGCGCAGCGAGCGCGCATCCCAGGCGCCCCGCGCGCTCGCGCCATTGGGCGTCTTCCGCACGCAAGGGGACGACCCCCGAGCCGACCAAGGGCAGAATCACTGCGTCGAAGCCGATCAGCCGCTCGAGCGCCCGGTCAGCGTCGAGCGCGCGTACGAGTTCCTCAGCACGGTATGCGACGCGGCCGGCAAAAGCCGCGGGCACGCCGCCCTCCGCAAGCTGCGCCGCGTCGACGAAATCGTCCGCCGCGAACCCGAGTTTTTCGCGCACGAAGGTCCTCTTCCCCGAATGCGCGCCACCTACCACGAGCATCATAGGAGCATGCCCCCCACCACCAGCATGGCAAGCATCGCGAGCTCGGCCCATTGCAGAAACCATCCGGCCAAATCCCCCGTCACCCCGCCGAAGCGGGTCAGGGCAACATGGCGGTACCACGCGAGCACCAAAAGCCCCGCCACCGCCATAAAGGCGCCGACGGCCTGAGCGCACGCGACCATCCCTGCAGCCGAAGCCGCAGCGAAAGCGCAAAGCGGCACGACGATCGCCGCGCGCTTCTTCGCAGGCGAGAGCCCCGCGGCCATGCCGTCCGCCCGCGCGGCAGGCCAGCATTCAACGGCGAGTCCCGAAAGCGCGCGGGAGAACACGAGCGAGCACAGAAGCGCGAGGAACGCTCCCGCCGTAAGCGGCAGCGCGGTGAACAGGGAAAACTGCAGAATAAGGTACACAACAACACCGATGACCCCGAAGGCGCCCGCCCGCGGATCGTGCATGATCTCGAGCTTTCGCTCGCGCGGGGCCCAACTTGCAAGCGCATCGGAGGTGTCGCAGAGCCCGTCTAGGTGGATGCCTCCCGTCACCGCCACAGGTAGCGCCGCGAGCACGGCCGCGACGATGGTCGCGGGCACGCCGAGCAGGTTCGCCACGTACCCCCACGCCGTCATGAGGAAGCCTTCCGCAAGGCCCACCAGGGGAAACGCGGCAAGTGCATGGGTTGACCCGAAATCGGTCCAGGCCGATTTCGGGACGGGGATGCGCGAGAACGTTCCGAACGCCGCGCCGATTGCCTCTGCTATCTTCACCTTGTAGGTCCTTCGCCTTTCATCCACACGGGAATCCCGCATACCACTTCGACTGCATGGTCGGCCAGCGCCGCCACGCCCGCGTTCACGCGCGCGAGCGCGCGCCTCCATGCCTCGGTCCCTTCATCGTAGCGCATCCCATCGGCGAACACGTCGACGGTGACCACTACCGTATACGCAGCGGCCTGAGCGAGCCGTTCGATGCCTCCGAGTACCTCGCGCGCCGCAGCGTCAGGGTCACGCGGGGACAAGCCGCCTTCCGCGAAGAGCTCGTTCGCAACCAGGTTGCCCACGTCCTCCAAAAGAAGTGTGCAGCCGCGCGGAAGCCCGGGCGCTGCGGCGCCCACGTCACGCGAGCACTCGAGGGTGGAAAACCCTTTGCCTTCGCGCAGCGCACGATGGCGCGCGATGCGGCGGGCGCCCTCTTCCCCGAAGGGCTCCATCGTTGCCAGGTACACGCGAGGGCCGTCGTGCCCGAGGCACAGGGACTCGGCGTAGGCGCTCTTGCCGCTCGCGGCGGCGCCGATGACGAGCGTCACCGTCATTTCCCGGCCTCGAAATGCTCGTAAGCAGCCATGCCAGTCGCCGTGAACGTCTTCCCATCCCGGTACACGCGCAGCGCCGAATCCAGAAGGGGCAGATACGCCATGGCGCCCGCGCCCTCGCCCAAGTGCATGCCTGCGTCGAGGGGCGCCTTTATGCCGAGCTCGCGAAGGAGCTCCCGGCTTGCGGGTTCGCTTGATGCGTGGGTGCCCACGAGGTAGCCCAAGGCGTTGGGGCACAGGCGCGCCGCGCACAGGGCCGCCGTGCAGGATATGACCCCGTCGAGGAGCGCCGGCGCCTTCGAGACCGCGGCCCCCAGGTAGAAGCCGCACATCGCAGCGATGTCGAAGCCGCCCACCTTCGAGAGCACGTCGATCGGGTCGGCGGGATCGGGCGAGTTCGCGTCGATAGCGCGCTCGACCACGTCGCGCTTGCGCGCGAGCGAGGCGTCCGAGAGCCCCGCGCCGCGCCCGACAAGGCTCCGCGCGTCCGCCCGGATGAGCACTGCGGCCACCGCCGCCGAGGTGGTCGTGTTGCCGATGCCCATCTCGCCCGCGGCGAGAAGGCGCACGCCGGCGCGGGCAAGCCCGCACGCGACGGCAATTCCGACCTCGATCGCGCGCACGGCCCCATCGCGAGACATAGCGGAGCCGTGCGCGATGTTGCCGCTCCCCCGCCGCACGTTCGCGCGCACCATGCGCGCGTCTTCTATGCCCCGAGCCATACCCACGTCGACGGGCACGACCTCGGCACCCGCGAACGCCGCCATGCGGCAGGCGCTCGTGGCCCCCTCGCACATGTTGCGCGCGACGGCTCGCGTCACGTCTTGTCCGCTTTGCGACACGCCTTCGGCAACGACCCCGTTGTCGGAGAAGAATACCGCGAGCGCACGAGGAAACTCGGCCACCTCGGCGCTCCCCTGAGCTGCGGCGATACACGCGACAGCGTCTTCAAAGTCGCCCAATCCCCCCAAGGGGTGCGCGATGGAGTCCCACGCGGCGTACGCGGCGGCGCGGGCGCACTCGTCTGCAGGCGCGATCCGGGAGAGCGCGGCTTCGAGCACGGCGCCCGGAGCCGACGAGAACGCTCGCTCGACTTCCTCGCGGATGCAGGCAAGCGCGGTTTCGGTTGTTTCAGCCATGCCGCCTCCTCTCTGCGAACGACGCTGCGGCAGACGCGAACGCGCGCGCAACGTCGGGGTTCGCAGGATAGTACACATGCGGGAAGCCCGCCACCAGGGACAGGGTGGTCGTCATGCACGGCCAGCCCTTGTCGCGCCGGGGCTTCTGCGCCCAAAAGTCGCCGCCCGGGCAGGTGGACTGCCAGTAGTGGAACTCGTGCGCGCGGATGCGTGTGCCGCGCGGCCCGTAGAGCCCGTCGCGTTGGGAAGTAAGCTCCACGTACCCGAAATGGGACAGCCTTCCCCCGTTCTCGCTTGCGCCCTCAAGGGCGCCCGCAACAGGCCAGCGCCGCCCCTCGGTATCGGCGATTTCGCGCTGCAGGTACAGAAACCCACCGCATTCGGCGACCGTCGGCATGCCGGATTCCACCGCGCGCCGCACCGCCTCGCGCATCGGCGCGTTCTCGGAGAGCTGCCGCGCATGGAGTTCCGGGTAGCCGCCCCCCAGATAGAGGGCGCTTGTCCCCCGGGGCAACTCGCTATCACACAAGGGGCTGAAAAAGGCCAGCTCGCAACCCAGGTCCTCGAGCGCGCGCAGGTTCTCCTCGTAGTAGAACGAGAACGCCTCGTCACGCGCGACGGCGACGATGGGCCGCGCTCCCGCGATCGGCTCCAACCGGTAAGGTTCCTCGCGGATATCGGGTGCCGTCACCGCTATTTCGAGCAAGCGGTCGACGTCGACGCTCTTTTCCACCAGCTCGGCCATCTTGTCGATGCGCGCGGAGAGCTGCTCGACCTCGTCGGCGGTCACAAGCCCCAGATGCCGGCTTTCGAGCGAGAACGCCTCGTCGGCGGGGATATTCCCCAAAACCGCGACGCCCGTGTGCTTCTCGATCGCAGGCGCCGCGTAGGCGCAGGCAGCGGCGCTCGTCTTGTTCAGCACGACGCCGCGCACGTTCGCACAAGGCAGGAACTCGGCAATGCCGCGGATTGCGGCGGCGAGCGATAAAGACGCCCCGCGCCCGTTCACCACTAAAACGACCGGCGTTTCCGTGTCGCGCGCAACCTGGTAGCTGCTCGCGTCGGCCACGCCGGGCGCCATGCCGTCGTAGAAGCCCATAACCCCCTCGAGCACCGCGACATCCGCGCCCGCGGCGCCGCGTGCGAGCAGGGCGCGCAGCGTCGGGGCGTCGGTGAAGAAGCCGTCTAAATTGCCCGAGCGCGCACCCACGACGCGGCGATGAAAGAGCGGGTCAATGTAGTCGGGTCCGCATTTGAAGGCCGCGCATGCAAGGCCGCGACGCGCGAGCGCGCGCAGGAGCGCGCACGTGACGACCGTCTTGCCGCTCCCGCTCGAGGGCGCAGCGACCATGAAGCGCGGGATGGACGTGCTCACCGGGCGCCGCCTTCCCCACCTGCGGCGTTGCAGTTAGCAAGCGAGACCACCTCAACGGATGGTTTCCCCTCGGCAGAGGGGTCCTCCCCGACAGGTGACTCAACAAGCGCCCCGACATCGGCAAGCTCCTCGGCATCCGCGCCCGCACCACGCGCGCTGACGAGGAACACGGGGTTTTGCGCCTTCATAAGATGGTGCGAGCCTACAGCCTCGGCGCGGGCGGCCGACACCTGGCACGCCTCGAACTCCTTAAAGCGCGAACCCGAGAGGAGCGCGCACGCCTCGGTGAGCGTCTCAACGGTGACGCATGGCACGCACAGGCGAACCTGCGAGTTCTTCTCGAGCGCCGCCTCCACGATGGAGGGAAGCTCGCCCGCGCTCCCGCCGACGAACACGGCGTCGGGGTCGGGCAGTTTCGCGAGCGCTTCGGGGGCGACACCGGGGACCGCATGCACGTTGCCGCACCCGAATGCATCCGCGTTCTCTCGGATGAGCCGCACGCCGGCCGCGTTGCGCTCGACCGCCCATACCGACCCCGCTCGCGCGACGAGCGCCGCCTCGATCGACACGCTCCCCGTGCCGGCGCCGACATCCCACACGGTGTCGGTCGCGGTAAGGCGCAGCTTCGCGAGCGCGACGGCGCGCACCTCCTGCTTGGTCATGGGAACGTCGCCGCGGATGAAGAGCTCGTCGGGAATGCCCGAGGAAGCGTACGGCCAGCGGGGGCTCGCGGCGTGGAATGCGCCCGCAGAGTCCGCCACGAAAGAAGCCGCCGCGGGCGCAGATGCGCCAGCCGGCGCCTCGGAGGCTGCACTAGAGTTCGCAGGCGACCCGGCGCAGCCTGCGAACTCGATAAGCATCACGTTCAAGTCGTCGAACGTCTGACCTGAGATTTCACTTGCGGTCGCGCAGGTGATGCGCTCGTCGGGGTACGACAGGCGCTCGGCCACCGTCACGCGCGCGTCCTCGAAGCCCGCCTGCACAAGCTCGCCCGAAAGCCGCGAGGGGTCTTCCCCGCCCGACGTGGCGAGGAAGAGCTCACCTGCGCGCTCGGCCTCGGCCACGATGTCGCACGCCACGCCGTGAGCGCTCACGAAGCGCCAATCCTGCCATGGACGCGCGAGGCGCGCGGCGAGATACGACGCTGAGCTTATGCCGGGAATGACGCGCACGTCCACCTGCGCGTCGCCGGAGAGCGCCTCCACCAGGCGGCGCGCGCCGCTGAACAGCCCCACATCGCCCGTCATCACGACCACGGCGCGCTGCCACGACGCCGCATCGGTGAGCGCGGCGACGATGTCCGCCGTCTTAACGAGCTCGCATCTCACCACGTCGGGCGGCACGTCGATGCCGACAAGTGCGCGATGAGCGCCGATGACCACGTCGGCGATGTCGATCGCGTCGAGCGCCGCGCGCGAGAGCAAGTCGGGGTTTCCGGGCCCCGCCCCGATGATCGTTACCTTTCGCATGGAATCTCCCGATACCCGCGCGGCGTGACCATACGGCCGCCTACGCGCTTCGTGTCCGCGTTGCCGACGAACACGGTGGTGAACATGTCGGCGTCGAACTCCCCCAGCTCGGAGAGCCTGCACATGCCCGACTGCTGCCCCTCGCGCCCGATGTTGCGTACCCAGCCGCAGAGCGTGTCGGGGGCCTTCCATTCGAGCATAATCTTCGCCGCGCGCGAGAGCCTGTCGGCGCGCTTTCTGCTGCGCGGGTTGTACAAACAGATGCAGAAGTCGGCGCTCGCCACGGCGGCGAGCCTGCGCTCGATGACCTCCCACGGCGTGAGCAGATCGGAGAGCGACACGACCGCGAAGTCGTGGGCAAGCGGGGCGCCGAGCACCGCCGACCCGCTCTGAGCCGCGGTGGCCCCGGCGATAACTTCCACGTCTACATCGGGGAAGTCCTCAGCAAGCTCCAGCACGGGGCTCGCCATGCCGTACACGCCCGCGTCACCGCTGCACACAAGCGCCACGGCTTCTCCGCTCTGCGCGCGCGAAAGCGCCAGGCGGCACCGTTCGACCTCGTGCATCATCGGCGTCGCGAGATGCGCCGCGTCGGGCACGGCGGCGAGCGCGAGCTCCACGTATTTCGTGTACCCCACAACGATGTCGGCCGCCTCGAGCGCGCGCCGAGCCGCAATCGTCATGCCGTCGGGGCCGCCCGGGCCGATCCCCACCACGAAGAGCTTTCCCATCACAGCTCCTTAAACGAAAGTTCGATAGTTACCTTGGAAAACGCGACGGTCACGCCGCCGTGAGCGAGCTTCGGGAAGATAAGTTTGCCCCCGTCCGCGAGCGCCGCGCGCTCGCACACGTTGTCGACCCCCACCGTCGCGCGCACGAAATCAGATGGTGAAACGCTGCCTTCGACCTGCGACAACTCCTCTACGGAATACGTCGCAAGCGGAATCTTGCGCGCGCGGCAGAAGGCGAGCAGACCCTCCTCGTGCGCCTTCACGTCGATCGTCGCCGCCTCGCGCACGGCCGAAGGCGAGATACCCGCCTGCCCGCACGCGAGAAGAAACGCCTCCCCGATCGCTTCGGCGCACGCACCGCGACGGCACCCTATGCCCGCAACGATGCAGGGCACGACAAGGCGAAGCGGCTCGGGCGCAGGCGCCTGCGCCCGCACGCCCGCCGGCTTCCCCGTCTCACCGGCGGGCACGACATCGCCCGTCGTCTCCGCTGCGCGAACGGACGCACCTGCATTCGCGCCAGCGAACGGCGACACGACGATATCGGCCCGAGCGCGGTCGGACGCAATGTCAACCCCCTCAGGCGGCTGTCCCGAAATCGGCATGTCGGAATAGAGCGCCACGCGCCCGCCCGAAAGCAGCCGCGCCGACACTCGCTTGATGGCCTCGGGATTCGAAACGGCGAGCCCCGCACAGCGCGCCCACGTATCCACCGCCCACACGCCGCGGACGTCGGTCGCCGTGGTGATGACGGGGATGGCCCCTGCCGCGCGTGCCACAGTTTGCGCAAGCTCGTTCGCACCGCCCAAATGCCCCGACAAAAGCGGGACGGCAAAGCGCCCCGCCTCGTCGATCGCCACAACCGCGGAATCGCTTGCCTTCGAGGCGACATGCGGCGCGATCGCCCGCACGGCGATGCCCGCCGCGCCCACGAACAGGAGCGCGTCCGACGCTTCCCACGCGAGCGCCGTCCATGCGCGCAGGTCGGCCTTCCCCTCGCCGAACCCGCGCGAAACGGAAACGTCCCAGCCAGGGTCATCTTCACCTGTCTGCGCGCAATCGGAAAGCGCGCGTGCGGTGCGCTCCGCCAACGCATATCCCCTCTCAGTGAACGCTATGCAGGAAACCCTCATCTAGCGCACCACCATTGTCGAGAAGTAGCTGCCCCGATCGGGCACATCGTCGACCGAGCGGTACACGCGCTCGCCCGGAAGCCCACAGTCCTCTACGAGCTCGGCACCGTCGAAGGCGCCCTCCTCGCGAAGGATGCACTTCGTGTCCGCAAGCGAGCGGCGCGCCTTCATGACCACCTTCGTCCCCGGCCAGCTGATTGCGCGGCGCACGTCGTCGTAGCCGCCGGGCACGATGTGCAGAGGCGACGACATCTCGGGCGTGAGGTCGCGCTCGAGCGCCGCGGCGACCGCGCAGAAGCTCGGCACGCCGGGAATGGCGCGCGCCTCGAACCCGCGGGCGCGCACGTCGGGCGCTATGCGCTGGAAGGTGGCGTAGATGCTCGGGTCCCCCAGGTTCAGCAGCGCGACGTCGCGGACCGCATCCAGGTGCGTGACAAGCTCGCGAACAAGCGAGGCATGCTCGGCCGCGCGGCGCGCGACGTCGCGCGTCATCGAGAATCGCACGGGGATCACCGTCTTGCCTGTAAGGTCGACGGCGCCGCGCACGATGTCGAGCGCGACCATGGCCCCGTCCGCCGTCTGCGGTGCGGCGATGACCGGACACGATTCGATTGTGCGGACGGCCTTGATCGTGAGCAGCTCGGGGTCGCCAGGCCCCGTGCCCACCCCGTACAGCACGCCTTTACTCATACGTCGCCCCCAATTCCCCGATAACAGCATCGGCGCCCGACGTGCGGAAAAGCTCGCGGCGCCCGGCGTCGAACACGACCGCGGCGATGTCGCATGCGCCCGCCGCGCGGCGGCGCAACCTGTCCTCGATTGCCGCAGCGAGCGAGGCGCGCACAGCGTCCCCCACGCCGGCGGCCTCGATTACCTCAAGCGCCGTCGTGGTCGTGACCGACGACATGATCTCGTGCACGGTCTTCGCGCCCGCGCCGGCCAAGGCCGCGTGGGCGGCCAGAATCTCCGCGCGGCAGTCGGCGGTACGCGAATGGGTGTCCATGATGCCGCCCGCGACCTTCACTAGCTTGCCGATGTGTCCCACAAGAAGGACATTGGTAAATCCCTCGCGAACGCAGCAATCAATCGCATCGCCCACAAAGTTGGAGATGAAGACCACCGGCGCACCGTTTAGGTGGAAATGCCCCGAGATGAACTGCCCGCCGTAGTTGCCGGGCGTGAGCACGACTCCGCGCCGACCCATAGCCGCATGCTGCCGGATCTCGAGCTCGATGCTGTCGCGCAAGGCAGCGAGGCTGCGCGGCTCGACGATGCCCGTCGTACCCAGGATGGAGATGCCGTCCTCTATCCCCAGGTGCGGGTTGAAGGTCTTTTCGGCAAGGGCAACACCCTCGGGTACCGAAATCGTCACAGCAATATTTCCAGAAAAGCCGTGCGCGGCGCACACCTCGCGCACCGCCGAAGTGATCATCGCGCGCGGCGTCGCGTTGATGGCGGCCGCCCCCACCGGCTGCTCGAGCCCGGGCAACGTCACGCGCCCCACGCCCACGCCGCCATCGACGGAAACTTCCGATTCGCGCGCGGGCACGCCCTTGTTGCCCGCAGCGCCCGTGCCCGGCCCCGCATGTTCCACGAGCGCGTACACGAGCACGCCGTCGGTCACATCGGCATCGTCGCCTGCGTCCTTTCGCACGGCGCACTGGGCGCACCCCTCGCCGATGCATACGTCGACCACGTCCGTCTCGACGGGCAGCCCGCCGGGGGTGACGATCGACACGCGGCCGACGGTCTTTCGTGACAAGAGCATCTCGCAGGCCGCCTTCGCCGCGAGAGCGGCGCAGCTCCCCGTGGTGTAGCCGCAGCGCAGGCGGGTCGTCCCGGTATATATGTAGTGCTCGAAGGCCACGCTAGCTGCTCGCCTTCCGATACCCCGTGGCAAACGAAGGGTCGTAAAGCTTGCTGCGCTCGTACGACTCCGCTTGCGCGCCGTCGTGCGCAAGCCCGCCGCGAGCTCCGAGCACGCGGCCCACCACCACGAGCGCCGTGCGGTCGATGTCCTCTCGCGCGCCCGCATCGGCGAGCGTGCCCACTGTGCATCGCACCACGCGCTCCTCAGGCCAGGTCGCCTTATACACGAGCGCCGCCGGCTCGTCGGAGCTGCGGCCCGCGGCCAAAAGCTCGGCGGAAAGCTCGGCGAGCATACCCGAGCTCAGGAAGATGACCATAGTCGAGCCGCTTTCCGCCATGGTGCGCATGCCCTCGCCCGCAGGCATGGGGGTGCGCCCGGAAAGCCGCGTGATCACGACCGACTGGCTGATTCCCGGCAGCGTGTATTCCTGGCGAAGCGCCGCCGCGGCACCGCAAAAGCTCGACACGCCGGGCACCACCTCGTAGTCCACGCCGCGCGCGTCGAGCGCGTCCATCTGCTCCTGGATGGCGCCGTACAGGCACGGGTCGCCCGTGTGCAGGCGCACCACTTCCTCGCCCCGCGCATCTGCCGCGCACATCACGTCGAGCACTTCCTCCAAGGTCATGTGCGCGCTGTCGTAGACGATGCAGGATTCCTTGCACTCGGCGAGCAGCTCGGGGTTCACAAGGCTACCCGCCCAAACGACCACGTCGGCCGCGCGCAGAAGACGAGCCCCGCGCAGCGTGATAAGGTCGGCGGCGCCCGAGCCTGCGCCAACGATATGAATCATCCGAGCCTTCCCTTCCCGTTTCTCATCGCAACCGTTTACGCCGCCATTCGCGCAGCGGGCAAAACACGGCGCCCGAAGCGGCAATCGGCGCAAATACGCAGGCAGGAGGCGCAATGCCGCCCGCCCTGGCTTTGACACGTTCACAAGTGCCCACTATCATAGTAAAAGATTCGGCAACGAGCATATGACAATCGGATAAAAGGAAATGACCGGCGCGGCGTCCGCACAGCCCGCGCTGGCTTGCGGAGGGAACCAGGTGGGAATCCTGGGCAAGGGACATTACTGTATAGGACGCGCGGGCGAACCGCCTCGCGCCCCAAGCCAGACTGCTTCGCCTTTTCCTCACGGCATCGCCGTGGCGTTAGCTCCTTGTGAACCCCGAGGGGTGCGCTTTTCTTTCGCTTGTGCCGACAAGCAACTGTCGCCGGGGGACCGGCAAACCGAGGAAAGGAAAAACCATGTCCGACCAGATGTCACGCCGCAGCTTCATGGGCGCCGCAGCAACCGGAGCCGTCGCGCTCGCCGGAATCACGCTCGCGGGCTGCTCCAGCACCTCCGCAAGTTCCGAGAAATCGAGCGAAAAGGAGAAGGCCGTGAAGCCGGTCATCCTCGTCACGAGCTTCGGCACGAGCTACAACGACTCGCGCCACATCACCATCGGCGCCATCGAAGACGCTATCCGCGAGAAGTACTGGCAGGACTACGACATCCGCCGCGCCTTCACCGCGCAGATCATCATCGACAAGCTGAAGAAGCGCGACGGCATCACGATCGACAACATGACCGAGGCGCTCGACCGCTGCGTGAAAGACGGCGTGAAGGAAATCGTCGTGCAGCCGACGCATCTCATGGGCGGCCTGGAATACACCGACGTGAAAGACGAGCTCGACAAGTACGCCGACAAGTTCGACAAGATCTCGCTCGGCGACCCGTTGCTCACCTCCGACGACGACTACAAGAAGGTGGCCGCAGCCATTAAGGAGAACATGGCGTCCTTCGACGACGGCAAGACGGCGCTGTGCCTCATGGGCCACGGCACCGAAGCCGATTCCAACGCCGACTATGCCAAGATGCAGGAAGTGTTCAAGAACGAGGGCTTGACGCAGTTCTTCGTCGGCACCGTCGAGGCTGAACCGACCTGCGAGGATGTTATCGCCGCCGCGAGCGCCGCAGGGTACAAGAAGGCCGTGCTCGCGCCGTTCATGGTGGTCGCGGGCGACCACGCGAACAACGACATGGCAGACGAGACCGACCCTGACAGCTGGGCTGCGAAGTTCGTGGCCGCCGGCTTCGAAGTGACGTGCCTGCTCCAGGGTCTGGGACAGAACGTCGCGGTCGACGACATCTACGTCTCACACGTGGACGACGCCATCGCCAAGCTCTAAACTCGCCGCGCACGGGGGCGCCGGTCGCGTCCCCGTGCAACGGGCATGCGCCTTCCCCGACCGACGGCGCATGCCCGTTGCATTCGCATCCCGCCCGCCCACCGCACGGCGCGGGCGGTCGAAGCGATTGAAAGGAACCCCTCCATGTTGAAGAAAACCCTCGTCTTCGCCCTGTCGGCGGCGCTTCTCGCGTTCTCGCTCGCCGGCTGCGCCGGAAATTCAAGCGACAGCGCAAAGGCAAGCGATGCCGATTCCCAGGAAAAGACCGAGCAGGCGGCCGATGCGACCGAGGGTGCAAGCGCTGCCCCCATCACCGCCGACAAGGTGGCCGACGGCACCTATCCGATCACCGTAGATTCCAGCTCGAACATGTTCAGGATTGTGGACGCCCAGCTCATCGTGGAAAACGGCTCCATGCACTGCGTGATGACGCTTTCCGGCACGGGCTACGGCAAGCTCTTCATGGGCACGGGCGACGAGGCTGCCGCCGCGAGCGAGGCCGACTTCATCCCCTATGTGGAAAACGCGGAAGGCAAGTACACCTACGACGTGCCCGTTGATGCGCTCGACGAGGACACCGCCTGTGCCGCGTGGAGTATTAGAAAAGAGCAGTGGTACGACCGCACGCTTGTGTTCGAATCCGCCGGCGTCGATCTGCGCGCCGACGCACTGAAGTAACGCCATGCGGTCGATTCTCCCCAAGGGGGAAAACAGGAAGCGCCACAGCATCGCGGCGCGCGCGATCACCTGCGTTCTCGTCGCCCTGCTCGCGCTTCCCTTCGCGGGGTGCAGTGCGAGCCCGAACGCGACCGGTGGCACGGCGGGCTCTCAGGAATACACTGTGAGTGTCTCGCTTTCCGGTGGGTCAGGGCGCGCAAGCATCGCCTCACCCACCACAATTGTGAAGGATGGCGACACCTACACCGCGACCATCACCTGGTCGAGTTCGAACTACGACAAGATGACCGTCGACGGCGTGGACTACGCGCCCGTAAACGACGGCGGCAACTCCACGTTCGAGATACCCGTCACGCTCGACGAGGACATCGCCGTGTCGGCCGAGACCGTCGCCATGTCGACGCCGCACACCATCGACTACACGATCCACTTCGACTCATCCACCATGAAGGAGAAATCGGGCGACGATGCAAGCGGCGGCTCCCCTGCAGGAACGGCTTCAAGCGCCGCGGCCGACTTCCACAACGCCGATTTGGGCTGCGGCTGGGAGCCGACGGGGGCGCTTCAGCTTGAATACGCCGAGCACTTCACTGTCGACGAGTTCGAAGGCGGTCTGCGGCTTATCTGCGTTTCGAATGGGGAGCGTTTCCTCGTGGTGCCGCAAGATGCGAAGGTACCTGATGGGTTGAGCTCCGACATCGCGGTCATAAGGCGCCCCGCCGACAAGGTGTACCTTGTGTCGTCGGCGACGATGTGCCTGGTCGACGCGCTCGATGCGAACGACAATATCATCATGTCGGGCACGAAGGCCGACGATTGCTCGGTCGCAGGCTTCAAAAGCGCGCTCGAAAGTGGGGCGATCGCCTACGGCGGCAAGTACAGCGCGCCCGACTACGAGCGAATATCGGCCTCGGGCTGCACGCTCGCCATCGAGAACACCATGATCAACCACACGCCCGATGTGAAGGAAAAGCTGCAGAAGCTCGGGCTCGTCGTGCTCACCGAACAGTCGTCGAGCGAGCCCGAAGCACTCGGGCGCGTTGAGTGGATTAAGCTTTTCGGCGTCCTATTCGACAAGGAAGACGAGGCCGCGCACCTGTTCAACGAGCAGAAGGCCCGCGTCGAGCAAACGTCGGGGCTCGCGTCGTCAGGTAAAACCGTGGCGTATTTCTACATTAACTCGAACGGGGCCGCCGTCACGCGGCGGGCGGGCGACTACGTGGTGCAGATGATCGAGCTTGCAGGCGGCAGCTATGCGCTCGATGACGCGCAGACGGCGTCGACGTCAGGTTCGTCAGTAACGCTCGAAATGGAGCGCTTCTACGCGACGGCGAAGGATGCCGACATCATCGTCTACAACGGCACCATCGACGAATCGGTTGCCACCTTGAACGACTTCGTAGGCAAAAACGCGCTATTGTCGCAGTTCAAAGCCGTGAAGAACGGCAACGTCTGGGTCACAAGCGCCGACATGTACCAGCAGATGACTTCTACCGCCGACATTATCGACGAGCTGCACGGGGCGTTCACCGGCGATGACGCGAGCGACTTCCATTATCTGAGGAAGCTCGGTTAGCGCCATGAGAAGCCGGCTTTCCATGGCATACGACGAATCGGGGCGCGCCGCGCGGTGTCGCGTCGTGACGGCGCTGCTCGCTGTTGCCCTCATCGTGCTCGTCGGGGCCAACCTGTGCATCGGGAGCGTGCTCGTGCCCGCAGACCACATCCCCGGCATCCTTTCGGGCGGCGCGGCCAATTCCATGGAAAGCCAGGTCATCTGGGAGATTCGCCTGCCGCGCGTGCTTTCAGCCGTGCTTCTCGGCGGGGCACTTTCGCTTTCCGGGTTCCTGCTGCAGACGTTTTTCAACAACCCCATCGCCGACCCGTTCATCTTGGGCGTCTCCTCGGGCGCAAAGTTCGTCGTCGCGCTTACGATGATCGTACTTCTAGGCGCGAACCAGGCCATGTCCTCGCCGGCCATGGTGGCCGCAGCGTTTCTGGGCTCGCTTATCACCATCGGCTTCGTGCTCCTCATCGCACGGCGCATAAGTTCCATGGCCATGCTCATCGTGGCGGGCGTCATGGTGGGATACATCTGCTCGGCGGCGACGAACTTCCTCATCGCCTTCGCCGACGACCAGTCCATCGTGAACCTGCACAATTGGTCTTTGGGCAGCTTCTCGGGTTCGAGCTGGGACGACATCGCGATCATCGCGGTCGTGGTGATCACCGTGAGCGCATGCGTATTCGCGATATCGAAGCCCCTTTCCGCCTTCCAGCTGGGAGAAGCCTACGCGAAAAGCGTCGGCGTGAACGTCGAACGCTTCCGCGTGGTGCTCGTCCTTCTAGCGAGCATGCTCTCCGCCTGCGTGACCGCGTTCGCTGGTCCGGTGTCGTTCGTAGGCATCGCGGTTCCGCATCTCGTGAAGTCGGCGCTAAAGTCGTCGAAGCCCATCCGCGTGATTCCTGCGTGCTTCTTGGGAGGCGCCATCTTCTGCGCGGGCTGCGATTTGATCGCGCGCACGCTGTTCTCTCCCGTCGAACTTTCCATCAGCGCCGTCACCGCCATCTTCGGCGCGCCGGTGGTTATCGCGCTCATGTTGAAGAAGCGGGTGAGGTAGATGGGGGAATTCGTGCCGCGGCCCAAAACGCTCGGAGGGGACATTCCATGCTTAGACAGTCCTGAGCTCGCACGAAAGCGCCAGAAGGCACTTTCGGCTCGTGCGGAACTGCGCGCGGAACGCCTCCTCCGAGCGGAGCCGAACCTCGAAACTACGGTCGAAACGCAGGCTGACGGAGCGCCGCTTTTCCACATAAGCGACCTGTCGGCGGGCTACGACAAGAAGGTCGTAGTCGAAGGCGTCGATCTGGAGGTTCGCGCGGGCGACGTCGTGGCGCTCATCGGGCCGAACGGCTCGGGCAAGTCGACTATCTTGAAAACCATCACACGCCATCTGGCACCGCTTGCCGGCGCGGTCGAGCTCGACGGGCGGGAGATTTCCCGATGGAAGACGGCGGAGTTTGCAAGGAACCTTGCCGTTATGCTGACAGATCGCCCCCGGACCGAGCTCCTCACCTGCCGCGATATCGTGGAGGCGGGAAGGCATCCCTACACCGGGCGAATGGGCACACTCTCGCCCGACGACCATAGTCGGGTCGATGAGGCCATGAAAACCGCACATGTGGAAGAGCTCGCCGAGCGCGACTTCATGCAGATAAGCGACGGGCAACGCCAGCGCGTCATGCTCGCACGCGCCATCGCGCAGGATCCGCGTGTGCTCGTGCTCGACGAGCCCACGTCGTATCTCGATATCCGCTACCAGATCGACCTGCTGCGAATACTTCGCCACCTTGCGAAATCGCGGAATGTGGCTGTCATAATGTCCATCCACGAACTCGAGCTCGCGCAGAAAAGCGCCGACAAGGTGATTTGCGTGAAGGACGGCCGGGTCTTCCGCGCCGGCGCACCCGAGGACATATTCACGCGCGAGACGATTGGCGAGCTCTACGGCCTTCAACATGGCACCTTCAACGAGCGCTTCGGCAGCGTGGAAATTGGGCGCCCACACGGCGATGCGCACACGTTCGTCATCGCCGGCGCAGGTACGGGGTCAGCTGTGTTTCGCCAGCTCATCCGGCAGGGCAAGGCATTCTACGCGGGCATTCTGCACGAAGGGGACATCGACTGCGAGCTCGCGCGCGACCTGGCGACGGAATGCGTGGCCGAGCGTGCCTTCGAACCGATTGGGGATAAAACCATAGCCCGCGCCAAAGAGCTCCTCGTCCACTGCGCGCGCCTTATCGTGTGCCCCGCCGCCTTCGGCACCCTAAACGCCCGCAACGCAGAGCTCGTCGACTTCGCACGCTCACATGGTATCGAGGTCATGCGAGCGCGCGAAGGCGCATCGGAAGATTCCAAATTGGAGTGGGAAGAATAAACTGGACTTTCTTTTAAAGATCCTCAGGCTACAGCTCCTACGCCGACGAGGTCTACAAGGCGCCAGAGAACCTCGTGAACAGGCATTTCCACGCCGACGAGCCCAACTAGGCCTAATCCAAGCGAGATTCCAGACTCGACAGACCATTGAGAGTTAGGTCGTTGGCGACCTCAGAGACACGCTCGATAGGAACCGAGCCGTCAGACAGCGCCCACGTGCGATAGATACCGATAATACCCGACAGCAAAAACGCCAGATAGTAATCGAACATCTCGTCCTTGAGACCTTGGGGCAGCAGATCGCGCTCGGCAATCTCGTGCTCGAGCGGCGCACGAAGACGAGCCATAAAATCATCGAGCGGAATGTTCTCGATCAGCTGACGATTAAGCACCAGGTTGTTGCACAGCGCCTCATTAACAGTTTTAAAGAAGGTCGCCGCCGCGCCCAGGGCGCGCTCATTGGTGTCGCCGTCCATGGAAGCAAGCGTTTTCTCGACCGAGTCGACAATCATCTCCACCACATCGACGGCAATGGCATCGAGCAGGCCATCAACCGTGCCAAAGTGAACGTAAAAGGTCTTGCGGTCGACATTGGCCTCGCGCGCGATGGCACTCACCGTAATGTCTGCCAGCGGCTTTTCCATGAGTAGGCGCTCGAAAGCGGAAAGGATGGCATTACGGCTGCGAACGATGCGGCGGTCAAGACGCGGTTTGCTGGTTGCCATGGGCATGTCCCTTCGATATGCGAGCATTCATCAACAGATGAGAGATAATCTACGTAAGAGGATTATCCCCCATACAGCTCAAATATGCCCCGCATCATGAAGAACGCACGACTGCCCTACTGCGACTTAGGGTGCTTCTTCTTATTGAGTGCCGACGGAGATACGCGAATACCGTCGCCTGTCTGGCGCACATAGGCTTTATGAGCCGGCTTAGCGGTCCCAGAAGCCTTCTGAGCCTGCTTCTTGGGATCAACGGTAACAGCATTCGCGGGGTGCGGCTTAGTGGGCGCAGAGGGCGTCTGAGGCGCGCGGCCGAGCTTGCGCATCACGCGATCCCAGCGCGCATGGATGCTCTCGTTGTGAGCGCTCTTAAGGCCCAGCAGGGGCGCAGCCAAAATGGTCGGTGCAATAAACGTAATGAGACGCCACAGCAGATAGCCGGCGGTCGATGCCGACCCAAAGAAATGACCCAAGAACAATGCAAAGCCGCCCTCAGCGCCACCAGTTCCACCGGGCAAGGGAACCGCAGAGCTCAGCAGCTGGACAAAGGCGCTCGCGGCCATGACCGAGAAAAAGTCGACCTCGTGGTGGCCAAAGGCAAGCATCAGGAAATACGGCACCAGATAGAAAAACGCGAGCTGCAGCATGGTGATAAACACGGTGAGCAGCATGGAAGAAAAATGTCCGGCTGAAAGCTTGAACTTCTCGGAGAAGGAGTAGATCTCGCCATCGACAAACGTGCGCCATCCCTCGATCTTAGTGGCCGAGACACCAATGCGCTCGAGCCAATTGATGATGCAATGGGCGACGCGCGTGACGGTCTTAGGCATGAGCGCGACGGCGAAGATGCCCAGCAAGATGCAGCAGTGCCCACCAAAGCTAAAGACGCACAGCAGCGTCATGTCGCCATAGCGCTCGGCAAAAAACGGCATGCGAGCAAGCAGTAGGATAGCGCCCCAGGCAACGAGGCCAAACTGATACACGATAAAGCGCGTGAACTGCGTGGCTCCGGCCTCGCCGACATTTTGGCCCGCCTTGGTCAGGCGGTAGATCTGGGCGGGAGTCGAGCCCATCATCATGGGCGTCAGGTTGCCAAAGAAGATGCCGCTCGCCTCGACCGAAATCAGGTCGCGGATGCCGACGGGTGAATATGGGTCGAGCCAGACGGCGATCGCATAGGCCACAATGCCAAAGAACAGATACATGAACATGCAAAGACACGCGACAACGAGCCATGACGCCTGGACGCTCGACATAGCGGCCCAGAACTGCCCCATCTGCCCGGTTACCACCAGATAGACGATATAACCCACCAGCACGACGCCGATAAAGATGGCGCCGCGGCGTGCGCTCTTATTGTCATCTCCGCCCGAGGCCTCAACCTCGACCTGGGGCTTAGACGTATGCTGAGAGGACTCCGTCATGAGACTCCTTCTAACAGTCAAAATATCTTGGATATTGTACCCGTAAGGGCCATAGGCAGAACGCAAAGCTCTGGTTCAAACGGGAATTGCAGACGATTGTTTGAAAATAAAAAACCCGGCCTTCCATAGGAAGTCCGGGTATCAGATGCGTGGTAGCCCGTACCAGATTCGAACTGGTGATCTCCGCCTTGAGAGGGCGGCGTCCTAAACCGCTAGACGAACGGGCCATAAGCCTCAGCAGAAAAGAAGTGGTAGCCCGTACCAGATTCGAACTGGTGATCTCCGCCTTGAGAGGGCGGCGTCCTAAACCGCTAGACGAACGGGCCACATGACATCTGCACTGCCGTGCTGCGAGGAAATATATTACGGGACAAAAAACGTCAGCGCAAGAAGAAATTCCAAATTGCCGAAAAATTGTCGGCAGGTTATGGAATACGCAGGTAAACTTGGTAGCTAATTCAAGTTGAGATGAACCAAAAGAGCTTCGCGCTCGTTGGGAATATCGTCTTCGATCACGGCGTCGAGGGCGGAGTTGAGAAACTGACCCAGTTCCGGCCCGGGCTTGACTCCGGCACGGATCAGGTCGCCGCCGTTGATGGCGAGCATCTTGAGCGTATAGGGCTCCCCTACCTTCAGCAGCTCGTGCGCCAGCGCGCGCATCTCCTCAATCGTCTCAACATAATAGAAGCACGACGGGGCCTTGCCAAGTGTGTCGGCACGCTTAAGGTCCATGAGCTCGTCAATCAGGCGGGCCGTGTCGACGCCCTCACCCGAAAGCGCGCGCATCATATTGAGCAGACAGGAGCGCTCGGGGCGCAGCGGCTTGTCATGGTATTTGATGAGCAGGCACACGTCGCGCACCAAGTCGTGCGAGAGGGCCAGGCGATCCATAATGACGCGCGCCTTCTTGGCGCCGAGCTCGGGATGACCGTAGAAGTGTCCGCTACCGGCATGGTCGACCGTGAAGCACTCGGGCTTGGACACATCGTGCAAAAACGCCGCCCACATAAGGCTCGACGAGGGCGCGACGCCGTCACACAGCGCGAGCTCCCCCGCCACCGTCAGCACACGGGCGATATGCACGTAGACGTTAAACGCATGATAGACACTGCGCTGATCAAACCCGCGACCCGCTGCCAACTCGGGCACGGCGGCGCAGATGAGCTCGGGATAGCGGAGCATCGCGTCTCCCCCATGACCGGTCGAAAGAATGCCCTCGAGCTCAATACCCACACGCTCACGCGCCACGGCATCGAGCAGCGGCGCGCACTCGGCAAGCGCACGCTTGGTCTCGGGCTCAATCATAAAGTCCAGACGGCAGGCAAAGCGCACCGCACGCAGCATGCGCAGGGCGTCCTCGTTAAAGCGACGCTTGGGATCGCCGACAGCGCGAATCAGCTTGCGCTCCAAGTCACCCTGACCGTCGTAGCGGTCGACAAGCCCGCGCTCGGGATGCCAGGCCATGGCATTGACGGTAAAGTCGCGGCGCGCCAGATCGTCCTCGAGCGAGGCGGCACGCTCCACACTCTGGGGATGACGACCATCGGTGTAAAAGCCATCCAGACGGTACGTGGTGACCTCGATACGCTCGCCATCGGAAATAGCCGTGATTCCGCCAAATTTAATGCCCGACTCCACAACCGCGATGCCGGCGGCCTCGAGCGCCGCTTTGGACTCCTGCCACAGGCCGCTACAGCACATATCAACATCGTGGCTGGGGTACCCCATCAGGGCGTCGCGCACCCAACCGCCCACGTACCAAGCCTCAAGACCAGCCGCCTCAAGCGCGCGCAGGACGCGCAGGGACGCATCGGACGGTTGAGTACCGTTGAGCGAAACATTGCACATGCCTATGGCCTCCTGCGACTATCAAATTGGCTATCGATTGCGTCTGCAAGAAGTCTAGCAAGAAACAGCCTCCACTGCACACGCAAGTCCGATAAACAAAAACGCATCCGTCCTAGTCTAAGACGGATGCGAAATAATCAAACTATTCAGACAAGGTGCCGGAACTAGCAGACCTGGCGAACCTCGATGTGCTTCTTATATTCGTCCACCTTGGCAAAATCACCCAGACCGGGGCACTCGACCACGTTGGCGCCAGTGGCCATCGAAAGGCGCAGGGCGTCCTCGACGCGCTCGGGGGCGTCGTGCCACACGGACAGGAAGGCAGCGAGCGAGGAATCGCCGGCGCACACCGTCGACAGCAGCTTGACGTCGAAGGTGCGGTTGGCAAACCAGATATGCTCGCCGTTGGAGAAGTACGCACCGGCGCCACCAAGGGTCAGCAGCACGTTCTTGGCGCCCTTGGCGTGCAGCTCGGCCATAGCGCCCTTGACGGACTCGTCGTCGCCACCGCTCACCTTGATGCCAAAGATGTCAAGCAGCTCGTCGTCATTGGGCTTGATCAGCAGTGGCTCCAGAGCAATGAGGTCTGCCAGCTGATGGCTCGAGATGTCGAGGACGAACTCGGCCCCCTTGGCCTTGACACGGCGCAGGACCTCGGCCAAGAAGCCCTCGGAAGTGTTGGGAGGCAGCGAGCCGCTGATGACCAGGCAGGTCATGTCATCGAGCGAATCGATAAGTTCAAACATCTCCTGCTCGTTGGCCTCATTGATGGCGGCACCGGCATTGACCATGTTGTACTCGGTGTCGGGACCGGCGTTGAGGAACACATTGACGCGCGTAATACCGTCGGTCCACACGGGCTTGACGGGCACGCCCAGGGCCTCGGCGCCCTTAACGATAAACTCACCCGAGAAGCCGGCGAAGAAACCCAGGATCGTGGTGTCGACACCATAGTGGTCAAGCGTAAACGAGACGTTGAGGCCCTTGCCGTTGGGCGTGTAGACGGCATTGCGGGTACGCGTGACGGTATTGGCAGTAAGGCCGTCGCAGGCGATGTTGTAGTCAATGGCGGGATTTGCAGTGAGCGTGTAAATCATGAATGTTCCTTTCACGAAGCAACGTGTTAGTGAAAGTATATTCCACGCATCGGTAAAAGGCTAGGACAACTCGGCGAACGGTGTGGAAGCGATGAAGTACGGCGGGACACCTCTCCCCCGTGGCGGAACAAAAAGGCGCCCCAGCCGAAACCGGGGCGCCACATGCGCACGAATATGTCGCGTTTCGATTACTGACGATCGAGCTTGCGGACAGCAACACGCTTGCTGTACTCGTCGACGTGACCGAAGTCGCCGATGCCGACGGACTCGGCAACGTTGGCGCCGGTGGCCATAGCGAGCTTCATGGCCTCCTCGACGTTGTCGCGATCCCTGTACCACTTGTGCAGGAACGCAGCGAGGGTGCAGTCGCCGGCGCAGACGGAAGAAACAAGCTTGATGTTGAACTCACGCTTGGCGTACCAGATGTCCTCGCCGTTGGAGAAGTAAGCGTCGCCGCGGCTACCACGGGTGAGCAGCACGTTCTGAACGCCGGCGTCGTGAGCCATCTTCATGGCAACGCGGACCTCGTCGTCGGTGTCGACCGGCACGCCGAAGATGGCCTTCATCTCGTGATGGTTCGGCTTGATGAGCAGCGGCTTCTTGTGAGCGAGCTCCTTGAGCTTGTCGGAGGACAGGTCCAAGACGACATCGGCGCCACGAGCCTGAGCGTGCTCCATGACCTGAGCCAGGAAGTCAGGCGTAGCTTTGGGAGGCACGGAGCCGGAAACGATCAGGCACTCGAGATCGCCCGCGGTGTCCAGGATGTTGTAGAGCTCCTCCTGGTGCTGCGGCGTGATCGGAGCACCCGGGTTCAGGATGCCGTACTCGTGCTGGCCATCGTTGACGTAGGTGTTAATGCGCGTGATACCGTCGGTCCAGACCGGGCGGCAGAGGCAACCCAGGTTCATGACCTCCTCGACGATGAACTTGCCCGTGAAGCCGGCGAAGAAGCCGAGCGCGACGGTGTCGACGCCCATCTTCTTAAAGGCGAAGGACACGTCGAGGCCCTTGCCGTTAGCCGTGTAGCTGGCCGAGCCGGTGCGGACGTTCTCGTCGGGCTCGAGCGGAGAGCTCGAAACCGTCATGTCGACAGCCGGGTTAGCGGTTAGCGTGTAGAACATTTACAGTACCCCCTGTATATGTGAGGGCCGCGTGGCCGGCCCATTCCAACCACGCGGTTACCTCTGATACCAAATTAGCGAGCTGCGGACTCGAGCAGTGCCTTGACCTCGGCGGCGGTGTTGCAGGCGAGTGCCTTCTCGGCGAGCTCGTCGCACTCGGCCTTGGTCCACTGGCTGATGGTCTTGCGGGCGCGCAGGATCGACGGAGCGCTCATCGAGAACTCCTCCAGGCCCCAGCTGATCAGCAGCGGCTCGAGCAGCGGATCGGCAGCGGCCTCGCCGCACATACCGACCATGATGCCGGCCTTCACGCCGCTCTCGATGATGTTCTTGAGCGAGCGGAGCACGGCGGGATAGTAAACCTGGTACAGGTTGGAGATGGTGTCGTTGCCACGGTCGGCGCACATGGTGTAGCCGATCAGGTCGTTGGTGCCGATGGAGAAGAAGTCGGCAACCTCGGCAAGACGGTCTGCGAGCAACGAAGCGGCAGGCGTTTCAACCATAATGCCGACCTCGATGTTCTCGTTGAACTTGCGACCCTCTTCGGTCAGCTCGGCCTTGCACTGCTCGACGAGCTCCTTGACAGCCAAGACCTCCTCGACGCAGGTGACGAGCGGGATCATGATCTTGACGTCACCGAAGGCGCTAGCGCGCAGCAGAGCGCGGAGCTGGACCTTGTACTGGTCGGGATTGGCCAGGCAGTAACGCACGGCGCGGAAGCCCATGAAGGGGTTATCTTCCTTGACCATGTGCAGATACGGAATCTCCTTGTCGCCACCCACATCGAGCGTGCGGATGATGACCGGAGCACCCTTGAGCGCGCTGGCGACCTTACGGTATGCGTTGAACTGCTCCTCCTCGGAAGGAAGCTCGGCAGAGTCCATGAACAGGAACTCAGAGCGGAACAGACCGATGGCCTCGGCATCGTGATCGAGTGCGTTGGGCACGTCATCAGGGTTACCGATGTTGCAGGCGATGATCTTCTTGATGCCATCGGCAGTCACGGACGGCTTGCCACGGAAGGCCTCGAGGGCTGCCTTCTCGGCAGCGAAGGCCTCGGCCTTGGCGGTGTAGGCAGCGAGCGTCTCCTCGTCGGGATCGGCCTCGACGATACCCTTGCCACCGTCGACGACAACGGTCATACCGTTGCGCAGCGCGGTGCAGCTGTTGGAAACCGAAAGGACAGCCGGAATCTCGAGGGCGCGCGCAATGATCGCGGAGTGCGACGTGCGGCCACCGGTCTCGGTGACGATACCGGCAACGTGGGCCTTATCGATCGTGGCGGTCATGGACGGCGTGAGGTCGTGCACGACAACGACGGTGTTCTCGGGCAGGACGGAGAGGTCGACGACCTCCTTGCCCAGCAGCTCGGCCAGAATACCGGTGCGGATGTCGGCGATGTCGGCCGCGCGCAGACGGAACATCTCGTCGTCCATGGACAGGAACATGTTCTCGAACATGGTCGAGGTGTCCATGAGCGCCTGCTCGGCGCAGGTACCGCCGTCAATGGCGGCGTTGATGGCGTCGGTCATGCCCGGGTCCTGAGCCAGGACAATGTGTCCGCTCATGATCTCGGCCTCGGCCTCGCCCACCGTCTCCTTCATGTGGTCGGCCTGAGCCTGAGTCTTCTCGCAGAAGACCGAAAGAGCGGTCTGATAGCGTTCCTTCTCTGCTGCCGAATCAGCAACCTCGTGCGGCTCAAACGTCAAGTCGGGATCGACGGCGACCATAACGGTGCCGATACCGATGCCCTCGGAAGCGTTGACTCCCTGATACATTCCCATTCCTCTCTCCGTGTCATGTGATAAAGCGTTTTGCCATATCCATGACAAAAGAGCGCAGCTACCTTAAGACAGGTCACTGCGCCCCCAAATATGAACTTAGTTGTTCAACATGCGACCCGTTTGAGTTCTACTCGCCAAGACCGCTCTTGATGAGCTCGATGGCAGCAGCCAGAGCCTCGGCCTCGTCGGCGCCGTCGCACTTGACCTCGACCTCGGTGCCGCAGGGGATACCAGCAGCCATGAGGGCCATCGGGGACTTGCCGTTGACCTCCTTCTCGGGGGTGACGACCGTCACGTCACAGGCGTACTTGCCCATGGTGGAGGCGAACAGACCAGCCGGACGCATGTGCAGACCCTGAGGATTAACGAGGGTAGCCTTCTCAGAAACCATAGTTGACTCCTTTTTTGTGTTTAACCCCTGTCATGCATGTGGCAGGAGTCAGATTCACGACGTTGTTTATATTAACTCACATCAAACGGTTTTTCATTGTGTTTCGCACGAATTGTTGGACAGATGTCGTTCGCTGTCCGCTCGCCTGCCGGGCGGGGCGGTTAAGTTTGCTGCTCTACAGTCCTGCGCAAGACGGAAAGCACATTAAGTGCTTTCCTTTGCGTTCGGAACTCGCGACAAACTTAACCGCCCCGCCCGGCAGGCGAGCTGCGGGAACATGCTTCCGTCCAAGAAATATCGTGCAAAAGGAATTCTGGCTGAATTATTGTTCGCGTGGGTGATTCAGTCGATGAGGGCTATTTATGCCCTGTTGGGGACTAAGGAGTGTCCCGGGGTGCCGGCAGGAAAGGAACATCCCTGAGTGCCGGGTGGTATGAAAAAAGGCGGGGGCTCCGGGTGGAGTCCTCGCCTTTATTACAGGGGGCGATGTTATTCGCGTACCGTGGAATTAGACCAGGCGGGCGTTGATCGTCTTGGCGATCTCGGCGGCGTCGGTGGAACCCTTGACGGTGGCACGGAATTCCTCGTCCATGAGCGCCTCGGCGACCTTGGACAGAATCTTGAGGTGCGTAGTGCCGGCCTGGGCACCGGGGATGAGCAGGGCGATAGCCACGTTGACGGGAGCGCCGTCCATGGTGTCCCAACCGGTCACGCCAGACTCGTCCTTGACGACGATGACGGCAGCCTCGGTAATGGCGTCGGACTTGGCATGCGGAATGGCGAAGCCCTCCATCATGCCCGTGGTGCCCTCGGCCTCGCGGGCCAGGAAGGCGTTCATCACGGCGTCGGCGTCGCTGGCGATACCGGCCTTGACGGCCTGGTTGGAAACGAAGCTCAGAGCCTCGTCACGAGAAGCGAAGTCCTCGGCGACAAAGACATTCTCGACCTTCACGAAGTCGGCAGCCTCGGCCTTGGGGGCCTCGACGGCAGCGGCCTTGGGAGCCTCAACCGGCTTGGCCGCAGGAGCGGCCTTCTGGTTCTTCTCGAAGTCGTACTTCTTGAAGGCCACGAACAGGATGCCACCGACCACAGCGCCGGTGAGGATCGCGAGGACCCACAGCGGACCGTTCTCGACAACGGGCAGGACCAGGAAGCCACCGTGAGGCGCCGGATCGTGAACGTTGAACATAATGGTCAGGATCGAAGCGATAGAGGAACCGAGCATCATGATGGGCATGACGGGCCAGATGTTCTTGGTCATGAACGGAATGGCGCCCTCGGTGATGTGGGTGCAACCAAGGATGAGGTTGACGATACCGGCGTCGTGATCCTCCTGGCTGAAGTACTTCTTGCCGACAACGACGGCGAAGGTGGTGATCAGCGGCGGAACGATGCAAGCGGCGGAGACGGCAGCCATGAAGTTGGTGCCGAAGTTGTAGGTATCGGTGCCAACGCCAGCAGCCAGTGCCTCGGTGAGCATAGCGGTACCGGTGACGTAAGCAGCCTTGTTGACCGGGCCACCCATGTCAAAGGCGCACATGCAGCCGATGGCAAGACCCAGGACAACGGCGCCAGAAGCGGACAGGCCCTTGAGGAAGTCCATCATGGCGGTGTTGATGGCAGCCATGGGACCGGAAATGCCGAGCATGACCAGGCCGACAATAGCCGTCGAGAACAGCGGGTACAAAAAGATTGCCTTGAGGCCGTCCAGGTTCTTGGGCAGGCCGGCAAAGACCTTCTCGAGCAGCAGGATGACATAGCCGGCGAGGAAGCCGCCGACGATGCCGCCCAGGAAGCCGAAGCCCACGCCGGCGCCACCGGCGTCGATCATGCCGGTCTCGGCGTTAACAGGCAGGCCCTGGATGGCGATCATACCGGCAACAAAGCCGGGGACGAGCGCCGGGCGCTTGCCGATGGATTCGGCGATGTAGGCGGAAAGCACCGGAACCATGAGGTTCATGGCGATGCCGCCGATGATCTTGAGCATCGCAGCAAAGCTGTTGTAGTCAGACGCAGTCGAATCGAAAGACGTAATGCCCCACAGGAACGAGACGGCGGTCAGAACACCACCGGCAACGACGAAGACCAGCATATGGCTGACGCCGTTCATAAGGTGCTTATAGATGACGTGGCCGATAGACTCCTTCTCCTCGACCTCGTCCTCGACATCGGCAGCGGCTGCAACCGTGCCGTCGCTCTTGGCGGCGAGCGCGCGGTCAATCAGCTTACCGGCGGCCTCAACAGACAGGGCCTTGGAAACACCAACGGAAACCATGGGCTTGCCGGCGAAACGCTCAGCCTGGACATCCTTATCGGCTGCGACGACAACGGCCTTGGCGCCAGCGATCTCGCTCTTGGTGAGCTCGTTCTCGACACCGACCTGGCCATGGGTCTCGACCTTAATGGTCAGACCGCGCTCGGCAGCTGCCTTCTCTAGCGCCTCCTTCGCCATGAAGGTGTGCGCGATACCGGTCGGGCAACCGGTGGCGGCGATGATGTCAAACTTAGCCATGTGTCCCTCCTTTTTAAGTTTTGCGCCCGCAGGCGCTCCCCTACACGCGCGTCCTTGCGCGCTTTTCCACAACTGAAAGATACCAACCTACCGTCCGCGTGAGAAGAGACAAGGCGCAATTCTCCGGTGAAAGGTTCTTTCATAACCGTAAACGGTAAATGAAAGTTTACCATCAACACTTGAAACGGCAAGGTGTATCTTGTAATTGAAAATCCCCCTATACTATGACATTACAAACGAGTCCATTTTTCATGCCAACCAGGAGCCATCCATGACCGATAGTAGCAAGAGCGCACTTTCCCTCATTAGTACCCACCAGGGATACAGCGAGTCCGAGCAGCGCATTGTCGACTATATATTGGAGCACCAGTCCGAGGCGCCGCGCCTGACGGCCGCCCAGCTCTCACGAGCCGCCGCCACGTCCGAGGCGACGGTTTCGCGCTTCTGCCGCAAGCTGGGCTTTGGCAGCTTCCGCAGCTTTCAGTTTTCGTTGGCGCGCGACTTGGAGAGTCAGCGCAACGAGGGCCTGACTGACGAAGTCTCGCTCGACAACATGGAGCAGAGCCTTAAGAACATCCTGGCTGCAAAGGTGAGCGAGCTTAATGCGACCATCGACGGGATCGACCACGATACGCTGGCGGCTGTTGTACATGCCCTTAAGTATGCAGGGGTTATTGAGTTTGCGGCTGTGGGCAATACGAACGCAGTCGCGCTCGATGCGACGTTTAAGTTTTCGCAGCTGGGCCTGCGCTGCATGGCGAGCACCATTAGCGAGACATCAATCGGCTTTGCACTCACGTTGCGCCCCGGTGACGTCATCGTGCTCATCTCAAACTCCGGCAAATCGCGCCGACTGAATCGCATGGCAAAAGCAGCTCGCGACTGCGGTGCCACCGTAGTCGTCATCAGCAGCGACAGCAAGTCTCCACTCGCGCGCCTGGCAGACTACACTTTTAATACCGTCAACCACGAGGCGCTGCTGACGACGGGTGACTTTGCGTTCTCCAAGATCAGCGCCACGATGATCATCGAAGTTATCTACAACTTCCTGCTGCCCGAGATTGAAGACGCTCGCGAACATATCAGCTACTACGAGGAGCTCATCCAGCCGGACAAGGTCGTTGAGTAAAACGCGTAGTGGGACAAAAAATTTCAGTCTATTTTGTCCCACCAACACCGCTGATACGACCTAGCCTCGAACTTCTTCGAGCATCTGCTTTGCGTGGGCCAAGCTTGCCTCGGACTGATCGCCGCTCAACATGCGGGCAATCTCGGCGGTACGCGCTTCGCCGGTTACCTCGTCCAAATGCGTCTGGGGAACATCGCCCGGCTCCTTGCTGACAACATAATGCTTGTCGGCCATGACGGCGACTTGCGCCAAGTGGGTTACGACAATCACTTGATGCGTAGCGGCAAGATCGGCCAGCACACCAGCAAGAGCACGAGCCGTGGAGCCGCCGACACCGGCATCGACCTCGTCAAATACCAGTGTGTCGACGCCGTCAGCATTACCCAAGACCACCTTGCTCGCCAGCATGACGCGGCTGAGCTCGCCGCCCGAGGCAATGCGGCGCAGGGGACGCGGCGTCAAGCCGACACCGCTGCGATACAAAAGCTCGTAGCTTGAAGGACCCGACGGCGTCCACTCGGCGCGCGGAAGATCACGCGACTCCCAAACGAGCTCGGCGCCGCCCATCTCCAGGCGCGCCATTTGGCGGCCAACCTCGTGACAAAAACGCGGAGCAGCGGTATTACGCGCACGCTTGAGTGCCTTGGCGGCAGCGAACAGCTCGCGCTCGGCGCTCCCGAGTGCCTCACGCGCCTTTTTGATCTGTTCATCGCCATCATCGACCAGGGACAGCAGCTCTTGCGAGCGATCGCGCATGGCAAAAACATCGTCCATGGTGGGACCCCACTGACGCAACAGGCCCTTGAGGTCGGAATACCGCTCACGCATGCGAGCGAGCTCGCGCGGGTCGAAGGCGACGCCATCGCGATAGGCACGAAGCTCGTTCGCGCTATCCTCAAGGGAGATGCAGGCATCCGAAAGCGCATCGGCAATGTCGCCCAGTTTGCGATCGACGGTAGCCATACGGGAAAGCTCTGCCACGGCGCTGTTCACGGCATCGAGCGCTCCACCTTCGGCGGCAAGCGATGCATGGGCATCGTTAGCTGTGGCAACCAGTACCTCGGCATGTTCGGAGCGCGGCAGCAGTTCCTCGAGTTCCTCATACTCACCCGGCTTGGGGTCGACCTCGGCGATACGCTCCAGGGCGAAGCGCGCCTCCTCGACGCGACTCCCCTGCGCACGCGACGCCTCCTCTACGCGACGGACCTCCTTGGCAGCCGCACGCGACGCCTTGAAGCAGGCACGGTAACGGTCGAGCGCCTCGAGCGCAGAGCGACCAGCCCAGGCATCAACCATGGCAACATGATGCGCCGGATCGAGCAGACGCTGATGTTCATGCTGGCCGCACAGATCCATCATCACGCCGACACGCTCGGAAAGCTCGCGCACGCTGGCGATGCGGCCGTCAATCTTGACGCGGCTGCGACCCTCGGCAGAAAGGCTGCGCTGCACGGTAAAGCCCTCCGTGTCGTGCGGGCCGTCGAACAAGCGTGCCTCGACGCTCGCCAGCGCCTCTCCCTCGCGCACGGTCGACGAATCTGCACGCTCGCCCAAAATGAGCTTGAGCGCCGAGAGCAGCGCGGTCTTGCCGGCACCGGTCTCGCCAGTCAAAACCGTTAGGCCCGCACTCGGCACCAGCGTCGCCTCGCGAATGAGTGCAATGTTGGAAACCTGCAGCTCATCGATCATGACGCACTCCGTAGAACACGCGGCTCACGGAGTTATAGAAGCTCTCGGGACCGTAATCGAGAAGCAGCACATCTCCGGGACCGCGACGCACCGCCACGCTCTCAACGGTGCCATCGCAGGTAATAAACTGTCCATCGATAGCGATCGCCGGAACACTCGGACGGTCATCAGACATAAAGATCTCGACGACATCACTCGGCGAGGTCAAAAAAGCGCGAGCCTGTATGGTATGCGGGGCGATGGGCACACAGACCATACCAGTGTAATCGGGGCTGACAATGGGACCGCCGGCGGAAAGCGCATAGCCGGTGGAGCCGGTCGCCGTCGAAACGACGACACCGTCGCCGCGCAGGCGATCGATATGATGGCCGGACACCGTGATGTCAAACTCAACCATATCGGACAGGGGGCCGCGCGTAAGTGCCATATCGTTGAGGGCAAACGTGCGCACGACATCCTTCGTGCCATCGTCGCGCACGGACACGATATCCGCGGCGATGGTGGCGCGGCGGCTCACGTGCAGCTCACCGGACAGAGCATCGCTCACGACCTGCAGAATGTCGCGCTCCTCGGGGCTCGCAGCAGTTAAAAAGCCCAGGTGACCATAGGAAAGACCAAGGATAGGAATCTCGCGATGGTTGAGGATGCGGGCAGCGCGCAGCAGCGTACCGTCGCCGCCGAGCGTAATGACCAGATCGGAGCCGTCAATATCAGGCGTGCTTTGAATCTTCGATCGCTGGTCGGCAGCCCATGCGACCTCATAGCCCTGGCGCGTCAGCCAAAGCTCGAGCATCAGGCCGCTCTCGACCGCCTCTTGCTTGTAGTAATTGGGAACCAGAAAGACCTTCATAGCGTTGCAGCTTTCTCGCTCAAAACCGATACCTGGGATTGCAGCTCATCGTCGGCGCGCTCCCCGGGGACAAACCTTGTGCCGTACAAGAAAAACTCAACGTTGCCCTTAGCGCCATGGATGGGCGACACGCACACGTCAAGCGGGAACAGGCCCTTGACGGCAAAAAGCTCAATCGCTGCCACGAGCGTATCGCGGCGGACGGCGGGGTCGGTCACGATACCGCCCTCGCCCACCAGCGCAGCCGGCGCCTCAAACTGGGGCTTTACGAGCGTGCAGAACGAACCCGAAGGCTTCAGGCACGCCAGCGCGGCGTCGATTATATTCGCGATGCTGGTAAACGAGACATCGCACACAGCCAGGTCGATGGCGCCGGCATAACCAAGCTCAGGCAGCTGCGTCACGTTTGTGCGCTCATGCAGCGTCACGCGATCGTCCTGACGCAACGACCAATCGAACTGTGCGCGACCCACGTCCACCGAGACAACGGTCGCAGCTCCGCGCTTGAGCAGGCAATCAGTAAAGCCGCCGGTAGAGCAGCCCACATCCAGACAGGCAAGGCCCGTCGGATTGATGCCAAACGCATCGAGCGCACCTTCGAGCTTAAGGCCGCCGCGGCCAACATAGGGAATGCGCCCCTTCACGTGCAGCGGCAGGCCCGGGGTCACCTTAAGGCCCGGCGAAGTCAAGCGCTCGCCGCCACTCGAGACCAGGCCGGCCATAAGAGTGCGAAGGGCATCCGCGCGATCGGCGCAGATGCCCTGTGAAATCAGTTCGTCATCAAGACGCACGCGTTTCATGAATGCCATCAACCATTCGTATCCGGAGATGCGGCTAGCTATCTTGGGATTCGTTTGCCGCATCCTCATCGTATTCCTGCTCGAGCTTATCGGCCTCACGCGGCGTCAACTCAAACTTGTCGACCATATCGACCGCGCGGGAGCCCAGCTCAATCGCTTCGTCAAACAGATCGAGCGAACGCTCCAGGGACGTATCCTTGGAGCGAACGGTAGCGATGATCTGATCCAGACGGTCCGAGATCTCGTCAAAGTTGCGGACAGAACCCTCTGGCATGACTACTCCTCGAAGGAGTCGACGACAGCCTCGGCGGCGTCCGCATCCTCGGCCAGCACGCCAGCCTCAGCCTGAGCAACAGCAACCTTAGCGGCAGCCTCGGCAGCCTGGGCCTCCTCGCGAGCGCGATCTTCGGCCAACAGCTCCTGGTACAGGTCCTCACCCGGCAGCTCCTCGCTGCGAGCGATCTTGCCTAGCACGCCGTTGACAAACGACGCGGACTGGTCGGTGCCATAGGCCTTGGCAAGCTCGACGGCCTCGTTGATCACGATGGCGTCCGAGACCTCCTCGTCGGTGAGGAAACGCATCTCGTAGACAGCGATACGCAGCAGGTTGCGGTCGGCGCCGGGCATGCGCATAAGATCCCAGTTCTTGGCAACGGAGCGCAGAGCGCAGTCGATGCGGTCGATATGCTCGTAGGCACCGCGGCACAGCTCCAGCGCATAGGGGTCGAGGGGACCCTTCGAGATCAGGAAATCGCCCTCGAGGACGTGCTCGAGCGGGCTGTCCGTGGCCTCGGCCTGGAACAGCAGCTGCAGCGCCTGACTGCGGGCAAGCGTGCGCCCGCGATAAACCTTAAGGCTCAAAGGTTACTCCTTGGGGAAAACGAGGCCGTCGATACAAACGTCAACGCGCTCGACCTCGACGCCCACCTGGGCATCGACGGCGGCGACTACAGCGGCGCGAACGGCCTCGGCGAGTTTCTTGAACGGATAGCCAAAGAACACCACGACGCGCACGGTGAGCGCGAGCTTGTCGCCGACGACCTCGGCCTCGACCGCCGGCTCAGAAGCCGGGGCCTTGGACGAGAGCATCATGGAGACAAGGTTGGTGGCAAGGTCCTTGACGCCAACGGAGGCGATGCCCTCGACATCCGACACGGCGCGCGAGACGATGGCGGTCAGAACATCGGGCGAAATGCCGATGCCGTCAATCTTGATTTCCTGGGGCATGAGTCCTCCTAGAAGAGTTGGTTGCTAGACGCGGGAGACGAACTTGCCGTCGCGGGTGTCAACCTTGATGACCTCGCCCTCGTTGAGGTACATGGGGACCTGGATGACAGCGCCGGTGTCGATCGTGGCCGGCTTGGTGGAACCCTGGACGGTGTCGCCCTTAAAGCCCGGATCGGTCTGGACGATGGTGGTCTCGATGAACATCGGCGGGGTCACGCCCATGAGCTCATCGTCGGCGAAGAGCAGCTGGCAGATGTCGTTCTCGCGCAGCCACTTGGAGTTCTCGCCCACCATGTCCTCGGGAACGGGAACCTGCTCATAGGACTCGTTGTCCATGAAGATGTAGTCGGTGCCATCGTTGTAGAGATACTGGAACTCACGGGTGGTGAGCATGACGCTCTCGAACTTGGTACCGGCGTTGCAGGTGTTCTCGACGACGCGGCCGCTCTTGATGTCGCGGGTCTTGTAGCGCACAAACGCGCCGCCCTTGCCCGGCTTGACGTGCTGGAACTCGACGATGGTATAAACCTTGTCCTTAATACGGAGACCGAGGCCATTCTTGAAGTCGGCGGTAGAAATGGTAGACATAGCGACCTTTCTTCTTATGGGCAGAACGCACAAGCGTCCAAATTACATACGACCGAAATTATACACTTGCAGACGGCGCCTGCAGCGAGCGCATAAAAAGAGAACGCGGGGCGCCCGAATTGCTCCGGACGTCCCGCCCCAAAAATCTATCGAAATGAGCTAGCAATCGATGACGTGAAGGTCATGCGGCGTCTTGGTGAAGGGCTCGTAGCCGTTCTCGGTGACCAAGCCGTAGTCCTCCAGACGCACGCCGCCCACACCGGGCAGGTAGACGCCGGGCTCCATGGTGATAACCGAGCCGACCTCGATGATATTCTTGCTGCGGTTGAAGTTGGGCAGCTCGTGGATGTCAATGCCCACGCCGTGACCCAGACCATGGTTGTAGTAATCACCATAGCCGGCATCGCCAATGATCTTCTTGGAAAGCTTGAAAATGTCGTTGCCCTCGACGCCCGGATGGATGGCGGCGACGCACTCCTCGTGCGTACGGCGCACGAGCGCGTACAGGTCGAGCTGCTCCTGCGTGGGCTCGCCCATCACGACGGTACGCGTCATATCGGAGCGATAGTCGCAGTAGCCCGCGCCGTAATCCATGAGAACGAAGTCGCCCTTCTCGATCACGCGGTCGCTCGGGACGGCATGCGGGTTGGCGGTATTGGGGCCGCTCGCCACGATGGAGCCGAAGGCCAAGCTGTCGGCGCCGTTGGCGAACATAAAGTTCTCGAGCTCGTTGCGAACCTGCTTCTCGGTCATGCCGGGTTTAATAAATCCGAGCATGTGCTGGAAGGCGGCGTCGGTAATCGACTGCGCATGGCGCATGAGCTCGATCTCCTCGGCGTCCTTGATGGCGCGCATCTTGCGAATGTCATCATGCATCAGCGGCAGCATGCAGGCGACGGAACGATCCTCAAGGCCACGCTGAATACCCTGGTAGAAGTTAATCTGCATGTCGTCCTCGACAGCGCAGACGCGGCACTTGTTGGCCGCGATCTTGCCGGCGACCCAACCGGGGATGGTGCCTTCGTCCATGTCGTAGACCCAGGGGCTGCCGGCAGGCGTGTTCTCCTCAAAGCTGTTGAGGTAGCGCGAGTCGGTATGGAACAGGCACTGGTCAGCCGTAATAAACGCAGCGTGCGGGAACTCGAAGGTGTAATCGAAGACGCCCTTCACGCCCGTGAGCCAACGAAGGTTGGCCTCGTCGCGCACCACGATAGCATCGTAGCCGCGCTCAGCCATCAGGGCACGGACACGCTCGATACGACCGGCAGGACCGGCAGCAAACTCAGACATGCAGATTCCTTTCTTGTTGTCTCCATAAAGACGGGACGGGTCTCAACCGAACGATGGAATCGCATGCAATCCGCAACCGATTGAAAACCCGCCCCTCAACATGATACGAAAGACGATGGATGTCAATAAATCTTAGAGAAGTTCTTTGCGAGAAGCCAAGTAGGCGTGAGCATGGCGGTCGAGAACCTCGTCCTCAACGCTCGTTAGACGAATGGCGCCGAGTGCCGCGGGCAGCGGCAACATGCTGCGGTTCGAGCGGATAAACTGCTGCCTGCGGAACTCCTCGATATATGCGGCAGGCTCCAGATCGAAGGCAAGCTCCTCGATACCAAAGTCCTCCAGGCAGTCATCGACCTCAAAGACGTAATCGATATCGAAGTCGCAGGCATCGTGTGCTAGGCGCGCCTCAAAGCGCATGCCCTCGGACAACAGCTGGTAGGCAGGCACCTGCGAAGCGGCATCGCCCAAGCAGGCGCGCAGGGTACGCTCCCCCGTCTTGCCAAAATCGAGCGCATGGCGGGCGCTGGGATTCGTAGCCATCAGTACGTCCTTGCGGGCAGTCTGAGACCACTGAACGGCATTGACGAGCGCGACCTCCTCGCCCGCGAGAATCTCGGGAACGGTCTCGGTAAACTGATTCCAGCGGGACTTGCTGCTCGAAAGCATGGTGCCAACAAGTACCGCATAGCCGAGCTTGAGGTCCTCGGGGTCCGCCTCGCGAACAAGGTCGAGGTCACACACGACCAAGCCCGGCTCGGGACGGAACGCGATAGCGGGAAGCGCATGCGCGGACGAGGCGACGAGGGGCTTCATGGTCGTCGCGACCGTGAGCATGGCGTCGAATGTCGTCGGCAGCAAGGCGCACTCGGTGCGACCGCACCACTGATTGGCACACCAGCAAACGACCGAGCAGGTCGCCGTGTCGCCGACAGCGACAACGAGATCGTCGCAGGTAATGCCGTTAGCCGACAGGGCGCCAAAGACGGTATCGGCATCGGCAAGCGTAGCACCAGCAGGTGAAACCTCGAGGACGAGCAGCGACACGGCAAAACCGGCATCGACCAGAGCGTGCTCAACGATCTCGCCAAAGCGGTCGGAAACAGCGCTGTTCCAGACAACCATCGCACGCTTGGGCTTGCCCACGGCCGAGGCAAACATACGCGACAGCTCACTAAAAGCGTTAAAGCCGACGCGAACATCGACACTGCGATTTTGGAAATTGATCAGTTGACGGCGAATCATAGCAGTCCACGCTCCAAAAGCATCTCGGCACAAAGGTAGGAAACGTCCTCGAAGGACTTGTTGCGAATATCAAGGGTAATATCTGCGGCCTGACGATACAGCGGACGGCGATGCTCAAACAGGCGCGCGGCATGCTCGGGCGAGCGGAAATCGGGGCGCGTGTCGGACCGACGAATCTGGCGAATCGAATCCTCGAAGTCGCCCTCGAGGTACACGCACGTACCCATATCGTGCATCAGCTCAATATTCACCGGTGTCTCGACGATACCGCCACCGCACGAAACCAACAGGCTGCGCTCGCTTTGGAGCGAACGGAGCGCCGAGGTCTCGAGCTCGCGAAAACGGTCCTCGCCCTCGGTCTCAAAAATCTCGGTTACCGACTTGCCGCAACGGCGCACGACCAGGCGATCGGTATCGATAAAACGCCGCTTGAACATGGTGCCGACGTTGCGCGCGAGCGTCGACTTGCCCGCGCCCAAAAAGCCGATAAAGAAGATATGGTCGCAGCCGTGTTTGATGTGCTGAGACATGGCGAAACCTATTCCTCGCAGGGAAGGTCGCGCAGGGCCCGGCGCTCAAAAATACGGAAGATCTGCGTATACCACAGGTCCTGCGTCGCCTGCGGCTTTACCAGGATGGTATCGACGCCGGCTAAATTGCCACTCCACACGTCAGTGTAGAGCTGATCACCGATCAGTACCGCCTCGTCGGCCGTGGCGCCGAGGCGCTGAAGACCCGCCTTGAGGGCAAACGGCGCCGGCTTCATGGCGTGGCTAATGGCCTCGAGTCCCAGCTCGCGTGCAGAGCTCATGACCTGGTCGCGATGCCAGTTGTTGGACACCATGCACAGCTTAAAGCCTTTGGCGCGGGCGGCGTCAAGCCAAGCGGAAACCGCGGCGGGAACCTGCTCGGTGTCGCGCGGCACCAGGGTGTTATCGCGATCGAGCAGAATGGCGCGTTTGCCGTCGGCCCACAGGGTATCAAGGTCGATGCGATCGACCGAGGCAACGTATCGTTTGGGGCTAAAAATCCTCATGATCAATTCCAAGACTGTTGGTGCTCTTCGTAGGTCTTCGAGAAATACTCCTCGTCCTGTGTAATGTAGAAATACAGGTCATCGGAGTCGGTCGGCTCAAGGGTGGTCTTGAGCGCCTCGAGCGACGGAGAGCAGATGGGCGTGGGCGGCAGGCCCTCGTGCTTATAGGTGTTATACGGGCTATCGCTCTGCAGGTCGTCGGCGGTAACCTCACCGCCGGTGACATACATCATGGTCGCATCGCTGTTGAGATAACGCAGACCGTCGAGCTTGCCGGCAAGGCGGTTGTAGAAAACCGAGGCCACATGCGCACGTTGGTCGGCGTTGAGGCCCTCGCGCTCGACGATCGAGGCAAGGTTAACGATGTCGTAGTCGGACATCTCCACACCGTAGCGCTCCTTGATCTTGGCTTCGC
The DNA here is from genome assembly GCF_003475325.1 of Collinsella sp. AF33-16. Classification (GTDB taxonomy): domain Bacteria; phylum Actinomycetota; class Coriobacteriia; order Coriobacteriales; family Coriobacteriaceae; genus Collinsella. The sequence goes on along the minus strand of NZ_QRQC01000002.1, from coordinate 71,620 downwards.
AGCTCGCAAAGTCAAGCGACTTGTACTCGGTCTTAAACTGATCGAGCATAGCGCGAATCACGCCATCGGCCGTCGGCGAATCGCCCAGCGAATAGGTCTTGGGGAACAAGAAGCCCTCGAGCGAATCATTGGCCGCGCCCCTAAGGAAGCTATAGTCGTCCACGTAGTTGGAGGCCTTGGCCTGGTTGAGGAAGTCTTCCTTAGAGATGCTGTTGTAGGCCTGGGCCACACGGTCGGCGACTTGATCGACCGTCAAGCCCTCGGGAATCGTCAGCGCATTGGAGCCAGCGTTGGGGCCTTCCATGAGTTGCTGAACCACCTTAGTCGCGTCCATGAGCGTGGTGAACGAATAAGTACCAGGCTTGAGCGACATATCGGCGTTGAGCTTTTTCACCGCCGCATAGTAATCCTTGGGATTTTCGACGATATGGTTCTCAGAGAGAATCGAGGCGATCGTATCGCCCGAAGCACCGTCAGGAATGGTCACCGTAACCTGCTGACCAGCCGTGACCTTCGAATCCTCACCGACAAAGAAGCCCTTGACGGCCGGCACGACAAAGAAAACGATCGCGACAAGCGCTAGCACGGCGGCGACGACGCCGATAATCATAGGCACCGGGGAGCTTTTCTTTTGGGCACCGCGACGAGCATGCGTGTTGTAGCTCGATCGCGTGGCCGGAGCAACGCCGTGCGAACCGCGAGCGTGATGCGAATGCGATTGGGGGGCCTGTGCTCGCTGGGTAGGTGCCTGCTGCTTAAAGCGGGTACCGCCTGCAGGCTGGGCCGTACGAGCAGTGGGCTGTCGAACCGTCCGCTGAGCAGGTTGAGCCAAACGAGAGGAGGACTGCACCGGGCGCGCGGCAGGCTGAGCTGCGCGCTGCGTCGGCTGTGCCGGACGCTGGCCAGGCTGGGCAGGGCGCGGCACAGGCTGACGTGTACGAATCGGCTGGCGCGGATCGGAAGCGCTAGGCATGCGAGACCTCCTCGTTTTTACGATCAAGCCATGTCTGCAAAAACAGGCTGGCGGCGATCATGTCAATCTTGCCTCTCATCTGTTTTTCGTTGAGGCCCTGCTCGCGCAGGATGCGTTTGGCCTCTTGCGAGGACAAGCGCTCGTCCTCAAACTCCAGCGGAAGTTCGAGCTTGTCGGCAATCTTTTGGGCCACGGCGGCAACGCGCTCGGCCTGGGGGCCGGGCTCACCGGCCATGGTCAAGGGACGTCCGCTTACCAGGATATCGGGCTCATAGTCCTCGACCAGGTAGCGAAACGTCTTGGCCATACCGGTGACCTCGGCAGCCGGAAGCACCTTGACAGGCATCGCCATCTTGCCATCACGGCTCGAGACGGCAATACCGATCCTGGTCTCCCCTATGTCCAGCGCGAGCGCGACCACAGCGACTTCTTAGGCGCCGAGCGCGGTCTTAGCGGCCGCGAGGGCATCGGCAATACCGGCGGCGTTCTTGCCACCGGCCTGGGCCATGTTGGGACGGCCGCCACCGCGACCATCGACCAGGCCCGCGATCTGCTTGATCACGTTGCCGGCGTGGAAACCGGCCTTCACGGCGTCATCGGAACCGGCGGCGAGCAGCGCAGGCGTGCCCTTCTCGGTCACGCTGGCGACGACGCAGGCGACAGGGCCGGCGACCTTCTGGTGCACGGTATCCCAGACGTTGCGCAGGTCAGCAGCCTCAAGGCCCTGGAGCTCAGCGACAACGAGCTTGTAACCGTTCAGCTCGACAGCGCCGTCGATGGCGCCGGAAATGGCATCGGAGGAGCCACCGGTCAGAGCCTTCTTGAGCTTATTGGACGTCTCGCGCAGGTCGGCCTGCAGGTTCTCCACGCGAGCGGGAACCTCGTCCGCGCGGCACTTGAGCGCAGCGGCAGCGGCGTCAACAAGTGCCAGGCGGTCGGCCATGTAATCGAGAGCGCCCTTAGAGGTCACGGCCTCGATACGACGGACGTTCGAGCCCGTAGAGGACTCGGAAATGATCTTGAACAGGCCGATCTCGGCGGTATTGGCGGCATGGGTGCCACCGCAGAGCTCGCGGGAGAACGGCTGGTCCTCGGCGCCCACGGAAACGACGCGGACGACGTCGCCGTACTTCTCGCCAAACAGGGCAACAGCACCGGCGGCCTTGGCCTCATCGATGCCCATAACGCGGGTCACAACCGGCTTGGAAGCGAAGATCTGCTGGTTGACCAGGTCCTCGACAGCCTTGAGCTGCTCGGAAGACAGAGCCTCGAAGTGCGTGAAGTCAAAGCGCAGGTGCTCGGGCGTCACCAGCGAGCCGGCCTGGGAGACATGCTCGCCCAGAACCTGCTTAAGCGCAGCGTCGAGAAGGTGGGTGGCGGTGTGATTGCGGCGCAGGAAGCCACGGCGCTCGGCGTCGAGCGCGGCGGTCACGGTAGCACCGACGGTCAGCGTGCCCTCGGCAACGTGCGCGACGTGAGCATACAGGCCGTTGTGGTTCTTGGTGTCGGCAACGGCCAGAACAACGCCCTCGGCGGAAAGCTTGCCGGCATCGCCCTGCTGGCCACCCATCTCGGCATAGAACGGGGTGCGGTCGAGCACGACCTCAACATCCTCGCCGGCAGCAGCGGACTCGACGGACTCGCCGTTGCGCACGATGGCGACAACCTTGGCGCCCTCGATGGCGTCGTTGTCATAGCCGTCGAACTCGGTCGCGGCAACCTTGTCGGAAAGCTCGACCCACACGTCGTTAAAGCTACCCCAGGCATCGCCCTTAGCGTTGGCGCGGGCACGGGCCTTCTGGTCCTCCATGCAAGCGGTAAAGCCATCCATGTCGACGTCGTGACCGGCGGTGCCGGCGATCTCGACAGTCAGGTCAATGGGGAAACCAAAGGTGTCGTGAAGCTTAAAGGCAACATCGCCCGGAAGGACAGCGCCGTCGGCGAGCGCGGCCAGGGCCTCGTCCAGGTAAACGCGGCCGTTGTCGAGCGTCGTTGAGAAACGCTCCTCCTCGGAGGCGACGATGCCCTTAACGAGCGCGACGTTCTTGAGCAGCTCGGGATAAGCCTCGCCCATCTGAGCGTTGACCTCGTCGATAAACTTGGTCAGGAAGGCGCCCTCGATGCCCAGCAGACGACCGTGGAACACGGCACGACGGAGCAGGCGGCGCAGGACGTACTCGCGACCCTCGTTACCGGGCAGGATGCCGTCGGAGATCATAAAGTCGACGGCACGGGAGTGGTCGGCGATGATGCGCAGGGAGCGGCTGGCACCGGAGTAATCGTCGGCGTCATAGGTCTTGCCGCTGATCTTCTCACCGAGCTTGATGAGGTGCTGCATCAGATCGCCGTCGTAGTTAGCGGTCTTGTGCTGCATGATAGCGGCCATGCGCTCCAGACCCATGCCCGTATCGAGGTTGCGGTGCGGCAGCTCCGGCATGGAGCCGTCCTCCTGGCGGTCGTACTGGGTAAACACGAGGTTCCAGAACTCAAGGAAGCGGTCGCAGTCGCAGCCAGGCTTGCAGTCGGGGCTGCCGCAACCGACCTCCTCGCCCATGTCAAAGTAGATCTCGGAGCACGGACCGCAGGGGCCGGTGGGGCCAGCGGCCCAGAAGTTGTCGTCCTCGCCCAGGCGGGAGATGTGATCCTCGGCAACGCCCAGAGAGCGCCACACGTCGTGGGTCTCGTCGTCTTCGGTAAAGACGGTGAAGTACAGGCGGTCGAGCGGCAGCTTGAACTCCTTGGTGATGAGCTCAAAGGCCCAAGCGCAGGCCTGCTGCTTGGAGACGCCGCCAAAGGAGAAGTCGCCGAGCATCTCAAAGAAGGACAGGTGACGGCCGTCCTCACCGATGCAGTCGATGTCGTTGGTGCGGACACACTTCTGGCAGGAGATCGCGCCGATCTCTTTCATGGTCTTCTTGCCCTGGTAGTACTCCTTAAACTGGTTCATGCCGGCGTTGGCAAGCAGCAGCGAAGGATCGTCGGGGACGAGGGACGAAGAAGGATAGAGCTTAAGACCGCGCTCCTCAAAGAAGTTGAGGAACTTGGAGCGAATCTCGGCCGTAGTCATTGACGGGTAGTCAGCACTCATAGAGGGAATCTCCTCGGTTTCACATCGAAACAGTCAAACGTAACGATATTACCATCCCACCGCGCCTGTGCAAAAAAGAGGGCCGCCAAACAGCGACCCTCCAGCGAAAGTGCACGTTATTTAGGTCTGTCAAATACTTTGAAAAAAAATGATTTCGGTAAAATTTCATATAAGAATCGTCCGGAAGGAGCGATCGATGAATAGCAAACGGTTTGTCGTGAATGCACTGACCTCAGTAGCCCTTTTAGCAATCTTCGCTTACTCGAGCTGGTATGTGAACCAGCCGAGATTTGGCTACGCATTGTACGCAGTAACATCTGGCGATAAAGCGTATTACACCCTAAGCGCAATTGACGCCATCTTTTTCTATGTGGCTGGCCCCTTATCAATCGCTTTGATCGCGTTTATTGTTATTTACAACATCAAGAAACGCTAACAGGGCCTATTTGGAATCCGAATCGTCCATGGAGCCGTCGATGCCGGTTTTGGTGTCGTCGTCCGTATTGGAATCGTCATCCTTGGCGAAGGGGTTCTTGAAAAAGCCTGTCGCGTCGGGCTGCAGGCCTGAGAGCTTAATCCAGGGATTATCGAGCTCGGGCTTGGGCATTGCCTGGGCCTCGGGCGCGGTCTCGTTGCCGATAAGCTCGGACTCATAGATGAACGTATCGTCTCCGAGCGCGTCGTAGGCGGCGACCGGGTTACCCTCGGTATCGCGATACGGAGTGCCCTTAAACACGGCGCCGTCGTATGCCACGAGCTGACGGCCGGTCTCGTTCTCAAAGTAGTAGACGAAGATGCCCTTGAGGGCCGCGCACAGCGGAATGGCGATAACCATGCCGATGGGACCCATGAGTGCCGAACCGATAACGAGGGCCGTCAGGCTCATAACGGGATGCACCTGCACCGAGCTCTGCATGACCTTAGGCGAAATGACATTATCGGTGACATTTTGAGCCACCATGGTCACGACAAGCGTCCATAACGCCAGCATAGGGCTGAACATAAAGCCGAGCACCGTGGCGATCGCCGCACTCACCCAGGGACCGACAACCGGAACCAGGTGCATAATGCCGGTAAAGATAGCCATGAGTGCTGCATACGGATGGCCGATGATCGTAAAACCAATAAAGGCAAGAAAACCGCCACAGATCGATGTGATGACCATGCCACGCATGTAGCCGCCGACCGAACGCGAAAGGATGGCCACCATAAAGCGGTACGAGGTCTCCTTTTCCTGCCCGATGATGGTGCAGACCTCGTGGTGCATGCGGGGATAATCGCAGGCAAGCCAGTAGGCAAGCACCAGACCCAGGAAGATGACGAACAGCTGCGAGGCCGTGTTGGTAATGAGCGGAAACACACCGCGGCCGAGCTCAGCAGCGATTTGCGAGACGTACTTGGACGCTACGGTAACCAACGAAGAAAGATTGTCGTCCAGATACTCCTTGAGCGGCGTGTTGTTGAGCGTCTTAGCGTGCGAGAGCATCTCGTTGAGATCACCACCCGCAACACGAAGCTGCTCGGGCAGGCGGCTCAGGACTTCCATGATTTGACCGAGCAAAATAGGCGATAGGATGCAGACGACGCCGACGAGCACGGCAACAACCACAATGAGCGCGATGAGCGAACCGAGGCCACGTCCGACGCCGTGATGCTCGAGCCAGTTGGTGATCGGAGACATCACAAAAGCGATGATGGAACCGACAGAGAGAAACTCGATGACCGGTGCCAGGATGCCCATAAGGTTAAAGATGACGGCAGCGATGACAATGCAGCCGACGACGCCCCAAATACGCAGCGTCAGAATGCGGGTATCGCGAAGCGTGCGGTCGATTTGTTGGGGGTGCTCACTCATGAACGAACCATCACTCCGTCGGGGTCAATCTTATCTTGAATCTTCTTAAGCGTGCGGCGCAGCAGACGCGAAACCTGCACCTGCGAGATGCCCAGCTTCTTGGCAATCTCGATCTGGGTCATGCCCTTCACAAAACGCAGCTCGATAACCTCGCGCTCGCGCGGCGAGAAATCGCGGATAGCTTCCTCGATTACCAGGCGGTCATCGGTAAAGTCGAGCTCGTTGTCGTCGTCGGCATAGCGATCGAGAATCGAAGGCGCATCATCGGAATCGGACGCACCGGGAGCCTCGATGGGCACCGAGGTGTAGGCCGAGGACGATTCCATGGCTTCGAGCACCTCGTCGACGGTTACGCCAAGGTAATCGGCGATTTCCTCAACCTTGGGCGAACGCTGAAGCTCGTTGGTGAGCTTGTCGGTGGCCTGGTTAACCTTGGCAGAGAGCTCCTGCAGACGACGCGGCACGCGCACACTCCAGCCCTTGTCGCGGAAGTGGCGCTTAATCTCGCCCAAGATGGTGGGCGTGGCAAACGTCGTGAACTCGAGTCCGCGCTCGGGATCAAAGCGGTCGATTGCCTTGAGCAAGCCCAAGTACCCGACCTGCAAAAGGTCATCGAGCGGCTCGCCGCGGTTCTTGAATTTGTTGGCAAGAAACCTTACCAGGTTCATATGGGACATGACGAGCTGCTCGCGAGCATCCGGATCACCGGTCTCCTTATAACGACGAAACAGCTCGCGGGTTTTCTCCTTGTCCCAAGCGGTCTTGCCGCTCCGGGAGCGTTCGGTCATATTAGATATCCGCCTTGAGGTCGAGGGAAAGCGTTAGGGGCGCTGTAGTCTTTTCGTAGGAGTCGCACACACTCGCCAAAATGAGCTCGGCATACACGGCGGCCTGGTCATCCTCATCGACAGTCGCCTGGTCGCCAAAGGTAAAGGTCATGCCCACATGCGATTCGTCGACATCGAATTTGATCGAGATATCGTCGGAATCAACAGCCGTGCAGCCAAAGATGAAGGCTTCTTCGGCAGCCATACGAATGTCCTCGATGCGATCGACGGACATAGAGCACAGGGCGCCGACGTTGGCGGCCGTCATGCGCACCAAGCGCGCGAGACGCGGATCACCAGCAACGCTCAGCGTAATGGGGCAGGTTGCTTCGCTACTCATCGCAGGACTCCTCGGAGGTCTCGGCAGGCGTATAGGTGTAATACTGAGCAGGCTTAGCAGCGGGCTTCTGAACATCATCGTCGTCACCAGCGGCATCGTCATCGCCAATCAGAACGCGCTCAGTGGGCTGCTCGGCCTCGGCAGCGGCAGCGGCGAGCTTGCGATCGGCGTCGGCTGCAGGAGCCTTCACCTTATTGAAGAGCTTCTGCACGGCGCCAGCAGCAGAATCAGTCACGCTCGATACGGCATTGCTGGCCTCGGCCACGCTGCCCGTGACCTCGGAAATGTCGCGAACGACCGCCTCAACCTCAACGAGGTTAGACGTCAGAGCATCAACGGCAGTCTTGCTCGACTTGAGGAGCGGCTCCATCTGGGCAAGTGCCGGCGTAAGCTCGTCAACGGCGCCATCAAGCTTTGCCACCACGGGCTGCGCCTCGGCAATCGTATTGTTGAGGTCGGTTACCGTCTTGTCGAGCGAGTCGACAACGGTGCGGGTTTTGCGCAGGGTGAGCGCAAGCTCAACGATAGCCCACACGCCGGCAACGGCAAGCAGCAGCAAGGCGATTTGAATGGGACTCATACAAGCCTCCCAAAGGAATCGAAATACAAACGCTTTCCATGGTACCCCAAAGGGGACCGAACATGCCAAGAGCAGCAACGTGGGACAAAATTATCAGCAGCTACTTCGGTGCATTCCCGCTGCGGTCGCGTTCGCTTTGCTCTACGCGCCATTCTTCCCAACCGCGGCCGGCAGGCTGCCAAAATGCACCGCGTTCTAAGCCTTCGGGCAAATAGCGCTGGTCGACCCAGCCTTCGGGATAATCGTGCGGATACTTATACACACCGTATTCATCGCTGCCCGGGCGATGGCGATCGCGTAGATAACTCGGCACCTCGCGAAGCCCACTAGAGTGGATATCGGCCAGCGCCGCATCGATCGAAGCCTCGCACGCGTTGGATTTAGGCGCCAAGCACACATAGAGTGCAGCCTGAGCCAGGTTAATGCGGCACTCGGGATAGCCAATGACCTCGGCAGACTTAAACGCGGCATGTGCCACCAAAAGTGCCTGCGGATCGGCATTGCCAACATCCTCAGAAGCCTGAATCATAATGCGACGGGCGATAAACTTAGGATCCTCCCCCGCGTCAATCATGCGCGCGAGCCAATAGATCGTGGCATCGGGGTCGCTGCCGCGCATGGACTTGATGAACGCACTGATAATGTCATAGTGCATGTCGCCGTTTTTGTCATACGAAAAACCGCGGCGCGGGTTGGCAATCTTCACGTCATCGACGGTGATGGGATAACGCTCCCCCGCCGCCGGCGCTGGCGTCCCTTCGGTATCGGGACGCGTGACGGCAATCTCGCTCGCCAGCTCGAGCGTCGTCAGGGCAGAGCGCGCATCACCCGCGGCCAGCGTGCAGATGGTCTTGACCGTATCATCATCGGCAGAAAACTTTCCGTTCAAGCCCTGTGGTGCCTCGAGCGCACGCTCAATAAGCGTGGCGATATCCTCATCCTTCAGATGTTCAAGCTCCACCACGCGTCCGCGCGACAACAGTGCCGAATTGACCTCGAAGTACGGGTTCTCCGTCGTAGCGCCAATCATAATGACGGTACGGTTCTCAACTGCATGCAGCAGGGCATCCTGCTGCGACTTAGAGAAGCGGTGAATCTCATCGATGAATAGAATGGTGCGGCGGTCGTAGGTGTTCAGACGGGTCTTAGCCTCATCGATTACGCGGCGCAGGTCCTTCACAGTGCCCGTCACGGCGCTGACCTCGACAAACTCGCTCTTGGTATGGTTGGCGATAATGTGGGCCAGCGTCGTCTTGCCCGTGCCAGCCGGGCCGTACAGAATCACGCTCGACAGCACGTCATGCTCAATCGCGGCGCGCAGCCACGAGCCCTTACCGACGGCCTTTTGCTGGCCCACATACTCGTCGAGCGAATTGGGGCGCATACGCACCGCAAGCGGCGCATTTTTAAAGGAGCGCTCGCGCGTCGAAGCAGAAAAAAGGTCGTCCATAGCCATCCCGTGCATTAATCAAAATCGTTGTTGACCAACAGTATACCGAAAGGATACGAACTACCGTTCGTTAATATAGGTGCGGTGCGGAAACTTTAGACCTGGGAACAATTTGCTCGTCAGCTCGCAGAAATAACCATCCGTCATGCTTGCGATGTAATCGACGACGGCCTGATCCTTGTCGTCCTGCCAGGCATACGTGCGATCGTAGTAGGAAAGCTGCTGCTCAATGCGCGAAACATGATGCTTAAAGATGTAAGAGAACTCGTCGCCTTTATTTAGATCCTGCAGGCAACGGTCGTAGAGCTTTTCGAAGGCCTCACGCAACTCTGCCTCAGAATCGCCTTCGATACCGCCCTTGCTATAGATCTTCTCGTAGTTCTCGCGCTTCGCCCGGCGGATCTCCTCAAACAGGTCCTCGCTCATCTCGATACGCGGTTTGCCGTAGCTATGCTCAACGATATCGATAGAAGCGTGCGTGAGGATCCAGCTGTTGTAAGCCCCGCCCAGGCCATCGTCAAAAGCGTCGGGTGACAACAGGCCCGCCGCGATGGCGTCTTGGCGATCGCGCCCAACGTAGGCGAGGATATCCGAGATACGCACCACACAGCCCTCGAGGGTCATGGGGCGCAGGTGCTCGATCGCGCCATAGCCCGTGGCAATGCAGTCCTCGACGGTACGGTCGAACTGGTCAAACGACGCCATGTCCGAGAGTTCAAAGACACGCTGCTCGTACTCGCCGTTATGGCACAGCACGCCGTCGAGCGTCTGGAGCGACACGTTGCGGCCGTACAGCGCGTCGAGCACGCGGACGGACTGCACGTTATGGAAAAAATAACGACCCGTACGCTCGTGATAGATATCGTTGAGGAAACGCTCGCCGGCATGGCCAAAGGGCGTGTGGCCCAAATCGTGGCCCAGGCCAATCGCCTCGATCAAATCGCAGTTGAGGCCCAGGGCACGGCCGATATCGCGGGCAATGCGCGAGACGAGCTGCACATGAAGGCCGCGCCGCGACAGGTCGTCGTTGCTGCGAAAGCTAAAGACCTGCGTTTTGCCTGCATAACGCGTGTACGCAGGAAGATGAAGAATCTTTTCGGTATCGCGCATAAACGCCGGACGCATAAGCGTGCCTTTGTCGGCAGCGCGATCTATACGACGAATGACCTGGTCGTCGCAGCATCGATAAGGATTAACGACACCCGAGGCGCGGTCGGCGGCGATACGCTCGACCAGCTCGGGCAACAACGCCGCGGGAATGCGGTCCATGCGCGCCTTAATGACGGCCGTTTCTTGATTAGTTGCCATGGCATGCTCCTTAAAAAGGATGCGCAATCGGTTACAATGTCCAGCCCACGACCTCGATTATGGCAAATATCGGCACCAAAAACGGGAGCAAAGGCAGGGAGCGCGATTTTGTAAAGAGGCAGGAGAGGGCCAGGACCAGGAGCGCGACGGCAAATGCCACGATGCCGCCCAGAGGGTCGAGCGTGCAAAGCGCGAAGAGTGCCTTAGCATCTCCCATGCCGATGCCCGGGGTTTGGCGAAGTCGACGCCAGAGCGACTCAGTCAGCACAAGGGAAAGATACACGATGACAGCAAAACCGGCGTGATCAAGCGCGGTGTTCAAACCGAGGTCGAGCCAAACACCCGCCAACGCCGCCACGGCACATGCGCCGGCAAGCCCATTGGGAAACCGCCGCTCGCGGGCATCAATTGCCACGCCGGCAAAGATGCAAATCCAAAACGGGATATAGACCATCGAATACCTCCTTGGGCAGTCACTCAAAAGCAAAAACCACCACAAAGATGCCTGTCCCCTTTGCGGTGGTTTTGGTCGTGGTTATTTGGCGCCTTGCATGACCTCGTCAAGGGTAACGTTGACGGCGTGCTGCGTCGGCACCCAGTCGACCTTCAGGAACAGCGCGGCCACCGTGATGGGGATATAGCTGAACATAAAGATCGGGAAGGTAAACAGGTTAGTCACCAGACGCCACTTTTGCGCGCAGTGAATGTGCTTGTACTCAAAGATAGTCGTGAGCAGCGCCAGGATAAAGAAGGTCTGATACATCATGGCGAAGGTCATAATGAGCGAAGCAGCGCACGCCTGCATCTCGACTTCGGTAGCCAAGAAACCATGCGAAAGGCCACCCACAATCAAGAACGTCGCATTAGCGAGCATCGAGATCAGCGATAGCAGCATACCCGGGGCGATCGTCATAAACATGTCATAGGCGGCAAAGCGATGGTAGCGGAAGGTCGATTTGACCAAGTGCTTACCGTAGGTAAAGAATACCTGGTAGAAGCCCTTAGTCCAACGCATACGCTGCTTCCAGGAAGCCTTAAACGTCACGGGCTGTTCGTCAAAGAACTCCGCCGGCGCATAGCCAATACGAATGCCGTGAATGGCGCAGAACGTGGTGAACTGAATATCCTCGGTCAGCGTATGGAACTGCCAGCCGTGCATGCCCTCAATAACACTGGCGGAGATGAGGTAGCCCGAACCCGAGACGGCGCAAGACGTCTTACAGATATTGCGCGCGTTGTTGAGAAAGCGCGCCTCGCGCAGGTACCAAGTGGCGTTAGCTGCCGAGATCCACGAGCTGCCAAAGTTCTTGGAGTTGCGATAGCTCGTGACCACATGGAAGCCCTGGTCAAAGGCGTCATTCATCTTGGAGACGTAATCGCGGGAGATAACGTTATCGGCATCGAAGATAAAGTAGCCCTCAAACGTGTCGGGATACTCGTTGAGAATGCGGTCAAAACCAAAGTCCATGACCCAGCTCTTACCCTTGCGGGCCAGGTCGTTGCGCTCATAAACGATGGCGCCCGCTTCGCGCGCGAGCTGCGCCGTGTTGTCGGTGCAGGCATCGGCGACCACGAAGACCTCGATAAGCTCGGACGGATAATCCTGGTCCTTGATGGAGCGAACGAGGTTGGCAATCACGGCCTCCTCATTATGCGCCGCGATAAAGAAAGCATAGCGATGGAGTTTTTTGGCCTTGGGAGGCGCGACCTCGCCACGAAGAGCGCCAATGACAAAGAAGACCACCTGGTACAGAAAGCAGACCGTGAGCAGCGTGACGACAATCTGATTGAAGATCACGATGGGTGTGTTGGTTTGTAAAAAGGCGAGCATGCAGGCTCCCAGCAACGCGTTACGTAAACAATCGTATATCTTACCGCAGGCTTACCGAGTTCAAGAAACCACCTAATACCGGCTAGACTTCGAGAAGACCGAGCTGCGGAACGATTTCGTCGCCGGCAGCGGTGCGGCCAAGCGAGCGCGGGGCCAGGTCGTCAAGAACCGCGGCAAGATCCCACGGTAGCTCGTCGCGGCACTCAATGCGCTCCCCTGTCACGGGATGGTCGAATGCGACGCGCCAGGAATGAAGGAATTGCCTGGTCAGCCCCTGATCGGCGCGTGCATCGCACTTGCCGTAGAGAGGATCGCCCACGCAGGCGTGGTTGATATGGCGCATATGCACGCGAATCTGATGTGTGCGGCCCGTAAACAGGTGGCACTCGACGAGCGTGTAGCCGTCGTCAAAACGCGTGGAATCGAAGCGCTCAAGGACCTTAAAGGTCGTAATGGCCTGGCGCGCGAAAGGATCGTCCGAAACTGCCATCTTGACACGGTCACGCGTAGAACGGGCAATGCCGGTGTTAATGGTGCCCTCATCCATAGCGATATGACCGTGAACAAGCGTAATGTAGCGGCGGTCGAGCGTGCGCGTGCGGATAAGATTTTGGAGCGCGCGCTGGGTGTCGTCGTCCTTGGCAGCAAGCATGAGACCCGAGGTATCGCGATCCAAACGATGCACGATACCGGGGCGGTCCTCGCCCTGCACGGTGCCCAGATGGTCGATACCGCAGTGATAGACCAGGGCGTTCGCAAGCGTGCCGCTCTCGTGGCCATGGGCGGGATGGCATACCAGGCCGCGCTGCTTGGAGAGCACAATAAGATAGTCGTCCTCATAGCGGATATCGAGGGGAATGGCCTCGGGAATCACGCCGGACGGATCGTGCGGCTCGGGCAGGTCGACCGAGATGCGGTCACCGGCGCGTACGGCATACTTTTTTGACAGACAGGTCTCGCCGTTCACAATTACGGCGCCGCCCTCGATCAGATGCGCGCAAGCGGAGCGCGTGGGACAGCCATCGTTGGCGCCCAGATAGGCGTCAAGACGCTGGCCGGCGGCATCGTCGGCAACAAGGATATGGATGTCGGCCATTAGCGCTCATTCCTTTCGCGAATCTTGCGAGCACGCTCCCCACGTTGTTTAGCCTTGCGCTTGGCGCGGGCCTCGTCACGGGCGTTAAGCTCGGCGGTCGCATCGACTTCGCGAGCGGCGGGACTCAAGAACATGTAACCGATGAGGGCAAGCACGACGCCTACACTGATGCCGATATCGGCCACATTGAAGACGGGAAAGTCGATGAAGGTGGTGGCAATAAAATCGGTCACGAAGCCAAAGGTCAAACGATCGATAGCGTTGCCAATGGCGCCGCCCGCGACCATAGCCATGCCCACCACCTCCAAGCGAGCAAGCTGGGGCGCGCGAAGCAAGTACACGACAATAGCGATAATGACCGCAAACGCCAGCACGGCAAACGCGATGCCATGCCCCTCGCCCATGCTAAAGGCAGCACCGATATTGCGGACAAACATAAAGTCGATGACACCGGGGATGACGGTCACATGCAAAGCGTCGCCCACGGCACGAACCGCAAGCTTGGTCAGCTGGTCAAGAAGCAGCACAACCAGCGCCACCCCACCAGCAACACCCAACCGCCAACGCAAAGGCGGCGTCATATCCCCAGCACGACCCAAATCAATCCCCTAGCCTCAAGAACATCGAATTCCGTTTAACGCAATTAACCATCTTATATTGCCACACGCAGAGCGCACGACATATTCGCTAACGCCAGATAAATAACCAGCATAAAAAGAAAGCGGCATTCCGAAAAACAGAATGCCGCTTTTATTCAGCGGAGCAAATGGGCCGAAGGCGTCCAAATTCTCCCAATAACTAAAATGCCGAGTTACCGTGCCTTAAAGGGCATTCGCGCAGCGCTTGCAGATATGCGCGTGGCCGTTGTACTCGCCGACGGTGGTGCGATAGTTCCAGCAACGGTCACAGCACTCGCCCTCGGCAGCCTCAATAGCAACGGAAAGTTCCTCGCCCTGGGTCAGCTCAACATCGGAAACGATGTAGAACTCGGCCAGGTCGACGGCCTTATCACCGGTCAGCAGCGCGTACATCTCGGCGGGAACGACCGCCATGACGCGGACCTGCTGGCTCTTGGTGAAAGTGCCGGCGGAGCGGGCATCCTCAAGGGCCTTGGTCACGGCGCTACGGAGCTCGAGTGAAGCCTCGAGCACGCCCTCAAACTCATTGGCCTCGTCGAACGTGATGGGCGACTTGTACCAATCGAGCAGCGCGGCGTACTTCTGGTGATCGACGCAGCCGGCGGGCGCATAGGCCATGGCCTCGTCGACGGTGTAGGACAGGATCGGCTGCAGGTCGCGCATGAGCATCGAGAAGAGCTCGGCCAGCACGGTCTGGGCGCTGCGGCGCTCGAGCGAGCCGGGCTTCTCACAGTACAGACGGTCCTTCAGGGCGTCGAGATACACGTTGGAGAGCTCGGTAACCACGAAGTCGTAGAGCGCACGGTAGGCGCGCGGGAACTCGTAGCTGGCGTAGGCATCGTCGACCTCGGCCTGAACCTGGGTCAGACGGGCAACCATGAGCTTGTCGAGCGGCAGCAGGTCGGCAAAGGCGACGCCGTCGGTCTCGGGCTCAAACTGACCCTCGAGCTCGGAGAGCAGGAAGCGCAGCGTGTTGCGGAAACGACGGTAGGCATCGGACGTACGAGCAAGAATCTCGTGGTCGATGGACACGTCGGAGCTGGTATCGACAGATGCAACCCACAGACGGATGATGTCGGCGCCCATCTCGTCGCAGACCTTATTGGGGTCGATGACGTTGCCGAGCGACTTGGACATCTTTCGACCCTGGCCGTCGAGGGTGAAGCCCTGCGAGACGACCGCCTTGTACGGAGCGTGGCCGTTGGCACCCACCGAGGTGAGCAACGAGCTCTGGAACCAACCGCGGTGCTGGTCGGAGCCCTCGAGATACACGTCCGCCGGATACTCCAGCTCGGGACGGTACTCGCAGACGGCCTTCCAGGAGACGCCGGAATCCCACCACACGTCGAGGATGTCCTTATCGGCCTTGAGGTGATGGCCGCCGCACTTGGGGCAGACGCAGGCCTCGCCCAGGTAGCTCTCGGGAGCGTCGGTGAACCAGGCGTCGGAGCCCTTCTCGTGGAAGAGCTTGATGACGGCGTCGAGCGTGGCGTCGTTCATAACCTTCTCGCCGCAGTCGGCGCAAGTGTAGCTCGGGATAGGCACGCCCCAGTTGCGCTGACGGCTGATGCACCAGTCGGGACGCTGCTCGACCATGGCGCCGATGCGGTTTGCCGCGTGGGCCGGATACCACTTGACGTTCTCGCGGACCTCTTTGCCAGCCTGCTCGCGCAAACCAGTCTTGTCCATCGAGACAAACCACTGGTCGGTAGCACGGAAGAGCACCGGGTGCTTGCAGCGCCAGCAGTGCGGATAGCTGTGCGTGATCTTCTTCTCGAGAACCAGGGTGCCGCGCTCGCGCAGGAACTCGATGATGTGCGGGTTGGCCTCATCGGTATCCATACCGCTGAAGGGGCCACCGGTGCCAAACTCCTCACCGGTGTAGAACTTGCCGTCGTCATCGACCGGCATGCAGATGTCGGTGATGCCCTCCTTGAGGCAGGCAAAGTAGTCGTCGACGCCGTGGCCGGGCGAGTTGTGGACGATACCGGTACCGTCGTCGACACCGACGTAATCAGCCAGCAGCGCCACGCCCTCGACACCGTCAAAGATCGGCTGCTTGTAGTGGATGTGATGGAAGGTCTCGGCGGGAACCACGTAGGGCTTACCGTCGACCATAACCGGGGTGTACTCCCAGCCAAACTCCTCGCAGCACTTGGGAGCCAGGTCCTCGAGCATGACCTCGGCACGACCATCATGCTCAACGGCGACGTAGGCGGCGCCGGGCTTGAGGGAAACTGCCTGGTCGGAGGGAATGGTCCACGGCGTGGTCGTCCAGATGATGAAGTCAACCGGGCCGTCGAAGTTCTCGAGGCCGGCGGGCTTGGAGGTCATCTCAAAGCGCACGAAAATGGAGGGGCTCGTCTCGTCAGAGTACTCGATCTCTGCCTCAGCGAGTGCGGTGTGGCAGTGCTTGCACCAGTGAACCGGCTTGTGGCCGCGATAGATCATGCCCTTATCGAACATGGCCTTAAAGACCTCGATGTCGGCTGCATCGTGCTGGTGGTAGAGCGTCAGGTAGGGGTTGTCCCAATCGCCGAGCACGCCCAGGCGACGGAAGCCCGCCTCCTGCAGCTCAATGTTCTCGACAGCGAACTCGTTGCAGAGCTCGCGGATCTTAGCCGTAGAGGTCTGGTTGAACTTCTCGGTGCCGAGCTTCTCCTCGACCTTATGCTCAATCGGCTGGCCATGGCAGTCCCAACCCGGGACATAGGGAACCTCATAGCCCTGCATCATCCAGTAGCGGTTGATCATGTCCTTGGAGATCTTGTTCATGGCATGGCCGATGTGGATCGGACCGTTGGCGTACGGAGGGCCGTCGTGCAGCACGAACTTCTTGTGACCCTCGTTCTTCTTCAGAACCTGCTCGTAGACCTTGTTGTCCTGCCAGTCCTTGAGTCGCTTGGGCTCGGACTTGGAAAGACCGGCACGCATGGGAAAACCGGTCTTGGGCAGATTCATCGTCTGCTTGTACTCGTTTGCCACGGTACCCCTTTCATGTCATGGGCGCGCACGCCCTCTGGGCACCAAAAAAGCGCCCGTCCCTACAAGCTGGGACGAAGCGCCGCAAACGGGCTGCACGCCCGCAAAAGCTCTTCGCTTAACCACCCAGCTTAGATGCCCTCGCCCGCGTATTCGCGCGCTCGCATCCGTTACTCGGCTGGCCTGTATCGACGACCATCTCGGCGATGTCTACTAAGACGAGCCTGCACGACACATCCGTTGGGACCGCAGCTCCGGGGTGATTTTCATCGGTCGCATGCACGGGATCTCAGCGCTCCCCGCTCTCTGTAGCATGCGGACGGCCGACTACTCGTCCCCATCAACGCTTATGCGCTGTATGGTAGCACGGTCAACGCCGGCAAAAAACCCTCAACACTGGTTTTATACGTTCGAAATTTCTCGCTATTACAGCCCTTCTCTAGGAGCAAAATACCTGAAAGCACTTTATCGAACGAAAGAAGGTTGCTATGCGCACGATTGGAATGAGCGACTATACCGTCGGCGAGGTTTGCTTTGACGAGCTGCCCGGCACCCTGGCCGAGTACGGAGCAAAGAAAGTCGCCATCATTGGCGGCAAGCGAGCCCTGGCTGCGGCGCTGCCGGGAATCGAGGCGGCACTTGAAGGTACCGATGTCGAGATCCTGGAGACGCGCGTCTATGGCACCAACAGTACGCGTGCCAATATCGCCAAGGTCGTAAACTCCCCCGCCTGCCAGGAAGCCGACGTGCTCATTGCCTGTGGCGGCGGCAAGGCGCTCGATACCGTCAAGACGGCGGCCATCGAGCTCAAGAAGATCGTCTTTACGGTGCCGACGATTTGTTCTAACTGCTCCGCCGCGACCGCCATTGCCGTCGTGTACAACGACGACGGCTCGCTCGAGGGCTATTCGTATCCCAACCGCCCGGCGCACATCTTCATCAACCCCAAGATCATCGCCGAGGCACCGGCGGAATACTTCTGGGCCGGCGTGGGTGATGCCCTGTCCAAGCAGCCCGAGGTCGAGTACGCCACGAGCGCCGGCAACCTGGAGCACACGGCCGGCCTTGGCCTGGCGCTTGCCCACACCTGCTCCGAGCCGCTGTTTACCTATGGCGTCCAGGGTCTTGAGGATGTGCACCAGAATCTGTCGAGCGAGGCCGTCAAGCAGATCGCGCTCGACATCGTGGTCAACACGGGCTACGTCTCCAACCTGACCAACCAAAACGATTACTACTACAACTCGAGCGTGGCGCATGCGTTCTACAACGCCACGTGCAGCATTCCGCGCGAAGGCTCCTACCTGCACGGCGAGGTCGTGAGCCTGGGCGTGCTCGTGCTGTTTGCCTATACGGGCGATACCGAGAACCTTGAGCGCTATGCCGCCTTTAACAAGCAGATGGGTCTACCCGTAACGCTTGAGCAGATCGGACTTTCCGAGGCCGACATCCCGGCGCTGTGTGAGTATGCGCACGCCACCAACGAGTGGAAGCAGGGCAACCCTGAGCCCTTCACCGACGAAAAGTTCGCCGCCGCTATCAAGGCCGCCAACGTCTACGGCCACACGCTCTAGGACTGGCCCAAAACAACCACAAAGGAGACAGGCACCTTTCTGGTGGTTTTTTATTGCTCCAGCATTCAGTTCGTACTCGAACCCGATTCTTTACGAGAAAGGGTTCGGGTACGTTTTTTTGTTTATCGGAAATTCTGCGGAAGGACTACTCGGAACGGTAAACAGGAACGAACAGAGGCAGGGTATCATCGTGGTGATGGTATCCTGCCTTTTGTTTTGCGGGATCAAGGTCGCTTTATGCGAACTTGATCGCCACTTATATGGCGCATTGATGGCAATTGCTTCGTACGTGCATACCGGGAGCCTGTACACCTCAGGCAAGGCGTAACACACTAGACTTTGTTCCAAAGTCCGTGTGCTAAGGGGGCAGGCCCCTTAGAATTCCTGTGGAGTGTGTACGCACGTACGCAGGAAAACGGCAAAATTTCGCTATATCAGGGCGTTCTTTCATTGGAGAGTATGGTATACACGGCTTAGTTCAACAAATAAGAATTTATATATAAAGGAGAATATTGATGAAACTGTTTTTATGTTCTCACTTTTCAAGTGTAGGAAGTCTGATAAAGGAAGAAATTGAAAATAAAAAAGTCGCATTTATTCCAACAGCTTCGCTGCGTGAAGGCTACACCGGTTATGTCGGCTCGGCTCGAAAAATATTCAAAAAGTTGGGAGCAATCGTAACTGAAATTGATATTTCAACGGAGGCTTATTCAACGATACAGTCTCTTTTTGAAGATGCGGATGTGATCTATTTTACCGGCGGAAATTCTTTTTTCCTTATAGACCAGCTCCGTAAAACGGGAACGGATGAGCTGTTGAAGAAAGAACTGGCAAAGGGAAAATTGATGATTGGTGAATCGGCAGGTGCGATTGTATGCGCTCCAAGCATCCAATATATCGAGCAAATGGATGAAAAGCCGGAGGACTACTCACAAGAAGATGATTCAGGGCTTAATTTGATTGATTTCTATGTTCTTCCGCATTATCTTACGGCACCATTTAAGAAAGTTACCGAGAAAATAATGACTGAGTTTTCGGATTTGAATCTATGCCCAATTAACAACCGTCAGGGAATTGTAATTGATGGTGAAGGTTCAAAGGTAATTTGCAAAGACTAATTTGATAATTCCAGTTTGCTGTACTCGTTCCTAGCAGGGTTTGGGGCAGGCACGCCCCAATAAGAAGCTGTCCCAAAGGGGCAAGAATGGGGACTGCGGACGATTTCTTGGACCGTTACGCGGCCCTTCCCAGCGCGGAGCGGAACTCGGCCGGCGTGCGGCCACCGAGCGTATCGCTGCGCCTCTCCGTATTGTATCGACCGATCCAGCCCCCGAGCTCCTCGATGAAGCGGGCGGGGGTCCAGTCCGACCAGTCCCTGCCGTGCCAGAACTCCTTCTTGAGCAGGCCGAAGAAGCCCTCCATCGCCGCGTTGTCCGGGCTGCAGCCCTTGGCGGACTGGATTGGCTACACTGATGTGGACAGTTCCGGGAAGGGCGCAAGAGACGGGAAGGCCGTATGCGCGTTCCTGCGCGAGGGCCGCGGGGAGGGGCTGCCTGGGTACGGCGCCTGTCAACTCGGTCTACGTCTTTGATGACCGGGTCGTACTCAATATCAAGTTCACGGATGATGCCAAAACGGTCACCCGTAAGGAAATGTTGGGTTCGAGTGCTATGGACAATGTTCCAGCATGCTGGGATCGAACTCGCTAGCCGGAATCACACGGTACCCGTGGCGCAGCAGCAGGTCGACAAAAATACCGTTGCCCACGGTGAGCGTACCGCTAAAGGTGCCATCGTAGACGCGACCCGCACCGCACGAGGGGCTACGATCCTGCAAGACGCACGCAGCGATCTCGGACGGGCCGCCTGCCTGCTCACACATATCGAGCGCACGTTGGGCACCCAGGCGAAACTCGCGATCGACTGAGACGCCCTCGCAGGTACGGACCTCGCCGCTCACAATCTCGGACGGCTTGCGCGGTGTGGGAAGGCCGCCAAAGACCTCGGGGCATACCAACAGGACCTCGGTCCCCGTGCGCTCGCAAGCCTCAACCAGCTCGCGATGGTAATTGTCGAGCCCGTTATACTTGCAGCTCTCGCCCATCAAGCAGGCGCTCACCACGATCTTCATTTCCATCCCCCTCAAGCAAAACGCCCCATTTGAGAAAGCTACTCAAATGGGGCGTCGGCGTCTACTGGCTCGGCCGCGGCTTTACTGCTGCTTTGGCATCAGCGGATTCTCGCGCGTGAGGAGATTCATGAACTCCTCGCCCGTGATCGTCTCCTTCTTGTACAGATAACGAGCCAGCTCATGGAGCTTAAACTTGTTCTCCTTGAGGATCTGCAGGGCGCGGTCATGTGCGTCCTCGATCAGCTTGGCGACGATCGCGTCGACGCGCTCGGCCGTACCGGGGGCACAGGTGAGCGACGTGTCCTGGTTGAGGTAGGCATTCTGAACGGTACCGAGCGCCATCATGCCAAACTCTTCCGACATACCAAAGCGCGTCACCATGTTGCGGGCGAGCTTGGTGGCCTGCTCGATATCATTGGCCGCGCCAGTCGTCATCTCACCAAAGATGAGCTCCTCGGCAGCACGTCCGCCGCAGTAGACAGCGAGCTTGTCGAGCACCTCCTGGCGCGTGGTCAAGAAGCGCTCGTCCTCCTCGACCTGCATGGTGTAGCCCAGAGCACCGCTCGTACGCGGCACGATGGTGATCTTCGTAACCGGCGCAGAACCCTTCTGGCGGGCGGCAACGATGGCATGGCCGATCTCGTGATAGGACACGACCTGTTTCTCGTGATCGGACAGCACCGTGGACTTACGCTGCTGGCCGGCGATGACGACCTCCACCGACTCCTCGAAGTCGTCCTGGGTTGCACGCTTGCGACCCTCGCGAACGGCGCGCAGGGCGCCCTCGTTGATGATATTGGCCAGGTCGGCGCCCGAGGCTCCGGGCGTGGCGCGGGCAATCGCGGTCAGATCGATCGGCGGCTCGGTCTTCACACTCTTGGCGTGAAGCTCGAGGATGTTCTTGCGGCCGGTCAGGTCGGGCAGCTCAACGGGGATGCGGCGGTCAAAACGACCGGGGCGCAGCAGAGCGGGATCGAGGCTGTCAGGACGGTTGGTGGCAGCGAGGACGACGATACCCTTGTGGTTGTCGAAGCCATCCATCTCGGTCAGCAGCTGGTTGAGCGTTTGCTCACGCTCGTCGTTGCCGCTAAAGCCGCCACCGTCACGCTTTTTGCCGATGGTATCAATCTCATCGATAAATACGATACAGGGGGCCTTTTCCTTAGCCTGCTTAAACAGGTCGCGCACCTTGGCGGCGCCACGGCCGACGAACATCTCGACGAACTCAGAGCCCGAAATGCTAAAGAACGGTACGCCCGCCTCGCCGGCAACAGCCTTGGCAAGCAGGGTCTTACCAGTGCCAGGAGGGCCCACGAGAAGAGCACCGCGCGGCAGCTTGGCGCCGATTTCCTCATAGCGCTGCGGCTTCTCCAGAAAGTCGACGACCTCCTTCAGGGATTCCTTGGCCTCTTCCTGACCAGCAACATCCTTAAAGGTCACGCCAACATCCTTGGAGGCGATAACGCGCGCACCGGACTTACCCAGACCGCCGCCGCCAAAGCCGCCGCCACCAAAATTCATGGACGGGCCGTCATCGCCCATGGCCTTCTTCATACGGCGGTTGAGCCACCAGCCGATGAGGAAGAAAATCGCCATGGGAAGGACGAGCGTGAGCAAGTAGTAAGTCATCAGGCCCGAGTTCTTATCGGGAACCACCGACTCCAGCGAGGCGCCGGCCTCGAGCACGCGATCGGTAAAGCCCGTGTCACTCGGCACGCCGGTCGTCTTGTAGGCGATGTTCTCGTCCTCGCCCTTCTTGGTGTAATAAATCGAGTAATCGTCCGTGTTGTACTCGACCTTGTCGACACTCTTCTTATCGAGCGCTTTGACAAACGTCGAATAATCGGTCTTCGTAATCTGCTGCGTGTGACCGATGTTGGGGAACAGAACGGTCGAGAGCACGAGGTAGACGACGAAGGCGATGAGCACGTAGAGGATCATATTCCGTCTACGTTTGTTGTCATCCATCTCCATCTGCTTGAACTCCATCTACTGGGGTTGATAATGCTAACTAGAATACCCAACCCGGCCGGCGATAAACCGACGCCGGGCACGAAAGAATAGAGATGGCATCACTCGAAGTCGGCAAGGTTCAGATCTATACGGGCGACGGCAAGGGCAAGACGACGGCTGCGCTGGGGCTCGCGCTGCGCGCCACGGGCTATGGACTTAACGTGCTCATGCTTCAGTTTGCCAAGAAGCTGCACTGCGCCGAGCATGATGCGGCACCACGCCTAGGGCTACGAATTGTACAGGCCGACCGCGACACGCCCGAGGCTTGCGCCGCACAGATCATGGAGCTCGCACGCAAGCAGATCTCACAGGTCGACGTTCTGATTTTGGACGAACTCGGCGAGGCCATGCGCCGCGGCTTCGTGACGCGCGAGGATGTCGAGGAACTGATCGCGATGAAACCCGACACCACAGAGCTCATACTGACCGGCCGCGGCCTGCTGCCCATCGCGGACCTCGCCGACCTGGTCACCGAAATGCGCCTCGTCAAACACTACTTCGACGAAGGCCTCCTGGCCCGCCAAGGCATCGAATACTAATTGATCCGAAGGGGACGAAGGGAAACGGATCATCGACATCACGACGGAGAGCAATGAGCCGTTTTCCTCCGTCCCCCCAGGGATCATTAGGCAGTGGCGCGGCCTAGCCAGTTGCCGCTGTGGTGGTAGATGGTGAACATCGTGGCGGTAGTTACCCAGGTTACGGGGTAGACCAGCAGCAGATGCTCGAGCGAGGGGTCGAGCGGCATAATCGCGAACACCCACGCCACGCGGAGCACGACCGTGCCGAATATCGTGAGCATCATAGGCTGGAAGCTCACGCCAGCGCCACGGATGGAGCCGGACGCGTTTTCGATAATCGAGAAGATCGCGTAGAACGGCGCGATGAAATGAAGAATCGTCGTGGTGTAGGCCGAAATTGCGACATCGTCGATAAACAGACGCGAAAGCGGGCCCGAGAATACCAGCAGCACGGCAGACAGGCCACCGATAAGCACAAACGACAGCACGAGCGACGTGTGGTATCCCTTTCGCATGCGATCGTAATTGCGCGCACCAAAGTTCTGCGCCGAGAACGTAGTAATCGACACACCAAGCGCCTCGGTCACCATCCAGATAATGCCGTCCAGGCGACCGGAAAGACCCCAAGCGGTCGTAACATCAGCTCCAAACGAGTTGACCGACACCTGAATCAAAACGTTGGAGATCGAATACGCCGCAGACTGAACGCCCAGCGGCAAACCGCACGAAAGCATGCTCTTGCAAATGCCGCGATCGATACCGAGTTTGGATAGCGACAACCGCCACGCCCCCGGAGCGCGCATCATGCGGATCACAATCATCGTGGCATTGGTGCAGATAGTCAGCGCCACCGCGATGCCGCAGCCCAGCGCTTCCATGTGCAGCACGGCGACAAAGAGAATGTCGAGCGCCACGTTGACGAAGCAGCCGGAGGCAATAATGACCGCCGGACCGCGCGTGTCGCCCACGGCGCGCAACAACGCCGTCCCCATATTGAGCAGCAGCGCCGCAAACATGGCGGCAAAGTAGCAACGGGCATACGCCACACCCTCGGCCAGCAGCTCATGCGGTGTATTCATCAGCACAAGCATCGGCTCGACAAACACCATGCCCAGAATGGAAATGACAATGCCGCCCACCAGCGCGAGCGTCATGGCCGTATGGACCGATCGGCTCAAGCGCTCGTCATCGTGCTGACCAAAAAACTGGCCGGTAATAACGGCACATCCAGCACCAACACCGACGCAAAAACCAATGCAGAGCTCCGTAAGCACCATCGTGGCCTGAATGCCACCCAGCGCGAGCTTGCCGCCAAACTGACCGACGATATAGGTACCGATAAGCGTGTATGCCTGCTGAAAGAACGAACTAAAGAAGATGGGGACGCACAGCGACAGCAGCTGCTGCCAAATAACGCCCTGCGTTACATCGATAGCCGTAGATTTCTTAGCCACACGCCCTCCCCACCAGCGTACGTCAAACAACAAAACGGCACTTTAAAACGAAAGCCAAAACCAGCTTAGCACCGACCGACGTCGGCCGAAACGTCCCGAACCAGAGCCCGGTGCGAAATATTTGCCTAGTGATACAGCCCCGGCTGGTAGTGGTACTCGTTGCTCACATGCGGGCACAGTTGCCAAAAGGCGACGGCACTCGCAGCGGCAACGTTGAGTGAATCGACCCCGTGCGCCATCGGAATGCGCGCGGCTCGGTCGCAGCCGGCAATGGTCTTGGTGCCCAAGCCGGCACCCTCGGTACCCATAAAGATCGCTAGGCGGTCAATCTCCTGCAGCACGGGATCGTCCAGCGACACCGAATCATCCGTCAACGCCATGGCGGCACACGAAAAGCCGGCATCGTGCAGCGCCGCCAGCCCATCATGCGGCCATACGCGCGCCTCGCTGCCAATGCGCGTCCAGGGCACCTGGAACACCGTGCCCATGCTCACGCGGGCCGAGCGACGGTACAGCGGGTCACAGCACGTAGGGCTGACCAAAATACCGTCAACATTCAATGCGGCAGCCGAGCGGAAAATCGCGCCGACATTGGTGTGGTCGACAATGCCCTCGAGCACGCACACGCGCACCGGGCGCTCACCCGCCGCCTCGACGACGCCACTCAAGAACTCGGCTACCGGAATCTGGCGTGGACGACGGAATGCCGCGAGCGCACCGCGCGTCACGTTAAAACCCGTCAGCTGCTCCATGAGCTCCATGGAGGCAACGAACACAGGAACCGGACCCGCGCCCTCGCGCACAACCAGGCGCTCAAACAGCGGCATCATCTGATCGAGCCAGCGTTCGCCCAAAAGAAAGCTCACCGGCTCGTATCCGGCGCGAACCGCACGCTCGATGACCTTGGCGCTCTCGGCGATAAAAATGCCCTTCTGCGGCTCCAGCACGCAGCGAAGCTCACGCTCGGTCAGTCGCACGTAGGCATCGAGCCGCTCGTCCTCGAGCGAATCGATTCGCAGCACCTCAACGGCATCAGTCATAGCAGCCAGCCCGCACCCTTCTTTACAGCACATCTATACCAAACGAGGCGACGCTAAGCGCCGCCCCATGCATTCAATCAACCCGATGATACCGTTCACGCCAGGCGATTTATGCCTCAACGCGACGATACGTCACGAACTCATAATCGAGACCCTCGTCACCCTCGCCCGAGGCAATCGTGGCAACCCCGCCACGCCGCGCAATCTCCCACGCGGGATCGGCGTCCAAGTCGGGAAAGTACGTGTCCACGGGATGGACGCAGTGGTTATGCGTGACCTCGGCCTCCACGCAGCACGGCAAAAACTGACGATACACCTCGCCACCGCCGATCACCCACGCAACGGGCTCATCGGCAACCACGGCGAGCGCTTCGTCGACGCTATGCACCACGTCGACGCCCTCGGCGGCAAAGCTCTCGTCACGCGTGAGCACGATATTGCGGCGGTTCTTGAGCGGACGCCCACCGGGAAAACTCAGCAGGGTCTTGCGTCCCATAATAACCGGGCACCCTTTGGTGCACGCCACAAAATGGCGCATGTCGGCGCGATTGGACACCACCATGTCGCCCTCGCACCCAATGCCCCAGTCATCGCACACGGCGACAATGGCAGAAAGCTTACACGTCATGCGCGTCACCTACACCGCAATGGGGATGTTCTTGACCTGCGGGCCGTGCTCATAACCCTCGACGATCAGGTCGTCGGTCGTAAACGCATAGAAGTCATGCACATCGGGGTTAAGCGTTACCTTGGGCGCGGCAAACTGCGGACGCTCGATAAGCTCGCGGACGATATCGACATGACGGTCGTAAATGTGGGCATCGGCAATCACATGTAGCAGCTCGCCGGGAATCATATCGACCGATTGCGCGACCATCATCAGCAAGATGGCGTACTGGCACACATTCCAGTTGTTCGCGGCCAAAATGTCCTGGCTGCGCTGGTTGAGAATCATGTTGAGCGTCAGTTTGTCATCCTGCGGGCGCTGCGTCACGTTATACGTCACGCTGTAGGCGCACGGATACAGGTGCATCTCGGACAAATCGCTAAACACATAGGTATTCGTCATAATGCGGCGGCTGTACGGCGTGTTCTTAAGGTCGTACAGAACGCGGTCCATCTGGTCGAAATCGCCCTCGGCATAATGGCTCTTTTGCCCAATCTGATACCCGTAGGCCTTACCGATGGAGCCGGTCTCGTCAGCCCACTCATCCCAAATATGGCTGTTGAGGTCATGCACGTTATTGGACTTCTTTTGATAGATCCATAGGATCTCATCCATGGCAGATTTGAGGGCCGTACGACGCAGGGTAAGCGCCGGAAACTCCTCACGCAGGTCATAGCGTGCCGTAACGCCAAAGTTTTTAATGGTATAGGCAGGGGTGCCGTCCTCCCACACCGGACGGACCTTTTGGCCCTCGGTGGTGGTGCCATGGTCCAGAATATCGCGGCACATGGTTACAAACTGTTGATCAGCCTTGCTCATTGACCCTCCTGTCAGTCGCCTACAAGCGAGATTCATTGTAGCCCAGGCGCACGCGGCCCCACAGCCCAAACATAAGCCCTTGTTTTCTGACATATGCCAGAAATCTCTTGCGTAAATCTGCACGTTCGTTATTCTATTGTTGACATATGTCAGATAAGGAGCACGTATGGCAGGAAGACGCGAGAAATTGCGCCGTGTTGGGATCATCCCCGAATATCGCGGCTTTACCCCCGACGGCCTTGCCAGTGGAGACGCCATCGACATGACGGTCGACGAACTCGAGGTGCTGCGCCTGTGCGACCTGGAAGGCCTTAACCAAGAGGCAGTCGCACAGCAGATGGGCATCGCGCGCGCCACGGTGGCGGCTATTTGCAGCCGAGCGCATCGCAAGGTGGCAAACGCGTTGGTCAATGGTCGGGCGCTCATCATCGAAGGCGGCAATATCGCGTACTCCCCCATCACCACGACAACGGCCGCATGGCCAGCAAAGGGGGTCGGCACCATGAGGGTGGCAACCACGTACGACAATGGCAACATCTTTATGCACTTTGGCCGCAGCGAGCAGTTCAAGATCTACGACGTTCAGGACGGCAAGGTGCTCAACGAGCAGGTCGTGGGCACCGGCGGCACCGGCCACGGCGCACTTGCGGGCCTGCTCGCCAACGGCGGCGTGGACACGCTCATCTGCGGCGGCATCGGCGGAGGCGCTATCAACGCGCTTGCCCAAGCCGGCATCACGGTATACGCAGGTGCCCAGGGCAGCTGCGACGCTTGCGTCGAGGCCCTTATCGCCGGCACGCTCGCACAGAACGGCGAGGCCACGTGCGGCTGCCACAGCCACGACCACGAGCACACCCATGAGCATGGCGGGTCCTGCGGCTGCCACGGCCACCACGACCACGAAGGCCATGAGGGCTGCGGCTGCCACTAACGGCACGGCACCGCGAGCTCGGGACGCGAAGCCGAACGCAACCCAACAATCAAAGCCAACAACAAAGGCCACCCGCTAGCTTCCGAGTGGCCTTTGCCATATCAAGCTGGAATTACAGCTCTATTTCTTATTACGCATCTGCGCTTCCATCTGGCGCAGCAGCTCCATATCGGACTTGGGACCGCCCGTACCTAGGCCGCCCATGCCGCCCAGACCCATAGCGTCCAGGCCAGGGATATTGGGCATGCGCATCTTCTTGCCCTTCTTTCCCTTTTTGCCCTTTTTGCCGCCGGCCTGCGCCTGATTGGCCATCGTGCGCATGCGGCCCATCATCTTATTCATCTCGCCCCACTGCTTCATAAGGCTGTTGACCTCGGTGGGGGTTACGCCGGCACCCTTGGCAATGCGGGCGCGGCGCTGGCCGTTGATGATGGAGGGACGCAGGCGCTCCTCCTTGGTCATCGACATGATGATGGCCTCGTTCTTATCGAAGATGCCCTCGTCCAGGTTGCCGCCCATCTGGTTGAGTGCACGCTGACCACCGGGGAGCATGCCCAGGATACCCTTCATACCGCCCATCTTTTTGACGGCTTTCATCTGGTCGAGCATGTCGTTCATGGTAAATCCCTCGCGCAGCATGCGCTCGGCAGCCTCGAGCTGCTCTGCATCGGCGGCCTCCTGGGCCTTCTCGATGATGCCGACGACATCGCCCATGCCCAAGATGCGCTTGGCCATGCGATCGGGATAGAAGGGCTCAAGCGAATCGGGTTTCTCGCCCATGCTCACGAACTTGATGGGCTTGCCGGTCACCTGACGTACCGAAAGTGCGCCACCGCCACGGGCGTCACCGTCGAGCTTGGAGATGATCACGCCGTCAAAGTCGGTGCGATCGGCAAAGGTCGAGACGACGTTGACGATGTCCTGGCCGGTCATGGCGTCGACGACCATCAGCACCTGGTCGGGCTTGACGGCCTTCTTGATGTCAACGGCCTCCTGCATCATCTGCTCGTCGATCTGAAGACGACCGGCGGTATCGACGATGACCACGTCACGCAGGTGGTCGACGGCCTCCTGGATGGCACCCTTGGCAATGTCGACCGGGTGCGCACCGTCGCCGCGGAAGACCGGTACGCCAATCTCGCCACCGAGCGTGGCCAGCTGGTCGGCAGCGGCGGGACGGTAGACGTCGCACGCTGCGAGCAACGGCGAGCGGCCCTGCTTCTTGAGCAGGTAGGCAAGCTTTACGGCTGCCGTGGTCTTACCGGAGCCCTGCAGGCCCACGAGCATAATGACATTGGGAATGCGGTTGCTAAAGACGAGCTTGCTCTCGGTTGAGCCGAGCATCTCGGTGAGCTCGTCGAGCACGATCTTGACGACGTTTTGCGCCGGCGACAACGACTCCATGACCTCGGCGGTCATGCAGCGCTCCTTGGTCTTGGCGACGAACTCCTTGACGACCTTAAAATTGACGTCGGCCTCGAGCAGCGCCATGCGAATGTCGCGCATGGCCGAAGTAATATCGGCCTCGGTCAGCTTACCCTTGCCGCGCAGGCGGTCAAATGTGTCATTGAGGCGATCGCTCAGAGAATCAAACACTAGTCACTCCTTAGTTGGACTCGCCCACCAGGGCGCGGCAGAAATCTTTGGCGTTAAACTCCTGCAGGTCATCGACCTGCTCGCCCACGCCGATGCGCAGGATCGGGAGCTTGAGCTTCTCGGCCACGGCCATGGCGATACCGCCCTTAGCCGTGCCGTCCAGCTTAGTCATGATAATACCGTCCAGGCCCAGCGCCTCGTTAAACTCGAGCGCCTGGTTCAGACCGTTCTGGCCGGTGGCGGCATCGATCACAAGCACGACCGAGACCGGCATGGGACCGGCGGCCATATTGGCGGCGCGCTTACGCGTCACGTTGACCACCTTGGCGAGCTCGCGCATGAGCTCGGGGCTCGTATGCAGACGACCGGCGGTGTCGATAAGCACCAGGTCGCTGCCGCGCTTATCGGCCTCGTCGAGCACGTCATAGCACACGCTCGCCGGATCAGAGCCGCGGTCACGCTTGATGACGGGAACACCGGCACGCTGACCCCACACATCAAGCTGCTCGATGGCGGCAGCGCGGAAAGTGTCGGCCGAACCGATCACCACGTTCTTGCCGCGGGCGGCCATGGCGCTCGCAATCTTGCCGACCGTGGTGGTCTTGCCGGCACCGTTGATGCCGACAAACAGCACGCAGCTCGGCGTATCGGAAAACGGGTCGCGCTCAACAGGCACAAAATGGCCCTCGAGCTGCTCGGCCAGGGCGCGACGAAGCTGCGGGGCGGTCTTGAGGTTCTTCTTGGCGGCGGCGTCACGCAGGTCATCGGAGACCTGAATGGCGACCTCGGCGCCCATGTCACCCATGACGAGGGTGTCCTCAAGATCCTCCCAAAAATCCTCGTCGACCTCGCCGCCAAAGTAGAAGACCTCGTTGAGGGCCTCGCGGCTGCGCTCAAGTCCGCGCGAGAGTGCGTCAAAGAATCCCATTATGCATTCACGACCTTTCCAGTTTCGCGATCGAGTTTTTGCGAGACGACGCGACTGACGCCGTCGGCTTGCATCGAGACGCCGTAGAGGACGTCAGCATCCTCCATAGTACGGCGCTGATGCGAGATTACCAAGAGCTGCGTATCGGAACGCAGCACATCGAGGGCGCCGATGAGCTTGGACAGGTTGGCGTCGTCGAGCGCAGCCTCGACCTCGTCCAGCACATAGAACGGCACCGTGCGCGTACGGTATACGGCAAAGAGCAGGGCGAGCGCCGTCAGGCTCTTCTCGCCGCCCGACATGAGCATCATCTTGGTGATGCGCTTGCCGCGCGGTTGGGCCACGACCTCGATACCCGTCTCGGCCGGGTGCTCGGGGTCGGTCATCTCCAGATGAGCCTGGCCGCCCGGGAAGAGCATGGCGAAGATCTCGCGGAAGTTCGCATCAACCTTCTCAAACGTCACCAGGAACGCCTTGCGCATCTTGCGGTCGATGGCCACCGTGATCTTGGTGAGCGCCTTGCGCGCGCTCTCCAGATCGGCAAGTTGCTCCTCGATGTAATCGGCACGGCGCTTGAGCTGATCGTACTCCTCCATGGCAACTTGGTTCACGGGACCAAGGTTGTTGATCTGGCGCACAAGCTGGTTGAGCTCGCGCTCGGCGGCATCGCGGTCCGTGGGCGCGGGAAGCATGAGCGCTTCCTCGAGCACCGTGTTGCCATCGGCGGTAATGGCCTTAATGGCGGCCTCTACCTGCACCTCGAGCTTGCCACGCGCGACCTTAAACTCGTTTTGCGTGGCGGTGGCGGTATCGACCTTCTCCTTAGCGCGGGCGACCTCGGTCTTGGCGTCCTCGATGGTCTTCTTGAGCGAGGCCGAGTCCGCCTCCTCGAGCGACGCCTGGTCGCGCAGGCGCGCAGCCCAATCCGACGCGCACTCCAGCAGGGCCGAATAGCGCTCGTGCATGGGATCGACGCGAAGGCGCAGCAGCTCGAGCGAGCGCGAGGCCTGACGCGTCCCGCGGATACGACGGTCGATACCCTCCATACGATGCTCAAGATCGGGCACGCGGCCCTTCAGCGAACGCAGGCGCTCGCTCGTCTGAGCCAGGCGTACCTTAGCGTCGGCGAGCTTACCGGCGGCCTCGGAATCGTCACGGCGCACGCGGTCGAGCTCGTCATTGGCCTCGGCAATCTGCAAGCCTAAGTCGCTCGCCTGCGCACGGGCCTCGTCACGCGAACGGGTAAGTTCATCCACGCGCGGGCGTGCGGCACGAACGGCCTCGGCAGCCTGCTCGCGGCGCTTGGAAATACGCACGCGCTCGACTTCGCCATTGTTGGCGCTTTGCTCCAGACGGCCGATCTCGGACAACAGGGAGCGACGCTCGCCCTCAAGACGGGCGATCTCGCCAGCGGCATCGCCCTCGGCGGCACGGGCCTCCTCGACGGCGACGTTGGCCTCAACGACTTGGTCCGAAACATGCTCAAAGATAGCAGCCAGATCGGGCTCCAAGCCCTCGAGCTCACGGATGCGGCGCTTGCGCTCCAAGGCACCCGAAGCCTCGCCGGCATCGAGCCCCACACGCACCAGGCCACCACAGCTCACGCGGGCGCCATCGGGCGTCACGTAGGTCACACCGTCAACGACGGGCGCGGCCAGTGCGGCAGCCAAGTCATCGACAACGTAATAGCCGCCGAGCAGTGCCTCGACGACCGGACCGTAGCCCGCACGCACGGACAGGCAATCGACCAGGCGGGAACCGGCAGCGCCCTTAGCGGCAGCAGAGGCGCTCACACCGCGCGCGACCAGCAGCGCCTCGCCCGAGGCCTTCTTCTGGTCCAGAGCGGCACGACCGGCACGCTCAAGCGCGGACGCATCGTCGAACAGCAGCGCATCGATATCGCCGGCGAGCAATTGCTCAACCAGGCCCTCAAGCTCACGCGGGGCCTCGAGCACGTCGCCCAGACGACCCGAGACATCGTCGCCCAGCGCACCCATCAGACGGCTCACCAGCGGCGAGCTGTCAGCCATGCGGGCATCGAGCTTCTTTTGGCTGGCAAGCTCCGAGCGCACCTCGGACAGTTTGTTGCGCGCCTCGCTCTCGCGGGCACGCAGGTCCTTAAGGGCTGCACGGGCGACCTCGGTAGCCTCGCGAGCATCAATCTGGGCTTGACGGGCCTGATCAAGTGCACTGTCGAGCTCCTCAGCGCGGTCGCGACGGCTCTCGAGTGAGGCCGTGACTTCCTCGAGCTGCTCGTCGATCTGCTCCAGGCGTGAGGCGTACATGTTGTCCTCGACCTCGGCGTTGCTCAGCGAGTCCTTCACCTTGGCGAGTTCGAGCGCCGCGTTATCGGCCACACGCTGCACATCGCGTTGCTCACGCGTAAGCTGCGAAATCTGATTGTCGAGCGCCACGCGCCGCTCGTGGAGCTGAGCGGCGGCAGGACCAGCGGCGTCAACGTCCTCCTGGGCCTGCATGTGCGCGCCGGTCACTTCCTCAAGCTGCGCACGCGCGTCCTCGAGCTCCTCGACCACGCGACGACGCTGATGCTCGGAGCTCGAGATCTGGCCGCGCATGTCGGACAGGCGCGACACCATGTTGTGGCCCTTTTCCTCGAGCAGGCGCATATCGGAGTTAATGCGGCCGACCACGTCTTGCATATGGCGGCGCCGCTCGCCCAGATCGCCCACAAACAGGCCCTTTTCCTCGAGCATGACCTGGAGCTTCTCGAGCTCGCGTTCCTTTTCGCCCAAGCGGTACTGCGCAAGCTCCAGCTCGGCGGCACCTTCCTTGGAGCGGCTCTCCAGGTCGTTCCACTGCGACTGCAGCGAACGCAGCTCGTCGACGGCTAGCATCTGCGTAAGCTCGTTCGCGCGCGAGGAAAGCTCTTTGTACTTGCGCGCGCGATCGACCTGACGCTCCAGGGGTCGCAGCTGACGGGCGATTTCCTTATTGATGTCGCGGGCACGCGTCAAGTGCTCGTCCATCGACTTAATCTTTTTGAGCGCACGCTCCTTGCGGCGCTTGTGCTTGGAGATGCCGGCAGCCTCCTCGATCAGGGCGCGGCGCTCCTCGGGGCGGCTCTGCAAAATGGCGTCGAGCTTGCCCTGGCTGATGATGGAATGCGTATCCTTACCCAGACCCGAATCGTGCAGGATGTCCTGAATGTCCATCAGGCGGCACGGACTCGAGTTGATGAGGTACTCGCTTTCGCCCGAGCGATACATACGACGGGTGATGGCGACCTCGTCAAAGTCGACGGGCAGCATATGGTCCGAGTTATCGAGCACCAGCGTGACCTCGGCGACACCCACCGGCTTGCGCGCTGACGAGCCCGAGAAGATGACATCCTCCATGGCCTGGCCGCGCAGCTGCTTGGCGCTCTGCTCGCCCAGGACCCACAGAATCGAGTCAGAGATGTTCGATTTTCCCGAGCCGTTGGGACCGACGATGACGGTCAGGCCCGGCTCAAACGTCATATGGGCGCGGTCGGCAAACGACTTGAACCCTTTGAGCGTGAGGGACTTGAGATACACGGTTCCTCGCTTAAACAGGCTTCTTGTTGAGAATCACGCCGTTGGTGGTGTAGCCCATGCGGTCAAGTGCCTCGAGTGCAGCGGCTCCCTCGGCTTCCTTCTTTGAGGAGCCGGAGCCGCGACCCTGGCGAATACCATCGATCAACACCACGGCGGTAAAGGTGGGCGCATGCGCAGGGCCCTCGGAGCCGACCAGCTTGTACGCGGGAGGCTCGTGGCCGTCGGCCTGCACGCACTCCTGCAAAAACGACTTGGGGTTTGCAGGATGCTCGGCACGCTCGGAAGCCAAATGCGGCTTGAGCGTACGGTGGATAAACTCCGCCGCGGCATCCCAGCCGGCGTCCAGATACAGCGCGCCCACGAGCGACTCGTAGACGTTCTCGAGCGCCGAGTGCAGGCCGCGCGCGCCGGTACCGGTCTCGGAGGCACCAAAGATGATGATGTCATCGATACCCAGCTCGTGCGACACCTCGGACAGCGTGGCGCCCGAGACAAGGGACACCTTCAGGCGCGTGAGCTTGCCCTCGTCAAACTCCGGATAGGACACAAACAGGGAGCGTGCGACAACGGCGCCCAAAATGGAATCACCCAAGAACTCAAGGCGCTCGTAGCTTGCCGAGACTGGCTGGCCTTCGACGGCCGAAGGATGCGTAAGGGCCGCGCGCAGCAGCACCTTGTCATTGAACTCGTGGCCCAGAATCTCCTGGGCGCGCGTAAGTCGTTCGGATAAAGCCAAGACCTAAGCCTCCCTGGCGTTTTCGATCGCGTCGACGGCGTCGGCGACAGAGTTGAGCGAGAGCAGGGTCTCGTCATCGATCTCGAGATTGAACTCGTCCTCGATAGCCGTAACCAGTTGCAGGCGCTCGAGCGAGTTGGCATCGAGGTCGTCAAAGGTGGTCTCATCGCTAATTTCGGCAACATCGACGCCCAGAACGTCAGCAGCGACCTCGGCGATCTTGTCGAAGATTTCGGAGCGGTCCATAGCGCTTCCTCTCATAGTGCATGAATACCAAAAGAATGGTACCGCCCGGGCGGTACCAAGACACGGTTCTGATTCTACCCCACGAAGCAGGCCGCGAGGCACATAACAGCGCTCTAACTCGCTCTTACAAAACGATGCCGTCCATGGAGTTGGCAACGTTCTCGACCAGCCCTGCGCGCACGGCTTCGGCCGCCGCGAGCGTACCGTTTTTAACAGCCTCGACCGAGGTGGCGCCATGGCCGATCAGGACCACGCCGCGCAAGCCCAAAAGAATCGCGCCGCCCTTGGCGTCGCCCGAAAGCTTGGCCTTTATCTCGCGCATCTGCTTTTTAATGAGCAGCGCGGCGATCTTGGTGCCAAGCGAAGACATAAAGACGCCCTTGAGTTCCTGCAGCAAGAACTTGGCAGCACCCTCGGTGGCCTTGAGCGCAATATTGCCCGACATGCCATCGGCAACGACGACATCGAAGTTACCGGAGGTGATGTCCGTTCCCTCGCAGTTACCCACAAAGCCGGGAACGGCGGCTTTCATGGCCGGGAAGCACGCCTTGGTAAAGTTGGAGCCCTTCTCGTCCTCGGTGCCATTGGCAAGCAAGCCCACGCGAGGATGCTCGATGCCCAGGACAACGCGGGCATAAGCGCTACCCATCTGGGCAAAACGCACCATGTCGTCCACCTCGACATCGGGGTTGGCGCCCATGTCGCACAGCACCGTCAGGCCGCCGGCACGATTGGGCAGCGCATTGGTCAAACAGGGGCGCACCGGCTGCTTCTTGCCTTCGGCCATATATCTAAACGGTGTGACGTAGGCGGTCGCGGCAGCGGTCATGGCGCCGGTGGAGCCGGCGGAGAAAAACGCGTCCGCGTTGCCCTTTTTGATGGCGCGGCAGGCAAGCACGATCGAGGACTTGCGCTTGGTCATCACGGCGCGAATGGGATCGTCATCCATGGCGATAATGTCAGGGGCTTCCAGAGCCTCCACACGCGCATGGGCCGCGGCAAAGGGATTGACGATTTCGGCGGGACCGACTGCCAGGACCTCGATATCGGGATCGGCGGCAAGCGCAGCCTCGATACCATCGAGAACAACCTGAGGTTTCTCGTCTCCGCCCACAACGTCTACACAAACGCGAACGTTACTCATATACATACTCCTTATACAAAAATGGCCGACTCATTGAGCCGGCCATTGTGGTTCCATTTGGAACGGCATCGCATCCAGAGTATACCGTTACTCGGTAACGATAACCTCGCGGTCCTTGTAGAAACCGCAGCTGGGGCACACGTGGTGCGGAAGCTTGACAGCGCCGCAACGGGGGCACGTGGACTGAGCCGCAGCCGAGATCTTCATGTTGGCGGAACGACGGGTGTGAGTGCGGATACGACCCTGCTTTTGTTTAGGTACGGGCATAGTGACCTTCCTTATGAACTATCCAGTGTGGCGATTACGCGCAAGTAGCGATACTACCACAGTTTTACTCGTCGAGCTTGAGATTCTTCAATGCTGCAAATGGATTTTCCGTGGCAGCGGCCCATTCTGCCTCTGCCTGGGCGGCGCAATCGCATTGCTCGACGTTGAGATTGCAACCGCAAGTGGGGCACAGGCCGCGGCAATCGGGCTTGCACAGAACGACAAACGGCGTGTCCATGACGACCGCGTCGTTGATGGGCTCACCCAGATCGACGATGCGGTCCTCACCCAGGAGCTCGTAGCCGTCCTCGTAGGCCTCGGGATCCTCGGGCTCCTCGAAGAGGTAGAACTCCTCGATCTCGCCAGCGATATCAAACGAGGCGGGCTCCAGGCAACGGTCGCACTCGCCGGTGGCGTGCGCGCGGACCATGCCCGTGAGCAAGACACCGGTACCGGCATTGGTAAAGACAACGTCGTAGTCGATGCCGTCCTGTAGCTGGTACTCCTTCTCGCCCACCGTGTAGGTGGCAACATCGACCTTGCCGGTCAGCGGATACGAATCACCAGGAAACTCGAGCTGCTCAGAAAGATCGACGGTAACGCTCGGGAACTCAGCCATTACCACTGACCATTCTGTTGGGCGGCACCCTCGTTGAGCTGCTGACGGCAACGGGTAACGGTGCCGGTCAGGCTCTTGAGGTTCTCCTCCAGGTGCGTAAAGACCTGCTCTGCGTAGTCCTCGGCAGCATAACGCGTCTCGCGCTCGTACTGCTGGGCACGATCGCGGATGTCGTCGGCCTGCTGCTGTGCCAAGCGGACGATCTCCTGCTCACCGGCAATGGTGAGGGCCTGCTGCTGAGCGTCGGCGATGATGGAATCGGCCTGAGCGGCGGCGGAAGCCATAAGCTCCTCGCGCTCCTTAAGGATACGGCGGGACTTCTGCCACTCCTCGGGATAGCTCATGCGGATCTCGTCGAGGATGTTGAAGAACACGTCGGCGTCGATGACCTTGAACTGAGCGTTCTTGCCGAAAGGCGGCTTGGCTTCCTCGATCAGCCCTTCGAGCTCATCGACCAAGCTGACGATCCTATCGCCAGGAAAATTCTCGCCCGGCATCCAGTCTCCTTTCATAGGTAACATATCATCGTGCTAGTTTACCACATGCCACCAGGCAATAAAAAACGTCACGAAAAGCGGTGTCTGAGCGCTTCGACCACGTTGGGCGGGACAAACGTCGATACATCGCTGCCGAGCGAGGCGATCTGGCGAACGACCGAACTCGAGATATAGCCGTACTGCGGCGCACTCATGACAAAGATGGACTCCAACTCGTTATCCAAGCGATAGTTGAGGTCTGCCTGCTGCAGCTCGTACTCAAAGTCGGTCATGGCGCGCAGGCCCTTGACCACGGCCCCCGCCCCCTGCTCGCGAGCGAAGTCGACCAAGAGGCCGGTAAAGGGCAGGACCTCGACGCCGTCGATATCACCGAGCGCCTCGCGAGCCAGCGCCACGCGCTCATCGAGCATAAACGTGGTGCCCACACCGTTTTTACCCTGCGACTCGGCGACAGCGACGATCACGCTGGGAAAGATGCGGCGGGCGCGGCGGATGACGTCGATATGGCCAAACGTGATGGGATCGAAGGTGCCCGGGACGATCACGCGGTTGATGGTGTCACTCATGGGCGTTCTCCTGAACCGTCATGGCATCGTTGTTGTAAGCATCGGTGCCGGCGCAATCTTCCTCACTATCGTCATCGCCGACCCAACGAAGCAGGTCGACCGAGGTAATGCCGTAGCGCTTCTCGCGCACGATCTCAAAGCCTGCCGGATGCGCGCCCGCATCGGCGGCGGCATGCTCAAACAGGGCATAAGCGCCAGGTGCAAGCAGGCCCTGCTGAGCCAGGTTCTGCAGCAGTATCTCGACCGGCTCGGCACCAAAAGCATAGGGCGGGTCGAGCAGGACCAGATCAAAGGGGCCGCCCGGCACACGACCGCGCGAGGCGCTCGCCAGCATGTCGCCCGTTACCACGCGCCAACGCGCACGGTCACGGCAGAGCGACTCGATATTCTTGGTAATGAGCCGCGCGGCATTCCGATCGATCTCGAACGTCGTGAGTGAGCGGGCACCACGTGAGAGCATCTCTAACCCTAAGGCACCGGAGCCGCCAAAAGCGTCCAGCACGCGGACCTCGTCCAGATCGAAGTCGAATGCCGACATGACCATAGATGCGCATGCCTCGCGCACGCGATCGGTCGTGGGGCGGGTGACATCGCGACCACGGGGCTCCTCGATCTTACGACCGCGCCATTCGCCGCCGATGATTCTCATCCTCCGCTGACCTCCTTAAAAATGTGTCGATATCGCATGGCGACCGCATCGCGCAGGGGGCGCGTCGCCACGGAGTCAAGGTTGCAAGCATACCGCAAGAGCTCGACCGCGTCCAAATGGGCCCACTCGATCAGCTCCTCGTCGGCATCCAGGTCGACAAAGCGCAGAGTCACACCGCCATGCTGGCGGTACCCCAGGATTTCGCCCTCGTGGCGCAGACGAAGGTCCATCTGGGCGAGCGTAAAGCCGTCCGAGGTCTTTTCGAGCGACTGGAGACGCTCTTGCGCCGCCGAAGCGCCGCCGTTGCCCTTGGAGTGCGTCATGACCAGGCAGGTGCCCGACACGCTGCCGCGGCCCACGCGGCCGCGCAGCTGGTGCAGGGCCGCCAAGCCAAAGCGCTCACCGTTCTCGATGACCATGACGGTGGCGTTGGGCACGTCGACGCCCACCTCGACCACCGTAGTCGAGACGAGCACGTCGATCTCGCCGCGCTTGAAGGCATCGATAACCTGGTCCTTCTCCCCCGCTGGCATACGGCCGTGAAGGCGCTCGATGGCAAGGCCCGGCAACGCCAGACGCAGGCGATCGAGCTCGGTCGCCGTATCGTGCAGCGGCACGGGAACCGTCACGCGGCCCTCATCGTCGCGGGCAATACCGGGCACGTCTTCCAGCTCATCGACCGAGTCACTCGGCTCCACGAGCGGGCAAATCACGTAGGCCTGCTGACCCTTTTCATGCGCCTCGCGGATGGCGCCATAGGCAAGGTCGCGGCTCGACTCGGTAAGCACGCGTGTCATCACGCCAGCGCCAGGGACGGGCCGATGGCGGATGATGCTCGTGTCCAGATCGCCGTAGACCGAAAGCGCCAGCGTACGTGGGATGGGCGTTGCCGTCATAACGAGTAGATCGGCACCAGGGCCCTTCGCACGCAGGGCGTTGCGTTGGCCGACGCCAAACCGGTGCTGCTCATCGATGACCACGAGCGACAGATGCTTAAACGCCACGTTATCCGAAAGCACCGCGTGGGTGCCAAAGAGGACATCGAGCTCGCCCGATTCCAGCTGGGCATGGATCCGCTCGCGCTCGGCCGCCGGCGTGGCGCCCGTCAGGAGCGCCCAGGTCATGCCAGCCTGCGAGAGCAAGGGGCCGGTCTTATCGGCATATTGGCGCGCCAGCACGCCCGTGGGCGCCATAACGCAGGCCTGCGTACCGCCATCGGCAGCCACAGCCAGCGCGCAGGCGGCAACGGCGGTCTTACCGGTACCGACATCGCCCAGCAGCAGGCGGTTCATCACGCGCCCGCCATCGCACATATCGCGCAGGATATCCTGGAACGCGGCCTCCTGCTCGTCGCTCAGCGAAAACGGCAGGGCCTGCTTGAGCGCGACCAGGTGCTCGCCCGCGGTGTGGGCATAGGGCACCACATCGACCAGGCCGCCGTCGTTGCGCAGACGCAGCGCCAGCTGCAGGTAGAGACACTCCTCGTAGGCAAGACGCCGGCGTGCGATGTCGCGCTCAGCCATGCTCGAGGGAAAGTGGATCGATCGAAGCGCACGAGCATTGCTCATCAGGCGACGCTTAACGCGTAAGCGTGCCGGAATGGGATCAAAGGGATTGCCGACGACCTCGAGCGCGCCGCTTACGATGCGGCGCATCCACGCCTGGCTCACGCCATCACTGACGTAATGGACCGGCAGGATAGTGCCTGCGGCACGCCCTTCCTCGAGCTTTTCAAAGTGCGGCGAGGCCATCTGCTTAAAACCGTAGGCAAACTCAACCTTGCCCATCACGGCCAGGCGGTCGCCCTGCTTAAGCTGCTGGGCAATCCAGGGCTGGCGGAAAAAGGCGACCTGTAGCACGCCCGTCTCGTCAACGAGTGAGACCTCGGTCACCTGCATGCGCGGACGCGGCTGCTTTTGGACGATGCGGTCGACCGTGGCGATGATAGTGCACACGGTACCGATGGGCGCCATCTCGATGGACCACGAACGAGTAAAGTCGAGGTAACGATGAGGGATATGGAGAAGGAGGTCCCCCACCGTCCGAATTCCCAGACGGCGAAGGGCCTCCTCACGTTTACCTGAAACATATTTGAGTCGCGCGATATCTTCGTCGAGCGCATTGCTCTGGGCAAAGCGCTCCGAGACGCGCGGCACGGAGCACAGCTCGGACATGGGCAGAGCCTACTCGATCGAGAAGATCACGGGATAGAGCGGCTGCTCGCCACGATGGGCGTCGATCTCCAAATCGGGCTGAGCCTCCTCAATGGCGTCTACGATCTCCTGGAAGGCCTCATCGGACAGTTCCTCGCCGGCCAGAATCGTCAGCGCGTCGCCCTCCTCTTCCTCCTGCATACGGTTGATGCAATCGAGCGTGACCTGCTTCACGTCGGAGCCGACCACGTCGATGGAGCCGGCGATGATACCCATGACGTCACCGGAGTGAATCGGCGAGCCGTCGGAGGCGCTGGAATCGCGCACGGCACGGGTGACCTCGCCATCGCGAACCTCGCTGATGGCGTCGACCATAGCGGCGACGGCATCCTCGAGCTCGGAATCGGGCAGGACCGCGAACAGCGCGGAGAAGGCCTGCGGGACGGTCTTGGTGGGAACGACGGCTACCTTCTTGTCGGTGCAGGCTGAGGCAGCGGCCTCGGCAGCCATGCGGATGTTGCCGTTGTTGGGCAGGATGATGACCGAGGTCGCGTTGACCTGGTCAACGGCGCCCAGCAAGTCTGCAGTCGAGGGGTTCATGGTCTGACCACCCGACACGATCACGTCGACGCCGAGGGACTTGAGGATGTCTGCCTCGCCGGAACCGGCGGCAACGGCGACAAAGCCCAGCGCCTTGGCGGGCTCGGCGGCCTTTTCCTGGTCCTCGTGGATCTTGGCGGTACGGTCGTGGGCCTCCATCTCCATGTTGTGGATAAAGACCTCGTAAATCTGACCAAGCTGCAGCA
Source organism: Collinsella sp. AF33-16 (assembly GCF_003475325.1). Taxonomy (GTDB): domain Bacteria; phylum Actinomycetota; class Coriobacteriia; order Coriobacteriales; family Coriobacteriaceae; genus Collinsella. Next base: position 29,763 of record NZ_QRQC01000002.1, on the reverse strand, counting down.
TATGCTCGAGCACCAGGTTGGGGGTGTTGGAGTGCACGTGAATCTTGTAATCGGGGTAAGCGCCCACGAGTAGCTCGCAGTCGCCCATGGAGCCCAGGAACTTAAGGCACTCGTCCTCGTCAAACGGGGCGTCTGCCTTAAACAGGAACTCATTGCAGTAACGGAACTCCGAGCCCTCCCAGTCGTCGTTGGCCTCGATCTCAACGCGGTCGAGGGCCGCGTCGCGGGCAGAGCCAGCGGAGTCAAACGTGGCGGAGAAATCCTCGACAACGGTGCTGCGACCAAGCGCGGCGGCAACAAAGTTCTCAAGGAAGATGGCAAATCCAAAGGCGCCGGAGTCGACCACGCCGTTCTCCTTCAGAACGGGCAGCAGGTCGGGCGTACGGGCGACGGACTGATAGGCCTCGACGACGATGGCGTCGAGCGCGTCCTCGGCCGAGAACTTCTTCTTCTCGCACTCGTCTGCCTTGGTCGAGACGTCGCGCAGCACCGTGAGGATCGTACCCTCGATGGGCTTACGCACTGCCTGGAAGGCAACCTTGACGGCTCGGCGGAACGCATAGGCGATGTTGGCGGAAGTGATGGGCTCATCGGCAGAGACAAGGCCCTCGGCCACACCACGCAGAATCTGCGAGGTGATGACGCCGGAGTTGCCACGGGCACCCATCAGGGAGCCATGGGTGATGGCACCGGCGATGGCCTCCATGTCGGCGTCGGCAGGAAGGGCGGAGAGCTCCTTGGTCACCGAGGCGAGCGTGAGCGACATGTTGGTGCCGGTATCGCCATCGGGTACGGGGAAGACGTTGAGCTTGTTGATCTCCTCGGCCTTGTCGGAAACGGCAGCCGCAGCGATCGGAAAACAGGTGCGAATGGTCTTTGCAATCATGGGTATTTGAATCTCCGTTTTCGGATGCTAGTTCAGACGGCTCTTGAGCGCGTCGATATGGATGCCGATCTTAAGGCTGGCGGGGTCGATCTGAGCGATCTCCTGCAGGGTGAAGGCAACGGAGCTCGAAAGATTGTGGCAGACGGACTTCATGTTGACGCCGTTCTCGAGCACGACGTGAAGATCGACCGTAAGGCCGTTCTCGTCGGCGGAGACAAGCACGCCCTTGCGGAGGCGCTGACCGGCAAGCAGGCGCACGCTCTCGGCGCCTTGGAGCTGCTCAGCCATACCGACGACGCCATAGCATGTCATCGCGGCATAACCGGCAATATCGGCAATAACGTCGTTCGAGACGCTCAGGCTGCCGTTAATGGTCTCAGACACAAGAATCTCCTTATCTGGTGCTCACGGCACCATGTCGTGGGAGCAATCATTGCAATATTCTACAACGACCGCGCCATGTTGAGGTGATGGGTCGCGGGATTACATCCTCGACACGAAATGTTGATATGGCAACGTTTGAGTCAAGTGGTCGCGGCATGAAAAAACCCGCCGCATAAGCGACGGGTTCTACAACCTGGCTCCCCGGGTAGGACTCGAACCTACAACAGCGCGGTTAACAGCCGCGTGCTCTACCATTGAGCTACCGAGGAATTAAAAAGCCCAGCGGAATGGGCTGAGAAATTCTGGCTCCCCGGGTAGGACTCGAACCTACAACAGCGCGGTTAACAGCCGCGTGCTCTACCATTGAGCTACCGAGGAATAGGTGCGTGCTCTCAAGCAACGAAGTTTATTATACGGACGAATCAGCTCAGGGCAAGAACTTTTTTAAGAATTTTTCTCCGCCTAGTCATTGGTGACGTTCTTAAACGACTAGTCATTCAAGAACGTCCCCAACGACTACTCATTTAAGTCTGTCCCCAATAACCACCCCCAAACTGTCGCACAACTGACAGCCATAGCAACGCCGCAGATAGAGGACGGACAGCGAAAACCCGCCAGAGCGAGCAAGGTGCCTTGAAACAAGGCGGCATTGACCTTTTGGTCATGCCGCCGAAGTTGAAAGGCAGATTGCCGCTCTGGCGGGTTTGCAGCGTCGGCCAGTTACGGCGTTCGGTAGAACGCCGTAACCCTAAGACTCGATGTAGTCTTTGAGCTTGCTGCTGCGGCTGGGGTGGCGGAGCTTGGCCAAAGTCTTGGACTCGATCTGGCGGATACGCTCGCGCGTGACGCCAAACTCGCGACCGACCTCCTCGAGCGTGCGGGGATGCCCGTCGACAAGGCCAAAGCGCAGCTCGATAACCTTGCGCTCACGATCGGCAAGCGAGTCGAGCACCTGAGTGAGCTGCTCCTGCAGCATGGAGAAGCTGGCGGCATCGGGCGGAACGATAGCCTGGGAGTCCTCGATAAAGTCGCCCAGCTGGGAATCCTCTTCCTCGCCGATGGGGGTCTCAAGCGACACGGGCTCCTGCGAGATCTTCTGGATCTCGCGGACGCGGTCGGCGCTCATGTCCATCTCGGCACCGATCTCCTCGGGGGTCGGGTCGCGACCCAGGTCCTGAAGGAGCTGGCGCTGCACGCGGACGAGCTTGTTGATAGTCTCGACCATATGCACGGGAATACGGATGGTACGGGCCTGGTCGGCGATAGCGCGCGTAATGGCCTGACGGATCCACCACGTGGCGTACGTGGAGAACTTGAAGCCCTTCTGGTAGTCGAACTTCTCGACGGCGCGAATCAGACCGAGGTTACCCTCCTGGATCAGGTCAAGGAACAGCATGCCGCGGCCGACATAACGCTTGGCGATGGAGACGACCAGACGCAGGTTTGCGCTGATGAGTGCCTGCTTAGCTTCGAGGCCGACGTTCTCAATGCGCGTAAGACGACGCATCTCGGCACGCGTGAGCTCGAGCTCGCCGGCATCGGCGACCTCGAGTTTCTCGGTGGCCTCGAGACCGGCCTCGATCTTCATGGCCAAATCGACCTCTTCGGAGGCGGTCAGCAGGTCGACCTTGCCGATCTCCTTGAGGTACATACGAACCGGATCGCCGGTCAGCATCACCGTGGAGGCATCGATGCCACGCACGCGGGAGCGTGAACGGGACGTGCGCACGGTGCGCTTCTTCTTGCTCTTGGAAGAACCCATCTCGGCGTCGGCCTGACGGGCCATCTTGAGCTCGTGATCGTCGAGCGAGCCGGAATCGTGCTCGTCGTCGTCATCGAAATCGTCAGTATCGGTATCGTTATCGTCATCGTCGACGTCCATGGGGGCGTCGTCGTTTCCGCTCGCGGAGATAATCTGGATGCCGCTGTTGCGCAGCGCGGAATACACCGCGGTGAGCTGCTCGTCAGAAACATCGATATCCTTCAGGGCGACCTGAATCTCGTCCTCGGTTACCGAAGTCCTGTTTGAGCCGTTGCCCATGAGCTTTGCAACGTAGGATTCCAGCCCAGTACCCGTGCTCTCAGTCTTTTTTGGCACAGATTCTCCCTTCATAGTCCACAGGACTCAATACTTTAGCACACACATAGGCGTCTATACCCAAAAAGAGGACTGGATATAGGCGAGAATACGCTGGTTGACCACAACATCTAGGCCTGTTCGGTGCCTGCGGCCTCCAGACCGATCAAACGGAACGGGTCCGCCACGCCGCCGATAGACTTTTGCAGCTCGCGTTGACGCTGCGAATCCTGCGCGGCCTGCACGGTCAGCGCGCGACGGGCCTCATCATCGAGCGAACGGTCCTGGCGCAGCTTGGCCTGTGCGGCACGCATGCGGCGCTTGATGGTGTAGAGCTCGAGCGTATCGAGCATGAACACGATGTTCGTCTCGGTGGGGTGCTTGCTCGTCGCGGAGATGCGCCCGGCACTCACAAGCGTTGCCGCCTCGGGACAGACCGAGCGCGCCGCATCCATGCAGGCTGCAGGATCGGTTCCCGGCGGCGTTGCCAGAACGGCCCATGCGATGGACTCGTGACGTGGGTCAACCCACTCGATAGAGCAGATGCGGTCGGCATACGTGCGGAACAGGTCGGGGTAGCTCGTGAGCATCGTCAACAGCTCGCGCTCCCCTGCCAAGGACTTGCGCTCAAGATCAGTAAGAACCATCGGCGCCGCCGCAGCCGGAGCGCCCGAACCATCAGTCACAGGCACAGCACCCATACCATCAGGCACATCGATTGGCGGCAGATCGTCGACGACCTCCACGGGCGCGGCACCGTAGGCATCGAGTGGGACGTAGTCGTACGGCTCTTCCTCGACCGGCGCGGACACCGACGGCGTCGCGCCCGATGCCCAAGCGCCGCGACCGGCATCGCGAGAACTCGACGCCCGACTGCCCGTCCCGCCGGACCGCTCAGCCTGTGCCCGCTGGCGCTCAAAGCTCTGCTCACGACGTCGTTCCGCATCCTCGCGCTTGGCGACATCGCGAAACACACGGCCCGAGCTCGCACGCACGGTCTCCAAATCCAAACCCAGCAGATCGGCAATCTGGATAAAGTACGTATCGATCATATAGCTGTCACGAAGCGGATAGATGAGCGTGAGCGCATCCTCCAGCGCCTTGGCGCGACCGCCCGGCGTGGTGATGTCGCTCGACTCCTGCAGCGAACGGTACACGAAGTCCATGAGCGGCTCGGCGGCGTCAATGCGTTTCTGCAGCTCCTCTCCGCCGTGGGCCGTGATGAACTCCATGGGATCGTTGCCGTCAGGCAGCACCACGCAGCGCAGGTCCATCGAATCCTGCTCGATAAACTGAATCGCGCGACGGGCGGCCTTCTGGCCCGCGGCATCGCCGTCAAACATATACACGATGCGCTTGGCAAAGCGGGTGAGCGTCTTGACGTGATGCTCCGTGAGCGCGGTGCCCAGCGTAGCGACAACGTTTTTAATCCCCGCCTCCCAACAGGCGATGCAGTCGGTATAGCCCTCTACCACGATGGCGGTATCCTGCGCGACGATAAACTCCTTGGCCCAATTAAAGCCGTAGAGGTTTCGCTTTTTATGAAACACGCTCGTCTCGGCGGTGTTGAGGTACTTGGGTTGGCCGTCACCCATGATGCGACCGCCAAAGGCGATGTTGTGACCCTGCTCGTCAAAGATGGGGAACATCACGCGGTCGTAGAAGCGGTCGGCAAGCTGCCCGCGCCCTCGACTCACGGCAACGTTGGCGTCGATCATCTCCTGCGGAGTAAAGCCCGCCTGCGACAGATGAGCCACCAGCATATTACGACCCGGCGCAAAGCCCAGGCAGTAGCGGCGGCAGACGTCGCCACCCATGCCGCGGCTGGCAAAGTACTCACGTGGACGGCCATCCTTACCGCGCATAAGCATGGTGTGGTAGAACTGGGCGGTCTCGGCACACAGATCGTAGATGCGGGCACGCTTGGTACCGCGCTCGCGGCGATCTCCGGTGTCGTGCAGCTCAATACCTGCACGATCGGCCAAATAACGGATTGACTCGGGAAAGCTCAGGTTCTCGCGCTTCATGATATAGGTGAAGACGTCGCCACCCTCGCCGCAGCCAAAGCAATGCCACACCTGCGTGGCGGGAATAATGTGGAAGGACGGAGTCTTTTCGCCATGAAAGGGGCAGCAGCCCCAAAACTCATGGCCGCGGGGCTTGAGCTCAACCGTTTCCTGCACGATGGCAACTAGGTCGGACGCAGCGCGTACCTGGTCTTTTTCCTCATCGCTAATCACGGATGCCCACCCCCTGCTCACCCAAGTTGTGACGAATGTCCTCGATATTACCCTCGACGGTCGCAATCAACTCATCCAGCGAATCGAACACACGCGAGGGACGCAGCCAGCGCGTAAACGCCAGCGAAACGGAAGCGCCGTACAGGTCGCCCGTATAACCAATTAAGTTAGCCTCGAGATGCGATGAAGCGGCATCGTCGGCATACGTCGGCGGCAGGCCGACGTTAACGGCAGCAGGCCATACGGTGTCATCAACGAGCACCAGGCCCTCATACACGCCATCGGCAGGCACCTGAATGCCGTCGGGAACCTGCAGGTTAGCCGTGGGAAAGCCCATGTCAGAACCCTCGTGACGGCCACGAATAACACCGCCACGCAGCATATACGGGCGGCCGAGCAACTCAGCAGCAAGCTCCACATGGCCCTGTCCCAGCTCATGACGAATGCGGGTGGCGCAAATGGCCTCACCGCCCTCGCAAAGCAGGTCGTGCCCGTATACGTCAACGCCGCGCTCGGCACCCCAGGTGCGCATCTCGTCAACACCAGAAGCACCGCCACGACCCAGCCTAAAGTCGCTGCCAACGCGAATCGAGCGAATGTCGACCAGACGCGACACCAGCGAGAGAAAAGCAACATGGTCGAGTGCCGCAACCTCAGGCGTAAAGGGAACGGCCACCACCGCATCGACCCCGGTCTGAGCCAAGGCATGTAGACGGTCGGCCGTCGTCATCAATTTTTGAGCGGGCGAAGGACTCACCACAACGTCCGGATCGGGATCGAAAGTGACCACGACCGCCTTGCAGCCATGGGCACGGGCATCACGGACAAGCGCTTCGATGAGTTCCCGGTGTCCACGGTGAACGCCATCGAACACGCCAATGGCGATCGAGGCAGCACCCAAGTGCTCGCACTCATCAAACGCATCGGCAGTGACGATGCGAGCCTCGTCCGACTCGCCTTCAAAAAAGATACGCGCGAGCTCGCGAGCGGACAACATCATCGAACACCGCCGATTGCCTGCGGAAACACGTGCTCCATGACAAAGCGGCCACTTTCGATGCGGGCGAGCGCCTTGAGTCCCCCATCGAGCACCAGCGCAAACGGCGCTTTCGAAGCATCGAAATCGGCAAGCGCACGCTCAACGGGAATGCGTCGGCCGCAGAGCAGGTCTTCGGCAAGATTGCCCGGCAAGTCAACACGCGTGGCGCCCAGGGCCGCAATGGGATCCAGGGCAAAGCCAGGCGCGGACTCGGGAGAAAGCTCCTCGACCGCATGACAGGCGCCAATGGAAACAACACCGGAGGCCGTGCGGCGCAGCGCGGAAATGTGCGCGGCGCTCTCGCAGGCGCGGCCCAAGTCGCGAGCGAGCGCACGGATATAGGTGCCCTTGCTCACCGAGAACGCCACGGTCCACACACACGTATCACCTTCGCCTCCCACGGCGATCAGGCCGGCGGCATAGACCTCGACGGGGCGCGGAGGTAGGTCCACCGCATTGCCCTCGCGAGCAGACTTGTAGGCGCGAACGCCATTGACCGAGATAGCCGAAAACGCCGGCGGCACCTGCATCTGCGGACCCAGCATAGCGGCCAAGCGCTCACGGGCATAGGCAGGATCGCGGAGCTCGTTGGCAACAGCCACCGTGCGGACCGCCTCGCCCTCCGCATCATCGGTATTGGTCTCGGCGCCAAACGAAATGTCGGCGACATAGCTTTTGGTATCGAGGGTCAGCATGCCCAGCAGACGGGTGGCCTGGCCCACACCCACCACCATGACACCCGATGCCATGGGGTCGAGCGTGCCGGCATGGCCGACGCGCCGCTCATGGAGGGCGCGCCGGCATTGCGAAACCACATCGTGGGACGTGCAGCCCACCGGCTTATCGACGGCGAGCAGCATATTCAGTTGAGAAGGTGTACGACGAGCCATGTACCATCCAAAAAGTTAAAGCTCGATGGTCACCGAAGTGGGATCCTCCCCTACCAGTTCGGCCAGCATGGGAAGTGCCACGGTGAGCGTCTCGAGAATCGTTCCGTTGTTGGAAAAACCGGCGGCAGCGGGATGTCCGCCTCCGCCAAAGGCAGCAGCGATCTCGGACACGTTGAGGTCACCCTTGGAGCGCAGGTTGCCGCGCACCTTGGTATCGCCCTCAATGCCCTTCAGGAACAAGCAGACCTCCACGCCCATCACCGAGCGCACCACGTCAACCAGACCGTCGCACTCATCCGAGGTGACACCGCAGGCCTCAAGATCACTCTGGTACGCGTAGCTATACGCGACGCGCCCGTGGGCCACCGTCTTAATGCGGCCCATAACGATGGACTTGAGGTGCAAAAACTCAACGCGCATGCTCTGGTAAACCTCGAGTGCCACACGCGCCGGATCGGCACCGTGGGCAACCAGACGCGAGGCTGCATGGAACGCGGCGGCATCGGCGTTTTGGTACTGAAAACGGCCGGTATCGGTAACCAAGCCACACAGCAGGCAGGTCGCAACGCCATCACGTGCGACAATGCCGCAATTGTCCAAGAAGCGGTCGATGATCATGGCGCAGGCTGCAGCTTCGACGCGCCTCAGGCTGAGCTCGGCAAACTCCTCGCGCGCCGGATGGTGATCGAAGCACACCACATGCTTGGAGCGACGAAGCACCTCGGCGGAGTTGTTCAGGCGCTCGGCGACCGGTACGTCCACCGAGATGAACAGCTCCGGATTGCCGGTGTACGCAGATGCCGGCACCAGGCGATCGGCACCCTCCATAAAGCGGTAGATGCGCGGAACCGGGTCATCGTCTGCCAGCAGCAGCGCAATGTCCTTGTTGGGGAAAAACTTCATGAGCGAAAGGCCCAGACCCAAGACGGAGCCCAAGGCATCGCCATCGGGAGAAGTATGTCCCGAAATCGCAATGGAGGACGCACCCTCGATAAGCTCGAGGATGCGTCGTTGAATATCTGCAGACTCGCACGAGGCGAGGTCGGCGGAATTAGTCATCTAAAGCTGCCTCCTGGGCGGCATCCGCTATCGGATAGCCGTCCTCGTCCTTTTCGATCGCAAGCGTGGCGGGAACGTTTTCCAGCGCACGCGTGATGCGCTCGGCCTCATCGGTCGAGCGATCGATGCGAAAATCGAGCTCGGGCGTAACACGCCAATCGAGCGAGCGAGCCAACAGGCTGCGAATACGGCCCTTGGCGCTTGCGAGCGCCTCCATGACCTCGTCGTAGCGGCTCGCATCGCACGACACGTACACACGCGCGAACGAACGGTCCACCGCGACCTCGACCGCGGTCAAAGTAACCAGGTCGAGACGCGGATCGGAAACCTCAAAGAGCAGGATATAACCGAGCTTCTCGCGAAGCTGCTCGCCCAGACGGCGGGTTGCCTGCGTTTGCTTCATAGCGCTACCCCCTACTCGGTACGGGCAACCTGGTCGATGCGGTAACCCTCGATCTGGTCGCCGGGCTTGATGTCCTGGAAGTTCTCCAGGCCAATGCCGCCCTCGGAACCGCTCTTGAGGCTCTTGGCCTCGTCCTTGTAGTGGCGCATCGAGGCGATCTTGCCGTTGAAGACCACGATGCCGTCGCGCACCAGACGCACGGAATCGGTCGCGGCGATCTCGCCCTCTTCGACACGGACACCGGCGGCGATACCGACTTTGGGCACCTTGAAGGTGTCCAGGACGGTCGCGGTACCCGTGGAGACCTCGACCTCGGTGGGCTTAAGCATGCCGATACGGGCAGCGTCGAGTTCCTCGAGGCACTTGTAGATGACGTCGTAGCAACGGATCTCGACGCCCTCGCGCTCGGCAGCGGAGCGGGCCTTACCGTCGGGACGGACACCAAAGCCGATGATGATGGCGTTGGAGGCGTCGGCCAGAACGACGTCGGTCTCGTTGATGGCACCAACGGCGGAGTGGATCGTGTTGATGCGAACCTCGGACTGATCCATCTTGTCGAGCGAGTCCTGAAGGGCCTCGATGGAACCCTGGACGTCGGCCTTGATGATCAGGTTGAGCTCCTTGACCTCGGCGTCGGCAATGGTCTCGAAGAGGTTCTCGAGCGTGACGTGCTTGACGCGGCTCTGCTCCTCGATACGGGCCTTGAGCGAACGCTCGTCGGCAAGGGCACGAGCCTCGCGCTCGTCCTCGAACACGCGGAACTCATCGCCGGCGTTGGGGACGGACTGCAGGCCCAGGATCTCGACGGCGTCGGAGGGACCGGCCTCGGTGACGGCGTTGCCCTTGGGGTCGAGCATGGCGCGGACGCGGCCGTAGGTAAGGCCGGCGACCAGCGTATCGCCCACGTGCAGAGTACCGCGGGTCACGAGCACCGTGGCAACCGAGCCGCGGCCCTTGTCGAGCTTAGCCTCGAGGACGTTGCCCGAAGCGAACGTATCGGGGTTGGCCTTGAGCTCGAGCACGTCGGCCTGGAGTAGGACGGTCTCGAGCAGGTCGTCGATACCGATCTTCTGCTTGGCCGAGATATTGACGAACATGTTCTGTCCGCCCCACTCCTCGGGGATGATGCCGTACTCGGTGAGCTCCTGGCGCACGCGGTCGGGGTTGGCACCCGGCTTATCGATCTTGTTGACGGCGACGACAATGGGAACACCGGCGGCCTTGGCGTGGTTGATCGACTCGATGGTCTGGGGCATGACGCCGTCGTCGGCAGCCACGATCAGAATGACGATGTCGGTCACCTTGGCGCCGCGGGCACGCATGGCCGTAAAGGTGGCATGGCCCGGGGTATCGATGAAGGTGATCTTGCGGTCGTTGATCATAACCTGCGAAGCACCGATTGCCTGGGTAATGCCGCCTGCCTCGCCGGCAGCGACGCCGGTGTGACGGATGGCGTCGAGCAGCGAAGTCTTGCCGTGGTCGACGTGGCCCATGACGGTGACGACCGGGGCACGCGGCTTAAGGTCGGCGGGATCGTCGTAGAACGAGAAGGTGTTCTCCTCTTCGGGGGTGATGATCTTGATCTGGCGGCCCAGGTCGTCGGCAACGAGCTCGACGAGGTCGTCAGACATGGACTGTGTCATGGTGAGCGGCGTGCCCAACAGGAACAGGCGCTTGATGATGTCGTTGGCCGGAACGTCAAGTGCCTCGGCGAGTTCCTGGACGGTAACGCCCTGGGAGACCTTGATGGCGTCGAGCTCCTCGGGGTTCACGCCCTGGGCCAGCGCCTCCTCTATCTTGCGCTCCTCCTGAGCCTTGGCAGCCTCGCGCTCGCGCTTCTCCTTGCGCTTCTTGCGGCGACCGGTGGACTCGCGAGAGGCCTCCTCGACGGCGGCACGGGCCTCCTCGAGCACCTTCTCGCGGCTGTACTCCTCGGCCTCGCGAGCCATACGGCTGTAGTGGTCCTCTTCGTTGTTGTGACCGCCCTTGCGCTTCTTGCCCTTGCCCTGCTTATCAGGGTTGGGGAAGTCCATGCCAGCAGCGACGTTGTTGCTGGCGTTGGTGCGATGGCTGTGCGGACGGCTCTCGGAGGCGTTGCGCTCGGAGTTGCTGTCGGAGGCGTTACGATCGTTGCGACGGCCACCGCGGCGGTCGTTGTTGCCGCCACGACGGTTACCGCGCTCGGCGGCGCGCTCGGCCTTGGCCTTGTCCTCGGCGTCCTTCTTCTCCTTGAGCACGGTCTCCTGTGCGGCGATCTGGTCGAGCAGCGAACGGAAGCGCGAACCGGAGTCGGAAGCGGGAACGGCGCGGCGCTGGGCCTCGCGGGCAGCCTCCTCCTTCTCGCGGGCAAGGCGCTCCTGCTCGGCCTTCTTCTTGGCCTCGGCCTCGGCGCGGGCAGCCTCCTCGGCAGCCTGGGCTGCGGCAAACTGGCGGCGCTCCTCCTCGCGGGCCTTCTCGGCGGCGATGCGCTCGCGCTCGGCCTCGGCAGCGCGTGCGGCTTCCTCGGCGGCAGCCGCCTGCTCCTCGGCCTGCTTGGCGGCCTCGACTTCCTGAGCGCGGGCCTCGATCACCGAGGCGAGCTGCTTGCGGACCATGGCGACATAGGCGTCCTCCAAGGTGGAGGAAGCGGACTTAGCGGGAATCTTCATATCGGCGAGATGACCCATCAGTTCCTTGGAGGTCATGCCGAACTCTTTGGCCAAGGTGGACACACGGACTTTTGCCATATGACTTCACCTACCCTTTCTGGCACCTTGGGTGCCTAGAGACTGAACGAGCGTGGGAGACGCGCCGGGGCCCGCCCGGCGCGACCGCGCGCTAGATCAGGTCCTCCGCATCATCGAAGGCGTCGGTGTCGTGGACACCGCAGAAACGGGAGCCGGGACGAGCCTGGTTGCGGCACTGGATGCCGTCCTCGGACACATACTCGCAGCGGCGGACATCCTCGTCCTCCTCGTCACCGATCAGGTCGGCGGCGGGCTCCTCGTGAACGGGAACGTTCTTGAGGATGTCGGCGGCAAGCGTCTCGGACTTGATGTCGATGTGCCAGCCGGTCAGGCGCGCAGCGAGGCGGGCGTTCTGGCCTTCCTTGCCGATGGCGAGGGACAGCTGGTCGTCGGGGACGATGACGCCGGCGTAGGCCTTCTCCTCGTCGATGAGGACGCGGGTGACCTTAGCGGGCGACAGGGCGTTGGCGACGTAGACGGCAGGATCGGCATCCCACAGGATGACGTCGACGCGCTCGCCACGGAGCTCGCCCACGACAGCGCGAACACGGCTGCCCTTGGGGCCGACGCAGGCACCCACGGGATCCAGACGGTCGTCGAGCGAGTGGACGGCAACCTTGGAACGCTGGCCGGGCTCGCGGGCGATTGACTTGATCTGGACGGTGCCCTCATAGATCTCGGGCACCTCCTGCTCAAACAGACGACGCATGAGCTCGGGGTGGGTACGGGAGATGACAATCGGCGGACGGCTGTGCTCGCCACGAACCGGCTGCAGGTTGGAGTTGGGGTCGCGAACGTCGATGATCACGGCCTTGATGTGCTGATTGTGCAGGTAGCGCTCGCCCATCGGACGCTCGTTGCGCTCGTTCTCGTAACGACGCTGATCGAAGTGCGGCAGCTCGGCCTCGACGCCTTCGCGAATCTTGACGATCGTGAAGTCGGGCGTGGACTGCAGCACGGTACCGCTGATGAGGTCACCGATGCGGCCGGAGAACTCCTCGTAGATCTGCTCGCGGGCGGAGTTACGCACGATGGCGTTGATCTCGGCCTTGGCGTGCTGGGCAGCGATGCGGCTCGTGTTCTTGGGGGTGACGTCGATCTCCTCGAACTCGGTGAAGTTGCCCTCCTCGTCCATGGAATCGTCGATCGGCTCCAGGCGGTAGACGTAGATCTTGCCGGTGGTGCGGTCGATGGTCACCTTAGCGCCCCACTCAAGATGCAGGATCTCGGCATAGCTCTTGGCGAGCGACTGCTCCAGGCGGTCGATCAGGTAGAGCTGGTCGATGTGCTTCTCCTGGCAAAGCTCCATCAGGGCGGACATCATGTCGGATGCTGCCATCTTACTTTCCTTCCTTCGCGGGCTTGAAGTCGTAGGTGGGCTTCAACTTGCACTTTTTAACATCAGAAAAATCGAGGGTAACGGACTCGCCGTCCTCGAGCTCGAGGGTCACGTTCGTCTCGGTGGCGGCGGCAATCTTGCCGGCGTACTTGCGACGGCCCTCGGTGGCGGTGGAGGTGAGCTCGCAGTCCTCGCCCACAAAGCGGGCAAAGTCGCGCGGACGGCGCAGCGGGCGCGCCATACCCGGGCTCGATACCTCGAGCGTATAGCTCGAAGAGATGGGGTCGAGCTCCTCAATCACGTCGCCGATCCACTTGGTATTGGCCGTGACGTCGTTGAGCGACAGGCTCTGACCCTCGGCACCCTCGATACGCACGCGCACGCAGGGGGCCTTGGTGGCACCCACGAGCTCGACGTCGACGATGTCGACATCGTGCTGGGGAGCGACGGCCTCGAGCGCATCGATGATCGCCTGCTCGGTCTTAGTCTTGACCATTGCGGCACCTCCATCCATACAAAAAAGAAGCGGGGCCGAAACCCCACTTCTTTCAATTACAACTTCATTTGCAAGCAAACTATAGCAATAGCTGCGAAAACGTGCAAGCACAGTACGAATCTGCAGGTCAGCGTGCGCACAGCTTCTCCACAAGAATAGGACAATTGACCGCGGCCAGGCTAAACAAAACGAGGGACGACCCAACCGGATCGCCCCTCGTCTTTAATGCGTCAGCTAAGCGCGCAGTGCTTACTTGACCACCAGGTTGACCAGCTTGCCGGGCACGCAGATGGCCTTGACGACCGTCTTGCCCTCGAGCCACTTGGCAACGGCGGCCTCGGCGGCAGCCTGCATATCCTCATTGGAGGCATCGCGGGCAACGTCGATGCGGCCGCGGACCTTGCCGAGCACCTGGACGACGATCTGCACGGTGTCCTCAATGGACTCGGCCAGGTCGAACTCGGGCCAGGCGGCGGTGTAGGCGTTGCCCTCGCAGCCGAGGGCCTCGTGCCACAGCTCGTCGGCCCAGAACGGGCAGATGGGCGCAAGGACGCTCACGATATCCTTGGCCACGCCGTAGCACAGCGCCTTGTCGCGATCAGCGTCCTCAGTGGCGTTGAGGTAGGCGCTCGCCGCGTTGACGAGCTCCATGACGGCCGAGATGGCGGTATTGAACTGGCCGCGGTCGAAGTCCTCGGTGCACTTGGCGATGGTACGGTGACGCTCGCGATAGAGCTTCATCGCAACCTCGTCGAGCGCGGACTTGTCGAAGGCCACGTTGGCGTCGCCGGACTGAACGAGCTGCCACACGATACGCCAGGCGCGCTTGATAAAGCGGTTGGCGCCCTCAACGGCCTTGGGATCCCAGTCGAAGTCCTTCTCGGGCGGGGCGATAAACAGGATCGCCAAACGCATGGTGTCGGCGCCGTAGGGCTCGATGACCGAGCTCGGAGGCACGACATTGCCCTTGGACTTGGACATGGTGTCGCCGTTCTCGTCCTTGACCATGCCCTGGCACAGCAGGTTGGTGAAGGGCTCGTCCACACTCAGCAGGCCCAAGTCGCGCAGCGCCTTGGTGAAGAAACGGCTGTAGAGCAGGTGCAGAATGGCGTGCTCGATGCCGCCGATGTAGTTATCGACGGGCATCCAACGGTCGGCGGCTTCCTTGGAGAAGGGCAGCTCGGTGTTGTGCGGGTCGGTATAGCGCAGGTAGTACCAGCTGGAGCAGGTAAAGGTGTCCATGGTATCGGTCTCGCGCTTGGCCGGGCGACCGCAGACCGGGCAGGTGGTCTCATAGAACTCCTTGCACTCGGCAAGGGTCTCGCCGGCACCCAGGTCAAGGTTCTCGGGCAGCGTCACCGGCAGCTGATCCTCGGGCACGGGCACGATGCCGCAGTGCTCGCAGTGGATGGCCGGGATGGGGTTGCCCCAATAGCGCTGGCGGGAAATGAGCCAGTCGCGCAGACGGAACTCGACCTTACGACGACCGCAGCCCATGGCCTCGAGGTCGGCCACGATCGCAGCCTCGCCCTCGGAGTGCTTGCCGCCGCGCATACCGGTGTACTTGCCGGACTGGACGAGCGTGCCCTCGGCAGCATGGGCGCAATCCCAGTCGACGGTCTCGGCATGGAAGGTATCGATAGTCTCGCCGTTAGCCTCGACGGCTGCGCGGTCGTCATCGTCCAGGATGATCGGCACGATCGGCAGGTCGTACTTGCGGGCGAACTCAAAGTCGCGCTGGTCGCCGCAGGGAACGGCCATGACGGCACCGGTGCCGTAGTCGGCAACGACGTAGTCGGCAACCCACACAGGGACCTTCTCGCCGTTGACCGGGTTTACCACATAGCGGCCCGTGAAGGCACCGTGCTTTTCGAGGGTGCCCTGGGCACGCTCGACGGCAGAGATATGCTTGGAGTCCTCGGCGATCTTGGTGACGGCCTCCTCGTACTCCGTGCCCTCAACGAGCTCATGCAGGCCGGCGTACTCGGGAGCCAGGACAAAGAAGGAGACGCCAAAAAGGGTGTCGGCACGCGTGGTGAAGACGGTGATCTTACCCTCGTCGCCCTCGATGGGATCGCCATCCTGGTCGCACAGGGTAAAGTCGACCTCGGCGCCCTCGGAACGACCGATCCAGTTGGCCTGCATCTGCTTGACGCGCTCGGGCCAGCCGGGGAGCTTCTCCAGGTCATCGAGCAGCTCCTGAGAGTACTCGGTAATCTTGAAGTACCACTGCTCAAGGTCGCGCTTCTCGGACTCGGTGCCGCAGCGCCAGCACTTGCCCTCGGTGACCTGCTCGTTGGCCAGAACAGTCTTGCAGGTGGGGCACCAGTTGACCGGGTTCTTCTTGCGGTAGACCAGGCCCTTTTCCCACAGCTTCTCAAAGATCCACTGGCCCCAGCGGTAGTAGTCGGGGCTGCAGGTCTTGACCATGCGATCCAGATCGTAGGAGAAGCCCATGCGCTTCATCGTGGCGAGTGCCTGGTCCATGTTCTTATACGTCCAGGCGGCAGCCTGCGTATTGTGCTTGATGGCGGCGTTCTCGGCGGGCAGGCCAAAGGCGTCAAAGCCGATGGGATGCAGCACGTCGTAGCCGCGCATGCGGGCCTGACGGGCCATGGCATCGCCGATGGTGTAGTTGCGCGCGTGACCCATGTGCAGGTCGCCCGACGGATACGGGAACATCTCGAGCACGTACTTCTTGGGCTTGCTGTCGTCGGTGTCGACGGCAAAGAGGTTGGAGTCCTCCCAGGCCTTCATCCACTTGGACTCAATGGCCTGTGCGTCGTAAGCAGGGATCTCGTCCTTATGATCTGTGCAATCGCACATATCAGCTCCTTTAATCTTAGCTGGGGTCGGGCGGCTTGGCTTTGTTCGCTACTGCGGACAGTCCTGCGCAAGACGAAGAGCACATTAAGTGCTCTTCTTTGCGTGCGGAACTTGTAGCGAACAAAGCTAAGCCGCCCGACCCTAAGGTTAACTTGACTGATGATAGCAAATACAACAAGCGAGATGCCTGCGACTTGCAGGCATCTCGCTTTATCTAAATAACGTGGTTGAGGCTCAACCTTTATGTGCAGGTCTTATCTTATCGATACGTTACGCTCTGTTGGGAGTCCTTGACTACGACGTCGTGAGCTCCGCCTTCGACGATCGAGGTCGAGGAGACCAGGGTCAGGCGTGCCTTTTCCTGGAGCTCGGGGATCGAGAGGGCACCGCAGTTGCACATCGTGGACTTGACCTTGTAGAGCGTGCCGCCCACGCCGTCCTTGAGGGAGCCGGCGTAGGGAACGTAGGAGTCGACGCCCTCGACGAAGCTGAGCTTCGCGGCGCCGCCCAGGTCGTAGCGCTGCCAGTTGCGGGCACGCGCAGAACCCTCGCCCCAGTACTCCTTCATGTACTGACCGTTGACGTTGACGCGCTCGGTCGGGCTCTCGTCGAAGCGGGCGAAGTAGCGGCCCAGCATCATAAAGTCGGCACCCATGGCAAGGGCGAGCGTCATGTGGTAGTCGTAGACGATGCCGCCGTCGGAGCACACGGGCACGTAGACACCGGTCTCCTCGTAGTACTCGTCACGGGCGCGGCAGACATCGATCAGCGCGGTGGCCTGGCCACGGCCGATGCCCTTGGTCTCGCGGGTGATGCAGATAGAACCGCCGCCGATACCGACCTTGATGAAGTCGGCACCGCAGTCGGCCAGGAAGCGGAAGCCCTCGGCGTCGACGACGTTGCCGGCACCGACCTTGACGTCCTCGCCGTAGTTGGCGCGGATCCACTCGATGGTGCGCTTCTGCCACTCGCTGAAGCCCTCGGAAGAGTCGATGCACAGGACATCCGCGCCGGCCTCGATGAGCAGCGGCACGCGCTCGGCATAGTCGCGGGTGTTGATACCGGCGCCGACCATGTAGCGCTTGTCGTTATCGAGCAGCTCGTTGGGGTTGGTCTTGTGGCTGTCGTAGTCCTTGCGGAAGACGATGCCCATAAGGTGATCGTTGTCGTCGACGATCGGCAGGGCGTTGAGCTTGTTGTCCCAAATGACGTCGTTGGCAACCTTGAGGCTGATGTTCTTGTCGCCCACGATGAGCTGCTCACGCGGGGTCATGAACTCGGAGACCTTCTTCTGATGGTCATCGCGGCTGGGGCGATAATCGCGGCTGGTGACGATGCCCAGGAGCTTGCCCTTGGGGGTGCCGTCGTCGGTGACCGGCATAGTGGAGTGACTGGTCTTCTCCTTGAGCTCAATGACCTGCTCCATGGTCATGTCGGGGGTCAGCGTGGAATCGGACTGAACGAAGCCGGCCTTGTGATCCTTGACGGCCTTGACCATAGCGGCCTCGGACTCGGCGCTCTGGGAACCGTAAATGAAGGACAGGCCACCCTCGGTAGCGAGCGCGACACCCATGTCGACGCCCGAGACGGACTGCATGATAGCGGAAACCATGGGGATGTTCAGGGTGATTGCCGGCTTCTCACCGCGCTTAAAGCGGGTCAGCGGCGTCTTAAGAGAGACGTTGTTGGGGATGCACTGCGAGGACGAGTAACCAGGGACCAGCAGATACTCCGAAAACGTGTGGGACTCACCGGGAAAGAACGTAGCCATGTTTCTCCTTTTTCCATGCGACCGGTCGGCTGCAGGCCTCGTAGGACCCAGCCCAACCTTGGGCGCCCAATACTGGGGAAGTATCTTAACGCACTTTGACTGCTACAATGCATGATTTAAGAAGAGCACACGAGGGCTTGACGCAGGCTTTGCGTTTGCCCAGCAAACACTTTAGCGGGGAGACGTGGAGCGTATGAAGTACAAGACGACGGCAAAGTTGGTCATTCAAGCGCGCGACAAGGATCTGCCGGGCGTCTTCGGCCACGGCTGTGTCTTGCTGCTGCAAGGTATCGCCCGCGAGCACTCGCTCAACCGCGCCGCCAAGAGCATGGGCATGGCCTATTCCAAAGCGTGGCGTATTGTAAACGAGGCCGAAGGACAGCTGGACTGCAAGCTCATCGAGCGCGACGGCGCCCGCGGATCCACGCTCACGCCGGCCGGCGAGCGAGCCATAGCGGTCTACGAGGAGCTGCAGGCCGACATCAACCAGGTCATCGCCACTAAAGCCGACGCCCTCATCGCCAGCATCAAAGAGTAGCCAATTTGGGACGGGGCTTTTTTAGCTACCCATCCAGAGCATTCTTGACTCATAGCCAAAATTGACATTGGGTAGCTAAAAAAGCCCCGTCCCAAATTGGCTACTTGCGGAGGGCATTGTCTAGGGTGGCGGCCACGATCAAGGGGTCGTCGGTGCCGGCGAAGAGGCGAATGGTGCTCCCCTGCTTACCGCGTGGGGCCGAAAGGCGCGTCGTTGCGCCGCCGGCGGGCGATGTACGAAACTCCCTCGGCAAAGCATCGAACAGGTCATCCGCACTACGCTCGATAAGGTCAAATTCAACTGCCGGGCCAAAGCCGTGCTCGAGGATTCCCGTTGCAACCGCATAGTCGGGATGCGAGTTCAGTCCGGGATAGCGAACGTTGCGCACCATCTCGTTGGCGGCCAAATACTCGGCCAACGCACGGGCGCGATCGAAGTGCGCCTGCATGCGGGCATCGAGCGAGGAAAGCCCGCGCTCCAGCACGTGGGCCTCTTCGGTAGAAAGGTCGAGTGCCAAAGCACCGCAGCCCGCAAACGACGTATGCGCGCACTCGGCAGCGGCATCCACACGATGGCGCTTGAGCTGCGAGCGCGCCACCGAAGCAGCAACGAGCTTGCGCGGAGCCTTACCTGCGCAAACACGGTCGAGCGCCTCAAGCGACAGGACGGCACCCAAGCGCAGCAAATCGCAGCCAAAAGCCGACGCCACGGTGTTGTCCACAACCAGCAGCGCATGAGCCTCACGAGCCGCGCGACCTAACGTACGAAGATCGGAGACGCGCAGACCAAACCCGCCGATGGAGTTGACGAACCACCACAGGTGCGGCCCCTCGGCATCAAACGAAGCATCAAAGCCCTCGGACGCAGCAGCAAACGCCGCAACCGACGGCTCGCCCACCATAGCCACGTCGCAGGCATCAAAGCCGCGCGCAAACGCATCGGCAAAGTCATCGGCAAACGCAACCAGGCGGTCACCGGGGCGCACAATCCCCAATTGCGACAACGCTGCTGGCACATGCGAGGCCGCGAGCAACCGCGCTTCACGCGCGCCGGTCCTCAAAGCCCAGGCCTCTTCTAGCTGCTGTACGCCCATGCGGTACCGTCCCTTCAAAACAAAAACCCACGATGCGGGTGTTCCCCGCATCGTGGGCAACGGCTGCAGTATAGCGCCGATAAGCGACTGAACGCCTAAATGTTGAGCGCGCGGTAGATCACGTAAGCCTAGACATTCATCAGCTGATGGCCGAGCTTGAGCGTCTTTAAACCGCTCTCCCCCTCCACGCCATCGAGCGTATTGAGCAACATATTAGTCGCCTCGACGCCGCTGGTCAGGTAGCCGTAATGCACGGTGGGAATGCCGCCCGTCAGCGCGCGCAAAAATGCGTTGTCGCCAAAACCGCTCACGCGACGCACACCCTCGCCCATGCCGCGAACCTCGTCAAGAGCGCGCAGGGCGCCGGCCGCCATAGTATCGGTCGCGCAAGCGATAAACGAAACATCGGGATCGACGGAGAGCAGTTCGCGTGCAGCGCGATAGCCCGAGTCGAGCGTAAAGGACCCCTGGCAAATCAGGCTCGGATCAAGTGCCACGCCCGCGGCGCGCAAGCCGGCCTCAAAACCACGACAACGGTCATAACCGGCGGCACGGTCTTCCTCGGTAACTCCGATGTAGGCGATCTTGCCCTCAGCACGCTTCGCGAGTGCCTGACCCAGCTCGAAAGCGGCCTCGTAATCGTCGTGATAGACGCACGCCGCGCCCTCGACATGTTGGCCGATCAACACAATGGGCACACGGCACGACTCAATCGCCCGGCGATGCTCGCCGGTAATCATAGTTGCCACCAGCACAATGCCATCGACCGGATGGTTTTGGAATAAACCGAGGTATTCGAGCTCGCGATCGGGGACGTTATCGGTATTGGCAAGAAGCATCTGGTAGCCGCGGCGGCCAAGCACCTGCCCGATGCCCGCCGTAATGCGGCTCACCGACTCGGAATTAATCTTAGGCACGATGACGCCGATGAGCTTGGTGGAACCGGTTCGCAGCGCGCGAGCCTGGCTGGATCGCACGTATCCGGTCAGCTCAATCGCCTGCTTAATGCGCTCGGCCTTGTCCGCCGAGATATACCCACCATTGAGGTAGCGCGAGACGGCGGCGCTCGAAACGCCCGCCAGCTCGGCCACATCTTTCATCTTTACCACGAGCACCCCTGTCGTTGAAATCGCTTTCACTATGATACCCGTGCGGAGCTACATGCGTGTCGCAAGACGGGACGTCACGGTCAATTTAGCTGTCGCAGCACGGGCATCGCAGGGCTTCAACTAGAAACTTCGAAATATAAATGCCGAATCAGTCAGACTACCGATTCGGCACCCCGTTACATTTGCACACAGCGGCAGGCAAAATCCAACTCGAGAACAACTTACTCACTTTGGAAAGATGCATCGCTGTCCGCTGCCAATTCCGAAGGAAGAATTGCCGGCAGCGTCAAAGCCCCCATGGGCGAAAGTCCAGTAACGACCATCAGATAGCTCTTAGCGTGACCATACGCCATGGAAATCGCATTAGAGAGAAGATAACGGCGCGCTTCATCGTCTGAAATGTCGAACGGCATTTTTGTTGACACCGAAATAGCAACCGTCACATCAGCGCGCATTTTTTCCTTTGCATCGTCCCTATCAATCAGACTGCCACACACATACAGCTTTAAGTCTGCACGCTCGCCCGCCTTGTTCCTCAATAGATGGACGTCCTGATAGCTAACGTCAACTTTTAAATCCATATTCTGGGAGGGCTCATTCTCGATATGAAAAGTTGAGTCGACAACAAACAAATGAACAACCTGAATAGGCGCAATGAAATCCTTGCTCATGCAGCCAAACCTCCCGGAATCATCTCAAAGTTCAATCGTTTCGCCGAGCAGTCGCTGTTAAATGAAGACCATTGTTCTCGGACAGAGTTATTAGACGAAGAAAACGGCGCCTCATTCGAATAACTGGAAATGACCTGAGGAATGATTTTGATACCCAACGCAAGCTCAAACTTTGCGATTGTTTTCAGCGTCATGTTGGGCTGAGAATTCAACAATTTCGAAAGCGACTGAAGACTCACGCCCATACGCTTTGCCAGCTCACTTTTACTCAAGCCCGAGCGCTGCATCTCGCGATGAACAATAAACTCAATATCTAGTGCGTGCTCATAGGCACGGGTTTCGCTCGTTTCCGTTTCCGCGTAAAAGTCTGATAAATCGACCTTAACCATTACAAGTCTCCGTTTCGTAAGCGGGCAAAAAAGCCGACGCTATGACTCCAAAAGCTGCTTTGCTATCGGGGCCAACTGTTTTGCGCGTTTAATTTCTTTGGAAATATTTCCCGAGCCTTGATGGCCCTTAAACCAAAAAAGCAAAACAATCTTGTCCACGCCTTGGCAAATCGCGTAGACCATTTCTCGATTAACCCCATCAAAACCCTTGAGTTCGTATAGTCCAATCTTAGGCTCGATACATCGAAGCTTTGACGTTCCACTGACATCCTTTAGCCCGTAGTCATAGACTTTTGAAATCTGATTGATCATTTTACGGGCGGTAAACTTCGTTTTAGGATCAGACATCATCTTCCGAAATTGAGAGTTCTCAGGGGAGGTGGTTAGTTCCCAAAAAGGTCGTCCCTCGGGATCAGCATATTCGACAAGTCCATAGTCACTAACCAAAGGCCACCCCCTCCGCCTCAGATAAAACCAAATGTGGTTAACTTATAGGTTAAGTTTAGCCAAATTCAAATACATGGCAAGCCCCAAGCCGAGTTCAAGCAATCTGCATTATTGACTCAGAGAAATGCGGGAAAGAGGCAGTAGAAACTACATTGGCACATAAGGCCCCCAGCGAAGAGCCCGAACTTTTATGGTGACCAATAACATACCTAGGAAGACGAAGGCAAGGCACGCAACCGCCCAGTCGCCGTGGCCGGTCTTAGGGAGCGCGGCGGCTTGCGTTGTTGTGGGCTTGGTCTTTTTGGTGGTCTTGGTCGCAGGCGTCTTGATGGACGCGGACGCGGGCCTGGCGTCCGACTTGGGCGACGAATCAGGCGTGGGGGCGGAATCTTCGCTGGGCTTGTTCTCGTCGCTATGCTTTCCTTCGCTTCCGGGCTTTGTATCCCCCGCGGGATTGCCACCGGCAGGTTCATCGGTACCGGGCTGGGTCTTCCCCGCCGGCGGCAGGGCGCCCGCGGGTTCAATTACCACACGCAGCGCTACGGCCCCGCTGGCGTCCATCACGCAGGCGGTACCAAAGGCCCCGCCCGCCGGCGTCACAAACTGCGCGGACGTAAGTGAGCCACTCTCGCAGACAACATCGGCTATGGCGCCGGTCGCGTACACCCAGGAGGCGTCCATGGCAAACTGGCCATCGGAGGCGTACACACCAAAGAAGCGACAATCATCGACCGATCCGTCGCCAGCAGCAACAACGTGCGCGCCACCCAGCCGGGGCCCGAGACACCCGGCTCGTCGAAGGTCTGCCCCACAATGGTAAGGCTATCCACACCCGCGGCATAAGAAGGCCCGCCTAGCAAAACGCATAGGCAGGCCAGGCGAGTCTCGAAGAAGCGCGAGACGGCCTCATGCTGGAGCTGCCGCATCACGTATAGCCAACGAAGCGCGGGCGGGACGCCACCAATGGGCAACGTCCCGCCCGCTCTGCGCAATCTCATGCGCATCCAACTTGTAGAGTAAATTCATCGCTCGCGTCGATTACGACCCCAATATTTCCCTAGGAAACACACTCGATAAATCGTTAACACCCATAGCGAAAAGCACCTTTGCGCTGGCATCGTTGCTGAGCTCGTCGCTCAACTTAAGTGCATCAAGCAGTATATTTCGTCGTAACATCTTATAGTCATCCTCAGTCAGCACTAGCTCAAGATCGCTTAAAACCCCTACTAGATTGACATCGTGAGACGGAGACACCCTGGCGCAGAATAGACGTTCGTCATGCGCACAGATATTTCGAAAATCTTTAATGTGATCGTATGCAAGTCTTAGCCTACGCGGGCTGATGCGCTTATCGACTTCATGCGTCTCGGAATAAAGATCAGAAAACGACTTGGCAATGGAATTTCTCATGCTTTCTGGCTGAAACTCATAGAACTTGAATGCCTGACCAAGCATCAAATAATTCATAAGAATCCATACCGGCGTATTGTCGTGATTATTCTCATAATGCCGAATGTAGTCCCTTTTATAATCGCTTTTCCATTTTTGAGACCTACACAGCACCTTCTCGAAATCACCAATAAGCATGTCGATCTTTTTTCGATAACCAGCATCGGCACGGTAGGATCTTCTATCCAGGTATGCCTCCGGGCTATCTTTATGGGCCATTGCGAAACGATAAGAACAGACGGTTTTAAGCACTGCTTCCGCCTTGTTAAAGTATTCAAACATGAGCAGACGCAATGAACGGTCAAATTCGAATAAACGATATATATCAGAAAACTTCGTACCTTTTACGAATAGCTCGTGGCAAGAATCTCCGCGCTGGTCAAGAAACAAATCCTTGTAGCCGTTAACAACCGGATAGTATCCCTCGCGTTCCAACACTAAACGAGTATTGTTATCGCATTCGAGTCCACGGCTTTCAAGAATAGCAATCTGCTCATCAATAGATTTAAATGGTTTATCCATTAGGACCCCTTAAACGCGAAAACCGCCTTTCGGCGGTTCCCACGGACCAAGCCGGACGTACCGTCGCAAGGCCTCATCACAACGATTACTTTAAGGGAGAACTCGGGGTCCGTCAATCCAATACCACGAATCCCCCAAATCAACCCTTTGAAGAGACCAAACAACCAATTCAGGTAAAATAGCCCCAAGCTCGTATTTCGCCACAATGAAGAAGTCATTTAGCGACAACGGACGCGATATAACGGGCCGTTGTCGGCATGGAGCCGACCCCTTATCCCCTCGGTGGGAAGGGGTCGTGGCCATGGGAATCCCTTGCGCGGATTCTGCCGTCACGACGATGGATGATCAACTCCGACTCTTGATTGGAGCAGATGCGTCGACCGAGCTTTATTGCCTCGCTCTGCGTTGTCGTAACGAAAGAAGCGCGACATGCCCCTTCGCCCTTAACCTGCCAATTGCCATCCGAACGCTTCGTAATGTGCTGATTTCTACCTTTCATAATCACCTCGCCTTCAACTCTGAACTTGCCGATGTGTCTACAGCATGAGATATGTGACAGAAGCCCTCGTGCCGTTTTTTCAAAAGTGTAAGCACTGGCGCGGACAAAAAACGAAGCGCACACAGCAGGACCGTTGACCCACCATGATCTACCCGGCGAGCAGGGTGATTCATTGGAAGCGTCTTTAGCGTACGGGACGGGTATCTACGCCAGCTGGCTCTTGCCGTTTTCCGCATGTTCACGGTGCGAGAGAGCGACATCGTTGACAGCACATAACATTCCCCGCACGGTAACGTCTTTTACGGTGCCTCAAATCTAAGCTCAACCGCCGAGGCATTCCAGGGCATCCCGCGTAACCCTATTAACAAAACGCCTAAATACACATCATTACACTCATGAAAAAAGGGCAACACTCTCTTGTCGAAAGCGTCACCCTTAAAGCTCCCGTAGAGCTTTTGTATCACAGGACAATATCCTACACCATCTCAATGAGATGAAAGGACACATCTAGGCCTGTCGGGTAAAAGCGTGGGCAGGCCACGAATGAACGAGACGACAGCAGGACTAACGGTCACCGCAATCAAAAGAGCCCAAATAATGCAGCGCACCCTTCACTCGCGGAGCATTAGGGTCTTCACCCAAGAAATTGACGCTATAAGAAGGAGCTCCAACATAGACATGAGTCTTACCGGTCTCGCAACAGAATGAAATATCGCCAGCGCTGTTCTGTGTCAAAGTGTTGCAATTCGAGTAATAATCAAGCTCGTCTGACGGGGCTTCTCCTACAACAATCAACCGAGGCTCCAACTTATCCAGCCATGTCTTAGGGACGCGACCGGACTTCCGTCCATGATGCGGCGCAAAAAGAATGTCCACAGGCGAAAGCGCAATGTCATCTTCGATCGCCTCCATGTAGTCATTCTCCATGTCACCAAGCCAAAGCGCACGGATCCCTTCATCAAGAGAGTAGACAATCGCAGGACTAATATTATTGGGTTTATCAGAGCTTTCGGCATCCCGCAAAGCATCCCGAAAGGTCTCATTATTCACATCGGGCCAGAGGACGCTAATCCCAGCAGAACCGCGCTCACCATCAGAAACGTTCATCCATTTGCGCTTACACCCCTTGTATATTTTGTAAGCGCACGACGACTCCTTCAGATCTTTATACTTTTTGAAACTCTCAGTCTCCGTGGACTTGGAGACATTATTGTCAACGTAATAGAAATTCTTAATAAGCCCGAGCTCATCAAGATACTCAATACCCTGAATATGATCTTGGTCCGGATGCGTACTGATAAAACGAACGACGCCCTTTTTCCCTGCAAGGTTTTTGACCTCATCAAGGATTTCCGACTTACGCTCATCGGTAATATTACAGTCAATCATGCTGAAGTTATCAGTATTGTGATTGATATAAAACATGTCGCCGTTATCAACGGATAGAGACTTAATCTCGCTCATGGTTATCACACTCCTCAAGATTGAAGTTGATTCGTTTTTCTACATACCGTTCCTGCTTGATCCAGGAGGCAACAAATAAGGCGATAAAAGAGCACAGCGCCGCTGGAAGCCGATGAGATTCCGGCAACAATGATGCAAGCAGAATAATTACGAGCAGGACACCGGCCCCCGCCAGGCTGCGATACATATTTGAAATCATTAAGAGCTGCTCGACCTTTGGATCGCGTTTCTGAGCATATGCAAAGGCAGAATAGTCCCGCTTTCCGGTCGGTTGTAGTTTGCGGACCAAAGGTTCAATGCAAAGAGAGCCAATCCGCGACGCAATAAGACCGAGAACATAACTCATCACAAATAGTGCCAGCCAGTTAGAGCAGTCGATACAACTGCCCAACGGCATCTGACTGACGGAATATGTTACGAGTGCACCCGGTAAGAGCACATTGAACAGATCGTAAGCAGAGATTTTTCCAAGCAAATCATCTAGATAGTTATTGGCCAATAATTACGCACCTCCAAGAATCCAAAAGCCATCCTTCGCATTTTTTACAAACTAACCAACCCCGCCACGCAAGTGTCAGGTTCTTGAAGAAGAGCTATTTGGAAATGATTTGAACAAACGGGGGCGCATACTGCTGTTGACCAATAAGCGCACACGCCCCTAAAGAAATTTAATGGACCATCAATATGGCCTCGATTTTGACAACTATTCCATCCGACTCCTTCCGAACAATTAGGTTGTAATGGGGAAACGACGCTTCTCGTTGTTTCAATTGTAGCCCTTCGCCAGTTCCATATCCTGTTTTCTTTTTTGATGATGAGCACAAGATGTTGTGTTTTAACAGGTAAACGCAGCTAAAATAATGCGGAACTTATTCACGCGAAATTACGAGTCAGCTCATCCCCTTGTAGACAGCGCCCTTGACCTGCATGAAAACATAATTAGACTCAATCGCTTTCGCCCGGTACAAAGTCATCCACATCGAATACCTGTTCGAAATTAACAAAAGATTTTGCTTGACCAACATGTTGAGACGCCCGCTTATTGCCCGGTCGTAAGCCGCAATAAACTAGGCAGCAGCCTCGCTGACTTTTCCTGAAAGGCCTCAGTGGCGAGTCTCGAAGAAGCGGAAGACGGCCTCATGTTGAATCTGCCGCATCGCGTATAGTCAACCCGGCACGGGTCAGAGCGCCGCCGGGGACCAAAGCGGGCCCACCATCCGTCCCCTCCCCAACATTCACCAGAAAGTTCGCTGATGTTGACTGGGGTTCCCGTAAAATAAACCCAACAAAATATGTGCGGAGTGCTGGCCTGGAGCTGCCTTCGGACCCTATTGGCTGCTCACCGAGAGGCTCCGCTATGAAACGACCCCTTTACTACCTGTTCTGCGTGATCGCGTGCATGTCCATGGTCAGCGCGACCTTGCCTATGTCAGCCATTGCAGAGGCGATTCAGCCTCAGGAGACCGCCGAGCAGCAGGCGCAAGCCGACGCCACGAGCAGCGACACAGGCAAGGCCGAATACGTCACCAACACAAGCGCGACAGCAGATACCGCAGAGGACAGCACCGCAACATCCACCGGCACCAGCGAAGTCAGCACGGAAAGCGCTAACGACACCGCCGCCGCAACCGGCCCGGCAACCGACACCCCCACCCCATCCCTCCGCGCCCAAGCCACCCCCACGCCCAAGGCGATCTCCGCTGCGGCACAAACCACCTACGCCCACTCCGCCACGGCAACCCAAAACGGCGTCACCTTCACCGTCTCGTGGAACGACGCCCCCGCGGGCACCGCGACGACCTTCCACGTAACCCAGACCAACGGCTCGTCCCAGGCCAAGGCGCGCATGGACGTGCCCACCTACTGGGACGGCGGCAGCCAGGAAAGCGTCTGCGACCCGTCGCGCCCGGCATGGGCCAGCTACTACAGCCTGGGCACCGCGGGCCACGACTTCACCTTCGACTTCACGGCATCGGGCACGTACCGCATCTACTTCTACTTTATGGACAACGACAGAAACGACCCCCAAAACGACAAGGGGATCTACTACCTGCGCACCACGGCGGAGGTGACCGTAAACGACCCCGCCCGCCCAAGCGTCACGCAGATCGTCAACGACGCCGTAACCCAGTGCAGGCAAGAGACGAACGGCTCGGAATACGACATGGCGCTGTGGCTCCACGACTGGACGCTCGACCAGCTGGAGTACGACCACAGCCTCAACTGGTGCTCGGCCGAAAGCGGCCTCACGCGCCACCAGGGCACCTGCGAGAGCTACCAGCGCATCTACTCCAAGCTCCTTGACGCCGCGGGCATCGCCAACGGCCGCATCACCGGCAACGGCCACACCTGGAACGCCGCAAAGATCGACGGCAAATGGTGCCAGATGGACCTAACCTGGGACGACACCAACGACAACTGGTACGGAGACCTGGACCAGCGCCATCTGTACTTTGGCCTGACCGACGAGCTCATGACAATCGCCCACTCCGACCACACGGCAAACTATCAGAAGGATGGCTACGCCTACCGCTCGACCGACCTGTCCAACGATTACTTTGTGCGAAATGGCAAAGCCGATGAATGGGCAGAGAAGTATGCCGACCGTATTCAGCAGCAACTGGATACCAGGGAAGAAAGATTTTCCATTGATGCCGATAATCAGTCTTTCCCGCCGAGCATCTCGGGAATTCAGAATGGGATTGTTGCGTATGCGATGAATCAAATAGACCGGAAGACCGCTGGAAACAAAGACTATCTATCTGCCGAGTCGAAGGTCGAGATGACGTCGAGCAGCAGCTGAACCGCGGCAGGGGCTCGACACCTGCTCGGTGGATGCCGTCCCCCAGGCGGTGAAGGTGAGGGGGATCCAGCCCGAGGGGATGTAGGAATGCGATAGGAAAGTCATAGATGCGGGCGTGCTGGCTAAAATGGGTCGGCCGGGATTGGTCAATCTCGGCCGACTATATTTGGCTAAATTATTCCATCGCTAACACAGAAAGCTCGCTGATGTTTACTGGTGTTTCCGAAAACCCCAACAAAATATGCGCGGCATGCTAGCCCGGTGCTTCTTTTGGACCCTATCGCCTGCTCCCAGAGAGGCTCCGCTACGCCCCCTATCGCCCACCATGTGCAATCGCGCGCATGTCCATGGCAAGCGCACCAATACCCATGGCGGTCATCGCAGAAGCCATGCGGCCTCAAGCAACAGCCGCGCAACAGGCACAAACTAAGACAGCAATAAGCGATACTGACAAGGCCGAAGGGACCACAAGCTCAAACACCACCGACTCAAGTGATTCCGCAGTAGATGTCAAAAGAGACAACAACGCCGCCCCCGTCAGCGCGACCAGCGCAACCGACAGCACCATCCCCCATTAGCTTCCTCATCGAGCAGCGCGCTGGGTGAGTAATCGCCCTCTTTGACACCGGCGATATTGAGCCCG
>NZ_QRQC01000019.1 GCF_003475325.1 Collinsella sp. AF33-16 | reverse complement strand
TGCAGACCTTTCGTCATGGCCTCCTACCTTTCTTTCGGGCCTTTCGGCCGAATCTATCAGCGCCCTTCCGTAACGGGCGCTGCTTGCTGACAGCTCTAGTTATATCCAAATTCCACCCGCATTCCACCTCGCCCCCGAACGGTCAACAAAGTGCGATGAACGGTATATCGCATGTGATTCCCCCATGATGCACTTCGGCGCTCTAAAGTACCTTTTCAAAGGTAAACGCTCTTTTTCCTATAAATTATCCCCCATCGCATCTATAAATCCATGATTCAGAATTGCATAGGTAAAACGATTTTATGTATATAAATGAAGCTAGCCCACGTTTTGGACCGAATTCGATGATATTCAGCTTGCCATCATTCTTATTCACGCATCCTTATCAGTTGAGTGAGAATATTGAACGCTAGCATTAGTGTCGCGAGCGTTAGTTCTATGGCCGGGCATCGTAAGAAGTAGGTAAAGATACCGTTCGCGCGATACGTCCGTGCCAGCGGGCGACTAAATTGAGACAATAGTAAATAGAGTTGGGCTATCGTCCCCTGCGGGGACTGAACGGACAGATGCATATGCCGAGCAAAATCGAAAAGAAGCAAAAGGCCGCCAAGTTGCGCAAGCCGCCGCGTGATTTTTCGTATACGCAAAACCGAGAGCTTAGCTGGCTGCGCTTTGACAACCGCGTACTTGACGAGGCATTCGACGAGACCGTTCCGCTGTTTGAGCGCCTAAAGTTCGTGTCGATCTTCGAGTCCAACCTCGACGAGTTTCTCATGGTGCGCGTGGGCGGCCTGTCCGACCTGGCAGAGCTCAAAAAACAGCCTGTCGACAACAAGAGCAATATGACCGCCTCCGAACAGGTCGATGCCGTCATGGCCGAAATGCCCGGGCTCCTTACCCGCTGGGAGACCATCTTCAAGAGCATCGAGGGCAAACTCGACGCCCTGGGCGTTCACCGCGCTCGTATCGATTCGCTTACGCCCGAGGAGCGCACCTTTGTCACCCGCTACTTCCAGGCCTACGTGTCGCCGGTCATCTCGCCGCTGGTCATTGACCCGCGCCACCCCTTCCCCAACCTGCGCAACGGCGCGCTCTATCTGGCCTGCGGTCTGGACGGCGTTACGGACGAGGAGAGCCTGCTGGGCCTTATCGAGATTCCCGCCTCGATGAACCGCGTGGTCGAGATTCCCTCGCCCACCGGCACCTACTCCTACATCTTGCTCGAGGACGTCATCCTTGCCTGCCTGGACAGCTGCTTTGGCTCCTATAAGCCGCTCGACCGCGCTCTGATCCGCGTCACCCGCAATGCCGATATCGACCCGGACGGCGAGGGCGTCGAGGAGGAAGAGGATTACCGCCAGCACATGAAGCGCATCCTCAAAAAGCGCTTGCGCCTGCAGCCGGTGGTGCTTGCCGTCTCCGGTTCGCTCGAGAAGGCGACGCTCAAGACCATCCGCAAAGCGCTCGAGCTTTCGCGCCGCTCGGTTTTTACCTGCGATATCCCGCTCAACCTGGGCTACGTCTTTGGCATCGAGGGCAAAATTCCCGAACACCTGCGCAACGAGCTCCTCTTTACGCCGTTTAAGCCGCAGCCCAACCCCACCATCGACATGTCCCGCTCCATTCGCGAGCAGGTGCTGCAGGGCGATAAGCTGCTCTTTTACCCCTACGAGGCCATGAATCCGTTCCTGGACCTGGTACACGAGGCCGCATACGACCCCGAGTGCATCTCGCTGCGCATCACGCTCTACCGCGTGGCCAAGCAGAGCCGCCTGTGCGAGTCGCTCATCGACGCCGCCGAGAACGGCAAAGAGGTCACGGTGCTCATGGAGCTCCGTGCGCGCTTTGACGAGCAAAACAACATCGAGTGGGCAGAGCGTCTGGAAGAAGCGGGCTGCACCGTCATCTATGGCTCCGAGGGCTTTAAATGCCACTCAAAGATCTGCCAGCTCACCTATCGCGAGGGCATGGCGCTCACTCGACTCACGCTTTTGGGCACCGGTAACTTTAACGAGAAGACGGCCAAGCTCTACAGCGACTTTATGCTCATGACCGCCCATCCCGGCATCGGCGAAGACGCCAACCTGTTCTTCCGCAACCTGTCGCTGGGCAACCTGCGCGGCGACTACCGCTTTTTGGGCGTGGCGCCCGTCGGCCTTAAGCCGCTCATCATGCGCGGTCTGGACCGCGAGATACAACGTGCGCTCGCCGGCGAGCCCGCCCGCGTGTTCTTTAAGCTCAACTCGCTGACCGACCGCGAGGTCATCGACAAGATCTCCGAGGCATCGTGTGCCGGCGTGCGCGTGGACATGATCATCCGCGGCATCTCATGCCTGAAGCCCAACATTGCGGGCAAGACCGAAAACGTGCACGTACGTTCTATCGTCGGACGTTTCTTGGAGCACGCGCGTGTCTATGCCTTCGGCGTGGACTCGGACATGATCTACCTGAGTTCTGCCGACATGATGACACGCAACACCGAGCATCGCGTAGAGATCGCCTTCCCCGTGCTCGACCCCACCTGCCGCGCGCTGGTGCACGAGTACATGGGCGTGCAGCTGCGCGACAACGTGAAGGCACGTAGCCTGACGAGCGACGGCACCTGGATTCCCGTAGAGCGAACAGAGGGTGAGAAGCCCTTTAACTCGCAGGAGTTCCTGTTGGAGCGCGCTTATCGCAACGCCGAGGCCGCAGCCGCAACCCCGGAACCCACCGCCAAGGCAAAACCGGAATCCGCACCTGCTCTGGACCCCAAGCCCGAGCCACAGCCGGCAGCCCCTAAGGTACAGAAGGTCCAGGCGACCGTCATCGAGCCTGACCTGGAGCCCGAGCCCGAGCCTCAGCCGCAGACCGCCAAGCCCACACCCCAGGCAAGCGCCCGCCGCGAGAAACCCGCCGGCAAGACCAAGGCCATCGAGCGCCATCGCCCCAGCCGCGTGCGCATGGGCCTGGGCCTAATCGGCTTAGGCCTTAAGACGCTCATTACCGGCAAGACGAAATAGACGTTTGTAGAAGCGCCCCGTATTTGAGGAATGCCTCAGATGCGGGGCGCTTTTCCCTGCTACCATGGTTGCGGACAACAACGAGAATGACGGGCAGGAATATGAAGCTCACCATAGAATCGATGACGTATGGCGCCGATGGTCTGGCGCATGCCGACAACGGCAAGGCCGTATTTGTGCAGGGCGCCGTGGCGGGCGACACCGTCGAGGCCGAGATCGTGCAGGACGGCAAATCGTATATGCGCGCCCGCGCCACCGAGATTCTGGAGCCGAGCCCCGATCGCATCCAGCCTCCCTGCCCCTTCGTTGGCATTTGCGGCGGCTGCTCGTGGGGCAATCTCTCTCGCACCGCTCAGCTTGCCGCCAAGGAGCAAAACCTGCGCTCCACGCTCGAGCGCATCGGCAAGTTCACCCCTGAGCAAGTCGACGAGCTGGCGCAGCCCATCCGCCACACCAAGGACGACTGGGGCTACCGCAATAAAATCGAGCTCGAACCGACCGTCGTCAACGGCCGCGTTCGTCTTGGCATGCACGGCGTCGATCCAAGCAAGATCGTGACCGTCGATTCGTGTCCGCTGTTCGATAAACGTTTTCCCAAGGCGCTCAAGTCGGTCGTCGGCGCGCTCAACTATCTGAGCGGCAGCCACGACCTAGGCCTGGAGCGCGTGGGCATTCGCGCCTCGCGTCGCACCAAGGCGCTCGAAGTCGCGCTCTGGACGCCCACGGGCTCGTTTCCGCGCTCGCAGGTCTCGCGCGTGCTGGCAGACGCCGCACACCCCACGAGCATAGTGCGCGTTATGAGCAAGGGTGAGAAGAAGGCCCGCCGCGTCTCCAAGGTTGAGATGCTCGCCGGCGAGGGCTCCTGGACCGAGAACATCGCCGACGGCCAGATGCGCCTTTCGGCCCCGTCGTTTTTCCAGGTCAACACCAAGGGTGCCGAGATTTTGATCGAGCTTGTCATGAAGGCGCTCGACCCGCAGGAAGACGAACTTGCCGTAGACCTGTATTGCGGCGCCGGAACCTTTACCCTGCCGCTCGCCCGCCGCTGCGACTTTGTTGCCGCTGTCGAGGCCTACGGACCGGCCGTACGCGACCTGCGCCGTAACCTAGAGATCAACAAACTCGATAACGTCGACGTCATCGGCGGCGATGCCGTACGCGAGTTCCCCGACCAGGACGCCGATGTCCTGGTGGTCGACCCGCCGCGCGCAGGCTTGGCACCCGAGGCCATCGACCTCATCGCCAGCACGAGCGCACGCGACGTGGCCTATGTGAGCTGCGACCCTGCCACCCTGGCGCGCGACCTTAAGCGCTTTGTCGAGGAAGGCACCTTCTCCCCCGTCAAGATCACACCGGTCGACCTGTTCCCGCAAACCTTCCACTGCGAAACCGTCGTCCACCTCAAGCGTAACTAGACCGTTTGCCCAAGACCACGCCCGATGATTTTTCTGGGACGGGAATAAAATAATTTGTTCTGAATGATTATTTAATCCCCGTCCCGAAATTGAACCGCCCCCTCATTTCTTGGACATTAGAAATGGGGGGCTTCTTTATGGACGGGAAAGTCGGACACGACGCCACGCTGAGGACTCTTGCAGCAGAGTTTTGCGACAGGGGATACGGGCGCACCGAAGGCCGAAGGGCGCCCGGACCCGGCCGGGGCCGGCGGCGCGCGAGGGCGAGCTCTTGCGACGGAGCTGCTGCCCGGGCGCCTGAAGGACGAGTTCTACAGGAACCGGTCGTGGCGGAGCTTCGAGGAGTTCAAGCGGGACCTCCACGCCTACACCGTTCACTGGAACAAGAGGAGGCAGGTTAAGCAAAAGGGACTGACCCCGGAGGAGTTCCGGAATCAGTCCCCATGTGCGGCATAGGCCGCTAATTGACCCGTCTAAGTTTCGGGGCGCAGTTCATTTCAGCGCCGCCCGAGAAAGCTAAACGCCTTCTGGCAGGTTGTCCCGGGCCGAGGGCGGCCACCTTGATCGCCCTCGGCCTTCACCCACCTCAACTGCTCCTCAATTACATAGAGCTGATTGAGGAGGGCGCAAGCTAGCGGGCGCCTTCCTCGTCGTCGTTGGGTCGGTAGGTGATGAACTCGATAACAAAGGCCAGAACGGCAGAGACGAGTGCGGCGATGATCGCGTAGATCATGTGGGAGATCCCGGCGCCACCAGGGGTCCCGTCGATGAAGTTGAGCAGGTTGAAGACGCCGAGGCCGCCCGAGATGTACATGAGGGCGCCCGTCATTCCCACGATGGCGCCTCCCACGGCGGAGCTCAAGCATGCCACGACGAACGCGCGCTTGTTGGGGAGGGCGATGCCGTAGATGCCCGGCTCGGTGACGCCGAAGAAGAAGGCGGAAATCATCGCGGGAAGGGCGATGCCGCGGAAGCGCTCGTCCTTGTTTCTGAGGTACATGGCAAAGATGACCGCTCCGAGTGCGAACCCGTGGCCGATGGTGGCGGCGAGCACGCTATCGTGGCCGAGGGTGTTCAGGTTCATGATGGAGATGGGGATGAGGCTCCAGTGGAAGCCGAAGATGACGAGGCACATCCACAGTCCGCCGACTAGGGCGCTGCCCAGGACGGAACCAACCACGGGGAGCTGGAAGATGAACGAGAACGCCGCGCTCAGCAGGTTGGTGATGAGGGTGGCCACCGGGCCGATGATGAGGTAGCCCAAGACGATGGAGACCGTCATCGTGGCGAGCGGGACAAGGAACATCTTGAGCGCAGCCGGCATCCAGCTCTTGAGCCAGCACTCAAGGATAGAGCCGAACCACACCATGAGAAGGACGGGGATCACCGAGCTCACGTAGCCGGACACGGGCATGATGATGGGGAGCCCGAGGGCGGTGGCGTACCACGAGAACGTGCCGGCCACGCCGAGGTCGATGCTGCCGAGCGCCTCGCCCGAGGTCAGGGCGACCATCGTCGGGTAGAGGAGCGCCACGCCGATTGCCACGCCGGTGAACTCGTTCATGCGGAACTTGCGCGCGGCACTGAACGCCAGGGCGACGGGAAGGAAGTAGAAGAAGCCGTCAGCAACGGTGTAGAGCAGCGTGTAGAGGCCGTCGTTTGCAAAGGCCGGGACGAAGTAGGTGATGAGGGCAAGCAGTCCCTTCATGATGCCTGCGGCGGCAAGCGGTCCCAGGATGGGCTGGAAGATGCCAGAGATGAGGTCGATGATGACGGAGGCAACGGTCTTATCGCCTTGGGGCTCGTCGTCGGCGCTTGCGCCGCCCGAGAAGTTGCCGGCCTCCAGGACCGCGTCGTAGACGTCCTCGACGATGTTGCCCACGACCACCTGGTACTGGCCGTTGGCCTGGATGACCTGGATGACGCCCTTGAGGGCCTCGATCTTGGCCGTGTTGGCGCGGGACTCGTCCTTGAGTTTGAAGCGCACGCGCGTGATGCAGTGCGCGACGCTGGCGACGTTCTCGGCGCCGCCTACGTTCTCGAGTATGGATCTGGCCAGGTCGTCGTATTTTTCTGCCATTATTTTCTCCTTAGTGATATTGCCCGGGTGGTTAGCCCAGGTCGCCTCCGTTGGTGGCGATGGCCTGTTGATACCAGTAGAAGCTCTTCTTGCGCCTGCGCTCGAGCGTGCCGTTGCCCAGGTTGTCGCGGTCCACGTAGATGAAGCCGTAGCGCTTCTCCATCTCGCCGGAGCCCGCGCTCACGAGGTCGATCGGCCCCCAGGTGGTGTAGCCGAGCATCTCGACGCCGTCCTGCTCGATAGCGTCGCGCATGGCCTCGATGTGCTCGCGCAGGTAGGCGATGCGGTAGTCATCCTCGATCGTGCCGTCGGGAAGCACCTCGTCATAGGCGCCGAGGCCGTTCTCCACCACAAAGAGTGGCTTCTGGTAGCGGTCCCAGAGGTCGTTGATCGTGATGCGGAACCCCAGCGGGTCGATGACCCAGCCCCAGTCGCTCGTGCGCACGTAGGGGTTCTCTACGCCGGCGAAGGCGTTGCCCTCGGCGACGCCGCCCACGGAATCGGGGTCGCCCGCGGTACAGCGCGAGGAGTAGTAGCTAAACGAGATGAAGTCGACGGTGTTCTCCGCAAGGATGCGCTCGTCCTCGGCGGTCATGCCCACGTCGATGCCCTCGCGCTCGAGCATCTTGAGCGCGTAGCCGGGGTAGTGCCCGCGTGCCTGCACGTCCACGAAGAAGAGGTCCTCCTGGTTCTTGACCTGCGCTGCACGGACGTCCTCGGGACGACAGGAGTAGGGGTAGTAGCTTCCCGCGGCGAGCATGCAGCCTACCTTGTTCTCCGGGTCGACCTCGTGGGCGATCTTGGTGGCCCAGGCGCTCGCCACGAGCTCGTTGTGCGCGGCGCGGTACTCGGCCTCGCGGGCATTCTCCCCGGGCTCGAGGACGAGGCCGGCACCCATGAAGGGACGGTGCAAGATCATGTTCATCTCGTTGAACGTGATCCACCAATGCACGAGGCCGCGGTAGCGGTTGAAGAGCACCTTCACGAGCCGCTTGTAGAGCTCGATGAGGGCGCGGTTTCGCCAGGCGCCGTACTTCTTGACGAGGTGGATGGGGCAGTCGAAGTGCGTGATGGTCACGAGGGGCTCGATCCTGTGCTCGCGGCAGCAGCGGAACACGTCCTCGTAGAAGGCGAGCCCGGCCTCGTTGGGCTCCTCCTCGTCGCCATTGGGGAAGATGCGGCTCCAGGCGATGGAGAGGCGAAAGACCTTAAAGCCCATCTCCGCGAAGAGGGCTATGTCCTCGCGGTAGTGGTGGTAGAAGTCGATGCCCGTCTGGGCCGGGTAGTAGTACCCGGGCTCAAAGTCGAGCATGCGCCTCAGGCCGCGACTTACGTCGTTGCGCTCCGACCCGTGTGGGATGACGTCGACATTGGCAAGGCCGCGGCCGCCCTCGTCATAACCTCCCTCGCATTGGTTAGCAGCGGTGGCTCCTCCCCAAAGGAACCCTTTTGGAAATGGCATGGTGCCTCCTTCTCTCTGGCGCCCCCACCTCTGCGGGGACGCTTTATAACGTCCTTGCGACCTCACGCGCCGGGCCCGTGGCCCTTTCCCTGATGCGCGCGGGCCGCCCGTGAAGGGGTGACTAGCTGACGGCTTGTCCTGCGGCGGCGCGACGTGCCTCCCGGCCTCCAAGCAGGGAGGGGACCTGTGCCAGGCACACGCCGGCGAGGATGATGGCGACGCCCAGCCACTCGACGACGCCGAGCGGCTCGCCGAGGACGATCATGGCGATGAGCAGGCCGGCGGGGAGTTCCGCGGCGGCCATGACAGTGGAGAGACCCGCGGGCAGGTGCGGAGAGCCCATGCCGAAGAGCAAGACCGGGCAGAGCATGCCAAAGAAGCCGGCGATGACGGCAAAGGGCAGGATGCCCTGGGCGAGGACGCCCGAGACGACGTAGTTCGGGCACACCGTGAGCGACATGACCACGGAGCCCGCGCACACGATGACGCCGCGCTGCTCGGACGAACAGGGGGCCTCGACCTTGCCGGAGAGGGTGACAAAGAGGGAGCAGGACACGGCCGCCCCCAGCGCGCAGAGCAGGGCCACGGGGTCGTACCCGGTGATGCCGGTCTTGTAAACGCCGCTCGCGAACACCGTCCCGAAGACGATGGCCAGGGCGGAGGCCACTTGGAGGGGCCTCGGCGGCCGGCGCGTCATGACGGTCTGCCACACGAGCCCCAGCCACGTGAACTGGAAGAGGAGCGTGAGCGCCACCGGGGCGGGCAGCACGCTCATGGCGTAGCAGTAGAGGATTGAGGTGAGGCAGGTGAGGGCTCCCAGGCCCATGAGCTTGAGGGCGAGCTTCCAGCCCACGCGCTGCCAGCGGTGCCCGAGTGCGTGCCCTGCGAGCGTGGCGAGGGCGAAGAAGAGGCAGCCGAGCCACGCTTGGCTCGCCACCACCTGCGCCGAGGTGAAGCCCGCGGCGTAGGCGAGCTTGTAGGTCGTGGCCATCGCGCCGTAGCAGGCGCCGCCCGCAAAGACCTGGAGCGCCGCCTTGGCCTGTCCCGCGCCCGTGGCTCCTGCCCCGGCGGCCTGTTGCTTGATTGTGTTTGTTCCTGCCATTAGGCTCCCTTCCGTCTGCTGTCTTGCAGACGCACGTCTCGTGCGTCTGTTCCCTGCAGTCGGAAGGTGGGCTCGTGCGGTCTTCTGGCGGTGCATGTGGCACCTGCTGCCAAGACGAAAAAAGCCACGCAACCGACTGCTCGGTTGCGTGGCAAAAAGGTGGCTAGCGCCCAGAAAAGTCCACGCGTTTTTAGACTGGGACAAAGTACTACAACAGGTGAGATTCCGTCAAGAAAAACCGAGGAAAAAAGTGAGCCTCTGCCCGCCGTCCTGTGGCGGTCGTTCTCCGAACGAGGCGGTGCTGTTGGGGACTGTCTCGATCTGTAACAGTTGGGGCTAGTTTTGGTCGATGGATGTTACAGATTGAGATTGTTGAGGATGGGTGGGGGTAGCTAATTCGGACGGGGCTATTTTAAACATTGGGAAATCGAGCGTGGCAAGCGGAGGTCTTCGGGGTATAAGACGGCTAATTGTATGCCGCCTATGAAAGGAACCCTCATGCCCAGCGTTGCCGTTCTCGCCGCCGATGGCTTTGAAACTATTGAATGCTTGACCATGGTCGATGTCATGCGTCGCGGCGGTGTGCGTGCCACGCTCGTCTCGATTATGCCCACACGTGAGGTCGTAAGCTCGCTGCAGATCCCCGTGACCTGCGATGCGCTCTTTGATGAGATCAACTTTGACGAGTACGACTGCGTCGTGCTGCCCGGCGGCTTGCCCGGTGCCACCAACCTGCGTGCCGATCAGCGCGTCTGCGACGTGGTCTGCGAGTTCGCCGCGACCAAGCACGTTGCCGCCATCTGCGCCGCCCCGTTTATCCTGGGCGAGCTCGACCTACTCGAGGGGCGCCACGCCACGTGCTTCCCTGGCTTTGAAAAAAGCTTCCCCGAAGGCGCCTATACCGGCGAGAAGGTTACGCAAGACGGCAACATCATCACCGCCAGCGGCATGGCCCAGTCGCTCCCCTTTGCGCTTGAGCTGCTGCGCACGCTCGCCGGCGACAAGGCCGTCGAGAAGGTCGCCGAGGGCATTCAGCTATGATTTTGGCTTCGCAATCACCGCGCCGCATCGAGTTGATGCGCGAGGCGGGCTATGACATTCGCGTGATTCCCGCAGATATCGACGAAACGCCTTTTGATGGCGAAGCTCCGCTTACACTCGTCGAGCGCTTGGCGCGTGCCAAAGCCGCCGCCGTTGCCGCCGAGCATGCCGAGCCCAACGAACTGACCGTCGCGGCCGATACTATTGTCACCTTTGACGGCCAAATTTTGGGCAAGCCGGCAGACGGGGACGAGGCGCGCACCATGCTCCGCGAGCTTTCGGGCCGCACGCACCAGGTCGCAACCGGCGTCTGCATCGTTAAAGCCGGCGACGCTACAGCTCCGCATGCCGCCGAGAGCCTGTCGTTTGTCGATGTGACCGACGTGACGTTCTATGAGCTTACCGAAGAGCAGATCGAGCGCTATGTTGCCTCGGGTGAGCCCATGGACAAGGCCGGCGCCTACGGCATTCAGGGCACAGGAGGACGCATGCTCGTGCATGATATATCGGGCGACTTCTATAACGTGGTGGGCTTGCCCATCGCTCGCGTCGCACGCGCGATTCAAAAACTCTCGTAATTGCATCTGGCGCTGGGTATCCCCCAGCGCCTACAATTTTGCCGTACCGTACGGATCCCGACCGGGCATAAGGCCCGGCGGAAAACCGATAGGAGAACACATGGACACACTGCTCGAAGCCATCGATGTTTGCAATGTCGATGGCTTTTGCTTTGGCAACTATACGGACGAGGAGGCTGGCACCGGCTGCACCGTAATCGTGGCGCCCGAGGGTGCCACCGGTGGCGTTGACGTACGTGGTGGCGCCCCCGCTTCGCGTGAGACCGACCTGCTGCGTCCCGAAAACACCGTCGATAAGGTCCACGCCGTCTGCCTTTCGGGCGGATCGGCCTTTGGCCTCGAGGCTGCAAGCGGCGTGGCCCGCGAACTCGAGAGCCGCGGCATTGGTCTGCCCGTCGGCCCCACGCAGGTGCCCATCGTGTGCTCCAGCTGTATCTTCGACCTTGCCTTTGGCGACCCCACCGTTCGCCCCGACATTGAGGCCGGCATCGCCGCCGTGCGCGAGGCGCTCGACCACACCCCCACCAAGCTCGAACAGGGCAACGTAGGCGTCGGCACGGGCGCTACCGTGGGTAAGCTCATGGGCCCCGCCACCTGCATGAAGGCCGGCCTTGGCGCTGCCGCCGTGGCGCTCGGCCCCATCAAGGTGGGCGCCGTGGTCTCGGTCAACGCCTGCGGCAACGTTGTCGACC
The DNA here is from genome assembly GCF_003475325.1 of Collinsella sp. AF33-16. Taxonomy (GTDB): domain Bacteria; phylum Actinomycetota; class Coriobacteriia; order Coriobacteriales; family Coriobacteriaceae; genus Collinsella. Next base: position 34,847 of record NZ_QRQC01000019.1, on the reverse strand, counting down.
CCTTCACCGGCGAGTGGGTCGCCGGTATGCGTGCCGCAGCCGATAGCGACCAGATCGTCGACATGGAACTCGCAGCCTTTGCCGCCGCCGGATCCATGCAGATGCCGCTCGACCGCACCAACACCACCATCAGCTGCATCGTCACCAACGTGGAACTCACTAAGGCACAAGCCACCAAGGTCTCTCAGATGGCCGCAGACGCCTACGCACACGCCATCCGTCCCACGCACACTACCAACGATGGCGACACCATCTACACCCTCGCCAGCGGCAAACTGGGCGCCCAGGCAAGCGCCGTCGTTCCCCTAGACCTGCTGGGCATGCTCGCCGTAAGGGCTTTGCAAACCGCCATCGTAAACGGAGCCAAAACCGCCAAAACCTCCCACGGCATCCCCGGCGCCGCGAAGTAGCCTAACCTGACCGGTTGCCCGGTGGGGCTTGGTTATGTTTGCTGCTCTACAGTCCTGGCTCGCACGAAGAGCACATTAAGTGCTCTTCGGCTCGTGCGGAACTCGCGACAAACATAACCAAGCCCCACCGGGCAACCTACCAACCAGATTCTTTTCAACCCAGGCCCCTATGTACCGCGCGTCGAAGATCTTCAAATTCAAATAACCTGACAATCGATTCTTATAGCAGAGGCCCCTTGGCCTTTAGTTTGATACAAGTTCCGCACGAGCCGGAAAGCACTTAATGTGCTTTCCGTGCGAGCAGGACTGTTCGCAGTAGCAAACTAAAGGCCAAGGGGCCCAGTCAACCTATCAGCAGCGATTACTCAGCAGCTAGTTGAATTTGAAGATCTTTGAGGCAAGACGGTATAGGCCGAGTGTGGTTTTGTCGCCAGCGCGGCCACGCAGATTGGTAAAGAAGCCGACCACGCCGTAGCGAGCACGACGATACATGCGCTCGTCGTAGGCCTTTAAATCGCTCCATAGCGTCTTCAGGCGCTCATCGGCGAAATCCTCATCGGATAGCTTGGTAAGCACCGAGCAGATCGCCATCATCATGGTGAAGTAGCCCATCATGTACGAACGCAGACGCGACGACTCGACATCGCTGTACAGGTGGTACGACTCCATCATGATACGCGTAACACGGAACTGCTGGTCCAGACGCTTGACCATCGTGGCCTCGTTGACACTCTGGCCCTCGCGACCGATAAAGTAGCGATAGAGGTCGATGTCGGCGTAGTACATGGTCTTGCAACGCGGCAGCGGCACGTAGGCGTAGATGTTGTCCACATAGAACGTGTGCGGCGGCATGGGAAGGTTGGACTCGCGCAGCGCATCCGTGCGATAGCACAGGCTGTGCATGAGCAGATTCTGGTCCAGGCGGAAATGGCCGATCTGGTCCCAGGTAAAGATCTTTTTTCGAGGCAGGGCAAACTTGTAACCAATAGCCGTATGCGTACCCTCGTAAACCTTCTCGTACACGTAGTTCGAGATAAACAGGTCAACGCGCTGGTCGCGCTCTTCAAAGCCGCGCAGAATCGACAGCATGGTCGAAAGGGCAGCGCCGTCAAGCCAGTCGTCCGAGTCGACAACCTTGTAGTAGGTGCCCTGCGCCTCGCGCAGACCCGAAAGGACGGCAATACCGTGGCCGCCATTCTCCTGGTGCACCGCGCGGATGATTCCAGGATAACGGGCCTCCCACTCGTCGGCCTTGGCGGCCGTCTCATCCTTGGAGCCGTCGTCCACCACGATAATCTCGATATCGGTGGCATAATTGCTCCCCTCCAAGATGGAGGTAATGCAATGGTCCATGTCCTTAGCGGCGTTATACGAGGGAATACCGAATGTTATGACTTTATGCATGGCAGGCGATAATCTCATCCGAAAGATCGAGGGCGGAATTGGTCACGGCATCCATATCGTAGTAACGATACTCGGCCAGACGACCCACCGGGTGGAAGTTTGTCAGGTTCTGGACGCGCTCAAGATAGCGCTCATAGAGCTCACGGTTCTCGGGCTCAAGAATGGCGTAATACGGCGTCTCGCCCGAGCCGGGCGTATAGGCCTTGGAGTACTCCTTCATGATGGTGGTCTTGCCGGGCAAAACCTGACCGGTCATGTTCTTGAACTCGGTGATACGCGTGTAGTCCTCGCTCGTGGTGTAGTTGACGGTGCCCACGGGCTGGAACTGGTCCATATCAAGCGTCTCGAACTTCATATCGAGCGTGCGGTACGGAAGAGCGCCCAGGTCAAGGTCGAACAGCTCATCGAGCGGACCGGTATAGACGATCTCGCCGCCGTAGACCTTGCCGCCGATCTTGACGGTGGTCTCGTCGATCTCAAAGAGATCGCGGGCGTCCACGTCGCAGAACACGTCGATCAGGTCGTGGTCGAGCATATGCTCGAACAGCGCCGTGTAGCCGTCCTGCGGCATACCCTGGAAGGGAGCCTGCGGGAAATAGCGGTCATCGTCGCCCACAAAGACGGGAACGCGACCGGTGATCGAGGGATCGATCTGGTCGGGCGTCTGGCCCCACTGCTTCATGGTGTAATGCAAAAAGACGTTCTCGTAGACGTAATCAGCGACCTCGGCCAAGTCGGGGTCGTTCTTCTTACGCAGCTCCATAATGGGCACCTTGACATCCTTGCCAAAGGTCTCCACGAGCTTCTGATACAGCTCCTCGCCGCGCTCGTCACCAAAGGCGAGCTTGAGACTCGCGTGGTTGAAGGGCACGGGCATAAGGGTGCCGTTGATGTTGGCGAGCACCTTGTGCTGATAATCCGTCCACTTGGTAAAGCGCGACAGGAAATTGTGCACGCGCTCGTTAAAGGTGTGATAGATATGCGGACCGTACTCGTGGATCAGGATTCCGGCCTCGTCAGTGCAGTCATAGGCATTGCCCGCAATGTGGCTACGGCGCTCCAAAACGGCAACACGATAGCCGATGGTCTCGGCAAGACGGCGGGCGCAAACGGCACCGGCATATCCAGCACCGACGACAATCATGTCGTACGCGCCGGCGTTAAAGCCTTCAGGCAGGCCTGAGGTAATCTGCATCGATACTCCTTGTCAAAAGCCACGGGCTCGTTAGCTGGGCTTTTCTCGAACATTCTTCGAGACATATTTATCAGAGCGATTATAGCGCTAATGCGTCCTATAATGAGCTTGCCACACAAGGAAAGCTCAAGCACCGCGGCGTACAAATTTGAAAGGTAAACCCGCTAGCAGCGGGTTTATTCGTGAACAGCCGGGCGCCTGGAGCTTAGTGAAACGCTTGTAAGGAGTAACATGAGCGATTTCCTTAACCGTATGAAGTCTGCCGCCAAGGCCGACCTTAAGACGATCGTCCTGCCCGAGGGCGAGGATCCGCGCACCATCGTCGCGGCCACCAAGATCATCGAGGAGGGCCTGGCAAAAATCGTCATCCTGGGCAACCCCGACGAGATCAACGTTCCCGGCGCCACCGTCATCGATCCGCGCAATGCCGAGAAGCACGAGGAGTACGCGCAGAAGTTTGCCGAGCTCCGCGCCAAGAAGGGCGTCACCATCGAGCAGGCTCGCGCCCAGGTGATGGACGCCACCTACTTTGGCACCATGATGGTCAAGATGGGTGACGCCGACGGCCTGGTCTCCGGCGCCTGCCACTCCACCGCCGACACCCTGCGCCCCGCGCTGCAGATCCTTAAGACCGCCCCGGGTACCAAGCTGGTCTCGGCCTTCTTCGTGATGTGCACCGACACCCCGCAGTTCGGCACCGACGGTACGCTGATCTTCGCCGACTGCGGCCTCAACATCAACCCGTCCTCCGACGAGCTATCCGAGATCGCCATCGCCTCCGCTCACTCCTGGTCCACCTTTATGGGCAGCGTCGAGCCGCACGTGGCCATGCTCTCCTACTCCACCATGGGCTCCGCCGGCGGCGAGGTCGCCAAGAAGGTCCAGGAGGCCGTTAAGTTCTGCAAGGAGAGGGCTCCCGAGCTCGCCATCGATGGCGACCTGCAGCTCGACGCCGCCATCGTTCCCACCGTCGCCCAGCTCAAGGCCCCCGGCTCCTCCGTTGCCGGCAAGGCCAACGTGCTTGTGTTCCCCGATCTCGAGGCCGGCAACATCGGCTACAAGCTGGTCCAGCGCTTCGCCGGCGCCGACGCTTACGGCCCCATCCTGCAGGGCATCGCCAAGCCGGTTAACGACCTTTCGCGCGGCTGCTCTGCCGACGACATCGTGGGTGTCGTAGCCATCACCGCCGTCCAGGCTCAGATGGCTGAGTAGCGGACGCACTCGCCCGAAGGCCGTACGGGCTAACCCCTGAAAACGTCCTCGACCAATGAAACGCCCCCGTTCTGCTCCTTCGGAGCTACGAACGGGGGCGTTTCTGGTCTGCGGAATGTTTTCAGGGGTTAGCCCGTACGGCCTTCTACTGCTACGAAGCATTCAGAGCATCTGGAGTGGACGGCGGCTTGGCTACGAGCTGGGGCTGAGGATCTGAATGGATGGGTGTCGTTGCTGGGAGCGCAGGCGTTACTGGTGATGATCACTTTGGGACTGGAATTTCCGCCTGCTAGCAAAAAGGCCTCCTGAGCTGCTGCTCAGGAGGCCTTTCGTTCAATCGCAAGCGAACGCACTAGTTATTCGCGGTCAGACGCTCGACGTCGTGGGCGATCATGTATTCCTCGTCGGTGGGGATGACCATGACCGTGACGGCGGAACCGGCGGCGCTGATGACCTGCGGACCGTTGCCCACGGCCTCGCGGTTCTTGTTGTTGTCGATGCGCACGCCCAGCCACTCGAAGCAGTCGCAGAAGGCCTTGCGGATCGACCAGTCATTCTCGCCGATGCCGGCGGTAAAGGTAATGGTGTCGACGCCCGCCATGGAAGCGATCATGGAGCCGGCCTGCTGCATGGCCTTGTAGGCGAACATATCGAAGGCGAGCAGGCAGCGCTCGTCGCCCTCGGAGGCGCGCGTACGGATGTCACGGGCGTCGTTGGAGATGCCCGAGATGGCAAGCAGACCAGACTGCTTGTTCATCATGTCATCGACTTCCTGGTAGCTGTAGCCGCCCTCGCGCTGCAGGTAGCACACGGTAGCCGGGTCAATGGAACCACAACGGGTGCCCATCATCAGGCCGTCGAGCGGCGTGAGGCCCATCGTGGTATCGCGGCATACACCGTCCTCGATGGCGGCAAGCGAGGCGCCGTTGCCCAAATGGCACGAGAGCAGGCGGTGGCAGCGCGAGCCCAGGATCTCCTTGGCCATCATCCACTCATAGCGGTGACTCGTGCCGTGGGCACCGTACTTGCGCACGTGGTACTTGTCGCACACGTCCTTGGGCAGCGCGTAGGTGTAGGCGACCTCGGGCATGGTCATGTGGAACGAGGTGTCGAAGACGGCCACGTTGGGCAGCTCCGGATACTTCTCGCGGCAATATTCGATTGCCGCGGCCTCGCCGTAATTGTGCAGCGGGGCGAGCGGAGCAACCTCGAGGATCTTAGCCATGACCTCATCGTCGACGACCGCGGAATCATCGAAGTGCCAGCCACCCTGAACGATACGGTGGCCGATGCCATCGATCGTAAAGTCGGTCTTCTCGAGCTCCTCGAGCACGCGCGCAATGGCGCAGCGATGATCGGGAAAAGGAATCTCCTCGGTCTGCTTGGCACCACCGTTCTCGGAGTGGCCAAAGATGCCCATGTCCGAGCCGATACGCTCGCAGTTGCCCTTGGCGAAAACCTCGCGGGTATCGGTATCCAAAAGCTGATATTTAAGGCTCGAGCTGCCGGCGTTGACAACAAGTACGTTCATGAGACTCCTTTGCAGTGCGATACGGTCGGCGCAGACCCCTTAAGGCGGCCGCATGTTAATAAGAAGTTATCACAACTTGATAAATAGCTATCAGGCATATCGCTCAACGAGACGAAAGAGGGGCTGAACGGCGCTCGGTCGTCCAGCCCCTCCCCTCTTGCAATTACTTGCCGTTGACGATGCGCTCGACGTCGGAAGCGATCATGAACTCCTCGTCCGTGGGGATGACGAAAATCTTGACCTTGGAATCCTTGGCAGACAGGCACCAAGCGCCGTCACCACGCAGGGCGTTGCGGGCATGATCCATCTTGACGCCCATAAAGGCCAGGCGGTCGGCAACGCCGGCGCGGACGGCCGGAGCGTGCTCGCCGATGCCGGCGGTAAAGACCAGGGTGTCCATACCGCACATAGAAGTGGCCATCTCGGCAGCCTTGGCGGCAATCTTGTAGACGAACATATCGAAGGCGAGCTGAGCCTCGGGGTCGCCAGCGGCAGCGAGCTCCTCGACATTGCGGCAATCGTTGGTCTTGCCACCGGTCACAGCCAAAAGGCCGGACTTCTTGTTCATCATCTCGTCAACCTCGTCGAAGGTGTAGCCGCCCTCGCGCTGCAGGTAGCACACGGTAGCCGGGTCGATGGAGCCACAGCGGGTGCCCATCATGACGCCGTCAAGCGGGGTGAGACCCATGGTGGTGTCCATGCACTTGCCGTCCTCGATGGCGCACAGGGAGGCACCGGAACCGATGTGGCACACGACGACCTTGCGGGCCCCGCCGTTGGTCATCTCGGCGACCTTCTTGGAGATGTAGCGGTAGCTGGTGCCGTGGGCGCCGTACTTACGAATGTGCAGCTTGTCGCAAACATCCTTGGGCAGAGCGTAAGTCTTGGCGACCTCGGGCATGTTGAAGTGGAAAGCGGTGTCATAGACCGTGACGTTGGGCAGGTCGGGATACTGCTCCAGGCAGTACTCGATAACGTTGGCCTCGGGGTTATTGTGCAGCGGGGCGAGCGGAGCAACCTCGCGGATCTTGGCGAGGACGTCCTCGTCGACGAGGGAGGAATCACCGAAGTACCAACCGCCCTGAACGATACGGTGGCCGATACCCTCGATCTTGACGCCGTTGGCCTCGAGGTCCTTCAGGACGACCTCGATGGCGACCTTGTGGTCGGGGAACTCGATGTTCTCGGTCACCTTCTTGGAGCCGTTGGCAGCGTGGGTGAAGGTACCGCCGGTAAAACAGACGCGCTCGCAGGAGCCCTTTGCGGACACCTTGTGGGACTTGGTATCGATGACCTGATACTTAAGGGTCGAAGATCCTGCGTTGACGACCAGAACGTTCATGTGTCTCCCTACTAACAGGCGGTGTGGCGCCGCCAGGTTACATACGCTTCAATAATAAACCCAAACGCCCTCGCGCTCGGGTTTATTGCGTTGATATATAAGTTATCGGTGCCCAAATACTCATGACCTTTGGCTTGTAAGACGAAATAGCGCGGGGATATACACAAGGGAAGAAATCCCGAGCGCGACAAGCAATACGACTCGAATGCCCGCAACGCTACTCAACACAGCGTTGAGCAGATAGAAAAGAACGGCACCCACCGCCACCATCTGGCTTTGAACCGAAATCAGTGAACAGCGCATCGAAGAATCGGCTGCCTTTTGAAAAATTGAGTATTTAATTGGAGCAAATAACGAGTACGCAACCGTCTGCAGCACATAGAACACGGGCAGCAAATTAGCCGGAGTAAGGGGGATCAAAAACAAAGCTGTCAATACTAAGCGAACGATGCCGCAAATACGCGCAAAGCGGCCCTTGTCGACATGAGCAATCGCACAGGGCACAATAAGTCCCATGGAGGCCGAGGCAAGGAGCTGGACCGCAATGGTCACACCCGAAGCGACGGCATTCATTCCGCGACCCGCAAGCAGCAGTGAGAAAAAGTCTTCCAGGGCGACAAAAGCAAATGCCTGAGAACAGTCCATGATGAACGCTGAACGAAGAATGCCATTACCCGCAATAGCGGTACCGATCATCTTCGGGCTAATCCCATGTTCAGGTGTCGTCGCAGTGCCTCCTCTTCGCATTTCAGGAATGCAGACAACGACAACCAACGTCAACACCATTGCGATGATATCTGCCGAAAGACCAATGAGATATGCACCGACGGACGAAATGAAACCGCCCACGCAAGCGGAGATGGCATAAGAGGCATAGAAAACAAATCGCTCAACGACATTAAGTCTTACGAGCTGGTCCTGAGAGACGCTGTCAATGTAAATCGCTTCGATGGATCCGCTCACACACGCAACGGCAAAACCCTTGAGAGCGAACGCACCGATTAAAAGCAGGGGAGAACGGACGAGAAGCAGGGCGGCGTAGTATCCAAGCATTCCCACGACGCCAACGAGACCGCTTGTCTTTCGTCCAAACCTATCAGCAATATAGCCAGTGGGAACTTCAAGGATGAACTTGCTCACTTGATATGCAATCATCATGCTAGAAATCGCCACCATCGAGAATCCGACGAATTCAAGGTAAACCGTCAGAAAATACAAAATGGTGCTAAAGTTCGACAGAAAAACGAACGTCATATAAAGCAAAACCGTACGGTTTTTCATGCTCCGCCCTCCAAGAGTCAGCAATCTAAATCGGAATCTTGGAAAAGCATGAGGGCAAAGCTGTCAGCTATGTGTTACAAGGCGTCAATAATCACTTGATGCCTCGAAGCCAATTAATCTCACGAAGCAAGATGACGCAATAGGTGCAGAAAAACCGTCTGGTGTCGATCAGTCCAGGAATTTTGCCGATAGCAAAAGTAGATAGGCAAGGTTACATCACGCGAACCTTCAATGGAGCACTCGCTCACTTCCAATACATCTGATGCGAGAGAAGAGCCAGAAAAACTCAATATCAATCCCCCGGCTTGAAGAAACTCAGTCTGCGCCCTGTTTCCGTATTCAACATCACGGAAGCGAAAATTGACGAGCTGGGCTTCGGGACATTGATTGATTGCATTGAGACAGGGTGACAAATTAATGGGAACAGCGAGCCTGCCGCCCAGTAACTCGCGAATGGTCATGGCGCCCACAGATTGATGACCCGCTGGGCATGAAAGAACCTTGAGCTCCTTTTCACCCAAATATTTTGAAGAAAGGACGCTGTCCCGTGGTTCCTCGAATGAGATAGCCGCATCCGAAATGCCAAGCACAAGTGATTCAAAGCATGTAGCCGTTGGCTGATGCCACACATCAAGGTGAATCTGAGGGTGCGAGCGTTCAAACGAGTCATACCAGCTTTCGGCAAAAAGGCGCCCCCGCCCATGAAGGCAGGGGGCGTAAAGACGAAAGTGGCCATCGGGCGAAACGCCGCCGCCCCTCGATTGAACGTACTTTTTGAGATCGTCGACTTGTGCCAGGATCATACGTGCGCGACGTGCGAGCTCTCTGCCCGCCGGAGACAAAACAGCCTCCCCCGCCGATCGGTCGAGCAAAACAATCTGATACTCAGATTCCAACTTTTTGATTGCCGACGAAACGGCCTGCGGACTCACATGAACGGCGCGAGCTGCTTTGCGCACGCCGCCATAGTTCGCTACCGCTTGAAGGTATTCGAGTTGAGAAAGCTGCATAGATTACTCCAAAGGCAGCCAAGTCGACGGGCTACGCGTCCTCAGATGAGGTTCTCGCCCAGGTTTTTGCCGCCGAGGACGTGCATGTGGAAGTGCATGACGGTCTGGCCGGCGTTGACGCCCTTGTTGGAGATGACGCGGAAACCGTCCTCCAGACCCTTGGCCTTGGCGACCTCCTGGATGGCGTGAGCTATGGCGCCCATGGTCTCGGCGGGTACGTTGTCGGCGATGTCGCTGTAGTGCTTCTTAGGGATCACGAGCGTGTGGACCGGCGCCTGCGGGTTGAGGTCGTCGAAGGCGATGACCTGGTCGTCCTCATAGACAACGGTCGAGGGGATCTCGTGGTTGGCAATTTTACAGAAGATGCAATCGCACATAGCTGGTTCCTTTCTTACAGACCAAGGTAATTATATTTGGTCGAGATGCTTAGAACGAAAGGTTATCATCGGTGTTGGCGGCCTCGCCGTCGGCGAGCACATCGTTGCCGTCGACGTCCTTAAGGAGCACCGAGACCTTCTGCTCGGCATCGGACAGGCGGGTGCGCAGGCTTTTGAGGAGCTCGACGCCGCGGGTGTAGCTCTCGAGCGACTCCTCAAGCTCCATATCGCCCGACTCCAGGCTGCGGATGATGAGCTCCAGCTCCTGCGAGGCCTGCTTGTACGTAAGCTGCTCGACCGGGGTCTTCTCTGCCATATCTGTTTCCTTTCCTAAGGGTCTATCACTGCGAAACGCGGTCTACTCGACCGTATCGACCGTTGCTGCCACGTTGCCGTCTGCCATGCGCACGCGAATGGCGTCGCCAGGCTTAAAGGTCTTGGCACTCGTAGCCACACCATCATCGCTGTACGCGATGGAATAGCCGCGAGCAAGCACTTTGAGCGGCGACAGGGCATCGAGCGACGCTGCCGCACGGCTCAGGTCGGACGCTGGCTTGCTGAGCATCGTGCGCCCTTGATGCTCTAGGCGGGAACTCGCAAGCGTGAGCGCATGGCGCTTACCATCGAGCCCCGAGGTGCTTGTAATCAGACGCTCGGGCAAGCGCTCAAAGTTGGAGCGGAATGTCCCGACCGAGCGTACTATGGCGCCCGACAGGCGATCGGCAGTCAGTGCAAGCTCCGATTCGCGACGCTCGACCATAAATGTGGGGTCGTTGAGGCACGGGCGACACGCAGCGGCATCGAGCGCATCACCCAAGCGAGCCGTATAGGTATCCCAGGCACGGCGACCGCGCTGATCGAGCATCTCCAGGTCGACCTGGGCCGACCCAATCATCGATGCCATCGCGGCACCCAGACGCTGATGGCGCGCCTCGAGCACATCGGCCAACTCCGTCATAGCCGGCGCCACCGATTCTGCCGCCGCCGTGGGCGTGGAGGCGCGTCGGTCGCTCACCATGTCGCAAATCGAGGTATCGGGCTCATGGCCAATGCCGGTCACCACGGGCACAGGACAAGCCGCCACCGCGCGGGCAAGCTCCTCGTCATTAAAGGTCATGAGGTCCTCAAAGGAGCCGCCGCCGCGCACCAGCAAAATACAGTCGGGCGCCGGCGTAATGGAAGCGGCGCGGCGCAAGCCATCAATGAGCTCGGCCGGCGCACCCTCGCCTTGAACCTTGGCGCCCACGCAGACAAGCTCGACGAGCGGGTTGCGACGGCGCAGCGTACGCTTGACGTCGTCGATTACCGCACCGGAAAGCGAGGTGACGACCGCCACGCGTGAGCAAAACACCGGGATGCGGCGTTTGCGGGACTCGTCCATCAGTCCCTCGCGGCGTAGCTTTTCGGCCAACTGCGCCACCTGTTGACGCAGCAGACCCTCCCCCGCCAGCGAAAACGAGCGAGCGACAAAGCTCATGCGGCCCGTGGCCTTATAGAGATTGAAGCTGCCCTTAAAGCTCACCTGCATGCCGTCACGCAGATCGAAGGTACGCTTGAGATAGGCGCCCTTCCAGATGATGCAGTCGACGGCGGCCGAGTCGTCTTTAATCTGGAAGTAGCAGTGGCCGCTTCGGGCATTGGGACCACGGAAACCCGTGACCTCGCCCAGGACACTCAGCTGCGGAATGGCATCGAGCGCACCGGCGGCGATCTCTACCGCCTGGCTCACGCTGAGCTCTTTACGCTCTTGCTCGTCCGAACCGTCGAACTCGGCGGAAACGCTATTGCCGGTTAGATTCCAGCCTGCCACGCAGCCTCCTTTCGTCATCGTGCACAAAGGCTCTGGCCCTGCGCAAATTCAAGTCCAACACATAGTACAGCGCCGCGGGGACACAAATTCCCGCGGCGCCCAGCGACCCAATTTGTTATCGGTTGGAGTTTCTGTTGTAGCGAGCCATAAGATAGAGCAGCTGAATAATCGAGGTGAGCGCCGCAGCCACATAGGTAAGCGCGGCGGCCGTCAGCACCTTCTTGGCACCGTTGACCTGCTTGGAGCTCATGCCCGACTGCTCGATGTACGCCACGGCGCGGCGGCTGGCATCAATCTCGACCGGCAGCGTAACGAGCTGGAACAGCACGCTAAACGAGAAGAAGATCAGCGCGATGGTCGTGAGTCCCGCGATGTTCATAAACAGGCCCATGAGCAGCACGATGGTCCAGGTGTTCTGGGTAAAGTTGACGACCGGCACGAGGGCGGTACGTACCTTCATCATGGCATAGCCGCTTTGACGCTGCGCGGCATGGCCTGCCTCGTGACAAGCGACAGCAACGCTTGCGACCGAGCCGCCCGAACGGTTGGAATCCGACAGATACAGGTTATTGTCCTGCGGGTTGTAATGGTCGGTAAGCTCACCAGCGACGCCCTTGATACCCACGGCATTGCAGCCGTTGGCGTCGAGCATGCGGCGAGCGACCGTGGCACCCGTGTCGCCGTCCGAGCGAACCTTGGACCACGTCTTGTACGTCGAATTGATATAGCTCTGCGCAGCAAGGCCAAGCACCGTGCAGACAAGAACAACCAGCAGGTACAGCGGGTCGATGCCAAAGCCATATCCATAGTAATAGGGCATGCGAATTCCTCCAAATCGAGTTACACGTTGGAGGCATTCTACCCACTCGCCCAGCAGGCAAGTCAGCATCGATGTTTAGGCATTGTCAGCGAAAACGGCCGAGAGCGAGCAAGGTGACGTGAAAGAGAAGCGACGCGTACTTTGGTACGCGAGCGACGATTGAACGTCAGATTGCTCGCTCTCGGCCGTTTGCAGCGTCGAGCTGTTACGCGGTTTGGTAAAACCGCGTAACTATATACCTATAACAACTCAATCTTTCCGTCCTTCACGGTGAGCCCCATATTGCCGGAAAGCAGATCGTCCAGGCGCGAACCCACAAGCTCAAAACGCCAGCCTTCGCGCAGGGGGCTTTGCTCAGGATGCTCGATGTAATCGGCCAGGTCATCGCGCGAGGCAATGACCGAGGTCGCCACCCCCGAGCGCTCGGCAACCAGGCGGATGAGCGCATACATCAGGTCCGTCACGCTCTCCAGCTCCGGCGAGATCTGACGGTGTCCGCGCACCATGAGCGGCAGGCGATCGTGCGGGCAGCTCGCGCCGCGCTTGATGGCCATGAGCGCACCGTCCACGTCGCGCTCCCCCAGCTGGTCGGTACCGCGAATGCTACGGAACTCCTCAACGCGGACGGGATTGCGCTTAACGAGCGCAAGCAGCGTGTCGTCGGACATGACCCACTTGCGCGGGATGTTACGGCGCTCGGCGCGGTCCTCGCGCCAGGCGGCGAGCTCGCGCGCGATACCCAGCTGGTGACGGCTGCACGAATTGATGCGCTTGACCTTGCGGAACGCCTCGTGGCGATCGGCGCGATAGTGCGACTCGTCAGCCAGCGGGCGCAACTCGTCGAGTACCCAGTCCACGCGGCCCAGCTCGCGCAGACGGCTCATCATCTCGGTATAGGCGACGATCAGGTACTTGACGTCATCGATCGCGTACTCAATCTGCTTATCGGTCAGCGGGCGACGCGACCAGTCGGTCAGCGACTCAGTCTTGGGCAGCGAGACGCCGCAAAACGTCTGCACGAGCGCGCCGTAGGAAATCTGCTGGCGCTCGCCTAAAAAGGCGGCGGCCACCTGCGTGTCAAAAATCGGACGCGGCAACACGCCTACGGTATGAAGCATAACTTCCATGTCCTGCGAGCAAGCATGGAACACCTTGGTCACGCTCTCGTCGGCCATGAGTTCGGCCAAGGGAGACAGGTCGTCGATCACCAGCGGATCAACCGCGACGCTCTCGGCAGGAGTGGCAATCTGGACCAGGCACAGGCGCGGATGGAACGTGCGCTCGCGCAAAAACTCGGTATCGACGGCAATCGTGTCAAACTCACGGGCGCGCTGACAAAAGTCGAGTAGAGCCTGATGTGTGGAAATGTACATATCAACCCATCGAATAAGGTTAGGCCCGAAAAACACGGGTAGGATATCGGCATTGCCTTACAACTATACTCGGTTAGTCACAGAACGGGAACGTAAGTATGCGCTGCCTTATCATCCACAACCCGGCATCGGGCCCCAGCTCAGATGAAATCTACGCATTCACGCACGCCCTCGCGCAGGGCGGCGACGAGGTCGTGATGCGTTTTATCGGCGATGGCATGGAACCCGAAGACGCCGTGGCAGACGTGCGCGAGTTTGATCGCGTGGTGATTTCGGGCGGCGACGGCACCGTCTCCAACGTACTCGACCAAATGCGCGGATGCGGCGTCCCCACGCTCGTCTTCCCCTCCGGCACAGCCTGCCTGTTCTTTAACAACATCGGTAATGCCCCCGAGGCAGCGGCACTTGCCAAGGCCTGCCGCGCCGGTCGCACGGTCAAAGTGGACATGGGCGAGCTCTTTTGGCTCGACGAGAACGGCAACGAGAAGCGCCACGGCTTTATCATCATCGCCGGCTCGGGCTTCGACGCCGAGATCATGATGAAGGCCGCCCCCACCAAAAACGACATCGGCGAGATCGCCTACTTCCTCTCCGCGCTCGCCACGCCCAACCCCACGGTGGCGCACTTTACCATCGAGCATGACGGCATTGTCGAGGAGCTCGATGGCATCTGCTGCATGGCCGGCAACACCTCGGTCATCCAAAACGACATCAACCTGTTCCCCGATTGCCGCATGAACGACGGCATGGTCGACATCGCGGTCATCGAACCCGTGCGCACCGTTCAGCTGCTGCCTACTGTGATCACCGCTGCGCTTGACCCCGCCGGTAAGGTACTCGGGCGCCCACAGTTCAAGATCATCCAGACCAAGGAAGCCAAGATCACCTGCACCCCGTCACTGGGCATGCAGTTCGATGGCGAGATTATCTCCAGCAATTCGGGCGTCTTTGGAGCCCGCGCGCTTCCGCAATGCCTCGACCTCATCGTCGACGAATTCTCCCCGCTCGGAAAATAGGAGGACCCTATGAACGACAATCCCCTGATCGGCTTTATTGTCATCGTCTTGGCCATGCTCGTCGGTTACGCCATCAACGTGATTCACCGCCGAAAGAAGTAAATCCACATTGGTATGATATTCATCCAGTTATCGACTCTCCCGCTGTTTATGCATTTGCCAAACAGCGGGGGATTTTCATTTCGGGCATTCCCAGCTACTTTATTCGTCTACAGTAATTGCAGGGCGTCTTTATTAAAGTAAAGCTACAAACTGAGTACAATTAACCGCTCATCGCATATTTCATCACGCTTATCGAGTAGGTTTCTTTCATAGATGAATATTGTTTCCAATTCGTTACGCTAATGGGGTGTCTTTATTGGCTGAAGCCCTCTGGCGACAGAGGGCTTTCGCACGCTGGGAGGGAAAATGAGGAAAACTCACCCCGTCAACGCGCTCAAGAAGCTAGGCATAGGCCTCGCCTTTGGAGCTGCAACCATCATGTCCATGCCGACCTCTGCGCTCGCCTGCACGCAGATGTACATGGGCAAAGACCTAACAGCCGACGGCAACACGTACTACGGCCGCGCCGAGGACTTTGGCAAGCGCTATCTCAAGCACTTCGGCATCGAACCCTCACATGGTCCCGGCCATATCTACGGCTCAGACGAGTCCGAATTCGCATACACCTCGCCCAATACCACGTATCGCTATAGTTACGTGCGCGACCATCCTTCGCAGTGGCACGGACGCTGGGATGCCTACTCCGAAGCGGGCATCAATGAGAAAGGTGTATCCTGCTCCGCCACGCTGACCACATACATGAATGCAGACGCTAAGGCGGCTGATCCCCTTACCGACACTGGCATTGGCGAGTATAGCTACGGCAGCGTCATCTTGGGCGAAAGCGCTACGGCACGTGAGGGTGTCGAGCTCCTCGGCAAAATCATCGACGAGCAGGGCGCCTGCGGCAACGATCAGCTCATCATCGCCGATAACAACGAGACCTGGCTGTTCGCCGCGCTTTCCGGCCACCAGTGGATAGCCATGAAGCTCACCGATGACGTCGCGTCGCTCAACCCCAACATCGGCAACCTCAACTACAAGGTCAATCTCAACGACGGTGCAAACTGCCTCCACTCCGAGGGCATCGAGTCCATGCCCGTGGAAAAGGGCTTTGCTAAGTACTTTGACGATGGCCAGTTCGACGTTGCCCAGACCTATGGTGAAGAAATTAGCGAAAAGGCCATGCATTCTTGGACACGCTATGTCCAGGGCCGTGCCTACTTCGACGCACCGCTTGCCGAGGGCACCGACTATGAAATCAAAAAGGACACCAGTAAAAAACCGCGCGCTAAAGTTGGCGCTATGGTAAATGAAATGCAGCCGCTATTCTTCCAACCCGGTAAGTCCAACTGGAACACCTTTGAGATGATTCGCGCGTTTGGCAACCGTGGCGAGAAGGTTCCCGGCCTCAACGCAAACACCGACGGCGCCTACGCCATCGGCACCGAAACCAACACCGAGATCAACCTCTTCCAGATTCGTCGCGGCCTTGATCCCGAAGTCGCTACCATCCAGTGGGAGATGCTCTCCCGCGCCGCGTACTCCGTCGCCATCCCCTTCTACTCCGCTCTGATGACTGAGGTCAGCCCGTACTTCAGCGATCAGACCGTCTCCTTCGATCACTGCGATGAGGCAGACATCGTAAACAACGAGGAGCCGGAGAACTCCATCAACTACGTCCTCATGGACATCAGCACTCTCTGCTTTGAAAACCCTGACACCCTTGGCGTCGGTGTCCGCGCCTACCTCGACGCGCTCCAGAATGAGCTCATCGAGCAGAACAAGGAAGTTGACGCCGCCATGCTGGCCGAAACGACCACCGAGGGCCGCACCGCCCTGGCCAACAAGGCCGGCAATGCTGCTACCGAGAACACCTACAAGAAGTGCAAGGCTCTGCTCCAGGAGATGCGCGCCTATCAGAAGGCAGGAAACTTTGACCAGCCCTTCACCCCGAGCGACCTGAATACCGAGACCAACGGCCTCAAGGAGTCCATCACCTACGCCAAGGACGCCCTTGCCACCGACCCGGTCACCCCGGATCAGCCCGGCACTCCCGAGCAGCCCGGTACCCCCGAGCAGCCCGCTAAGCCCGAGCAGCCCACCACCAAGCCCGAGAAGCCTGGCAAGTCGGACACCACGACCACGGTAACCACCAACAAGACGAACACCAAGGGCGGCCTGCCCACCACCGGTGATCGTTTTGATGGCCGCGTGGTGGCTGCATTCGCCATCACTGGCGTTGCCGTCATCTCCGCGGGCGGTTACTTCCTCTACCGTCGCAATAAGGAGTAACGTCTTAGCTGAGCGGGCAAGGCAGCAATGGCAGCCTCGCCCGCTCAGCCCGCTCTTTTGACCGGCGGGAAACCCGCCTGAAATCTTTTTAAAAAAGATTTCCCCGCACACACTTCGCTGTGCTATAGTGCAGCGCAACAGCAACTAGGTGCGACCGCGCCACGGCATCACGAAAGGAGCCACCAACATGAAGAACACGATGAAGTCTCTCAACAACTGGTGGTGGCGTGATGCGAATACGATCGGTCGACAGTGAGTCCCTCACGCCTGTTTTTGCGCTCTAGGTGATTGGAAGGCCTCCGGTTTCGACCGGGGGCCTTTTTCTATCTCGAGCCCGATCGCATTCGCATCACGCGCCTCCGCTTTTCTCTTGCACTCCCATTCCGAAAGGATTTTCACCATGTCTCAGAACACCACCGCCGCCCAACCCCGCACCGTCCAGACCGCCGACCGCGGCAAACTCGATGTCCGCGCCCTCGTCCTGCTCGCCATCCTGCTCGCCGCCGGCTTCATCCTCAACTTCACCGTCGGCAAGGCCATCTCGGGCATCTCGGGCGGCATGATCAGCCCCGAGTTTATCATCTCGGCCTTCTGCCTCACCATCCTGGTCATTCGCCCCAACATCGGCCAGGCGCTCGTCATTGGCCTCATCTCGGCTGCCGTGATCCAGATCACCACCACTTCGCCGTTCGTCGATTTTGCCGCCGAGGGCATCGCCGCCATGCTCATGGCCGGCATCGTCAACGCCGCCGGCAAGAACGGTCAGGTCAAGCCCGCGATCGCCATTGTCGCAACCTTCCTGACCACCTTTGTCTCCGGCGTCATCTTCATGGTCATCAAGATGGCCATGCTCGGCGTGGTGGGCGAGCTCGCCGCCGCTATGCTGCCCGTCGTCGCCATGACCGCCGTCTTTAACGCCATTCTGGTCGGTGCCCTCTACTTGCCCATCCAGAAGGCCCTTAGGCTCAATTAACCCGCTCGGCTTTACGAGCCACCCCATCTTGGCGTTCATTCGTCGCTCGCGTACCCAAGTACGCTTCGCTCCTCTTTCGCGCCAACCTGGGGCCCCTCGTAAAGCCGTCTCCGCACTCCACCAACAAAGACTGTCCCAAACAACTAGCTCTTGGGGACGTTCTTAAACGACCAGTCATTAAAGAACGTCCCCAATGACTATGAAAGGTATCCATGGAAACGATCATCAACGTCGACGATGTCTCGTTCTCCTATGGCACGCAGACCGAGCAGGCGCTCAGCCACATCTCGCTCAGCGTGAACAAGGGAGATTTCATCGGCATCATCGGGCCCTCGGGCGCCGGCAAGTCCACGCTTGCCGCTTGCCTGTCGGGTGCCGTGCCCCACCACTACACCGGCACGTTCTTTGGGTCCGTCATGGTTAACGGCCACGACACCTGCGAAGCCTCGCTCACCGACGTGTCGCAAATCGTCGGCAGCGTGCTGCAGGATATCGACACGCAGATGGTCGCCTCGGTCGTCGAGGACGAGATGCTCTTTGGCCTCGAGAACTTTGGCGTTCCCCACGACCAGATCGAGCAGCGCGTGAGCGAAACGCTCGAGACCGTCGGCATCAGCGACCTGCGCGACCGCGAGATCGCCACCCTCTCGGGCGGACAGAAGCAAAAGGTAGCCATCGCCGCCATCCTCGCCATGCGTCCGCGCGTCTTGGTTCTCGACGAGCCCACCGCGGCACTCGACCCCGCCAGCTCCACGTTGGTCTTCGAGACGCTGCGTGAGGCAAACCGCACACTTGGAATCACCATCGTCGTCGTTGAGCAAAAGGTCGCCCTGCTCTCGGAGTACTGCAACCGCGTGCTCGTGCTCAACCATGGCGAAATCGCGCTGCAGGGCGAACCACACGAGGTCTTCGCGCATACCGACGAGCTCCGTGCCATCGGCGTCGACTGCCCTCGCGTCACGCGTATCTTCAATAGCCTCGAGGCCGATGGCCTGGTAAGCGGTACCCCTTGCTTGGATGTCGATGAGGCCGAGCGCCTGATTTCGGGCATCGTCGACCCCGCACACGCGGCCAGCGAAGCCCAGGCGCCCGCCGGCTCACCGCACGCACCGTCGTTGCGCCCTCATGCCAAGGACGCCGAACCCGTACTCACCTTCGACCATGTTGAGTTTGCCTATCCCAATGGCGGCGCCGCCGTACACGACCTTAGCCTGACGCTCTATCCCGGCGAGCTCGTGGGCATCGTCGGCCAAAACGGTGCCGGCAAGACCACGCTCACCAAG
Organism: Collinsella sp. AF33-16; assembly: GCF_003475325.1. Lineage (GTDB taxonomy): Bacteria > Actinomycetota > Coriobacteriia > Coriobacteriales > Coriobacteriaceae > Collinsella. The sequence goes on along the minus strand of NZ_QRQC01000019.1, from coordinate 15,473 downwards.
CTGCTCACAGGCCTGCTCAAGCCCGCCTCGGGCAGCGTGCGCGTCACGGGACTGGATACCGCGGCCGTTCCCACGAGCCGCATCGCCCGCGAAGTCGCAACCCTCTTCCAAAACCCCGACCGCCAGATCTGCAAGGATACCGTACTCGACGAGGTCGCTTTTGGCCTGGAGCTTGCCGGCATCGACCGTGCCGAGGCTCTGCGTCGCGCTCGACTCGTTATCGACCGCTTTGGCCTGCCTGCCGATGAGGCACCTTTCTCGCTTTCGCGCGGCCAGCGACAAATGGTGGCGCTTGCCTCCGTCGTAGTGGTTGAGCCCAAGATCGTCGTGCTCGACGAGCCCACGAGCGGCCTTGATTACCGCGAGTGCATGACCGTCATGGAAACGGTGCGCACCATGGCCGAGCGCGGCTGCGCCGTTATCATGGTCTGCCACGATATGGAAGTCGTCTCGGATTTTGCCGAGCGCATTGTGGTAATGGCCGACGGTCGCATCCTCGACCGCGGCCGCACGCACGAGCTATTCTCGAACATCGATCTCATGCAGCGTGCCTATGTTGAGCCGCCCCAGGTTATTGAACTCTCGCGCCGTCTGGCATCTTCCGTCTCGCCCGCTTTTGCGCAGGTGAGCGAGGTCACCGATGTCGTTCGCATTACCAAGGAGATGGTCCGCCGTGGTTAACGTCATCGACTACATGCCGGGCGACACACTGCTGCACCGCTTGAACCCGGTCGTCAAACTGGGCCTTGCCGCCGCCATCATCATCGGCATCTTCCTGTCCGACACCTACGTGGCGCTGTTGGGCTTTTTGGCACTCACCCTCGCACTGGGCGCCTATGCCGGTGTCGTCGACCGTCTGTTCTCGTTGCTCAAGTTGCTGATTCCGCTCGCGCTTATCATGCTGGTGCTCCAGCTAGCCTTTATGCGCGATGGCAACGTGGTGTGGGGCTTTATCACCGACACGGGCCTCATCACGGGATCGAAGGCCTGCCTGCGCCTGCTGGGCGTGGCGTTACCACTCATCCTCATGCTCATGGTGACCAAGCTCAACGACCTTGCCAACGCCTGCGTCGAGGTGCTGCACGTGCCGTATCGCTATGCCTTCACCTTTACCACGGCGCTACGCTTTGTGCCGGTGTTTGGTCAGGAGATGAACGCCATCATGGAAGCGCAGACCGCACGCGGCGTCGAGTACGACACCAAGAACCCCATCAAGAAGCTTAAGCTCATGCTGCCACTGTGCGTGCCACTGCTCATCTCGAGCGTGGGCAAGACCGATGCCACAGCCTTGGCGGCAGAACAGCGCGGCTTCTATCTGCGTACACGCGCCAGCTCGTACAAGCGCTACCCCATCAAGGGCCTGGACATCGCCGTGCTCATCGTCAGCATCGCCCTCATCGCCATCGGCTTCCTGTTCTAGTTCACCACCGACAGCAACCACCCAACGCAAAAGGCCTCGGCTCGCACCAAACGAGCCGAGGCCTTTACTGTTTCACCAGATAAAATCTACCAAAATTAACCTGTCCCTTTTTTGGCAGGTCGGAAGCTAGAGGCGGTAGGGAGCGCCGCTGCGGATGATGGATTCGCGCACCAGGACATCCATGGCATCGAGGGTGATCTCGGGCATCTCTCGATACTTCTGCAGCACCGATAGCTCGGTGCAGGCCAGAATGACACGGTCGCAGCCGCTACGGGCGAACTCCCACATCACGCGGTCGAACTTATCCATATCGGGCTCACGTCCGGCCTTCACATCATCGTAGATAAGCGACATCACATCGTTCTGACGTTTCTCGCTGGGATAGACGACCTCAACACCCGCAGCCTCGCATTCGCGGCCGTAGACGCCCGCGCCCACGGTTCCGTCGGTGCCCATAATGCCAATCTTGTGCACCGGCTCGGCCGGCATACTCAGGTTGGGGTCGAACTCGCACTCCCCCATCACCGCACCCGCAAGGGCATAGCGCACCGACTCACGCGGCATGTGGATAATCGGCACCTTCGTAAACGACTGGATCTGGTCGTAGAAGTAGTGCGACGTGTTGCAGGGAATGGCAATGTGCGCACAGCCCAGCGACTCGAGTGCCTGGGCACACTCTTTCATGGTCGCCAGCAGCTTGGCATGCTCGCCGGTCTTAATGGCAAGCGTGCGGTCGGGCATGGTCGACTTGGAGAGCACCACCATGTCGATATGTTCCTGATCGCAGGCAGCAGCCGTATGGCGCACCACCTGGTCGTAGTAATACGACGTGGCCTCGGCGCCCATGCCGCCGATAACTCCCAGCTTTTCCATCGCCGCCTCCTTGGTGACGCTTGCGCAATTGCGCGTATCATACCCGCGCCCGCCCGATGTAAACCGGACGGGCGCCGCACTCATCTACTTGTAATACGTCTTGAACAGCTTAAAGTGGCGCAGCTTGGTGTGCCACATGCGCAGCCAGCGGTTAAAGACAAAGTCGCCCTTCATAAACGAAGGGTCGGCGCCCTTGCCTTCCTTGTCCAGGCGATGCACCTTAGCGCGCAGCTCGGGATCCTTGACGTACTTGTCGACGACCCCCATGGGAACGACCATCCACAGCGCCTCGTCCTGCGCCGTCACAAACTCCGGCTCAAACGGGCGGTTGAACACATACTCGTCCACCACATACTTGGCAACGTTAAAGCCGCTGTTAGTGACGTAGTAGTTGCTGCGACCTTGGCGCGTGTTGAAATCGAAGAACTTAAACGAGCCGTCGCGCTCGTCGTACTTAACGTCAAAGTTGGAATAGCCCACAAAGTGAAGGTCCTCGAGCAACTTGCGCACGCCGCCCATGAGCTCGTCATTGGGCTCGGTGATGATACAGGCGTGGTTGCCGACACCGTGAGGCTGATGCTCCTCGAGCAGCACGTGACCCAGGCACATCATGCGCACCTTGCCGTTGCGGTCGGAATAACTGGTGAGCACGCGCATGTACTCGTCATTGCCGGGCACGCGATCCTGCAAGATCAGGTCGTCGGTGTAGCCGCTGGCATACGAGTCACGAATGACCTGTTCCAGCTCGGCACGGTCGGCAATCTCATAGGCCTTTTTCTGGCCCTCGAACTCGTGCTGCCACCACATGATGCCGTCAGAAGGCTTCAGAATCATCGGGTAGGGAAAATCGATCTGGTCGAGCACTTCGGCAGGCGCCTCGCCTTGGGCGTTCAGCATCGCCATGGTGAAGGTAAAGGTATGCGGATAGGGCACGCCATGCTTCTCGCACAGCTCGTAGAAGATCTCCTTCTTCTGACACTGCTCAAGCATGCTATAGGGAGCGTAAGGCGCGACGATGTTATCCGCCAACTCATGGGCATCCTTGGCCTGAGCCACGAGGGCAACATAGTTATCGCCACAGCCCACAAGGACAATCGTCTTATCGGCATGCGCTTGGGCAATGCCGTTGACGGTCCTGAGCATCACGGACATGGTATCGATATCCACGTTGGGCGTGTAGTCGATAATCTGGCTGCGGTACGCGGGACCCGTCTGATACTTGCCAAAGACCAGACTCTTGACCTGGTACTCCTCATAGAAGGCGCGCGCCACCGAATAGGCGTTGATGTCGCCACCGAGCAGCACGGGAATGAACTCGCGCTCTGTAAACTGCAATGCCATGGAAACTTCCTATCATGAACTGCCCACACAACGGGGCGGTCTTTGCGCAACTGATTTATTCTAGCGTGCCAAGCCGCCGGCGCCCAAAGCTCCACCGTATCTATGGCAATCGACGTAATCGTCCAGCATGAAATCCGCCCTCGCCGTGATGGGACCCTGTAGTTGCAAAACCCCACATGAGGCGACTTTTGATAAAAAAACCCTCTCGACAGGGTTCCGTAACGTTAAAGTTGAACTCTATGGTTTCTCAACAATTCATCATAACTGCAGGTCAAAGCCAAAGCCTCAAGTTCAACTTGACCCTTTGGAACCTTTAAGGTTCAAGTTGAGGTCGAAAGCAGTAGTAGAATACCGTTCGAACCATAACCTACGATTGATTGCAGAGGGACTGGATGCAGCATTCGAATCATCGCACCGCAGCGCTCATTGCGTCGAAGCCGGCTCGTATCATCACGAGCGCCGCGCTCGCCGTTGCGCTGACGGCCACGCCGATGCTCTCCCCCGTTGCGGCGTATGCCGCCTCGCAGGCAACGCAGGACCAGCTTTCCGCAGCCCAGCAGAAGATCGAAGCCGCCACGAGCGCCTACAACGACGCCCGCACCAAACTCGATGACCTGCAAAAGCAGATTGACTCCAATGAGGCAAGCATCGAGGAAATCGAGGCTAAACTTCCCGAGCAGCAGGCCAAGGCAAGCTCCGCCATGCGCGATCTGTACAAGTATCAGAAAGGCACCAATCCCATCGTGAGCTTCCTGGTCAATGCGCAGAGCCTGGGTGAGTTCATCACGACCTGCAAATACACCAACCAGATCACGAGCTCGAGCGTCGACGAGATCGAAGAGCTCAATAATATGCAAACCGAACTCGAGCAGAACAAGGCCGAGCTCCAGCAGGCCAAGTCACAGCTTGAGGCAGAGCAGAAAAACGCCGAGGATGCGCTGGCGCAGGCCCAGCAGCTCCGCAGCGAGGCACAGGCAAAAGCCGAGCAGGAAAATGCCGCCGAGCTTGCCAAGCTTGAGGCCGATAAGGCCGCTGCCGCCGAGAAGCTCTCGGGCGAGGGCGTAAGCGGCGGCAATTCCAGCAGCCAGGCCACCAACACCAACACCACCATAGACACCACGGTGAACAACTCCAATACCGGTAGTTCCGATTACGATTCGTTCATTAATGAGTGGACGAGCCGCATCGACAATTATCTCGCCGGCTCCCCCATGGCAGGCCAGGGCTATAACTTTGCCGTCGCCGCTTGGAATACCGGTGTCGACCCCCGTTGGTCCCCCGCCATCGCCTGCATCGAGAGCACCAAGGGTGCTTATTGCGCCAATTCTTACAACGCCTGGGGCTGGAGTGCCCGTGGCGGCGGTTGGCGCAGCTTTGGCAGCTGGAGCGAGGGCATCTCCGCTCACGTTGCCTATCTGGGCGCCAACTACGGCTCCACCCTTACCCCGGCAGCGGCCAAAAAGTACTGCCCGCCCACGTGGCAGGACTGGTACAACAAAGTCGCCACTCAGATGAACCGCATCTAGGTGCAACTGCAAAGGGCCCCAATGGGGCCCTTTTCTTTTAGGTAGCGGAGGTATCGACGACGCCGGTCGCATTGGCAACCGCGACTATGACGATCATGCATAGGAGCAGCACACCCAATGCCTTGAGCCAGAGTTTCGCGAGTTTCTTGCCGCGATAGCTGTCGAGCAGTACGAATCGCCGACGAAGACGGCGCTTATCGAGCAGCGCAAAATGCATAAGCACCATAAGGCCATCAACAAAGAAAAAATACTCGATTATGAGAAGCCACGTCGGGTAGCCTTGGTTTGCTCCCGTGGGGTGAAAGACGGCAAAGTGACTTCCGGCAAAGAACACAAGTAGCGAGAAGCAGACAAGCGTATTCCAAATGCGCCCCAGAGACTCCGGAACGCGAGAGAGCAGACCGCATGCAGCGGAGGCGGCAGGCCTAGGAAGCCCTGCGGGGTTCTGGAGCCCTTGGGGCGTCAACACCGTCTCCGAGGCCGGAGTACGGACAGGCGCAGGCGCAGGAGGCCGCACGGGGCGACTCAGATCGTATGCCGCGCGCGTAGCCCGTCCCAACGCTTCCGCACTCGCAAAACGCTTAGCCGGGTCGAGCGCCATCGACATGCAGATGACATCGGAAAGTGGAGTGGGAATGCCACGCGCCTCGCATTGCTCGCGCATGTCGAGCCCTGGTTTAGGGTCGATTCCCGTCAAGCAGAAGAACAACAGGGCGCCAAGTGCGTAGACGTCGCTGCGCACACTCGTCTGCCCAAACCCATACTGCTCGGGCGGCGCATAGGGTCGCGTGCCAAACTTGACGGTGTCGGCATCGGCGCCATCGCGCCATACGCGCGCGATCCCCAAGTCGATAATCACCAGCGATGAAAACGTCAGGCCCTCATCGAGCGTACAGTTCGCACCCGTCACGATGATATTCGACGGTTTGAGGTCGCGATGGATCACCGGCGCCGACGTCTCCCCCGCCATTGCAAAACCGGCGTGGAGCTCGCCCACGGCATCGCATAGGGCAGGATACAATTCACGCGCATAATCGGGGGTGGCTCCCAGACGGTCCACCAGCACCCCGAGCGTCTCCCCTTCGATGTATTCCATAACCACGTTGAGCTCGTCGCCCACACGACGACAATCGACGATTCTGGGCAGGTGCTCAAAACGCCTGCCTGCCCGCTGGGCGGCAAACAGACGCTCGTATGCCCCGCCGATTTGAGCCGAAGCATCGATGCGTTTACGGACAAAGGGGCCGAGCGAACCACCGCCGGTTCCTTCAAAGTACACGAGCTCGGTTGTTTCAACGGACGAGCGCTTAAGTACACGCTCCACGCGATAGCTGTCGTCGCGATCGAGCGACGCCAGATGTTCGGCAAGCGCTGCGGTCAGCTCGTCATCGGAATATGTTGTGGTCTGAGTATCCATAGCCTCCATCATAGCGCAGGGCGCAGACACCCCATGGCATCCGCGCCCCGTTCGCTTGCATCGTTGTTCGGCAGCTCCGCCGGCTCAGATATCAGCCGCTAACTCACCGTCTCCTCGCCAAAGCGATACAGCTCCTCGTTGACCTTTTGGAGGCTGCACCCGCGATCGATGCAAAAGATGATAATCGCATCACGGCGATCCTTGCAGTTGAGGACGCTTACCCCGGCAGCCGTCAGTGCACGGTTGGCCTCTTTGAGCGTCAGCGCCATCGCAAAGGCAATCTGCAGCACCTTATTGCGACTCGGATTGCGCGAACCAGTAAAGATCTGATAGCCAAAGGTCTCGTTGAGGTCGGCCATACGCACCACGCGCGAACGCTCCAAGCCCTTTTCCTGCAGCAGCTGCTTCAGGTAGTCCGAAAGCGACGGGGCGGCAAAGTCGTGCTCCCTGATATAGCCATCGATGTTCGGCGCATCGAGAAGCTCATTGAGCAACTCCTCGGTCAGCTTTTTATCGGGCATACGACTTCACCTCCCCCAGTGCATGCAACATGCTAGAAACCGCTTACGTCCGAACGCTCCCAGCTAGCAACCTGGTCGGGAGACACCGTACCCAGCGCCTCGAACTTCCAGGAGCCGCCCGCCTTCAGAAGATTGGTGTTTGCAAGAGCCGTTCCAACCTGGTTGCCATCGGCATCATACAGAACATACTCAATCTGAATGTAGCTCTTTTCCTTGTCCGTGTTATTGGTCAGCGTGCCCGTGATCTTATAGGCAAACTGATTGGAGGTGTCTTCAGCCTCGTCAGCAATGGTATACGGTTCTTGCGGTTCTTTTTGCTCCTCAGCCTGCTGTGTCGTCTCGGCAGATTTTGCCGAATCGCTCGCAGACGAATCGGTTGAATTGCCACCCATAGAGCCCACGGCACCGACGATAACCAGCACCACGATGACGCCTAGGACAATCTTGCCGATCGGCTTCTTTCCCTCTTTTGCCATTATTCATCCTTCCTACGATCCGGCTACCGTGCCGGCACACAGCACATCGTAGGAAGGATTGAATTTGAATTCATTAGCTGAGAGCTAAGGTTGCGGTAAACGGCCAATGCAGCTATCCAGACGCCGAGCAAACGCACTTTGCGTGACCGTCTGCTGGCAGCGCATCAACCCACCGTGACGGATTTCCCGGTAAAGGCACTGATCATCAACAGGGCAAAGAACACCAGGTAGCTGACACTCAGCGGGTACGCAATGATCAGGAATACGACCCAGCCGACATTGGTTTTACCGTCGGCACGGCGTTGCCCGCGATTGCGGCAGAGCCAAATCGTCACGCCGATGGCAGTGATAAACAGTACGAGTGCCGCCGCAGCCAGCCCAGCAAGCACAAACATCACGCCAATGCTCACAGCAATGACCGGAAGTAGCAGCAAACCACACCCGCATCCACCCGGACTATATACGGCAGATTGCCGACGTCGCCTCATCGTCACTCCATCACAAGCAATCGTTTGTAGACATCGAGGCCCTTGAGTAGGATTTCCTCGTCAAAGAGCATGGTATCGGTATGCAGGGCGCTCGTGGCATAGGCGGGACAGCCATCCGAATCGATCGGATTATCTTGTCCCTCCGGCACGCCCGTACCCAGGAGGAAGAACACACCTGGCAGATGGCGCTGATAGAAAGCGAAGTCCTCGGCAATCAGCAAAGGCTCATCCACGAGTTGCAGCTCGGACAAGACAGGCGCAATGTGGGCGAACAGCACGGGGTCGTTATCGACCGGCGGATAGCCCTCGGCAAAGTCGAGGTCGTACGTACAGCCTGTTGCGGCGCAGGCCTCGTCCAACACGCGGCGCACGCCCTCACGCGCACGGTCGAACATGTCGTCCGTAAACACACGTAGGCTGCCGGCAACATGGGCCTCCCCCGCCACCGCATTGCAGACGGTGCCGGCCTGCAGCAGGCCGAACTTACCAATGCAGGGCTCGTCGACACCCAACTCGTCCATGAGCTCGCGCTCGGAAACCAAGAACTTGGCAGCCGCCAGCGCCGCATCGTGCGACTCCTCGACCGGAACGCCATAGGTCTTAGCGATATGGATGCTCGTGCCATGGATATGAATGTGTGTCTCACTCGAACGCGCCAGCAACGGACCGGAGCAGCTCGCCAACGTGCCGGCGGGCAGATCGGGCCACACGTGGAAGCCGAAGATGCGATCCACCCCGTAGCGCTCGAACACGCCGCTCTCGCACACCGTCTTGGCACCACCAGTCGTCTCCTCGGCCGGCTGAAACACAAAGAGCACATTGCGCTTAATGGCGCCCGGCTGCTCACGGATCGTACGGTCGACAAAGGTTGCCGCCGAAAGCGCCATGGCCATGTGTCCATCGTGCCCGCAAGCATGCATCTTGCCGGGATGGGTCGAAGCGAACGCTGCCCCCGTTGCCTCGGCAATGGGCAGCGCATCCATATCGGCGCGAATCGCCGTGGCATGCGCGGCGCCAACGCCAGCGTCGAAGAAAGCGCAGACGCAGCCGGGGCACGGATGGGTCACCTCGCAGGTGAGCGGTGCCAACACGCCCTCGATATAGGCGATCGTCTGCGGAAGATCGAAGTCGAGCTCCGGGATCCTGTGCAAGTCGCGGCGGTAGCGACGGAGTTCTTGGAGCTCGGCCATATTGGTTCCTTTCGTAGGTGCGCGTCGGCTGCTATCTATTGTGCCGCAAGATTGCTACACCCTTATTTCCAGCATATCCCTGCATTTTTTAAACGTTATATACGAATACTCTTGTTTGGTAAAGTGCAACGTGGTAGGGTCGTTACCACTTGATAGAGGCGCGGGCACGAAGAACCGCGGGTGAGCCGGCAGGCTTTGACCCCGTGGGGAGGCGAAACCCGCCGAACTGGGCTTTTCGGGCACGAACAACCTGGTGGGCCTGCGGGAAACACCCGCAGGACTGTCTGCAGCAATGCGGGAGCGCTATCCGGACATTGGGTCCACGCTATGCGGATTCGATGCGCAGATGGCGCCGTCTGGATAGCGAGGTTTACGGGACATGGCATTAACCCCCAACGAGGCATATGCGGCCAAGCAGCCGTTTGTGGACAAGAAGACGCTCGAGCATATCGTCGAGCAGTTCCCCACGCCATTTCATCTATATGACGAGGCGGGCATCCGACGCAACATGCAAGAGGTGCGCGACGCCTTCGCATGGAACCCGGGCTTTAAGGAATACTTTGCCGTCAAGGCCAATCCCAACCCGGCGCTCATCTCCATTCTCAACGAATACGGCTGCGGCTGCGATTGCTCGAGCTATACCGAGCTCATGATCGCCCGCTCGCTGGGTATCACGGGACACGACATCATGTTCTCATCCAACGACACGCCGGCAGCGGACTTTGAGCTCGCCGACAAGCTGGGCGCCATCGTCAACTTTGACGACATCAGCCACATCGAGTTCTTTGAGCGCGTCGCAGGCCCCATCCCCAAGACGGTCAGCTGCCGCTTTAATCCGGGCGGTCTGTTCCAGCTCTCCAACGGCATCATGGACAACCCCGGCGACTCCAAATACGGCATGACCACCGAGCAGCTCTTCGAGGCCTTTCGCACGCTCAAGGCCAAGGGCGCCGAAAACTTTGGCATCCACGCATTCCTTGCCAGCAACACCGTCACCAACGACTACTACCCCAAGCTCGCGCGCATCCTCTTTGAGCTTGCCGTGCGCCTGGAGCGCGAGACCGGCGCACACGTCGCCTTTATCAATCTGTCCGGCGGCGTCGGCATCCCCTACCTGCCCGAGCAGCAGGCCAACGATATCCATGCCATCGGCGAAGGAGTGCATGCGGCCTACGACGAGATTCTGGTTCCCGCCGGCATGGGCGATGTGGCAATCTGCACCGAGATGGGCCGCTTTATGATGGGCCCCTACGGCTGCCTGGTCACCAAGGCCATCCACGAGAAGCAAATCTACAAGGACTATATCGGTGTCGACGCAAGCGCCGTCGATCTGATCCGCCCTGCCATGTATGGCGCCTACCACCACATTACGGTGATGGGCCAGCCGGGTGGCTCCGACAAGACCGCGGCGCCTGTCACAAACACGTACGACATTACGGGCAATCTGTGCGAGAACAACGACAAGTTCGCCATCGACCGCGAGCTACCGCGGGTCGACATGGGTGATGTGCTCGTGATCCACGATACCGGCGCGCATGGTTACTCCATGGGCTACAACTACAACGGCCGTCTGCGCTCCGCCGAGGTGCTGCTGCGCCCCGACGGCTCGGCCGACCTTATCCGCCGCGCCGAGCGCCCGGGCGATTATTTTGCCACGCTCGACGTGTTGCCGAGCGGCCGAGAGCTGCTGGCCAAGTCGCGCGCCGAAAGCGCTCGTCGTCGCGCTCAGGACGAGCGCCTGGCCGTCGCCGTCCAATGGAACAAACGCATCCAGATCGCGGAAGCGAAGGAGAAGAACATGGATATCCGCAACCTCGAGGGCTCGATCGTCGCCCTTGTTACGCCGTTTAAAAAGGACGGCAGCGTCGACTTTGACGCACTCGAGCGCCTTATCGATTTCCACCTGCAAAATGGCACCGACGCCATCCTCACCCTGGGCACCACCGGCGAGAGCGCCACGATGACCGATGACGAGGACAACTCCGTCGTCGCCGCCGTGGTCAAGCAGGTTGCAGGCCGCGTCCCCGTCATCGCCGGCTCGGGCTCCAACTCCACGCAAACCATGCTCACCAAGTCGCTCACCTATCAGGGCCTGGGCGCCGACGGCCTGCTGCTCATTACCCCCTACTACAACAAGTCTAATGAAGAGGGCATCTACCAGCACTTTAAGACCGTTGCCGATGCCGTAGATATCCCCTGCATCCTGTACAACATCCCCGGCCGCTGCGGCTGCGGCATCAGCGAGCGCAACGTAGAGCGCTTGGCCGCGCACCCCAACATCATGGGTATTAAGGAAGCCTCGGGCAACGTCGCCTACGCGGCCAAGATCGCCCACCTGCTGTCCGACGACTTCCGTATGTACTCGGGCGAAGACACGCTCACCGTGCCGCTCATGAGCCTGGGCGCCTCGGGCACCATCAGCGTGTGGGCCGATGTTCAGCCGCAGCTCGTGCACGACATGTGCCGCGCCTATCTGGACGGCGACGTGGAGCGCGCCCGCGATATCCAAATTGCCGGCCAGCCGCTCATCAATGCCCTCTTTAGCGAGGTCAACCCCATCCCCGTCAAGGAGGCACTCGCCCAGATGGGCATGATCGAAGCCAACTACCGCATGCCGCTGTGCCCCATGGCCGATAACACGCGCGCCGCACTTACCGATGCTCTGAAGGGAGCTGGTCTGCTTGATTAAGACCGTCATTATGGGAACGGGCCGCATGGGCTCGCTCATCCACACTACCGCCGAGGGCATTGTCAACGCCGCTGGAGAGCCCGTTTTTGATATCGTGGCCCAGATCGGTTTTGACCTGTCCGAGCTCGAGAGCACCCCGGCAGCCGACGTCATCATCGACTTCTCGAACGTCGTGACCTTCGATGCCGTCGTCGCCTATGTCGAGCGCACGGGCGCGGCGTTAGTCTCGGGCACCACAGGCTACACCCCCGAGCAGATGGACCGCCTGCGTGAGCTGGGCCAGAACGCCCGCGTTATGCACTCGGGCAATTACTCCATCGGCATCGCAGCCCTGCGTCATCTGGTAGCACAGGCCACGCGCGAGCTGCCCGGCTTTGACTGCGAAATCGTCGAGACGCACCATAACCAAAAAGTCGATGCCCCCAGCGGCACCGCAAAGCTGCTGCTCGACGCCGTCGTCGAAGCCGAGCCCGAGGCAGGCTACCACCCCGTCTATGGCCGCGAGGGCATGTGCGGAGCGCGCGACCCCAAGGAAATCGGCATGCACTCGCTGCGCGGCGGCACCGTAGCCGGTGTGCACGAGGTGGGTTTCTTTGGCCAGGACGAGGAAGTCACGCTCACCCACCGCGCCACGAGCCGTCAGATCTTTGTCAACGGCGCCCTGGCAGCCGCGCAGAAGCTCGTCGCCCGTGAACCCGGCTTCTATACGTTCGACCAGGTCATGTTTGCCTAACCAGGTATCAACCGAATCCGCCCAAAGGAGAGATAGCAAATGAGCAACGCAGCCGAGATGGATGCACAGGAGATTATCGACTACATCGCCACCGCGCCCAAGAAAACGCCCGTCAAACTGTACGTGCGCGAAAAGCCGGGCATGAAGGTCCAGTGGGGCAATGCGCACGTCTACGGCGGTCGTCGTGGCAAGACCGTCTTTGGTGACTGGGATGAGCTCAAGGTCATCCTCGATGCCAATGCCGACTCCATCGACTACTACGACGTCGAGAATGACTGCCGCAACTCCGCCGTCCCCATGCTCGACCTTAAGGGCATCAATGCCCGCATCGAGCCGGGCGCAATCATCCGCGACCGCGTCGAGATCGGCGACCGCGCCGTCATCATGATGGGCACCATCATCAACATCGGCTCCGTTATCGGCGAGGGCTCTATGATTGATATGGGCGCCGTCCTGGGCGGCCGCGCAACCGTGGGCAAGAACTGCCATATCGGCGCCGGCACCGTACTGGCAGGCGTCGTTGAGCCTGCGAGCGCCACGCCCGTCATCATCGAAGATGATGTCATGATTGGCGCCAACGCCGTGGTCCTGGAGGGCGTGCGCGTGGGCAAGGGTGCTGTCGTTGCCGCCGGCGCCGTATGCGTCGAGGACGTCCCCGCCGGCGCCGTCGTGGCCGGTGTCCCCGCCCGCGTCATCAAGATGCGCGATGAGAAAACCGACAGCAAGACCGGCCTCGAAGAGGGACTACGTCAGCTTTAATAGTTACGCGGTTTTACCAAGAAGGCCGAAGCCCCAAAGGGCTTTGGCCTTTTCGTTACGGTCAATCTACTCGAGCCGCTATCGATTCTCGATGCTGCCGATATTCTTGAGCTCGATGGAGATGAGGCCGTTGGGTTCGTTGACGAACTCGATGTACTCGGAGTTCGAGCCCATCTCGGCCGGAAAGCTGATCTCGATGCCCGTATCGGTACGAATCTTGTGGTTGCGCACGGCCGCGCGTTCGACCTGCTTGCGCTCCACGGGCACACGCTCAGGCACCTTCTCCTCAGTCAGTGCCGCGCGCACGCTCTCCTTGATAACCGGTTCGTCCTCAAAGACCTCATCGACGATATCCCAGGGCGGCAGCTCCTCGTCATCCTCGACTTTCTCGGCGACGGCAGCCTTAACCTTGGCGAGCGCCACGGCCGTATTGGCACCGTGCTCCTCGGCGACTTCCTCGACCACACGCGTCACGGTGTCGATGACCTCCTTGCCTGATACGCCCGTGTCGCACTGCAGCAGGCCATCGGGGATAAGCATACGGTCCTCACCGGCAATCTTGCGCTTCTTGTCCACGTAACCGATCTCCATGGTGCTCGCACGCACGATGGCATAGCTCGGCACCTTTTGCGAGGGGTTCGGCAGAATGGCGTAGTGGCGCGCGATGTCGTTGCGCACCTCTCCCTCCTCGCGGCCCACTTCGTGCATAAAAGCCTGCTTGGAGCCCAGCAGCATCACGGCAAACCAGCGGGCATCCTCATCGTCGTCAAAATCGGCCACGAGCACGTCGGTGGACTCGGCTTTCTCGGCTTTGGTGAGCTCGGAGGAGATAAACTCCGCAATCTGCTGCGACAGGTCCACGAACTCGCGCTCGCCAAAGAAATAGCCCTTGAGCTCGCCGCCAAACGCAGAGTTCTCGGCAAACGTGGCGCGTTTATTGTCGGCCGAGGTACGTGCGCGGCGCAGATGCGTGGTCACGAAGTTGCGCACGGTACGACTCTCGATATCGAGCTCGCGCTGGCTCATAACGTTGACGGCAGAGTCAAAGTCCAGGATATGCAGAATCGCGTGATTGATTTTCATATACGGCATTCCGTTCTAGATCGATTTCGGCACGAACCAGTATAGCGGTCGAGCCCTCCCGAGCGCATCGAAGATTGGTGCATCGGGGACAGGTTGCTTTGCACCAATGGCTAGCGCAGAAGCTCGGACTGCCAAGCCTCGAGCTGTTCTGCCAGACTCTTACCGGCAGTGGACATGTCGATCTGGGGTCGTTTGGGCAGCAGCGCGCATTTAAGGATTGCCACGATGGTCTGCGAGACAAAGCGTCGCGTATCCTTGTCGAAACCTTGCGCAGCCTGGAGCATCACGGGCAGGCTCTCGCGCAGATTCCCAGCGATATCCGCAAACCGCTCAGCACCCGTAGCCTCAAACACGGAGAACAATGCATCTACAAAACGCTCGCGCTCGGCAGGCCCCACTGCAAGCAGCATCTCGCGAATGGAGCCATCAACGTATCGAGCACCGGCGGACAGGCGCTCACAGTACACGAAGTCGCGACCATCAACCACCCAGCTAAAGGGATTGTGCTGCAGCAGGCTGAACTCGGTGCTCTCAACGATGGCATAGTCCTCCTGTGTCTCGAACATCATGCCAAAGATCGACGACCGAGGTAGCGTCTTATCGATGCGGCCGGAAAGATCGGCAAAGGCGTTGCCGTTCAGGAACTCCTCGACGAAGCCAGGACCATCATGGGAATACACCCGTTCGATTCGCTCACGGGCGACATCGGAGCACATCGCCGCACCGTACACCGCAAGGTTTCCACCCTTGGAATGACCTCCGCACAAAAGCGGCCCGTCAATCGCGTCCGCCGCCTCGTCTACATAACGCGCCGCGGATTCCTGGGCCGGCACAGGACACCGGAACGCCATGTTAAAGTCCTCTTTCCAGCCCACAATCGTACTGTCGGTCCCCCGGAAGGAAAGATAGCTAAACCTGAGTAATCGCCCTCTTTGACACCGGCGATATTGAGCCCGG
>NZ_QRQC01000018.1 GCF_003475325.1 Collinsella sp. AF33-16 | reverse complement strand
AGCCTCCCATTTCTCATGTCCAAGAAATGGGAGGCAGTTCAGCGTGCGAGCTGCAGGGTCTTTTGTCAGGTGACGAATCGCTTGTGGAGCCGCGCTCCATTTTGCTCGTTAGCCCTCCTTGCGGACTTTTTGCAGGTAGCGGTAGACGCTGGGCTCCGAGATGCCCAGCGAGGTGGCGGCGCAGGCCACGGCGCCCTTGAGCATGAACACCCCGTTGCCGTTGAGGTGGCGAATGACGTCCACGCGGTCGCTCTGACCAAGCGACGCTACATCCAGCCCGCGCGCGCTCAGCAACTCGGCAATGCTGCGGTCGATGAGCTCCTGTGTGGACTCCGAAAGGCTTTCGACCTCGATAGGGGCGGGCTCCGTGCGCGTCGGCGCCGCGTCGAAGCACGCCATGAGCTGCTGCGCCATGGCGTTGATGGAACGCACGGTCGAGAGGTCGGTGTTGACGCAGAGCATACCGACGATCTCGTCATTCTCGCGGATAAAGTACGTCGCTGACTCCAACGTCTTGCCGCCGGCGCCGCGGCCCTCGTAGCCCGTAATAAACGGCAGGTCGCGATACTTGGCGTCGTGCATGATCTTGAGTGCCAGATCGGTGGCGGGGCCGCCGACCTTGCGGC
This sequence comes from Collinsella sp. AF33-16, assembly GCF_003475325.1. Lineage (GTDB taxonomy): Bacteria > Actinomycetota > Coriobacteriia > Coriobacteriales > Coriobacteriaceae > Collinsella. Next base: position 50,239 of record NZ_QRQC01000018.1, on the reverse strand, counting down.
CGCTCACGATGCCGTTGCGAATATCGACGATGGCGTGGTCGGGATCCGAGAAATCGTGCAGCACGATTTCGCTGTTCTTGCCGAGTACCTGCTCCAGAAAATCGACCATCGGCAAAAAGCGACGTACGGTCTCGTTCACGGGCAACTCCTTTGGGTGAAATCGGAAATGTTCATAACAATTTTTTCTCATGGTAACACGCTGCCCATCATCTCGTATATCCGCAGGTACATTGCGTAATGCAGACGAACGGTAGGAATTTAGCGGTAAACGGTTGACCAAAAGAAAAGTTAGATGTTATTTTGACCAGACACTTTCCTGAACTGCGGAAATGCGTGATTTCAGCTGAAGAATAGTCTGATAACAAAAAATTATTATTGAGAATGAGAATCATCTTTAATACGATATGCAATGAAGGCACAACCTCAACCCCGCACTGCGTCACAATAGAGCGTTAGATGCGAAAACAACTACTTCGAGGATTGGTGGTCAAATGACCCAGGAGACGGTTACGAACGGCACTGAAGCCCTGTTCACTCGCGAAGGCATGCCTCCCGTTAAGGAAATGATCCCGTGTGCCCTTCAGCACGTACTGGCATCGTTTGCCGGCATCATTACCCCGGCGGTCATCATGGCCGGCGTCTACGGCTTTAATAGCCAGCAGAGCACCGACATCATCCAGGTCGCGCTCATTCTTTCGGCGATCGATACGGCCCTTCAGGCCTTCGCTCCCTTCCGTCGCATCGGCGGCGGCCTGCCCATCGTCATGGGCGTTTCGTTCGCGTTCCTGCCGGCCCTGCAGGCCATGGGTGCCTCGGGCTTTAGCTTTGGTGCGCTGCTGGGCGGCGAGATTGTCGGCGGCGCCGTCGCGGTCCTCTTTGGTCTGGCCTACAGCAAGATCAAGTGGCTGTTCCCGCCCGTCGTGACCGGTACGGTCATCTTCTCCATCGGCGTTTCGCTGTATCCCACGGCCGTCAAGTATATGGCCGGCGGTATGGGTACGCCGCTGTGGGGCACCCCGCAGGCCTGGTGCGTCGCTCTTATCACCTTCGCCGTGGTCTTTGCGCTCGCCAACTTTGGCAAGGGCACGCTCAAGCTGGGATCCGTGTTCTTTGGCATGATCGTCGGTATGATCGTCTCCATCCCCTTTGGCATGATCGACTTCTCCAGCGTCGCCACCGCTCAGGTCTTTGCCCTTCCCAAGCTCATGCCCTACGCGCTCGAGTTTGATCCCGAGGTCTGCATTACCCTCGCCGTCGTGTTCCCCATGGTTGCCATCCAGGTTATTGGTGACGTCTCCGCCGCCTGCCTGGGCTCCATCGACCGTATGCCCACCGAGCGCGAGCTCTCCGGCGCCATCGTGTCCCAGGGCCTCACCTCTATGGTCGGCGGTCTGCTGGGCGGTCTTCCCACCAGCGCCCTTGGCCAGAACGTGGGCATCATCTGCTCCAACAAGGTCGTCAACAAGTGGGTCTTTGTGATCATCGCGGCCGTCTTTGCCATCGCCGGTCTGTTCCCGCAGCTCTCTGCCGTCCTTTCCGCTATCCCGCAGCCCGTCATCGGCGGCGCGACCGTCGGCGTCTTTGGCACCATCACCATGAACGGCGTGCGCATGTTTACCCGCGAGGGCCTCACGCAGCGCACTACCACCATCGTCGGCACCTCCGTCGTCTTTGGCCTGGGTATCTGGATGGCCAGCGGCTGCCTTGCCGGCGAGGGTATGCCCGCCTGGGTGTCCACCGTCATCGGCTCCAATGCCGTAACTCCCACCGCCATCATGGCCATTGTCCTTAACCTGATCCTTCCGCAGACGCCGGTTGTGGCTCAGCACATCGATGCTGCCAAGGACGCTGCCGTGGATCTGGTCTTGCCCGAGAGCAAGAAGTAACCAATTCGGTGCTATTCGTCGGCGGACGCATCGCCTCGTCCGCCGACGTCATGCGGCGCCAAGCCGCACTTCAAAGGGTTTGCCCCTTTGGTGAAGCGTTGACGGGAGAGGGCCCGTTTCCGGTGTAGGCCGGCGCTTCGCACTCCGCTATGTCAGAGGTGTCAAACCCCGCCTCTGATGTTGAAGGGAGCATTTATGCTTCTGGTCGCTAACGGTTCCGTCTTTACTCGCAACGCTCAGGCCCCGTTCATTCCAAACGGTGCGGTCGCCATTGACGGAGATACGATCGTCGAAGTAGGTCCCGAGTGCGAGCTCAAGGCCAAGTACCCGGATGCCGAGTACGTCGACGCCCAGGGCAACCTCATCATGCCCGGACTCATCAACTGCCACACCCACATCTACTCGGGTCTGGCCCGCGGCCTTGCCATTAAGGGCTGCAACCCCACCAACTTCCTGGAGAATCTTGAGCAGCAGTGGTGGAAGATCGACGACAACCTGACGCTCGACGGCACCAAGGCCAGCGCCTACGCCACGATTCTTGACTCCATCCGCGATGGCGTCACCACGATCTTCGATCACCATGCGAGCTTCTGCGAGATCCCGGGAAGCCTCTTCACCATTAAGGACGCAGCTCAGGAGCTAGGCATGCGTTCGTGCCTGTGCTACGAGGTCTCCGATCGCCGCGGCCAGGAAAAATGCGACCAGGCCATTGCCGAGAACGCCGAATTTGCCCAGTGGGCCGCCAAGGAGCGTCGCGATAACGACAACCACATGATCGCCGCCATGTTTGGCGGACATGCCACCTTTACGCTTTCGGACGAGACCATGGACAAGATGGCCGAGGCCAACAACGGTCTGACCGGCTTCCACATCCACGTGTGCGAGGGCATGAACGACGTGTGGGATTCCCGCCTCAACCGCGGCGGCATCAGCCCCGTCGAGCGCCTGCTGCAGCACAACCTGCTGGGTCCCGACACCATGCTGGGCCACTGCATCCACGTGACGCCTGCCGAGATGGATATCGTCAAGGAGTCCGGCACCTGGCTCGTCAACAACCCCGAATCCAATATGGGCAACGCCGTGGGCTGCGCCCCCGTGCTCGAGTTCTTCCGCCGCGACATCCCCGTGTGCATGGGCACCGATGCCTACACCCACGATATGCTCGAGAGCCTCAAGGTCTTCCTGATCATCCAGCGCCACAACGCCGCCATGCCCAACGTGGGCTGGTGCGAGGCCATGACCATGCTGTTCGAGAACAACGCCAAGATGGCGAGCAAGTACTTCGATCGCAAGCTCGGTGTGCTCGAGGCCGGCGCTGCCGCCGACGTCATCGTCATGGACTACAAGCCCTTTACGCCGCTGAGTGAGGAGAACATCGACGGCCACATGCTCTTTGGCATGATGGGCAAAAACTGCCGCACCACCATCATCAACGGCCGCGTCCTGTACAAGGATCGCGAGTTTGTCGGTATTGATGAGGACAAGATCAACGCGTGGACCATGGCTGAGTCCAAGAAGCTCTGGAGCACGCTCAACGATCGCGCCTACTAATTACAAGTAGATTCACGCGCGTCGGATGTTTCGCCACATCCGACGCGCGTATAGGCGGCCTCCGCGGGGTCGCCGGCGCTGTGCTAGCGCTGCACCGTATTTGCGCCCGCCGCGCGGTCTCGCCGGGCGTTACAGAGAGGAGCTCATTATGAGCGACATCATGAGGCCGATCCCGTTTTCGCAGCTGATGAACTGGATCATCGAGGAGCACAAGACCCAGGACGCCATCTTTGGCGTGCGCAAGATGGTCACGACCAACCAGGAGGGTGCGCTTCCCATTTTTGACGAGCGCATCGAGACTCCGTTTGGCCCGGCCGCCGGTCCCAACACGCAGCTTGCCCAGAACATCGTGGCCTCTTATGTGGCCGGTTCCCGCTTCTTTGAGCTTAAGACCGTTCAGGTTATGGACGGCGAGGAGCTCTCCAAGTGCGTCAACAAGCCCTGTATCGTGGCGCAGGACGAGTGCTACAACTGCGAGTGGTCGACCGAGCTCGAGGTTCCGCAGGCCTTTGCCGAGTACGTGAAGGCATGGTTCGCCTGCCACCTGATCGCTCGCGAGTATGGTCTGGGCAGCCCGGACGGCTTTGTCTTCAACATGTCCGTGGGTTATGACCTGGAGGGCATTAAGAGCCCCAAGGTCGATGCGTACATTGAGGGCATGAAGGACGCCAGCGGCTCCGAGGTTTGGAACGAGTGCCGCACGTGGGCGCTCGCTAACCTGGACAAGTTTGAGCATGTCGATGCCGCGTTTGTCGAGTCCATCCCGTCGCGCGTCTCCAACTCCATTACCGAGTCCACGCTGCATGGCTGCCCGCCGGCGGAGATTGAGCGCATCGCGACCTACCTCATCACCGAGAAGGGCCTCAATACCTACATCAAGTGCAACCCCACGCTGCTGGGCTATGAGTTTGCCCGCCAGCGCCTCAACGAGCTGGGCTTTGACTACATCGTCTTCGATGACACGCACTTCCGCGAGGACCTGCAGTGGGCCGACGCCGTGCCCATGTTCGAGCGCCTGATTGCCCTGTGCGCCGAGCACGGCCTGGAGTTTGGCGTCAAGCTGACCAACACGTTCCCCGTCGACGTGACCAAGGACGAGCTGCCCTCCACCGAGATGTACATGTCCGGCCGTTCGCTGTTCTCGCTGACGATCGAGGCCGCCCGCCGCATCACCGAGCAGTTTGACGGCAAGCTGCGCATCAGCTATTCCGGCGGTGCCACGGTCTACAACATCCGCGCCCTGTATGACGCCGGCATTTGGCCCGTTACCCTGGCGACCGATGTGCTCAAGCCCGGTGGCTACGAGCGCTTTAGTCAGATGGCCGGCGAGTTTACCGACCTGGACGGCAAGCCGTTCGCGGGCGTCTCTCTCGAGGCCGTGACTGCGATCCAGACCGACTCGCTCACCAACCCGCTCTACAAGAAGCCGCTGCGCCCGCTGCCCGACCGCAAGGTCGCCGGCAAGAGCCCGCTTTCCGACTGCTTTACCACGCCGTGCCGCACGAGCTGCCCCATCCAACAGGATATTCCCGCCTATCTGGCGGCTGTTGACGAGGGCCGCTACGAGGACGCGCTCAACATCATCATCGAGCGCAACGCCCTGCCGTTCATTACCGGCACCATCTGCCCGCATCCCTGCGGCCGTGCCTGCGAGCGTGCATTTTACGAGCCCGAGGGCGCCCAGATTCGCGCCAGCAAGCTCAAGGCCGCCCGCGAGGCCATGACCGCCGTGCTGCCCAAGCTGCGCGCCCAGGCCATCGCAAACGACGGCGAGCGCAACGTTGCCGTTATCGGCGGCGGCCCGGCCGGCCTGGCGACGGCGTTCTTCCTGACGCGCGCCGGCGTGCCCGTCACCATCTTCGAGGCCCGCGATTCGCTCGGCGGCGTGGTCCGCCACGTGATCCCCGAGTTCCGTATTGCGAGCGACGATATCTCCCACGATGCCGAGCTCTGCCTGGCCTTTGGCGCCAAGGTGCAGCTCAACGCTCGCGTGGATTCCATTGAAGAGCTCAAGGCCCAGGGCTTTACCGACGTGGTCGTGGCCACCGGTGCCTGGATGCCCGGCTCTGCGGGCTTGGGCGAGGGTGCCGAGCTCGACGTGCTGGAGTTCCTCGAGACCGCCAAGAAGGGCGAGAAGCTCGAGCTGGGCGAGGACGTCGTGGTCATCGGCGCCGGCAACACCGCCATGGATGCTGCCCGCGTGGCCAAGCGCCTGGCTGGTGTGAAGAACGTGCGCCTGGTGTATCGCCGCACCAAGAAGCAGATGCCCGCCGACGAGGAAGAGCTTGATCTTGCTCTTGCCGACGGCGTTGAGTTCTGCGAGCTGCTGGCGCCCAAGGCACTCAACGGCGCCGTGCTGACCTGCGACGTTATGGAGCTTGGCGAGCCGGATGCAAGCGGCCGTCGCAGCCCCGTCGCCACGGGCGAGACCGTCGAGCTTCCCGCCACCACGGTGATCTGCGCCGTGGGCGAGGGCATCGATGCCAGCCTGTACGATGCTGTGGGCGTCGAGCACGACCGTCGCGGCCGCCTTGCCGCCACCTCCACCGGCGTTGAGGGCGTCTGGGCTGCAGGCGATTGCCGTCGCGGTCCGGCCACCGTGGTCGAGGCTATTGCCGACGCCGCCGAAGTCGCCCGCGCCATCGCCGGCGTGGACTTTAACAAGTACGCCGACTGCAACGAGCAGGCCGGTCGCGAGGACACCTGCTACGAGCGCAAGGGGTCGCTGTGCCGCGACAAGCGCAACTGCACTAAGACCCGCTGCCTGGGCTGCGGTTCGGTGTGCGAGGTCTGCTGCGACGTGTGCCCCAACCGCGCCAACGTGGCCATTAAGGTGCCGGGCCTGGCCAAGCATCAGGTCGTCCACGTCGATGGCATGTGCAACGAGTGCGGCAACTGCGCCGTGTTCTGCCCCTACCAGGAGGGTCGTCCCTACAAGGACAAGCTCACCCTGTTCTGGAGCGAGGAGGACATGGAGAACTCCGAGAACGAGGGCTTCCTGGCCGTGGGCGAGGATCACTTTAAGGTCCGCGTCGCCGGCACGGTCCGCACCGTCTCGGTCGATGCCGTCAACACTGGCCTTCCCGAGGCCGTCCGCCTGACCATCAGGGCTGTGCGCGACAACTATTCGTACCTTCTTAAGAAATAGGCGAGTCTCTTATGGCCAAATCCATTCAACATAACGTGGCCTACGTTGCCTGCGGAAGCGGTTGCGCCTCCGCAGGCGGCGACGCCCGCTGCAGCGAAGGCTGCATTGGCTGTGGTGCCTGCGTCACGGCCTGCCCCCACGGCGCCATTGCGCTGGTCGATGGCATCGCCCGTGTGGATCGCTCCAAGTGCACGGGCTGCGGCCTGTGCGGCATGGCGTGCCCGCAGCGCGTGATTGCCTTCGTTCCCGGTTATCAGAACATCCTGGTGCGCTGCAATAACACCGATAAGGGCGCCATTGCGCGCAAGATCTGCGACACGAGTTGCATCGGTTGCGGTATGTGCGCCAAAAAGTGCCCCGCCGGCGCTATCCGCATCGAGGACAACTGCGCCCATATCGATGGCGCGGATTGCTTGTCGTGCGGCATGTGCGCCGTCGTCTGCCCGCATGGCGCCATCCACGACCGCACCGGCATCGCCGCCGGCGTGTAGAAGGGAATCACCATGGCACAGGAATTCACTTTTACCGTTAACGGTGTCGAGCACACGACGACGGAGAATAAACCACTGCTGCGCTATCTGCGCGACGACCTGCACATTCACTCCGCCAAGGACGGCTGCTCCGAGGGCGCCTGCGGCACCTGCACCATCCATGTGGACGGTGCGGCCGTCAAGGCGTGCGTGCTGACCACCGCTCTTGCCGCCGGCCGTAACATCGTGACCGTCGAGGGCCTGCCCGAGGACGTGCGCGAGGCCTTTGTGTACGCCTTTGGCGCTGTGGGCGCCGTGCAGTGCGGTTTTTGCATCCCCGGCATGGTCATGGCGGGTGCGGCGCTCATCGCCGAGGACCCCGAGCCCACCGAGGAGCAGATCAAGTACGCCATTCGCGGCAACGTCTGTCGCTGCACCGGCTACAAAAAGATTATCGAGGGCATTTCGCTGGCAGCTGCGGTGCTCCGCGGCGAAAAGCAGATCGACGAGGATCTGGAGCGCGGCGATGACTACGGCGTGGGCAAGCGCGCCTTTCGTATCGACGTGCGCAAGAAGGTGCTCGGCGAGGGCAAATATCCCGACGACATCGACGAGCTCGATCAGCCGGGTCTGACCTACGCCAGCGCCGTGCGCTCCAAGTATCCGCGCGCCCGCGTGCTCTCCATCGACACCTCCAAGGCCGAGGCCCTGCCCGGTGTGGTGGGCATCCTGCGCGCCGAGGACGTGCCGGTCAACCAGGTCGGCCACCTTATCCAGGACTGGGACGTCATGATCGCCCAGGGCGATATCACCCGCTGCGTGGGCGATGCCATCGTGCTGGTGGTTGCCGAGGACGAGGCGACGCTCGAGAAGGCCAAGAAGCTCGTAAAGATCGATTACGAGCCGCTGGAGCCCGTGCGTAACATTGTCGAGGCCAGGGCTGCCGACGCCCCGCGCCTGCACGACAGCTTCTTTGCCTTTGGCAACACGGTGGAGCTCAAGGACAACGTGTGCCAGAGCCGCCATGTGACGCGCGGCGACGCCGCCAAGGCGCTGGCAGAGAGCGCGTTTACCGTGACGCAGCGCTTTACCACACCCTTTACCGAGCATGCCTTCTTGGAGCCCGAGTGCGCCGTCGCCTTCCCGTACAAGAACGGCGTCAAGGTGCAGTCGACCGACCAGGGTGCCTACGACACGCGCAAAGAGTGTGCCCACATGTTTGGCTGGGATAACGAACCCGAGCGCGTGGTTGTCGAGACCATGCTCGTGGGTGGCGGCTTTGGCGGTAAGGAGGACGTTTCGGTCCAGCATCTGGCCGCGCTTGCTGCCTATAAGCTCCAGCGTCCTGTGAAGTGCAAGCTCACGCGTGCCGAGTCGCTCGCGTTCCATCCCAAGCGCCACGCCATGGACGGCACCTTTACGCTGGGTTGCGACGCCGAGGGCAACTTTACCGGTCTGGACTGCGAGATCAACTTTGACACCGGCGCCTACGCGTCGCTGTGCGGCCCGGTGCTCGAGCGCGCCTGCACGCATGCCGTGGGCCCCTACAAGTACCAGAACACCGACATTCGCGGCTTTGGCTACTACACCAACAACCCGCCCGCCGGCGCGTACCGCGGCTTTGGCGTGTGCCAGTCCGAGTTTGCACTCGAGAGCCTGATTGACTTGCTGGCCGAGAAGGTCGGCCTGGATCCGTGGGAGATCCGCTACCGTAACGCCATCGAGCCGGGCGAGGTTTTGCCCAACGGCCAGATTGCCGATTGCTCCACGGCGCTTAAGGAGACGCTGCTTGAGGTCAAGGATGCCTACTATGCGCATCCCGGACACGCCGGTATTGCCTGCGCCATGAAGAACGCCGGCGTGGGCGTGGGCCTGCCCGATGCCGGCCGCTGCAAGATTCGCATCGAGGACGGCGTGGCTGTGGTCTATGCCGCCACGTCCGACATCGGCCAGGGCTGCAACACCGTCTTTTTGCAGGACGTTGCCGAGGCCTGCGGTCTGCCGCTGAGCTGCATTGCCAACGGCGAGTGCTCCACCGAGAACGCTCCCGACTCCGGCACCACGTCTGGTTCGCGTCAGACGGTCGTGACCGGCGAGGCCGTGCGCGGTGCCGCCTTCCTGCTGCGCGATGCCATGGTTGGCATCGAGGCTGGCAAGCCCGCGCCCGATGCTCCCGTGAGCGCGCATGGCGACGGCGTCAAGATCGAGTACGACGACGGTCGCGCCTACCAGCTGCGCACGCAGGAACTCGTCGCCGGCCAGGGTATGCATCCTCAGGACCCCGTGACTGCCATCAAGGCGCTCGAGGGCTGTGAGTTTGGCTACGTGTACCTGGAGCCGACCGACAAGCTGGGTGCGGACGTTCCCAACCCCAAGAGCCACATCTGCTACGGCTTTGCCACACATGTGGTCATTTTGGACGACGACGGCCGCGTGAGCGAGGTCTATGCCGCGCACGATTCCGGCAAGGTGGTCAACCCCATCTCCATCCAGGGTCAGATCGAAGGCGGCGTGCTTATGGGTATGGGCTATGCGCTTACCGAGGACTGGCCGCTCAAGGACTGCGTGCCCCAGGCAAGGTACGGTACGCTCGGGCTGTTCCGTGCGCCCGAGATTCCGGATATCCACGCCATTTACGTGGAGAAGGACGAGCTGCTGCCCGTGGCATACGGCGGCAAGGGCATCGGCGAGATCGCGACGATTCCCACGGCGCCTGCCGTGCAGAACGCCTATCGCGCGTTTGACGGCAAGCTGCGTCCCGATCTGCCCATGGTGGATACGCCCTACAGCCGCGCCCGTCACCGCGGGTAGGGTAGAGCGCGGACAGCCATTGCTGACGGGCTGTTCGCGCTCAACACCAACTGCATATGCTGCATCTTTGGCCCCAGCTCCATCGCGAGCCGGGGCCTTTTGCTTAGAGCGGAAACTGCGTCCCGAAATGAGCGCTCAGAATGGGATTCGTTTTCCGAATCGGCCCTCCAGCGGAAAGCGTGTCCCGGAATTCGGCTCCAGAGTGGGATGCGTTTTCCGGCTGAAGCCTCAGGCGGAAACGGCGTCCCGGAATTCGGTCTCAGAACGGGATGAACTTTCCCAACGGGGCCGCATGCGGAAGCTGTGTCCCGGAATCATGCCTCAGAATGGGATGCGTTTTCCGCTGGCCGGTCGTTTGGAAAGCGCATCCCAGTTTGAGTGTTTATTCCGGGATGCGGTTTCCGCTGAAGGACTCAACCGGAAAGCCTGTCCAGCTCTGAGACGGGATTCCGGGACACGCTTTCCGCCAGGCCCGCCATCCGGAAAGTGCATCCCGTTTTGAGCGTCCAGGCTAGGACGCACTTTCCGTTGGCGTGGTCGTTGGGAAAACGCGGCCCAGATAGGGGGATGCGATCTGGCGATGCGTGGCCTAGCAGCTTCTACAGGTCTACCTCGTTGAGCCATGTCGGCAGCGCGGTCTGCCGGATGCCTGCCGTCTGCAGCTTTTTGGCGAGCATTCCTGCCGGGCGGACCTCGTTCATGGTAAAGCGCAGCAGAGGGTGGCCGTAGAGCGATAGGTGCGCCTCGCGCTGTCGTTCGGCAACGAGCGCCTCGGCGGTGGTGCGTCCGGCCAGCATGGTCTGGTCGGTATATTTGATGAGCCCGTCGAGCTCGCCCAGCGTGAGTTCCTGCGCCTGGCGCTCCCAGGCAAAGTCCGTTCGTATGGGTTTGGCCGAATCGAAGGGGTCCGTCAGCTCGTATTGAAGCCAGTCGGGTGCAAAGCCCGTCTCGATCATGACGGCTCGGGCGACCGATTCTCCACCACTCTCGGCGCGGGCGTCGGCATATCGAAGTGTTGTGAGGGCGGTGCGAATCGCGCGACCATTGCAGGCGGTCGCTCGTTGCTCGACGGCCTCCATCAGCTGTTCCCGCGCAAGGCCGAGCTTTGAGATCGTCGAATCGGCAATGGGCATGCCGTCGGCAAAACCGGTCTGCAACAGGCAATCTGTGACCGTTTGGATGGGCGGCGTTACCGATATGCCGGCTCTGCGTATTGCTCCGGCCGGCTCAATCTGGTGCCGCTGAATATGTGCGCCCGGGCGAGCCGACGGCTTTGTCGAGCTGCAAACATGCACGACATTCAGGTGTCGCCACGAGACCTCGAGCCCCAGCAGGCAAGCTGCCGAAAACGAGCAGAACGTCCAATCGGGGTGGATGATCGCAAGGGCGCGGAGGATTTCGCAATGGCGTTGCGCTCGGTTGAGTTCATCCCAGCGCGTTTTTCGCGCAAACAACCCCGGCATGGGCGAGACAACCGTGCCGCCGGTGCGCCGAAGGAACGCTTTTCGGATTGCCGTGCTCGGGGGAATCAGACAGCGCCCCTCTTGTTCGGCTTGAGTGAGCAGTTGGTCGATGAGTTGGTCATTGCAATGGGTCATGAGCTACCGCCTCCTTTTGGGTAGCAAAAACGTATCAGCTGGAACTTGCCGCTCAGCTGACCAAAAGCTGACCAAAATCTAACCATGCAGGTAGATGACCTGCTTTTGGCGACATATTTCTTGTTTGAATCGGTGGGCGGTAATCGGCGACCGTGAACGGTAACTGGATATGAAGTCTTGGTAAGTTTCGGGACGTGTACTTTTTGAAAAAGAGCATTCTATCTGCTGTTTTGTGTTTCTGGATCGCATATTTGAAGGCATGTGATAAGGGCGGCGGACTGTCGCCTTGTATCTGCGGAAACTGTGTCCCGGAATTGCCACTCGGAATGGGATGCGCTTTCCGGATGGGATGCTTGGCGGAAACTACGGCCCAGTTTTTGGCTCCAGAACGGGATACATTTTCCGAAACGGTCCACGTACGGTGGTGTACCGCCCCTTTTCGTGCTCCGCTTGTCGAATTACGTTATAGCTAGCCATATTATAGGAAGGTATAATATAGCTAGCTATAACGTAAAGGAAGGATGGCCCTATGTTTATCGGAAGAACAGTGGAAATGTCCGAGCTCAATCGACTGTATGGCACGGGCTCCTTTGAAATGCCTGTGATTTACGGCCGCCGCCGTGTGGGTAAAACGCGCCTTATCACAGAGTTCATCCAAGGCAAGAAGGCTATTTACTTTCAAGCTCGTCGTACCAATGCAGAGGCAAACCTGCACGGCTTTAGCCAGGCAATACTTGCAAGCTCGGTTGGTGCTGCGGGCGTGTCGTTTCGTAGTTTTGACGAGGCGTTCGATGCATTGGCCACCATGGCTCGCACGGAACGTTTGGTTGTCGTGATTGACGAGTATCCCTATCTCGCCCAATCGAATCCCGAAATCAGCTCGTTGCTGCAAGACAAGATCGACCACTTATACAAAGAGACCAGGCTCATGCTGATCCTATGCGGCTCGTCTCTTTCGTTTATGGAGGAACAGGTGTTGGGCTACGAGAGCCCACTATACGGTAGGCGTACGGCCCAGTTTAAGATCATGCCGCTCGATTTTACGACGACCCTCGGGTTGTGGCAGAGCATGGGTCGCGAAGACGCTGCAGTTTGCTATGGCATGACGGGTGGCATTCCTGCATATATCGAGAAAGTCGATCCTGCCGCACCGCTCAAGGACAACATCAAACGTCTTTTTCTTACTCCTACGGGCTATCTCTTTGAGGAGCCGAGTAACCTGCTATTGCAAGAGTGCCGCAATCCCGAGCAATATGATGCGATCGTACAGGCAATTGCCCAGGGACGCTCGAAGAACTCGGAGATTGCGAGCTCTACGGGAATCCCTGCGAGCAACGTAAAGAGCTATGTGGATAAGCTGGCGTCGCTTGGGATTGTCGAGCGCGAGCTGCCCCTAAACGAGACGAGCAATAAGCGAGCCGTGTATCTGCTGAGCGATCAGATGTTTAGGTTCTGGTACAAGTTTGTTCCGCAGAACATCGGGCTGATTCAAAACGATATGGCCGCGATGGCGTATAAGCGCATTGAGCCGCATCTGTCCGACTATATGGGCGCGGTTTTTGAGCTTATCTGCCGGCAGTACGTGTACGAACTTGCGCGCGCGGGCGAGCTCGATGTGATTCCGGCAACGGTGGGCCGTTGGTGGGGAACGGACAATCGGACGCGTACGCAGGAAGAGATCGATTTGATTGTCGACGACGGAGAGGGCGCGGCGCTCTTTGCGGAGTGCAAATGGCGTAACGAACCGGTAGGCGAGGATGTTCTGGAAAAGCTCGTGTACCGAAGCGAGCTCTTTAGGCGGCAGCATAAAAGCTACGTGATCTTCTCGAAGCGTGGCTTTACGCAGGGATGTCGGGATGCCGCGGAGAGTAGGGGAGACGTCAAGCTGATCTCGTTTGCCGAGATGTGAGGGCGGGGATAATGAAGCGCGTCCTGATTTGATGCTGGGAATGGGATGTGCTTTCCTTTTGCGACCTTTGGCGGAAAGTGCGTTCCAGATTTCGGCTTCAGAATGGGATGCCGTTTCCGGATCGGCCCTCAGGCGGAAACTACGACCCGGAATTCGGCTCCAAAACGGGATACGCTTTCCCGGTGGCATCTCTAGCGGAAACTGCATCCCGGAATGAGCTCTCGGAACGGGACACGCTTTCCCATCGGGGCTTCAAACGGAAACCGTGTCCCGGAATCGAGCCTCAGGGTGGGACGCATTTTCCGGTAGAGGCCTGGGACGGAAGGCGTGTCCCAGAATCCGGCTAATCCGATGGCCAGGTGGTTGAGCGAGCGGGCTCCGAGGCTCCATTACTGAAAATTCATTTGTTAAACCTGGCAACCGTAGGTAGAATAAAGTCGACGGCAGCCCAAGGGTGATAGCTGGGCAGCGCCGTTACTTAGTTCAAGGGGTCAATGCCTTAACGGCGTCGACCCCTCTTCTTTTGCTTCGTACGCTGCTTAAGTGCCTCGGAAAGTCCGATAAGCGCCGTGAGGAGCGAGACCAAAGCGGTCAGGAGCTTCACGAAATCAATCAGATCGGTCATGGGCATCACCTCCCGTCGCATGGAGGGCGCTGCCCGGCACATGGAACTGCCGTCAACAACTGCAATTCTATCAAAGTACTGCTATAAATACGAATATATGTTCGATAATAACAGTGACGTGATTCTCTCAAAGTGTGGCTTTACGCAAGGATGCCGGAAAGCCGTGCTGTGCGATTTCATGTCCGCGCGGGCGCCTATCCTTACGGCAATGTAGCCGCCTATGTAACGAGCGGCAGTTGACGGAGAAAGGCCCTGACCGTGCCAGACAAAAAGACGCCGGGTATCTCGGCTATCGATACGACGAACTTTGCGCGCCAGATTGTGCTGGACTTTGAGTTTGCGCCGGTGCCAAAGCAGCGCCAGCGCCGTGGGCTGCGCAACGAGATTATCGAGGTCAGCGCCGTCAAGCTCGATTACCACGGCAACGTTATGGGCGAGTTCTCGCAGTTTGTGCAGACGGAGTTTGCCGAAGGCGTTGCGTTTCCCGTCCGCGAGCTCACAGGGATATCGGCCGTGGACACCGCGATGGCCGATCCGCTCTATGTGGTGATCAAAAGGCTCGGCGATTGGATCGGTCGCTACTCCGCCCAGATAGTTTGCTGGAGCGGGACGGACCGTCGACAGCTTTTGACCGAGTGCCAGGCAAAGCACATCGACCTTTCCGCATTTCCTACGGACTGGGCCGACCTGCAGGCGTTTTACACCTCGATCATGGACGTGGGCAGCCACGGGCGTGTCTCGCTGGGCGACGCGGCAACGTGGTTTGGCATCGAGTTCGACGAGTCGACGGGGCACGCCCACAGCGCTCTGGCCGATGCGCGCGTGACCGCCAAGCTGCTCAGGCAGGTGATGGACGGGGACTATCACGTGAGCCCGCGCGCCCAGGAGATCCGTCAGCGGTGGGGGATGGGCGAGCGAGCTCAGACGCGTCTTTCCAGCAAGTGCCCCGAGCTGGGCGACCTGCTGCTAAAGCTGAAGACGGAGGGGAGGTAGGGGGCTCATTTGGCGACAAGCGGACGGAATGGTTGCGCGAGGGATTCCGGAATCAGCATCAGAGGGCTGTGCTTGAGATGCTATTTAAGGACACGCTGACACTCGCCGAGACCAAGCAGGTCAAGAGTATGGACATCGAGATGGCATCCATTGTCGGAGAGCGGCTTGCTAACATGATTCGCTGGACGGATAGGCAGAGACCCGTGACGCTGTGTGCGTTATCGTACACAATGAGGTGTATAGGCTGCCAGTGGCGAACTATCCCGACGAGGTTCTGAGCAACTGCATCACCGAGATTTTCGAATACTTCTACGAAGAGGGATTTGGCGGCGTAGAGCAATCTGATTTTACGCGTTTGCAGGAGGAAGCCGGTATGGCAGACGAACTTGTTTTTAGTGGTGGCGAGATAGTCTACACCATGTCTCAACTGCCCAAAGTTACATCTGCGCCGCTGAACGGTAGCGCCGTACTGGTCGGTTTTAAGGACGCTCCCGATGGGGAGGAGGTCCTTTTTGATTTTGACCCTCGGGCTGAAAAGGCTACGAAGCTCGACTATGAACTTGCAGCCGTTAGCGGGCTCCTCACGGGCGCGTTGAATATCCTTTGGCAGAAAGACTTCAACCTAGAGGGTGCCAAAGAGTGGGGCGACGAGAAGGTTGGTAAATTTGTTCTTACGATTGCCAAGTCTGCGGGTATGGCAAAGGCGGATGCAACTCTAGAAGACGCTATTCGCTTTCTAGAGAAAGAGTTTCCTCTTGCCGCGGACAAGCTGACTGCCGAGTTTGGCGGCGGGCTCCAACATCATCTGCGGGATTTCTCGCACCACCCGAGTTTGGTTGGCCTTGCGTGTTCGATCCTCTCGCAATTCACGGGCAAAGGCTATGGTACCGATACAGCCGGCCGGTTTGTCGCCTTTGACCTGCCTGCCACCGCCTTCGATCCCGACTGCCCTCTTATAGGCAGGAACGTTCCAGAGAAGATCGCGTTTGGCACTCTGTTCTGGGCGATGCATCTCGTGAGCGACATGGCGGGGTCTAGTTCAAACCCCGGTAAGGGGACGGGCATTCCCGGCGTCGTGCTGTCCCTGCTAAAGGAGCTCTCCTCCCTGCCTGTTTTTCAAGACATGCAGATTGCCTATAAGGGCGAGGATATTCGCATTCAGCAATGGATTTCAAAGCTGTTTAACGGAACGGCGTTCAAAACCGAGGACGGCAAGCCCATTCGTTTCGACCTTCGGACGGAAGTCGGCCTCCTCGACCAAGCTTTAAGCCAGGTGCCAGCAGTCGTGGCCAACGAGGTTATCGTTCGTTGTCTCTATATGCTTTCAAGGCTCAAGGCCGAGCTAGAACGTTGCGAAGTGAGCAAGGTTTCCGGCTTGCACAAGCTCAAGGCTTCGTATTTTATGCCCTATAACAGCAGGGTCCTCACTCGCATGGTCACGGTTTCGAGCACTTCGTTCGTTTTGGCGAATCTAGCGACGGCGGCGGTCAGGGCGGGTATCGAATGCGAGGGGAACAAGGTCGTGTTCGCCCAGAAGCTCTTCTTGCGAATAAACTACGTTGGAGTTGGACGCCTTGCGTTTGCCCTCCATGCCGACTGGGGCTATATGGCGGAGGAAATGTCCGAGGCTTGGACTGAGCGCGCCAGGCGCCGCCAGGATATCTTCGATGGATTTCACTTTTATAGCCTAGATAGAGAAACGACGAGGATTGCCTTCTCGCTGAAGCTTGCCGCCATCAACTACGACTGCGGGAACGAGAAGAACGAAGTGCGCAAAGGGCAAAAGAGGAGCTGGGCCCGCGCGTGGCAGGATTCGGTCGCGGATGGCCTAGGCATTGATGCAGACGGCTACTTTTTGAGCGAGGAAGATGCGTGCGGAGCCCTTGAGACAGTTTCGCGGCGGCGAGGCGGTAAAGTTCGCGCCTTACTTGTTGCACAGGAGCTGGTTGAGTTTCGCCTCTATTCCCAGATGGGAGATGAAGAGAAGAAGGAATACAAAGGTTTGAAGGAGAGTGGATCTTGGGTTAAACGAGAATTTCCCAGGAGACAAGACGCGGTTGATTTGGACGCCGTACGTTCCCTAGAGAAGCAATGCGGGGCGCATATCCGTGAGCTCTCAGGTACATTGCCAAAGGTCTTGGTAGGCGGCGCCATTGCCGTGGCGGCGGCCCTGGGCACAGGAGGAGTGGCCGCGGCATTGGCTCCGGATATTGCTGTCGGTATCTTTGGAGGCTCGTTTGTCGGCCTTCACGGGGCTGCGCTCGTCAATGCGAGTCTTGCTGCTGCTGGCGGCGGCGCCTTGGCCGCCGGCGGCATGGGCATGGCCGGTGGCACCGCTTTAATTGCTGGCGGCGGCGCTGCGTTTGGCCTTTTGGGTTCTAGCGGCGTTGCCCTGGCGGCGTCGATGGGGGAGGACTATGCGCAGTTCGTGCTCGTTGAATGCTCAAGGCTTCTCGCATTTCTTGATGTGGCAACTGACCGCTGCCCGCATGAGGGAGCCATTTTGGTGCAGAAGGCGGCCGAGGCCGTGCAGCGCAGCATCGCTGGTGTTGAGGAGGATGTCGAGAAGGAGAATGGAAAGGGGGACCGTAGGAATGGCAGGTTGCTTAAGCAGTTGAAGAAGGGTCTTGGGTATTTGACTTCGACCCTTAAGCAGATCGAGAAGATGCAGAAGCGCCTTGGTGCCGCCGGTGAGAGCGAGCCGCTCAACAGCTTGCCGGCATCGGGTGGCGAATAGGTCGGGGCGATTCGGCTGCAATTCCGTGTCATCATCGCCACCGCTTAAGATGGTCCCGTGTTTGCCCATCTTTTTGCGAGGCGCGATGAGCATGTCGGCGACTTGCTCGATGTCTGATTTGCCCTTCGATCAGTTCTTGTCGAGCTCCTTTGGGCGGGAGGGGCAGCGATCTAGATATCCGCTCTTGGCATATGAGACAAGAAACCCGTAAGTCTGTGGCAATGTCAAAAGGCATACACAAGTGTCAGTCTTTTGACATCGTATGATTTTGGGGAGTGGCGTGCAGCGATCGCGCGCCACCATGACGGCGTAAGTGTTTGCTTTCGTTGTAGAATCTAACGATATGAGCATCCCGGTTGCTCCAGTGCTTCGATGCTCTGGTCTTTAGCGCCTTTCGTTCAGTGGAGGACTGACCGCAAGCGGCGTAAACAAGAAAGGGGACAACCACAAATGAAAGCAACCGAGGCAAATCTACTCGACCTTATGGGCGTGGCGAAGATGCAATTCGTCATTCCCGTGTACCAGCGAGTTTACTCGTGGAGTGTAAAAGAGTGCGAGGTGCTTTGGGATGACGTTATGCGAGCGGGTCGTGATGGCGTATCGCACTTCGTGGGGTCGATGCTCTATATCCCCGAGTCCGAGAGCTCTGCCACGAGTATTTCGCGCGTGCTCCTGATTGACGGGCAGCAGCGCATGACGACGTTTTCGTTGATGATCGCTGCTTTGGCTGACTATCTGGAGGGTAATCCCGACAAGGCCGACTTCCTTGGCGATCTCAAGATCTCAGCGCTGCGGAAGAACTACCTCTTTAACGATGACGACTACAACGGTCTGGCGCGCTATAAGCTGGTGCTCTCGCAGGACGATAAAGAGACGCTGTTCTCCATCGTGTCTGGGGCTCCCGTGCCAGATGAAAAATCGGATCGCATTGTCGAGAACCATGCGTTCTTCTGTGAAAAGATGCACGGGAAATCATTCGACCCTGCAAGGCTTTGGGCGGGGCTAAACCGCGTGCAGGTCATCGACACTAAGCTCACCGCTGGCGTTGATAATGCACAGCTCATATTTGAGTCCATGAACTCCAAGGGCAAGCCGCTCACGCCCATTGACCTCATCCGTAACTACGTTCTAATGTCGCTTCCCAACGACGAACAGACCAAGCTTTATGAGGGTTATTGGCATCCACTCGAGTGCTTGTTCGGAAAAGGCGGCGAGGACGAGTTCAATGCATTTATCTGGTACTGGCTGTGGCTTAAAGTTCCCAATAGGATGCCGAAGGAGAACGAGGCCTACTACGAGTTTAAGCGCTATTTCGCCGACGACTACGATGGTGACACCGAGGGTCTGCTTAAGGAGCTGCGTGGGTATGCACATAGATACGCCAGCCTGTTCCTTGGTAAGGAGAAGGACGACGGACTACGCCGAGTGTTCGGCAGAATCGTAAGCCTCGACGTGAAGCAGATAAGGCCCCTCTTAATGTTGCTTTACTCGGTTTACGAGGGGAATGGGCTAGACCGCAATGCGTTTCTGCGTATCTGCGAGACTATCGAGTCGTTCCTGTTCAGGCGGGCGGTTTGCGGCAGGCTTACCACGGGCCTAAATAATTTCTTTGCCGGCATGTATCGCAATCTCGAGCAACGGGACGATATAGAGGAGTACGTTACGGCTATGCTCCTTATCCATAGCGGCGGCATGACCGCGTACTTCCCGACAGACGAGTATTTTGTCGAGGAGTTTAAGACGCGTGACTGTTACAACCGCTTCTCCAAAAAGCGCTATTACTTGGAGCGCATGGAGAACTGGCACCACCCGAAGGAGCCCATCTCGGCTGATAATTACCAGATCGAGCATGTCATGCCCCAAACGATCGATGATGTGCACGGCTGGAAGGAATCGCTTGGCGAGAACTGGGAAGACATCCACGACAGGCTGTGCAACAACTTGGGAAATCTAACGCTGACGGGCTACAACCAGGAGTACTCAAACCGGTCGTTCTCGGACAAGCTCAATCTTCCTGGCGTGGGGCTTAGGTGCAGTCCGCTCCACCTGAACAAGTCAATCGCCTCGCATGAAAAATGGGGTGAGGAAGAGATTGGGCAGCGCGCGGACGAGCTGGCGAAAGAGGCGTGCGAGATATGGAAATATCCCGACCTTCCGGCAGATGTCGTCGACAAGTATCGTCCCTCTCGCGGTGAGTCTGACGAGGCTCCTGTCTGGACTCTGCAGGAGAACCACCCCACCTTTGCCGAAGGCGGACTCAACCAGAAGCTTTTCGATGAGGTGTGCGAGTCCGTTCTGAGTGGCAACTCTTCGTGGGAGTCCTATATAGCCAAGTACTACGTGGGCTTCAGGTCGGGCAAGCGAAAACTGCATGCCGTGTTAGAAGGCAGGACCAGCAACGGTGGTTGGATCGCCGTTGGCCTGGCAAAGAGCGTGGACGACCTAATTGATCCAGAGGACATGTGTCAGGACAAACGCGCACAGGGCGGATTTGGCCCGGGCTTACCCACTTACGTTGCGCTTCGGAACGCCGATGACATTCCTGCGGTGCTCGATCTCATAAAGCAGTGCTAGGTTGAAGGCCGGGAATCTAATTCCCGGCCCTTGCCAGCTCAAAATCGTCGATGGCCCATTCGCCCGTCTACGCCCCCACAATCCCGCGAGTCGCTTGATTTGGTTTACGGCCCTCAGTTTTCGGCATCTGTTACTCGTCGTCTCCGTCGTTGGGGTCGCCCTTGAGGGTGTTGATGTCCAGGTACTGGTTGTCGTCCTCTTTTTCCTGCGTTGCCGACTCCGCTTGGGTGGGGCCGGAGAACAGCCGGAATCCCTCAAACGCAATGACACCGAGCAGGGCAATGACAATGGCGATAAAGGCAACCTTGACTGCCTGCGGAAATTCCGAAAAACGCAGCGCCTTTTCCTCGGCGTAATAATCGGCGAAGCGCTCTTCGCCCGTGCTTTTGGTATACGCCGGTGCGGACGCGGCCTCCGGGTCACATTCCGGTGCAGGCGTGGCGGCGTACGGATCGTTGAGATAATCGCTCGATGTGGTGCCATAATCCTCGGTCTCGATGCGACCGGCGTCAGCATAGCCATCGGAATAATCGGAATATGCCGCACCGCCTTCATAGTCCGCGGCGCTCGTGTTGGCGGCAAAAAGCGGGTTAACTGGAACGTCGAGCGCCGACATGCCGGTAGAGGTCTCATCCAGATCGGCTGCAGCCCAGGAATCGTAGGCAACCTGACGGGCAACGGGCTCATCGAGCCTTGTGATCGGAGGCTTGCGTGCCGCAGGAACGGGCAACTGCTGGGCGTTGTACATAACGGTGCTGTCGGCCGATTTGCCCTGCGTCGCTGCAGCGAGAAATGCCGCCGTCTCGGACGGGTCGCTTGCAGGGCGGGGAGCGGGCGTGGGCGCCGAAGTGGGTGCGGGCGTAGGCGCGGGCGTCGAAACAGACGACTGCGCAGGAGTCGGCGCAGATGCGGGCTTAGGCGCAAGTGCGGGATTGGGGCTTGACGGGCGAGCCCCGCCGCCCATGAGTTCGTCGGCGGTCCACGGGCGATCATCCATCACGTCGTCAAGGCTCAGCGAAAACAGGTCGTCTTCACCCTCATCGAACATGCGGTGCACATGTCCATCAATTGCCGGAATCAATCCGCGACCGGTGCATGATGCCTTGCTCAACGCCATTCTGTTCCACCCTTTCGAAATACCAATGACATCGATTATATGGAACTTCCCAAGCGGCTCGGTCTTGGATTCATGCTTTCCAGAACTCGCGCCCAAAAAGGGGAGGGGTGCAGGCGCGCTGACTATTTGTCGCCGGCCGCCGCCTTGGCCTCATTGAGGTAGCTATAGAAGCTGTATTTGGAGATGCCAAAGAACTCGCAGGCGCGCTCGCTCGACTTGGAAATGAGGAAGGCGCCGCGACGGTCGAGGTAACCAATGGCACGAATGCGCTCGTCTTTGGTCATGAGTGCCGCGGGCTTGCCCACAAACTGTTCGCACTCGTGCAGCAGGTCCTCGAGCAGGTCGCCGATGTTCTTGGTAATGGGCTCGGGCTCGGTATAGCCCGTGCCGCCGGTGCCGGTAAAGGCGTCGAGTGAACGCTCAAAAGCCTTCATAAGCGTAATGTCAAAGTTGATGCCCAAAATGCCGACGGGCTTGCCCTCGTCGTTGCGGATAAAAATGGTCGAGGACTTGAGCAGCTTGCCATCGGTGGTTTTGGTGAGGTATGGTTCGCGGTCGTGCACGTCGGTGGTGCCCTCGTGCATGGACTCAAACACAATATGACTGGGGCCGTCACCCAGTTTGCGCCCGCTGACGTGGCCGTTTTCGATCACTACGATGGAGTGGTCCACGTCCTCGGTCTCCAGATCGTGGACGACGACTTCGCAGTTGGGGCCAAATTGGAGCGCCAGACCGTGTGCGAGGCGCTTGTAGAACTCAATCTGTGCGGGGGTCATGGGTGCCTTCCTAAAAATTAGTTTGGGCTCACTTTGCCATAAACCACACTTGACCGCAAACAAATCCATCAACAAGGCAATTCATGACCGTTCGGCGGCGAAAAGGTACCGATTACGGCAACAAACAATTTGTTAGGTTTACCAATCAAAAAGTGTGATAGAACAGTACTAACAAACTTTTTGTTTGGCATCCACATAAAAGTTCAGTCGCATGAATGGGAATGGGCTGAAACGCGTATGCGGGGGCCGGCAAGAGAGGACTTAAGGAGTTCACCGTATGGCCGATAAGATCCAGTGGGCGGGCAACACGATGCCCAAGAGCGATGACAAGCACTTGGGAATCATGAGTCTCGACCACGTGAAGAAGGCCCGTGCCTTCCACCAGTCGTTCCCTCAATATACCGTCACCCCGCTTGCCCGCCTGGACGGTCAGGCTGGGCGCCTGGGTCTGTCCAACCTGTGCGTTAAGGACGAGAGCTATCGCTTTGGCCTCAACGCCTTTAAGGTTCTGGGCGGCTCGTTTGCCATGGCCAACTACATTGCCGACGAGACCGGCAAGGACGTTGCCGAGTGCACTTTCGATTACCTGACCTCCGATCAGCTTGCCAAGGACTTTGGCCAGGCAACCTTCTTTACCGCCACCGACGGCAATCATGGCCGCGGCGTGGCATGGGCTGCCAACAAGCTGGGCCAGAAGGCCGTCGTGCACATGCCCAAGGGTTCCACCAAGCCCCGCTTTGATAACATCGCCGCCGAGGGCGCCACGGTGACCATCGAAGAGGTCAACTACGACGAGTGCGTGCGCATGGCGGCCGCCGAGGCCGACGCCTGCGAGCGCGGCGTTATCGTTCAGGACACCGCCTGGGAGGGCTACGAGAAGATCCCGTCCTGGATCATGGAGGGCTACGGCACCATGGCTTCCGAGGCTGCCGAGCAGCTGCGCGAGATGGCCATCAACCGCCCGACGCACGTGTTTGTCCAGGCTGGCGTAGGCTCGCTCGCCGGCGCCGTGGTGGGCTACTTTACCAACCTGTATCCCGATAACCCGCCCACCTTCGTCGTGGTTGAGTGCGCGCCTGCCGCCTGCCTGTACAAGGGCGCTGCCGCCGGCGACGGCGATCCGCGCATCGTGGACGGCGACATGCCCTCCATCATGGCCGGCCTGTGCTGCGGCGAGCCCAACATCCTGGGCTGGGATATCCTGCGCAACCACACCACTGCCTTCGTGTCCTGCCCCGACTGGGTCACCGCTCGCGGCATGCGCACCCTGGGCGCTCCCGAGAAGGGCGACCCGCGCGTCATCTCCGGCGAGTCCGGCGCTGTGACCACCGGCCTGGTCGAGACTCTCATGCTCGATCCCGAGTACGCCGAGCTCACGGAGCTCATCGGCCTGGACAAGACGAGCTCCGTGCTCTGCTTCTCCACCGAGGGCGATACGGATCCCGACCAGTATCGCCGTATTGTTTGGGAAGGCGAATATCCCACTTGCTAATCGTTAGGGCGGAGTAAATAGGTATCGCTCCGCCACCTCACAGGTAGATTCCTTCGTTTGAAAGGTTATGAACAATGGCTAAAGAACTCGATTTCGACGCTATCAAGGCTGCTGCTGAGTCTCATCGTGCTGATATGACTCGCTTCCTGCGCGCTATGATCTCCCACCCCTCTGAGTCTTGCGAGGAGGGTGAGGTTGTCGCCTGCATCAAGGCCGAGATGGAGAGCCTTGGCTATGACGAGGTCAAGGTCGACGGCCTGGGCAACGTCATGGGCTTTATGGGCGAGGGCGACAAGATCATCGCCATCGACTCCCACATCGACACCGTCGGCATCGGCAACATCGAGAACTGGGACGCCGATCCCTATGAGGGCTACGAGACCGACGAGATCATCTACGGCCGCGGCGGCTCTGACCAGGAGGGCGGCATGGCTTCTGCTACCTACGCTGCCAAGATGATGAAGGACATGGGCCTCATCCCCGAGGGCTACAAGATCATGGTCGTCGGCACCGTCCAGGAAGAGGACTGCGACGGCATGTGCTGGCAGTACATCTACAACAAGGACGGCATTAAGCCCGAGTTCGTCATTTCCACCGAGCCCACCGATGGCGGCATCTATCGCGGTCACCGCGGCCGCATGGAAATCCGCGTCGACGTTCACGGCACCTCCTGCCACGGTTCCGCTCCCGACCGCGGCGATAACGCCATCTACAAGATGGCCGACATCATCGCCGACGTCCGCGCCCTCAACAACAACGGCTGCGACGAGTCGACCGACATCAAGGGCCTCGTCAAGATGCTCGACCCCAAGTACAACCCCGAGCACTTCGAGGATGCCCGCTTCCTGGGCCGCGGCACCTGCACCGTCAGCCAGATCTTCTACACCAGCCCCAGCCGTTGCGCCGTGGCTGACTCCTGCGCCATCTCCATCGACCGTCGCATGACCGCCGGTGAGACCTGGGAGTCCTGCCTAGACGAGATCCGCAACCTGCCGGCTGCCAAGAAGTACGGCGACGACGTGAAGGTCTCCATGTACATGTACGACCGTCCGTCCTGGACCGGCGAGGTCTACGAGACCGAGGCTTACTTCCCCACGTGGATCAACAAGGAGACCGCTCCGCACGTCAAGGCCCTCGTCGACGCCCACAAGGCCATGTTCGGTGACGAGCGCATCGGCTGCGAGCCCAGCATGGACAAGCGCACCGGTCGTCCGCTGTGCGACAAGTGGACCTTCTCCACGAACTGCGTTTCCATCCAGGGCCGCTATGGCATCCCCTGCGTCGGCTTCGGCCCGGGTGCCGAGTCTCAGGCTCACGCTCCCAACGAGGTCACCTACAAGGACGACCTGGTCACCGCTGCCGCCATGTATGTGGCTGCCCTGAACCTCTACGATCCGAGCCAGGCCGATGGCGACGCCACCGTGTTCCGCGCCGGTCTGACCAACAACAAGATCGATTAGTCCCATTCCTCGATCTTGTTGAGCCGGGGACAGCTCGTGTCCCCGGCACCCCCTGTTGACTTGGGGCCCGCGGTCGTTATCTCCCATGCTTCCTCAACGGTAGCGGGTCCTCGTCATAGTGCTCTGCATGTTCTAGCCACACGCGCATGCCGGAGCACATCTACTCATTGCGATCGTTTCATCTTTGGAAAGGACATTTACATGGACGCCAAGTTTACCGAGCTCGTCGAGCAGCTGAACGGCCTCGATTTTAAGGGCATGTACGGCAGCGACTTCCTGCACACCTGGGATAAGACCACCGATGAGCTCAAGGCGCTCTACATCGTCGCCGACGCCCTGCGCGAGCTGCGCGAGAACAACGTTTCGTCCAAGATCTTCGATTCGGGTCTGGCCGTCTCCCTGTTCCGTGACAACTCCACCCGTACGCGCTTCTCCTTCTCTAAGGCAGCCAACCTGCTCGGTCTTGAGCTGCAGGACCTGGACGAGAAGAAGTCCCAGATCGCTCACGGCGAGACCGTCCGCGAGACCGCTACCATGATCTCCTTCATGGCCGACGTCATCGGCATCCGCGACGACATGTACATCGGCAAGGGCGACGCCTACATGGCCGAGGTCTCCGAGTCTGTCCAGCAGGCCTACGAGGACGGCGTTCTGGATCACCGTCCCACGCTCATCTCCCTGCAGTCCGACTCCGATCACCCCACGCAGTCCTCTGCCGACATGCTCTACCTCATCAACGAGTTTGGCGGTCTTGAGAACCTCAAGGGCAAAAAGGTTGCCGTCACCTGGGCCTACTCGCCCTCTTACGGCAAGCCGCTGTCCTGCCCGCAGTCGCTGATCAGCCTGCTGCCCCGTTTTGGCATGGACGTCACCTTGGCCCACCCCGAGGGCTACGACCTCATGCCCGAGGTCGTCGAGCGCGCCAAGGGTTATGCCGCCGAGTCCGGCACCACCTTTAAGCAGGTCAACACCATGGCCGAGGCCTTCGAGGGCGCCGATATCGTGATCCCGAAGAGCTGGGCTCCGTTTGCCGCCATGGAGAAGCGCACCAACCTGTACGCCGAGGGCGACGACGCCGGCATCGCTGCACTCGAGAAGGAGCTGCTCGCTCAGAACGCCACGCATCAGGATTGGTGCTCCACGACCGAGCTCATGGAGAAGACCGCCAACGACCAGGACACCATCTTTATGCATCCGCTGCCCGCCGACATCTCCGGTGTCTCTTGCGAGCACGGCGAGGTCAACGCCGACGTCTTCGACATGCACCGCGTGGGTATGTACAAGGAGGCCAGCTACAAGCCGTACGCCATCGCAGCCATGATGTTCCTGCAGAAGGTTGCCGATCCCGCCGCTACCCTCAAGGCCCTCGACGAGCGCAACACCGCCCGTTGGTTCCAGGCCTAAAGCTGGGTTGAGGTAAGCCATGTAAAGGGGGCGCTCTGCCAACCGGCGGGGTGCCCCTTTTTGCATCGTGGGCGTGCGGGATAAGCGCTTTCGATGTAGATGCCCCGCGACGCGAGTTATGGGTACGATGGTTCCAGGGGAGGTATCGCCATGAAACTTGGTTGCGTCATTATGGCTTCGGGCGAGGGCAAGCGATTTGGCTCTAACAAGATGCTCGCCGATATCTATGGCGAGCCGCTGATTGCCCGGACCATTGATTCGGTTCCCCGGGGCTTTGACGTTGTGGTTTCGACGCGTTGGCCCGAGGTCGCTCAGATTTGTGATGACAAGCATTGCCCGTGCGTGCTGCACGATGGCGAGCTGCGCAGCGAAAGCGTCCGTGCGGGCCTTTCGTGGGGAGTCGAACGCAACTGGAAAGGTTGCCTCTTTTTGCCGGGCGACCAGCCGCTCGTGAGTTCGGATTCTTTTGAGGCTATGGTTCGTGCATTTGACGAGCGTGGCCGCAAGCATCCGGTGCGTCTTGCGTGCAACGGTGAGCCTTCGAGCCCGGTGCTCTTTCCGGCGGAACTGTTCGATGCACTTATGTGTCTTGAGGGTAAGGACGGCGGCGGTTCGATCCTCAAGGACCGTACCGACGTGGTGCTGGTCGAGGCGCGTGCCTACGAGCTGTGGGACGTCGATACCGTCAAGGGACAGCGACGCATAACGGAGCATATCGCCGCCTGCTCGTATTTTGATCGCGTGGCCAACTGCATCAATCAATAAGGAGCAATTATGATCATCATCAAAAACGGCGCACTCGTGACGCCCCAGGGG
Organism: Collinsella sp. AF33-16; assembly: GCF_003475325.1. Lineage (GTDB taxonomy): Bacteria > Actinomycetota > Coriobacteriia > Coriobacteriales > Coriobacteriaceae > Collinsella. Next base: position 22,872 of record NZ_QRQC01000018.1, on the reverse strand, counting down.
CTTCGCCGCGCCGATCTTGCCATGGATGGCGATAAGATCGTGCGGATTGCCGCGGCGATTGAGCCGGCCGAGGGCGATACCGTCGAGGATGCTGCGGGCTGCTGGGTGTTCCCGGGCTTTATCGATGGGCACACGCACATGCAGTGCTGGACCGGCATGGATTGGACAGCCGATAGCTTTGAGACCGGCACGCGCGCGGCTGCCTGCGGCGGCACGACGACCATTGTGGACTACGCGACGGCCGATCGCGGCGTGACCATGCCCGATGCCTTGGTCGAGTGGCGTCATCGCGCCGACGGCACCTGCACCGCCAACTATGCCTTCCATATGGCGCTTGCCGAGTGGAATGAGCGCAACCGCGCCGATCTTTCGGCCATGCGCGAGGCGGGCGTGTCGTCGTTTAAGACCTACTTTGCCTACGACCATCTGCGCCTGGACGATGCCGAGACGCTCGAGGTGCTGGAGGAGCTCAAGCGCGTGGGCGGTATCCTGTGCGTGCATTGCGAGAACGGCACGTTGGTCAACGCGCTGCAGAAGCGCGTGTTTGAGCAGGGTATCCACGGGCCCGAGGGCCATGCGCTCAGCCGTCCGGACGTGTGTGAGGCCGAGGCCGTGAGCCGCCTGCTGTATCTGGCGCACTTGGCCGGGGACGCTCCGGTCAACGTGGTGCACCTTTCGACCAAGCTGGGGCTCGAGGCCATTCGCGCTGCCAAAGCGCGCGGGCAGAAGAACATCTATGTCGAGACATGCCCTCAGTATCTGATGCTCGACGACACCTGCTATCTGGAGCAGGGCGAGGACGGCTTTGCGGGCGCCAAGTACGTGATGAGCCCGCCGCTGCGCCATGCCGGTGACCGTGCCGCGCTGCGCGAGGCGCTTGTGGCTGGCGAGATCGATACTATTGCCACCGACCACTGCAGCTTTAATCTGCACGGGCAAAAGGACCGAGGACGCGATGATTTCCGCGCGATTCCCAACGGCGGGCCCGGCGTGGAGCATCGTCCCGTTGCGATTGCCACGAGCTTTGAGGGACAGCTGGGTCCCGAGGATCTGTGCCGCTTGATGAGCGAGAACCCGGCGCGCGTTTTTGGCATGTATCCGCGCAAGGGCTGTCTTGCCGAGGGCGCCGATGCCGACGTGTGCGTGTGGGATCCGTGCGCGCGTTGGACGATCAGCGCCGCGACGCAGCATCAGGCCGTGGACTACACGCCGCTCGAGGGCTTTGGGGCACATGGCCGCGCCAAGGCCGTGTTTGTGAACGGCGTGCTGGCGGCACGCGACGGCGAGCCCACCGGAGCCCAACCCGGCCGCTACGTGCCCCGCTAACAGGAAGACCGCCGGGGTAGCTAATTTGGGAGATGATTTTTCGGGACGGGGTAGCAAAAAGAGCCCCGTCCCAAATTTGCTACCCCTGGAGGCTGGTGGCGATGAGGGGGCGGTTGAGGGCTGCCTCGAAGCGATCTGCCATTGTTGGGTCGGCAAGCGTGTCGGCTTGGTTGAGCATGACGCGTGCGGTGCTGAGTCCCAGCGCCTGCATCTCGGCATTGAGCACCTGGGCGACGCGCTCGGGCGTGGCGATGTCGGTAGGCTCGCAGCCGCAGCGCTCGCAGAAGAGCTCGGGGCGGTGGACAACCTCGGCGACGGGCCTGCCCAGCCCCGAGGCGCCGACGACCCAGACAACGTTTGCCGTGGCGGCGGGAATTACCGGCTCCCAGGCGGCATGCGCCTTGAGCGGGAGTCGCTTGCTGCCATCTGCCTCGGCCAACACATAGTCAAAGCGCTGCGCCAGCTGGTCGATCGGCTCAGCGGGGGCGGAGAGCTTGCCTGTCTCCGGGTCCAAAACACCCGCCTGGCAGATGCTTCCGCGGACAAGTTCCGCGCATGCCTCGCAGGTGCAGCCGGGAACATGCGGGGTCCCCGGCTTCCAAGGCGCGGCGTCCAGGCGACGGCTCGACCCGTCCCATGGCACGCCGGCGACGGGAAACATGTGCGTGGTGGTGCAGAGGAGCACGCGCCCGCCGCCGCGCATGAGCTCGAGACCCAGCATCTTCAGCAACGTCGACTTGCCGCCGCTGCCGATAATCGCGGTAATGCCCGGCTCGATCTTGAGCGCGGAGGCAAGGTTTCCGCTCGTCGTTTCCATCTGTTCACCGCCGTATAATACTGTGATAATAAATAATCATCAGAGTAGCGGCCGAACCGCTTTTGCTCTGCTCAAACCGTAGCACAGGGAGGTGCCCCGGGAATGCTCGTTTATGTTCGCGGCGCCGGCGATATCGCCACGGGCGTCGCCGCTCGCTTGGTGCGCGCCGGCGTTTCGGTCGTTATGGCCGATATCGCGGTTCCCACGTGCATCCGCCGCACAATCTGTTTTTGCGAGGCCATTCGCCTGGGCGAGGTCGAGGTCGAAGGCATTCGCGCTCGCTTGGCACGGACGCCGGCTGAGGCGCTTGAGATTACCGAGGCTGGAGACGTCGCCGTTGTGGTGGACCCTCAGGCCAAGATGCTCGATGAGCTTAAACCCGCGGCTGTGGTCGACGCGATTTTGGCTAAGCGCAACTTGGGCACCACGCGCGACATGGCGCCTGCCGTCATCGCTGTGGGGCCGGGCTTTACCGCGCCGGTTGACTGCGACGCCGTGGTCGAGACCATGCGCGGACATTTTCTCGGCCGTGTCATTACCCAAGGTTCGCCCCAGCCCAACACGGGCGTGCCGGGCATTATCGCCGGCTATGGCAAGGAACGTGTTATCCACAGCCCCGCCGCCGGCGTGTTTAGGTCCGACCGCACCATCGGCGACATCGTGAGTGCCGGCGATGTGATCGGGTATGCGGGTGATACTCCCATGGTCACGCAGATTGACGGCTGCTTGCGCGGGCTTTTGGCGAACGGCGTGCAGGTGACTGAGGGCTTTAAATGCGCCGATGTCGATCCGCGCGGCGATGCCAGCTATATCAACTACATTTCGGACAAGGCGACGTCGGTCGGCGGCGGTGTGCTCGAGGCGCTCGCTATGCTCACCGGTGTCTTTAGAGGATAGAAGGCGGCAATGGAAAAGCTCGATGTTGTGAATGCGGCGCTTGCCGCCTTGCGTGCTGGTGAGACGTGCGAACTGGTGGTAGTGGCCGGCACGGCAGGGTCGTCACCGCGCGGCGTGGGCGCCTGGATGGCCGTCCTTGCCGATGGCAGCCAGGCGGGCACTATCGGCGGTGGCAAGATTGAACTCTTTGCGCTGGATGAGGCGCGCGAGCTCCTGAGCGCGGGACAGTCGCGTCTGGTCCGCTACACTATGGGCGGCGAGAACTCCGATACCGGCATGATCTGCGGCGGAGCCATCTGCTTGTGCTACCTGCATCTGGATGCGACCCAGGTACCGTTGTTCCAGGAAATTGCCGACGTCTTGGCCTATCGGCGCATCGGCGACTTCGTCATCGACTTTGAGCCGTTTGTCGCGAGCGCGCTCGAGGGCGATGTGGCCGAGTACCATGGCGAGGAATCGCGCCGTACCATTGCGGGCTGCCCCGGGCTTTCGCTGGTGGAGGAGGGGAGTAAGGTCAGCTACACCAACGCGGCCTCCGAGATTCCCGTGGCGCACGTCGAGACGCTCTGCCCCGAGGGCCTGACTTATATCTTTGGCTGCGGCCACGTGGGCGCTGCGACGGCGCGGGTGCTCACGGCGGCGGGTTTTGCCGTCGTGGCCTGCGACGACCGCCCCGGCACGCTGACCCCCGAATGGGTGCCCGGTGTCTACGACCGTCGTCTGGTCGACTACAAGAACCTGAGCGAGCAGTGCCCAATCGGCCCGCGCGACCTGGTGGTCGTTGCCACAGCAGGCCACAAGTCCGATATCGACGTGGTGATTCAGGCCATGCGCGCCAAACCCGCCTATCTGGGCTGTCTGGGTTCGCGCCGCAAGACGGCCTTTGTGCGCGCCCGCCTGGAGCAGGAGGGCTTTACGCAGGACCAGATCGACGGGCTGCACCTGCCGATCGGCGTTGCCATCGAGGCCGAGGATCCCGAGGAGATTGCCATCTCCATCGCTGCCGAGATGATCCACCTGCGCCGCACCAAGCTCGTCCCCCGCAAGCGCTAGTCGCATCCCCATCAATAAGATGCGGTGAAATACGGACTGTTTAAGCCGGTTAAGCCGTCAAACAGTCCCTATTTCACCGCAACTGCCATTTTGATCCCCTAGGGATCAATATGTGCGGGGGAGTTGTGGAGTTGTGCAGGCAGACGAGGTTTTTCTGGAAATACGCTCCCGATGCGCGTATAGTACCGATTGTTTTGTCGGCTCCTGCTGCGTCGAGTCCAAACCGCGAAATGCCATGAGCGGCGCGGATGCAGCCAGGAGGCACGAGGACAACCCATCGTGGCCACGCCCCGTGCTTAAAACCCCAAGAAGGAGTGAACAATGGCAGAAGAGAAGTATGTGCCGCGTCTGAAGACCAAGTACAACAACGAGGTCAAGCAGCAGCTTCAGGACAAGTTCCAGTACGAGAACGTCATGATGATCCCCAAGTTTGAGAAGATCGTCGTGAACATGGGTGTCGGCGAGGCCGCTACCGATTCCAAGGCCATCGACGGTGCCGTGCGCGACCTGCGCGCCATCACCGGCCAGCAGCCGATGATCACCCGTGCCCGCAAGTCCATCGCTACCTTTCGCCTGCGCGCTGGTATGCCGATCGGCTGCAAGGTTACCCTGCGTGGCGACCGTATGTGGGAGTTCTTCGATCGTCTGACCTCCGTCGCGATCCCCCGTATCCGCGACTTCCGCGGCATCTCCGCCAAGAGCTTCGACGGCCGTGGTAACTTCTCCATGGGCGTTACCGAGCAGCTCATCTTCCCCGAGATCGACTTCGACTCCGTCGATCACCAGCGTGGCATGGACATCACTTTCGTGACCACCGCCAACACCGATGAGGAGGCCAAGGCCCTTCTGGACGCCTTCGGTTTCCCGTTCAAGAAATAGGTTCACCTGCCCTATAAGCGCCGTTCCCACAAGGGGGCGGCGCTTGGGGCGAACAATACTCTATGTGAGGAGGATATAAGTGGCTAAGACATCGATGATCGTCAAGTGCAATCGCAAGCAGAAGTTCTCTACTCGTGAGTACACGCGCTGCCAGCGCTGCGGCCGTCCGCACTCTGTGTACCGCAAGTTCGGCCTGTGCCGTGTCTGCTTCCGCGAGCTTGCACTCAAGGGCGAGCTTCCCGGCGTTAAGAAGGCCAGCTGGTAAGTCACTACCAGCGTTTCAAGCATCAGTTTGGAACAGGGAAAACGCGCTAAAAAGGCTTTGCCGTTAAGGGCGGCGAAGAACCAAGAGCACGTGTTCATCAAGAACGAAGGAGAATCTGTATGAACCTTACAGACCCGATCGCAGATATGCTTACGCGCATCCGTAACGCTAACTCTGTGAACAAGGCCACGGTCTCCATGCCGAGCAGCAAGAAGCTCGTCGAGATCGCTCGTGTTCTGCACGAGGAGGGCTACATCGAGGGCTACGATGTCGAGGACACCGTTCCCCAGAAGACTCTGCACATCACGCTTAAGTATGGTCCCAAGAAGGCTAAGGTCATCAACGGCATCCGCCGCATTTCCAAGCCGGGCCTGCGTAAGTACACCGGCGTTGCCGACATGCCCCGCGTCCGCGGCGGCCTTGGTACCGCCATTATTTCCACCAGCCATGGCGTCATGACCGACCGCGATGCTCGCAAGCACAACGTCGGCGGCGAGATCATCGCTTACGTCTGGTAATTCGCTCGGTAGGTAGAAGGAAAGGAGATCACCGTGTCTCGTATCGGTAATAAGCCTGTCCAGATTCCCGCCGGAGTCGAAGTGGCAGTCAACGGCAACAACGTTGTCGTCAAGGGCCCCAAGGGCCAGCTCGAGCTCGATGTCTTTGAGAAGCTCGCTATCAACGTCGAGGACAACGTCCTCACCGTTTCCCGTCCCGACGACGAGCGTGAGACCCGTGCCCGCCACGGCCTCACCCGCGCCCTCATCCACAACATGGTTGTCGGCGTTTCCGAGGGCTTCGAGAAGAAGCTCGAGCTCGCCGGCGTCGGTTACCGCGTGCAGCAGAAGGGCAAGAACCTCGAGTTCTCCCTGGGCTTCTCGCACCCCGTGATCGTCGAGGCTCCCGAGGGCATCACCTTCGAGGTTCCCGACAACACCCACGTGAACGTCAAGGGTATCAACAAGCAGCAGGTCGGTCAGATCGCCGCTGAGATCCGCGGCCATCGTCCTCCCGAGCCTTACAAGGGCAAGGGTATCCACTACGTTGGCGAGCACATCCGCCGCAAGCTGGGTAAGGCCGCCAAGTAGTCGTAACCGACTCACTCGCATAAGACCAGCACCCCGTCAGGTGCTGGCAAGATCAACCTTTTTAGGAGTTTACGTATGAACAAGCATAAGGCGAAGCTGGAAGGCCTCAAGCGTCGTCAGCGTCGTGTTCGCGGCAAGGTCTCGGGTACCTCCGAGCGTCCGCGTCTTCGCGTGACCCGTACTAACGCCAACATCTATGCCCAGATCATCGACGACAGCAAGGGCTCTAGCCTGACGCTCGTCTCTGCCTCGACCCTCGAGGCCGAGTTCAAGGGCACCCACACCTCGAACAAGGAGGCTGCGGAGAAGGTCGGTCAGCTCGTTGGCAAGCGCGCCATCGAGGCCGGCATCACCAAGGTCGCCTTCGATCGCGGTGGCCGTATCTACCATGGCCGCGTCAAGGCCCTCGCCGACGGTGCTCGTGCCGCCGGTCTCGAGTTCTAGGAGGTATGTAGCACATGGCTCGTAATCAGAAGCAGCAGCGCGAGGCCTCCGAGTTCGAGGAGCGCGTCGTTTACATCAACCGCGTGTCGAAGACCGTCAAGGGTGGTCGTCGCATGAGCCTCGTCGCTCTCGTCGTCGTTGGCGACGGCAAGGGCAACGTCGGCGTTGGCATGGGCAAGTCCGCTGAGGTGCCCCTGGCCATCTCCAAGGCGTCTCTCGATGCCAAGAAGAACATGTTCCACGTGCCGGTGACCGAGCAGGGCACCATCCCGCACGAGGTTCTCGGCCACTTTGGTGCCGGCCGCATCATCATCAAGCCCGCTGTCGAGGGTACCGGCGTTATCGCCGGCGGCGCTGTGCGTCCCCTCTTCGAGCTTGCTGGCATCAAGAACGTCCTGTCCAAGTCCCTCGGTACCGACAACGGCCTCAACATCATCAAGGCTGCCGTCGAGGGCCTCAAGGAGCTCTCCAGCCCTGAGGACGTCGCGGCTCGCCGTGGCCTGACGGTCTCCGAGATGTTCGTCGGTAAGGAGAACTAAGCATGGCTGACACCATCAAGATCAAGCAGGTCCGCAGCACCAACGGTTGCAAGCAGGACCAGGTCCGTACTGTCCGTGCCCTCGGTCTCCACAGGATCCGCGAGGTTCGCGAGATTGCTGACAACGAGTCCGTCCGCGGCATGATCTTCAAGGTCAAGCACCTTGTCGAGATTGTAGAGGAGTAGCAAATGCAGCTTCACGATCTTACTCCCGCGCCCGGTTCCACCAAGAACCGCAAGCGCGTCGGCCGTGGCAATTCTTCGGGTCACGGCACCACTTCTGGCCGCGGCCAGAAGGGCCAGGGTTCCCGCTCTGGCGGCACCAAGGGTGCCGGCTTCGAGGGTGGCCAGACTCCGCTGGCTATGCGCCTGCCCAAGCTTCCGGGCTTCCGCAACCCCCGTCGTATCGAGTACACCGCTGTTAACGTTGAGCGTCTCGAGCGTAAGTTCGAGGATGGCGCTGTGATCGACGGTGCCGCTCTTAAGGCCGCTCGCATCACCAAGAGCGAGTTCGAGCCCGTCAAGGTGCTCGGCAATGGTGAGCTCACCAAGAAGTTCACGGTCAAGGTCGACAAGGTAAGCGCTTCTGCGCAGGCCAAGATCGAGGCCGCCGGCGGAAAGGTCGAGCTGCCGTGCTAAATGGTCTTAAGAATGCTTTCCGCATCAAAGAATTGCGCGAAAAGATTCTTTTTACCATAGCTATGCTCGTCGTGTACCGCATTGGTGCGCACGTTCCTGTGCCCGGCATTCCCTTCCAGGGGATGCTGGGCCTTTTCTCGACCGATAACAATTCGGTCGCCGCAGGTGCTATGGCCCTCCTGAATCTTTTCTCTGGCGGCGCGTTGAGCTATGTGTCGGTGTTTTCGCTGGGCATCATGCCTTACATCACCAGCTCAATCATCCTCCAGATGCTCCAGGCCGTTGTGCCTTCCCTGCATGAGCTTGCCCGCGAGGGCGAGGTCGGTCAGACCAAGATTACGCAGTATTCGCGTTACCTCACCCTGGCTCTGGCAATCCTCAACTCCGTGGGTTACCTCTTCCTCTTTAAGAGCTTCGGCATCAGCTTTAATGGCGCCGGCGCTCCCGAGATCATCTTCGACCTCATGATCGTCGGCACGCTCACTGCGGGCGCTATGCTGATCATGTGGATTGGTGAGCTCATCACCCAGCGCGGTATCGGCAATGGCATGTCCCTGATCATCTTTGCGAACATCATGGCCGGCCTGCCGCAGGCGATCTTCTCCAGCACCGAGGGTAATGCCGGTGGCATCATCACCATGGTGATCATCTGCGCCATCATCCTGCTGGTTATCCCGCTGATTGTTTTTCTTGAGCGCGGCCAGCGCCGCATCCCGGTCTCCTACGCTAAGCGCGTCGTGGGCCGTCGCATGATGGGTGGCCAGACCACCTACCTGCCCATCAAGGTCAATACCGCGGGTGTCGTGCCGATCATCTTCGCTTCGGCGCTGCTGTACTTCCCGGCTCAGATTGCCGTGTTCTTCCCCGGCATCGGCTGGATTCAGGCAGTTGCCTCTGCGCTTTCGACCGGTTGGCTCAACTGGGTGCTTAATGTTGTCCTCATCGTGTTCTTCGCGTACTTCTACACCTCCATGGTGTTCAACCCCGATGACACGGCCGACAACCTTAAGAAGCAGGGCGGCTTTATTCCGGGCGTCCGTCCGGGTAGGGCTACCGCGGCCTACATCAAGAACGCGCTCAACAAGATCACGCTTCCCAGCGCTGTCTTTTTGGCGCTCATCGCCATCGTGCCTTCGATCATCTTCTCCTTCACGGGTAACCATCTGATCCAGGCATTTGGCGGCACGTCCATCCTCATCATGGTCGGCGTCGTGCTCGACACGGTCGATAAGCTCGAAGGCCAGATCAAGATGTATGATTACGATGGATTCTTTAAATAGGCTAGAGGAGGATTGCTCATGAACCTCGTATTGCTCGGAGCTCCGGGTGCCGGTAAGGGCACCGTCGCACAGGAGCTCGTCGCCGAGTTTGGCGTCGCTCACATTTCCACGGGCGACCTGCTGCGTGCTGCCGTCAAGGGTGGCACCGAGCTTGGTATTCAGGCTAAGAAGTACATGGACGCTGGCGAGCTCGTTCCCGACCAGCTCGTGATCGACCTTGTCAAGGAGCGCCTTGCTGCCGATGACGCCCAGCAGGGCTTCATCCTCGACGGCTTCCCGCGCAACACCGCCCAGGCTGTGACGCTCGATTCCGAGCTCTCCGCCATGGGTCGCGAGATCGACTGCGCCCTTCTGGTCGACGTGGCCCCCGAGGTCATCATCGATCGTCTGTCTTCGCGTCGCACCTGCCGCGCCTGCGGTTACACCGGCACCGCTGCCGATGCTACCTGCCCCAAGTGCGCCGGCGAGATGTATCAGCGCGACGACGACAAGCCCGAGACCATCAAGAACCGTCTCGACGTCTACGAGAAGTCCACGAGCCCGCTCGTCGACTACTATCGTGGCCAGGGTCTGCTCAAGTCGGTCAACGGTGACCAGGCTCGCGAGACCGTGTACGGGGATGTCAAAGAGGCTCTTGGTCTATGATCAAGATTAAGTCTGCAACGCAAATCGAGCAGATGAAGAAGGCAGGAGCGCTATCTAAGATGGCGCTCCGCCACGTTGGAGCCATGGTGCGCCCTGGTGTTTCGACCTTTGAGCTCGATCAGCTCGCGGAGCAGATTATCCGTATGCATGGCGGCACCCCGGCCTTTAAGGGTTACGGCGGGTTCCCCGGTACCATTTGCGCATCGATTAACGATGCCGTGGTCCACGGTATTCCCAACCCCGACATGATCCTGCGCGATGGCGATATCATCTCCATCGATACGGGAGCCGTTGTCGACGGTTGGGTTGGCGATAACGCTTGGACGTTTTTTGTCGGCACACCCACGCCCGAGGCCAAGGCCCTGTGCGAGGTCACGCGCGATTGCCTTAAGGCTGCCATCGAGCAGGCTGTTCCCGGTAACCATATCGGGGATGTTGGTTACGCCGTTCAGTCCCTCGCCGAGTCTCACGGTTACGGCGTGCTTCGTGACTATGTGGGCCATGGCATTGGCCGCGTGATGCACGAGGACCCCAACGTTCCTAACTATGGAAAGAAGGGGAGGGGCGTTCGCCTCCAGGCCGGCATGGTCATTGCCATCGAGCCGATGGTTACGATGGGTTCCAACCATGTGAGCACGGGCTCCGACGGTTGGATTGTTACGACCAACGACCACCTGCCCGCCGCACACTACGAGAACACCGTCGCCATTACCAATGACGGTCCGGTGATTCTCACCACGGATGCCCAGGGTGCTTGGTGTTCCTTGCAAGGCGGTGAAATGTAAAAGTCGCCGCCCCCTGATGCCCAACCTCGCCTTTCAATTTCGAAGGCATGACCCCAAGGTCTATGCCTTCTCATTTCAAGGCGATCTTGGGCATCAGGGAACGGCTTTGTTTTACATTTCTCAAATGTAACAAGTTCCGCTTAGTTGTGGAGCCATTACGAAGATACTACGATACGTGCATGCGTATTGTAGAATACTCAATCGCTGTCGTTTTCTAGAGAAAGATGATTGCTTGTGAAGAAGGAAGACGCAATTGAGCTCGAGGGTACGGTAAAGGAACCGCTGCCCAACGCCATGTTTAAGGTCGAGCTCGAGAACGGTCATTCGGTTCTGTGCAACATTTCTGGCAAGATCCGAATGAATTACATCCGTATTCTCCCCGGTGACAGGGTTGTCGTGGAGCTTTCCCCGTACGACCTGACCCGCGGCCGCATCACCTATCGCTACAAATAGCGGCACGCATACACGCACTCCATTTCCGGCTGCAGGCTTAGCTCAACCTACGGTCGGATTGTGTGTGAAGACCAGCCATAGTTTTAAACGCCTGCGGCTGGGCGAGTAGATAGTAGGGAAGTAGTTTGAGCGCTACCGAAAGGAAGAACGATGAAGGTACGTCCTTCGGTCAAGAAGATGTGCGATAAGTGCAAAATCATTAGGCGCCATGGCAAGGTCCTCGTCATTTGCGAGAACCCCCGTCATAAGCAGCGTCAGGGTTAAGAGAGGAGACTACGTTGGCCCGTATTAATGGTGTCGACCTCCCGCGTGAGAAGCGCGTTGAGATCGGTCTGACCTACATTTACGGCATCGGCCGCACCACTGCGACGAAGATCTGCGTCGAGTGCAACGTTAACGTGGATACGCGCGTTAAGGACCTCACCGAGGATGAGGTTAACGCCATCCGCGATTATATCGATAAGAACCAGATCATGGTTGAGGGTGACCTCCGCCGTGAGCGCAACCAGAACGTCAAGCGCCTTATGGACATCGGCTGCAACCGCGGCCTTCGTCACCGCAAGGGCCTCCCGGTCCGCGGCCAGCGCACCCACACTAACGCTCGTACCCGCAAGGGCCCGAAGCGTCAGATCGGTGCTAAGAAGAAGAAATAAGGAGCGCTAGATAGATGGCTACTGCTAAGAAGAACGTTCGCGCTGCCCGTCTGAAGCGCGCGGACCGTAAGAACATTTCCGTGGGCCAGGCTCACATTCGTTCTACGTTCAACAACACGATCGTTTCGATCACCGATCCCCAGGGCAACGTCATTTCCTGGAAGTCGGCTGGCCAGGTGGGCTTCAAGGGCTCCCGTAAGTCCACGCCGTTCGCTGCCCAGATGGCTGCCGAGGCTGCTGCCAAGCAGGCCATGGAGCACGGTATGAAGAAGGTTTCCGTCTTCGTCAAGGGCCCCGGCTCCGGTCGTGAGACCGCCATCCGCTCCCTCCAGGCTGCTGGCCTCGAGGTCTCGAGCATCCAGGACAAGACCCCCATCCCGCACAACGGCTGCCGCCCCAAGAAGCGTCGCCGCGTGTAACTGAAAGGATCGTATCAATATGGCAATCGACAGGACTCCTGTTCTTAAGCGCTGCCGTCAGCTCGGGATCGATCCCGCTGAGCTCGGTTACAGCAGCAAGAAGGAATCTATCCGTCAGCCCAAGCGCCGTCGCAAGGAATCTGAGTACGGCATGCAGCTGCGCGAGAAGCAGAAGGTCAAGTTCATCTATGGCGTTCTGGAGAAGCAGTTCCACGGCTACTTCAACAAGGCCCGCAAGATGAACGGCGTCACCGGTGAGAACCTCATGATCATCCTTGAGTCTCGCCTCGACAACGTCGTCTTCCGTCTTGGCTTCGCCCGCACCCGCAAAGAGGCTCGTCAGTCCGTCCGTCACGGTCACTTCACCGTGAACGGCAAGCGCGTGGACATCCCGTCCTACCGCGTCAAGGCCGGCGACGTCGTCGCTGTCGGCGAGAAGTTCCGTGACCTCCTCCCCATCAAGGAGGCTCTGATTTCCTCCGAGCGCTTTGAGGTCCCTGGCTGGCTCGAGGTCGATATCGAGAAGCTGTCTGGTAACGTGCTCGCTCTGCCGACGCGTGAGCAGATCAGCGGTGATATCAACGAGCAGCTCATCGTCGAGCTCTACTCTAAGTAGTCCATCCGGGCTGCTGAGGCTGGAGGTAATACATGTCAGAATTCATTAGGCCTCAGGTTCAGGTCGAAGAGATCAACGAGACGTCTGCTCGTGTCTCCGTCGAGCCGCTCGAGCGTGGCTACGGCGATACGCTGGGTAACTCCCTTCGTCGCGTACTTCTGTCCTCGCTCGAGGGTGCCGCCGTCGAGGCTATTCAGATCGATGGTGCACAGCACGAGTTCATGACCATCCCTAACATGGTCGAGGATGTCACCGACATCGTCCTGAATGTCAAGGGTCTTGTCTTCAGGGCTCTCGGCACGACCGACGAGGCGACCGCCACCATCTCGGTTGACGGCCCCTGCGAGGTCACCGGTGCGGACTTCTTTATTCCGTCCGAGTTTGAGCTGGTCAACCCCGAGCAGCACATCGCTACGCTCACCGAGGGCGGCCATCTCACCATGAGCATGCGCATCGGCTATGGCCGCGGCTATGTCTCTGGCGAGGCTAACAAGCGCGACAACGATCCCATCGGTGTGATCCACGTCGACTCGCTGTACTCGCCGGTGTCCCGTTGCGCCAAGCTCGTTGAGGCTTGCCGTGTCGGTCAGCACACCGACTACGACCGCCTTGTCCTCGAGATCGAGACCAACGGCTCCATCGCTCCGCGCGACGCCGTGGTCCAGGCTGCCAATATCATCAACCAGCATATGGCTGCCTTTATGAACCTTGCCGAGACCCCCGAGGTCGAGGAGGAGGCTTCGATCTTCGCTCCCGAGGTCACCAACGACAACGCCGAGCTGGACAAGCAGATCGAGGATCTGGACCTTTCTGTCCGTTCCTACAACTGCCTTAAGCGCGCCAGCATTCACTCGGTCCGTCAGCTCGTTGAGTTCTCGGAGAACGATCTGCTCAACATCCGTAACTTCGGTGTTAAGTCGATCGAGGAAGTGAAGGACAAGCTTGAGTCCATGGGCCTGAGCCTGAAGGCTTAATGCTTCGCATATTTGAGGAGAAACTAGACCATGCGTCACAACGTTAAGAAGGGCCTGAAGCTCGGCACCGATGCGAGCCACACCAAGGCCATGAAGAAGAGCCTTGCTAAGGCCCTCTTCGAGAACGACCGCATCAAGACCACCGAGACCCGCGCTAAGGCGCTGCGTTCGGTCGTCGACCCGATCATCACTTGGGCCAAGAAAGGCGACCTGCACTCTCGTCGTCTGGCTATCGCCAAGCTCGGCGATAAGCAGCTCGTTGCCGAGATCTTCGACAAGGCTGCCCAGGGCATGTGGCAGGACCGCAACGGCGGTTACACCCGCATCATGAAGCTCGGCAACCGCAAGGGCGACAACGCTCCCATCGTTATCATGGAGCTCGTCACCGAGCCTTGCACGCCTAAGGCCAAGAAGGCTGCTCCGGCCCCCAAGAAGGCCGCTGCTCCCAAGAAGGTCGAGGCCGTCGAGGAAGCTCCTGCTGAGGAGACCGCTGAGTAGACTTTCCGTCTGCATAGGCTATATTCGAGGGGTACGTTCGCGTACCCCTCTTTTTTGTCGCGATACCGTTGCTTGTTTGTTGGGAGCGCCCATGACTGCGCCGTCTGATTTCAATTCGATTTCCGAGCTTGACGCCACACTCGTATTTCGTGTGGCCTATGATGGCTCGTCGTATAGCGGATTTGCCGAGCAGCCGGGACAGACGACGGTTGCTGGTGAGCTACGTCGAGCCATCGAGACGCTGCTTCGCCGCCCGATCGATCTGACGTGCGCGGGGCGTACCGATGCCGGCGTGCATGCCGTGGCTCAGTACATCAGCGTGCCCGTTACGGACGCTGAGCTCGCTCTGACGCGCCGTAGGTGGCTGCGGGCCATGGATGCCCTGCTGCCCAAAGATATCGCCATAAACGAGGTCTACAGGGCCCGTAAAGGCTTTTCTGCACGCTTTGACGCGCATTCCCGTACGTATACATACCGTATTGCCGATCGCGATGCGCGCCCCGTGCTGTCCCGCGGTGCCGTGTGGTGGCATCGCTATCCCTTGGATGTTGAGGCTATGTCTTCTGCCTGCCCCGCGCTGCTGGGCGAGCAGGACTTTAAAAGCTTTTGCAAGGTTGCCTCGGCCGTTGGCAAACCCACGCATCGCTGCGTGATGCGTGCCGAATTTGGCCATGAGGTTGCGTTTGGCGAGGACATCCTGACGTTTACCATCGAGGGCAATGCGTTTCTGCATTCGATGGTCCGTACGATCGTGGGCACGCTTGTCGAGATTGGCATGCATCGCCGTGAACCCGAGTGGATGCGCGAGGTTATCGATGCTTGCGACCGTACCGCTGCGGGCCCCACGGCTCCTGCCTGCGGCCTTGCGTTTATGGGCGTGGATTACGATCCCGCCGAGCTTGTCGTGCTCGACTAGGGGAGGGCTCGACGTGTCGTGCGTCGACACCTGTCATCTGTGGGCTGCGCGTGTGCAACATCTGTTCTTGGCGTGCAATGCAACCGGTGTCTCATTGCTTTTATTGCCGGGGTGTACCATGAACCACGGTTTGATTCATTGCTGTCGAGAGGACGGATAATTTGGTTCGACGTGGTTCGCATCCGCGACTTTCGGTGATCCTTGTGGTAGAAGGTTCGCCCAGCTATGCGATGCGTGCGCTCGAGAGTATCCAGAACCAAGACCTCTACGATTTGCAGATTGTCGTTGTCTGCCGCGATGCTGCGCCCGGTGTGCGCCATTCGCTTCAAGTTGCTGCCGACAGGGACATCCATATTGATTTGATTGACGTCGAGGACGCGAAGCGCGGCGCTTGTCTTCGTGCCGGTTTTGATGCCTCGCGCGGCTCTCAAATCATCGCCATGAACGCCGATGAGTGGTTTGCTCCGCAGGCCCTTTCCAAGATGGTCGATATCGCGTGCGATACTGCGGCAGACATTGTGCTCCCCTCGGTGTCGCTCGATCGATACGATGCGCATCGCGAGCGTCATTCGCGCGTCTTGGATGCTGCCTCTATTGCCATAGAAGACGAGTCTTCTATGGTGACTGGGCTGCCCCAGTTGATTTTGGGCGGCCTAGTCGCTCAGACCTCTGGCGTGATGTATAGCCGTCCGCTGTTTGAGGCATGCCTGTCGCGCGGCAAGGCGTACCGTACGGTTGAGTTTATGGCTTATGCGCTCTCGCAGGCACGATTCGTGTCCGGCTGCGGCGACGCTTGTTTCCACGCGGCGGCACCTAAGCTTACAGATGCCTTTGATCCCACCATGTATGCCAGGATATCCGATGACACTCGAGCGCTCGACGAGCTTGCGGACTCACTCTCGGAAGCAGATAGCGGTGGTCGGCTCAAGCTGGCAAGCCAAAAGTTCTACTTTGCCGGACTGGTCGCCTGCATCGAGAATTTGTGTCTGAGCCCGCATGGGGTGTCGTCAATCGAGCGTTCCACCCGCATGCGTGATATGCTCGAGGCGCCTCGAACCCGTCAGATGGTCGCCGCGCTCAAGGATAACCATCGGGGACTCGGTCTGTTGTTTGGGCCGATCGCCAGCGCCAAGCCCGCGCGCTGCGTGATGTGTACGCATCTGGCAGCTTTTCTTAACCGGACGGGCGCAAAAACCGCCTAAACGGCTCATTACGAAACAAACTTGCATAGAATTGTTTCGAAATGCGTTCTTATACACAAAAGCCTTCAAATAGCGTTAAACTATTCAATCACTGATTGATTGTCTCCGCCATCTTTTGGAGAGAGGGTTTGTATGGCTAAAAAACGCAATGGGCGCCAGGATGCCATTAGAGATATTGTGCGCAATAAGGATGTCCGCACGCAGCGCGTGCTGGTCGATGAGCTCCGTGCTATGGGCTTTGATTGCACGCAGGCGACTGTCTCTCGCGATATTGCCGATATGGGGCTGCGTAAGCTCCCTGAGGGCATCTATGTTCTGGCAGAGGACCTGCACCTGCAGCGTATGGTTTCCGAGCTCGTAACGGGCGTTCTGCGTACTGATAATCTGGTTATGATCAAGGCTCAGCCTGGCACGGCTTCCGGCATCGCCGCCGCCGTTGATGCGGCAGAGTTACCCGATGTGCTTGGCTCGCTTGCCGGCAACGATACGATTTTGGTTATTGCCCAGACGGCCGAGGACGGCGAGCGTCTCGAGGCGCTGATCAATAAGTTGAGCAATTCTCGCAAGTAGGTGTGCGGGTCGTGCGCTCGGCATTGTGTGCGCTGACATAGTGGCTTGTAAGGGGCATCGACGTTGGTCGGTACCCCTTTTTGTTTGCCGGTATAAAGACCGCCCACCAGGTCGCTTCAAACTAAAAGGCCCCGAGCAGTTCAATAAGCTGCTCGGGGCCTTGTTGGCTTTAGTCGCGTACTTCTTAGCCGACCGTATCGTCAGGCGTGGGCGAGGGGTCGGGAGTGGGCGTAGGCGTAGGCGTAGGCGTAGGCGTGCCGCCATCGCCGCCGGTCGAACCACCAGTGGAGCCACCCGTCGAGCCACCGGTCGTACCGGTGCCGCCGGTGGTGTCGCCGCCCGTGGTCTCGGTGGTCGTGGTCGTCGTGGTAGTCGTTGTGGTGGTTTCCTCTTCCTCTTCGTCCTTGTCCTTGTCGTCGTTCTCCGACTTCTTGGTGTTGTTGGTGCCGTAGAACTTCCAGACGCTGTTGTTCTTGTAGGTGGGCGCCGTTCCGGTCGCAAACTCCTCGCGCTCGGTACCGGTCAGAACGGTGTTCATAAACCGCTTAAAGACAGGCAGGTTGGTGCTGTCGCCCAGCAGGTCCGTGCCGTACTTTTGGATGGGGATCTCGCCCGCGGAATAGCCGGTCCACAGGGCGCACGCCAGCTGCGGGGTATAGCCGCAGAACCACAGGTTGGTGGTGTTGTCGGTGGTGCCCGTCTTGCCGGCATAGGGCTGGTTGACGCTTAGGGCACCGGCAGCGCCCGTACCGCCGCCCTGCATGACGCCGGACAGAACATCGGTGACCGCGGCGGCCTCGCCCTCGGTAAGCACCTGTGAGGGATTGTCAGTGTGCTGGTACAGCACCGAGCCGGTACGAGAGTCAATCTCGGTGATGGCGATCGGCTGGCGATAGTAGCCGCCATTGGCAAACGTTGCGTAGGCGGCGGCCATCTCGAGCGGCGAGATCGAGCCGGTGCCGAGCGTCATGACGGGAACGTCCTCGATGTTGTCCTTGGCGGGATCGATGCCGAGCTTTTTGACGAGCGAGATGATCTTGCTGTTGCCGACGGCTTCCGCCACCTGGATGTAGCCGGTGTTGGAGGAGTATGCCGTCGCCTGCTTAAGCGTGATGTTGCCATAGCTATGGTTGGCGTAGTTTTGGACCTCGGTCGTGGTGCCCTTGGCCTTGAGCGGCGAGTTGCAGTTGAGGGTGACGTTGGGGTTCATGCCGTTTTGGATGGCAGTTGCCAGCGTAAAGGCCTTAAAGGTGGAGCCGACGGGACGCTTGGCCGTGGCATGGTTTACGTGGTTCTCGTCGGCGTTGTAGTCGTAGCCGCCCACCATGCACTTGATGTAGCCGGTCTTGGGGTCGACGACGACCATGCCCATGTCCAGGCCGTCGAGCGAGAGCGTGTCGAGCTGCTCGCGAACGGCATTCTCTGCCACCTGCTGCATCGTGGGATCGATGGTGGTCTTGACGGTCAGACCGCCCTTAAAGAGCACGTCGGTCGAGAACTCCTGCTCCAGCAGCTGCTTAACATAGGCGACAAAGTAGGGCTGCGAGTATACGTCGACGCCGCTGCCCGAAATCTCGGTCACGTTGAGGGTGATGGGCTCGGCCTGTGCGGCATCGTGCTCCTCCTGCGTGATGTGGCCCAGGCGCAACATGTTGTCGAGGACCTTGTTGCGACGGGACAGCGCCAGGTCGGGGTTGACCGTGGGGTCGTACTGCGAGGGCGAGTTGGGAAGGCCGATCAACAGCGCGGCTTCGCTCAGGGTGAGGTCGGCGGCGCTCTTGGATAGGTAGGTCTCGGCGGCGGCCTCGATACCGTAGGCGCCGTGGCCGTAATAGATGGTGTTGAGGTACATCATGAGGATCTCGTCTTTGGAGTACATATCCTCCATCTTGACGGCGATGTAAGCCTCGCGCACCTTACGCTCGATGGTCGAGTCGAACTGCTCCTCCTGCAGGATGGTGTTGCGCACCAGCTGCTGGGTGATAGTCGAGGCGCCTTCGTGACCGCCGCCGAGGGTTGCCACCGCAGCGCGCGCGATACCCCACAGGTCGATACCGCCGTGCTCGTAGAAGCGCTCGTCCTCGACGTCAACGGTGCCCTGCAGCACGTAGGGGGAGACCTCGTCCTTGGTGATAGACTTGCGGTTTTGCGTGTAGAAGCTCGCAATCTTGTTGCCGTTGCAGTCGACGATCTCGGTGGGCTCGCTCACCAGATACGCGTTGGCGTCGGTGTAGTCGGGCAGATCGGACAGCCAGCGGTTGACGTTGCCGACCATGCCGATGCCAAATGCCACGCCCGCGATAAGCAAAAAGCCCAAAAACGAGAGCAGGATTATGGGCAGAGCATGCGTCTTTGAACGGCTGCGTCCCTGTCGTTGGCGAGGACCCATATATTGACCTCCAGGTATGTCGTGCCGGACGGTGGATGTGCCGTCGGGGCAGGATGGACATAAGTTATTACACGATAAACCAAACGGGGCGCGCGAGGCCTCGTGTATGCTGGAAGACGGCATTTTTCAGAGTGAATGCATACCTTGGTAAGGAGTTTGTCGATGGCGATTCGGACGATGGGGCCGAGCGGACAATACGAGACTGGATTGGATGCTGCCGGTGCGGCGCTGCCCGAGCTGCTGGCGCCGGCGGGCGGGCTCGACCAGATGCTTGCGGCCATCGCCGCGGGTGCCGATGCCATCTATGCGGGGTTGGGCGGCTTTAACGCCCGTGTGAGTGCGCACGGTTTTACCGACGACGAGTTTGCACGCGGCTGCGCCGTGGCGCATGCCCATGGCGTGCGTGTGTACGTAACGCTCAACGTGTTCGTATTTGACGACGAGTTGTCCGACGCGGTGGCGTTGGGAGCTCATGCACTAGAGCTGGGCGCCGATGCTCTGATTGTCGCCGATGCCGGGTTGGCCTGCGCGCTGCGCGCGGCGATTCCCGGGGTCGAGATTCACCTGTCCACGCAGGCGGGCGCTCATAGCGAAGGCGCCGTGCGGCTTGCCGCCGATGAGCTGGGGGTCGAACGCGTGACGACGGCACGCGAGCTGACGGTCGACGAGATTGCCTCCTTGTGCGGTACGGGCGTGCCTATCGAGGTGTTCTGCCACGGGGCCATCTGCATTGGCTACTCGGGTGCTTGTGAGTTCTCAGCCCTGAGACGCGGGCGCTCGGCGATGCGCGGGGAATGCACACAGCCGTGCCGTCTGGCGTACGACCTGGTGGACGAGGCGGGACAGAGCGTTGTCGCCGTCGAGGGAGATCGCCTGCTGTGCCCGCGCGACTATCTGGGTATTGCGCATCTGCCCGAGCTTGTAGATGCCGGCGTGGCGTCGCTCAAGATCGAGGGGCGCATGAAGAATCCCGACTACGTCTTTAACGTGGTGCGGGTGTGGCGCCGGGCGCTCGATATGCTGTGCGACGGCGCGTGGGACCCCGGTGCCGTGGAAGAGCTTGAACGCGAGCTGGGCCGGTCGTTCAACCGCGGGTTTACCGACGCGTATCTGCGGGGGCGTTCGGGCGCCGAGCTTATGAGCTTTGAGCGTGCGATCAACCAAGGTGTGCGCGTGGGACGCCTGGTGGCCGTTGGCCACGAGGAAGTGACCGTCGAGCTCGATGCCGCCGTGGCGGCGGGTGACACGCTCGAGATTCGGTTCTATCCGGGTGCCGACGCGCGTCCCGATGTGCCCAAGCGCTGGCCGCAGGTGCCCTGCCCGGTGGATGCCGCAGCGGGGAAGCGCGTCGTCGTGCATTGCAAGCGTAAGGTGGACGCGGGCTGCGAGGTGTACCTGATTCGCAGTGCCGGCGTGCTGGGGCAAACGGCAACGGTGTTGGAGCGCATGCGGGCCGAGGCAGATGCGATTGCGCCCGTTGCACGTGCCGTTGAGGTACTGCCCTTTGAGGACGTTGCGGTGGATGGCGGTGCGTCGACGGAGTTGGTGGAGTGCACGGCTCCCGCTCGCATGGTTTTTGCTTGGCAGCTGATGGATGCCGACCCGCGCGGAGAACTCGATTTGTCCGACGCCGCTGTGGTGCTTGACGAGGTGTGCCGCACGGGTGACGCTGACCGGACCCGCTCACTGACACAGCGTGCCGGGCGCGTCGTCTGCCGCAACCTAGGACAGGTGGTGATCGCTCGCGAGCTGGGCGTGACGTTTGACGTGGCGGCGCCGGTGTTCTGCGCGAATCGGGCCACGCTTGCCTGGCTGCGCGAACTCGGTGCGGGGCGGGTGTACTTGCCGGCCGAGTTGCTCGGCAATGATGCGGAGCGTATTGCCGAACTGGCTGCTGAACCCGGCGTCTGGGGTCCGGTCGACGCCGATCGTCCCGAGCTTATGGTGTGCGAGCACTGCCTGCTGACCGCCGAGGGCGTCTGCGCTACCGATGCGACGGGACAGGTCCGTTGCCGCGACTGCTTGCGTCGTCGGCGGGTACGCTATCTGGTCGAGCGTGACGGTACACGTCTGCCGGTCGCCGTTGACGCGTGCGGCAGGACGAGGATTTTCCTGTCGTAGGTGCCGCGTCGCGTCAGTTTGTTATCATATGAGAGTTTATGGACTTCCAGCACCGCCGTATCCGGTGAGGGTGCTATAGCAAAAGGAGGATACCCAATGCTGTCTGTTGACGAGCAAATGCGTATCATCACCTCGGGCGCTGCGAAGATCGTCCCCGAGGCCGACCTTCGTAAGAAGCTTGAGAAGGGCGAGCCCCTCAACATCAAGCTCGGCGTCGACCCCACCAGCCCCGACCTGCACCTGGGCCATGCCGTGCCGCTGCGCAAGATGCGCCAGTTCCAGGACCTGGGCCACAACGTCACCCTTATCATCGGCAACGGCACCGCGCTGATCGGCGACCCCTCGGGCAAGAACTCCACCCGCCCGCAGCTTTCGCAGGAGCAGATCGAGGCCAATGCCGAGACCTACGTGAGCCAGGCCATGAAGATCCTGGACCCCGAGAAGACCACCATCGTGCACAACGGTGACTGGATTCTGTCGATGGATCTGGCCGGTCTGCTGCAGGTGTGCTCCAAGTTCACCGTTGCCCGCATCCTTGAGCGCGACGACTTTACCAAGCGCTACCAGTCTCAGACGCCGATCGCCCTGCATGAGTTCCTGTATCCCGTGATGCAGGCCTTCGACTCTGTGCAGATCAAGGCCGACGTGGAGATGGGTGGCACCGATCAGCTCTTCAACCTGCTCGCCGGCCGCGAGCTCATGGAGAAGATGGGCATGGAGCCCCAGATCGCGCTCACCATGCCGCTGCTCGAGGGCACCGATGGCGTTCGTAAGATGTCCAAGTCCTATGGCAACTACATCGGCCTGACCGACGCCCCCAAGGATATGTTCGGCAAGACCATGTCCATCCCCGACGAGATGATCGGCAAGTACTATCGTCTGGCCAGCTCGCTCACCCCGGCCGAGGTCGACAAGATCGACGCCGCTTTGGCCGATGGCTCTGCCGACCCCTATGAGCTCAAGCGTGCCCTGGGCCGCGACCTGTGCGACACCTACCACGGCGCCGGTGCCGGCGACGAGGCTCAGGCCGAGTTCGACCGCGTGTTCAAGGAAGGCCAGCTCGCCGACTTCCCCGAGAAGCATGTCGAGCTGACCGTCAACGACGAGGGTCAGATCTACCTCGCCGGCCTGCTCAAGGATCTGGGACTTTCGGCCAGCGCCGGCCAGGCCCGTCGCGATATCGACGGCGGCGGCGTCAAGATTAATGGCGAGGCCGTGGCTCCCAAGAGCTACAACATCGACCCCAGCGCGCTCAAGCTGGGCGACACCCTCTCCGTGGGCAAGCGCAAGGGCTTCAAGCTTATTTAGTTACGCGGTTTTACCAAACCGCGTAACCGGTCGACGCTGCAAACCCGCCAGCGCGGCAATCTGCCTTTCAACTTCGGCGGCATGACCAGAAGGTCAA
>NZ_QRQC01000017.1 GCF_003475325.1 Collinsella sp. AF33-16 | reverse complement strand
GCCATTGTGGCTCTTGACAGCGGATTGGGTCATATGAGCGAACGCCGTCCTGAATGGCGCAGCTCAGCTGCTGCCAGTGCGACCCGTGGTTGACGGTGTCAAAGACGTGCTGGTTATAGCCGAGCTCTTCGGGTAGAAGAGCATGTCGAATTCGAGCCGCCGCCTGGGGCTCGATCCCCAACGATTCAAGTTCGTGGTTGAGCACAGCGCCCTCGGCGCCACTCAGGCGCAGCGGTAGTACACGCCCGGCGTCACCGGTGAGGACCACGCGCTCGCCGTGGCATTCGCAGATGATACGCGCACCCGATTCTCGGTCCGCGAGCGTCGAGACGATCTCGAGAATCTCGTCGAGCGACGCCCCCGTGATGTCAAAGCGACTGCAAATCTCGGTTCGTGTCATGCCGCTCTCGCCGGCGGCGTAGAGGGCCTCCATGATGTCGATGGCGCGCGAGAGCCTCTGCTCGCTGGTGAGTTTACGCACGGGCATGCTCGTGCACCGTCCTTTCAATGAGGTGGTTCCACGCCTGCTTGAGCGATTTGGGGGCCATGGGCCTCATGCCGTCCATGGCGTGGGCCATGCAAAATGAGGCGGCGGCTTCAAGATCGCGCACGTCAACGGTCCAAGTCCATCCCGAATCGGTGTGTGCGAGCTCACCTCGCCCGCGCGTGAGGCCGTTGATCATATCGATCTGCGCCTGCGGGGCGAACGAGAACGTAGCCGCAACGGGCGGGCGGTCGGCAAAATCGAATTCAAAGAACAGGTAGTCGTTGAGATTGAAGTCTGCAGGGATGGCGTAGGCCTTCGAAGGACGCCAAGCGCGAACGATACGGTCGCAGCGGAATGTCCTGATGTCGTCGGTGGCATTGTCGAGGCCGCAGAAGTACGCAACGCCCTCGCGCTCGAACA
The DNA here is from genome assembly GCF_003475325.1 of Collinsella sp. AF33-16. Lineage (GTDB taxonomy): Bacteria > Actinomycetota > Coriobacteriia > Coriobacteriales > Coriobacteriaceae > Collinsella. The sequence goes on along the minus strand of NZ_QRQC01000017.1, from coordinate 63,768 downwards.
TGCCGTAGACGCAGACGGTGCGCTCTTTCTGCTCACCGCGTCCGTTCTGATATAAAAATCGCAGCGCGCATCGCTCGGCAAAGGCGCTCCATACCGCATCGACGGTGGGAGAGCGGCGGATCGGTGCTTCGTCCGCCGTCGTCCTGCCGGTGAGGTAGGCAATCTTGGAACGAATATCGGCAAGCGGCGCGGCAAAAGTGGATGAGCCGCCCGCTATTGTCTGGTCGATAGCGTTGAGCAGGATATCGGCGTCGTCTGCGGTGATGAGGCCGCCTGCCGCAAACGTGTGCTCGCGGTCGATTGTCCATGAGCTTTCCTCGGTCTCCTGCGCGCCGGCGGGGCGAACCTCCTTGATTAAGATGCCGCGTTCGAGCAGTTTGTCACGATCGCGCCGAAACTTGCGCTTATCCGAGTCGATATTGCCCGAGCCATATCCCAGGTCAGAATCCAAGACGATCTGCTCGGTCGTCAGCGGTTCGGGGGAGCTGTTGAGCACAAAGAAAAGATTGAGGATGCGCTGAGCCGTTTTATCGAAACTGGGCTCCGAATTCCCCTTTTTAATTGTCGCGGTCGCGTCGCTTGCCGTCATAGAGTCCTCGCATGAGAAGGTGGTTTGCTGCCATGATTTTAGTCCGATATGGAGATTAGGCTATATCCTTGTCCGCTCGGGGCGTTAAGATGGCCCGAATTCGGTCGTTTGCGCTCGCTCGGGGTATACTTTCGACTATATACGGTTCTAATGTGCATGCATTGGGCCTATTTGTCGGATTATGGATGTGGAGCGCACATGGCGAACACCCAGAACTATATTAACCACCTGCTGCAGAACACCGGCATCACGCCGGCATGCAGCGAAGAAGAGCGCTTGGCTGCCGAGGATATCGCTCAGATCTTCCGCAACCACGGCTTTGATCCCGAGGTTCAGGAGTTCAATGCCCCGGCGCCCAGCAGGTTGGCATTTGCCGTTACCGGTATTCTTGCGTTTGCCGGCGCCCTGCTGATGGGCATCGGCGGCGGCATCGGCTTGGTCGGCACCTTGCTGGCCATTGTCGGTGCCGTTCTTTACGTGCTCGAGCGCACGGGCCACCCCGTGGTTTCGCGCCTGGGCAAGACGGGCGTGAGCCAAAATGTCATCGCCTACCACAAGGCCTCGGGCCCGCTCGCGTCTCCGCGCAACCGCCCGGTGGTCGTTGTCGCACACTACGACTCTCCCCGTGCTGAGCTGCTCGCCCGCGAGCCCTATGCTTCGTATCGTGCGCTCATCGCCAAGCTGTTGCCCGTTGCCACGGTTGCCCCTGCTGCCGTTGCCATCTTGCGTATCCTGCCGCTCCCCGGCGCGCTCAAGGTTCTGCTGTGGATTGTCGCGATCCTCGCTTCCCTCGTTGCGCTCGCCAACGCGGCAAACATCATTTCTAACCGTTTTGTGCTTCCCTATACGTCCGGCGCAGTGTGTAACAAGTCTTCTGTCGCCGCTATGCTCGGCGTTATGGACAACGTTGCTCCCTTCCAGGGCGAAAACGAGTTTCCCGACGATGTTCCGTTCGATACCTATTTTGGGGAGCAGAAGCGTCGTGCCGAGGAGATAGCGCGCGCAGCAGCGGAGTATGCCGCGGCCCAACAGCAAAACGACTACGGCAACACCATCGAGTATGAAGAGCCTACCTACGCCGAGGACGAGTTCGGTCAGCCGATTGCTCCCGACGCTCAGACCGAGCCCGAACAGGGCGAGGCTTTCGACGAGCAGATCGAGGGCTTTGAAGGTGCGTCTGCCGACGAGACGCTGATTGGCGCCATCGTGCCCGAGGATCAGAATCAGGCTGTCCAGGCCGAAGAGTTCAATGACGAGGTTCCCACTGCCGAGCCGGCGGAGGAGCCTGTCGCGGCCGAGCCCGAGCCCAGGCTCTATCGCAATGCCGCCGGCAACATCCGCTTTGGTTCGGATGCCATCCGTGCGTTCGGAATGCTTCCCGAGTCCTGCACGCTCGATTACGAGGAAGGCGAGGAGCCGACGTTTGAGCCCGAGCCTGCCCCCGTCGTGACTGCATCTGCGCCCGTTGTCGCCGTGGATGATGAGTCTGCCGCGGTTGCCGCTGCCGTTGCCGAGCCCGAGGCGGTGTCCGCGATCGATCCCGCGGCAGGACTGGACATTTTGGCTCCCGCCGCGCCGGCGCAAGACGTTACGGACGAGCCTGACGACGATTACGCTGAACAGCCGAGGCGCGTGTCTTACGAGAGCGATACTGATTTCTCGGCCGAGATTCCCGCGGCAACGCCCCATGCCGATATTGCATCCGCGTTCTCTTCGATTGGCGCCAGCGCTTCCAACTTCTTTAAGGGTGCGCTTGCAAAGGGCAGGAAATTTGTCGACGATTTCGAGGGGAAGCGCGCTGCCGCACGCGAGGCTGCCGAGCAGGAGGCTATCGCTCAGCAGCAGGCAGCCGAGGCGGCACGTGAGCGCGCGGCGCAAGAGTTCGAGCAGAACGAGGCTATGCAGTCCGTGCCTGTCGACGCCGCCGAAGCTACAACGTCCTTTGAGGCTCAGCAACCGGCGTCCGCGGATGTTGCTGAGGCGACGACGTCTTTCGAGGCTCAGCAACATGTCGATAGCACCATGTCGTTTGATGCCGCGCAGTTCGATTCCACGATAACGTTTGAAAAGCAAGGCACCGCGATTGCCGGGCCCCTTCCTGTTTCCGATGAGCAGGGCGACGCGGCAGACGATGACGAGCCTATTGATGCTGCCGAAATCCAAGATGTCGCCGAGGACGAGCCCGTCGAGGCCAACTCTGACGAAGAGCAATACGCGGCAGCCGATCAAGGTGATTCGACCGAGGTCGAGCAGGAGGAAGTGCCTGCGGTTTCCGAGACTCCCGAGACGGATGAGTCGAGGCCTTACTCCACGCAGATTTTCACCATGCCGACCTCGAGTGGTTCCGGTGCCACGGTTGCCAATGTCGCTCCCACCCAGGACGAAACGGTCGATTCCCTTATGGCCCAGATTTCCTCCCAAGCATCGCCGCGTCCGCAGATGAATGTTCCCGATCCGGCGTCGGCACCGTCGCCTGCACCCTCCTCGTCTCCGCTGGCTTCGGTCCCCGATCCGTCGCTGCCGTCGATGAAGCAGACAAACGTTGCGTCTCGCACGTCGCTGTTCGACCTTCCCGATCCCTCCGCACAGGTCAACGACCCCTTTGCTACCGCTCAGGGTCCCGAACCCACATCGGCACCCGTTGCGCCTCCTATGCCCGTTGCGTCGGGCGCACAGCCGATCGAGACCATTTCGGCTCCCGCCCCTGCGGCACCCAAGTCTCGCAAGCGCGGCCTGGGCGGCCTGTTCGGTCGTAAAAAGAAAAACGAACAGGACAGCATGAGTGACTGGCTGGGCGTCGAAGACGATTACGATGCCAAGAAGTCCGGTCGCGGTATCGGTTCGTGGGATAATTTCGAGGACGACAACGATGGCTGGAAGGGCGGCGCTACGTCTTCCGACGGCGCTTCTTCCGAAGATATGCTCTCGGCTGTCGCCTCTATGGGTGACGATGAGCTGCTCGGTCACGATATCTGGTTTGTGGCAACGGGCGCCTCGGATTGTGATGGCGCCGGCATGAAGGCCTTCTTGGCTTCGCATCGCGATAAGCTCCGCGGCGTCTTCTTCATCAATCTTGAATCCGTCGGCGCCGGTAGGCTTTCGGTGGTGACGGTTGAGGGCGAACAGCAGCTGCTCAAGGGCGATCGCCGCATCATGAACCTGGTCAGCAAGGTGTGCAAGTCGTTCCATGTCGATTGTGGCGCGCTCGAGATGCCCTATGCCAAGACCGATGCCTACGCCGCGCTCGAGGCGAGCCGCCGAGCCCTCACCATCGCCGGCGTGGACGGCACGCGCCTGGCTTGTGCTCGTACCGAGGACGACCTGCCCCACAATGTCAACCCGACGAACATTGCCACGGTATCCGAGGTCGTGACCGAGGTTATCCGCCGTTCGTAGACGGAGCTCTAAGGAGTCAACGTGTTTTCGTATATTAAGCGCCATTGGCCTGTCTACGTGATTTTGACCTTGATTGCCATTGCGTTGGGGTTTGGAGCCGCCTATATCGTGGGCGCGAAGGGCTCGACCCCCGCCTCCGCAATCAGCGAAGAGGTGGAGCAAGAACAGAGCACGGGTGCCGATGGGATTCCTGAGTCCGAGCAAGCAATCGTTGATGGTGGATCTTCGTCTGCAGAGTAGATACGGCGATTTAAATGATTGAAAGCGGGCGAGCCGGGGGACTGGCTCGCCCGCTTTTTCATCGCGCTAGCGCTTCTTTGGGATTGACCTAAGGCGAGCGAACCATAAGGCTGCGGCACCCGAGGTCAGAAGCGCGGTGATGCAGGCGGCGATGGGAACTGATCCTGTTGCCGGTAGGTCCTGCGGTAGGGTACAGCGTTGAATGACACGGTCCTCGTCATGTGACTCAAGTTTATCGCCGCCGCCGTTGCGGCAAAGATCGACGCGCGCGCTGTTGGTGAGTGCGGTTTGGGGCGTATAAGCCGACGTTGCCTGCATGTGCACGGCTGCGCCCCGAGCGTCTGTGCCAAGGATTGCTTTGGCATCGTCAAGGTCGTCGTGCTCATCTTTGAGATCATCACGGGTCCAAGAATCCACATCGCTTCGAGTCGTAAAGTCGGCGGCTACTGCACCGTATTCAATGCGAATGCCCGTTACGACGGTATTGGATGCAAGGTCAAGTTCTTTCGCCTCGAGTGTGGTGGATTCCGTGGTCGAGACATCCGCCTTCCAGAGGTGCCAGCCGTCGTAATCGACGAGGCGGCAATCCTCACCCAGACTCTCTTTTACTTCGTCGGACTCAAGCCAAGGATTTTCGTGCCCATCGTCAAGCGTCGCGTTTGCCGGCCCATCGACGTCTGTCGAGTCCAACGGCGTCGTGCGATACCACACGTTGCACAGACCGTTGAGGTCGCCGATGGCGACGGGGGTTTCGATTGAGACGAATCTCGCCGTGCCGTCTTTGGCACACTCAAGATCATCGGTAATCGTAAACTCATCAACCCAGGTAGCTGAATCGTTTCGAGCGTCGATGGTATAGGAGAAAAGTCCGTCCGTATTGGTTTGCGTCGCGGCGCGATTTTTACCATCGCCGTTGGCCAGCAGACCCTTCCCGATAGGTTGGACAAGTTCCTGGCGCTTGTCGACCTGTCCTTTGATCTCGATGGGCGCATCCTTCATCGCGACGGATTGGACTTCTCCCGTATCCTTTATTTCAAACGTTATCTCCTCGGCAAGGTCATAGGTCCGCGGAGACATCGTTTCGCGCAACGAGTAGGTGCCGGGTGCAAGATGTTCGACGCGGTGTGGCTTGTCGGATGAGGTCCAGGAGTCTATTTCGGTTTTATCGGGACCATATAAGGTGAGCTGTGCACCTTTCACTTCCTGCTTTCCGCTTGCATCGACCTTGGAGATATCAACCTTGGTGTAATCGTTGGATACGTTAAGCCGTGCTTCTACAACGGGCGTTTTTTGGTCGGCATAAGCGAGGTTTACGATATGGGGCGTCCGGTCGAGTAAGAAGCCTGCCGGCGCTTGAGTCTCGACAACCTCGTAGCGTGCGGTGCCAGATCCCAGCGGGAGGTCGTCCGCGCGTGCCTCTCCAGTTTCATCCGTCGCGACGGTCTCACCGTCGAGCGCGGCAATGCTACCATCGGGGCGCACGATATCACCCGAGGCACGGATCTCAAAGATGGCGCCCGCGAGGCTGCTGCCGTCTACGGCATCGGTTTTAACGATCCTGATGTTTCCGGTCGCGGCGTGGTCATAATACGAGGCGATTGCAATGGGCGTTAGGTTCATGTCGGCGGGTATGTTTACCTCGATCTCTTCACCGACAAGATAGGGCTCTTTGGCCGAGGTTTCGCGTACATAATAGGTGCCCGGCACGAGCGATTCGGGCAGTGTGACGGTGCCGGTCGCGTCAGTCGTAAAGGTGTCCATTACATTATGTGCTGGATACCAGCATGTTTGTGAGACAGGTTTGTGATTGCTGTCGAGGAGTTGGAAGGTGAATCCGGCTAGCGGAACAGAAGCGCCTGTTTGGGCATCGCGTTTTACAATCTGGAGATGCGTCGACAGAGCGTGGTTGTCCACGATATATTGAAGCTCGGCGCCGTCGGAAATCTGATTGGCCCCGACGGTCCATTCCCCTGCACGTTTAAAACCCTCGGGGGCGGTTTCCGGAACCTCGCGAACGGTGTAGCCGGCGCGGTCGCATGGGATGGCTCCGTGGACACCGGCGGGTCGCTTGCCTGCGCCGAACCATGCTTCTGACTGATCTTTGGTGGAGGCAAAGCCATAGATGTTTGTGGCCAGTGTGCCAACAACCTGCTGAGAGCTGTTGCTGACAACCTCAAAGACAACACCTCCTGCCGGCTGCTCCAGGCCGGATTGATCGCTATTGCCGTAGTCCTTGAATTTGGAAATCTCAAGGTCAAACGCAATGGGGATATCGGAAACGCGCGATTCGATCTCGACCACGCCTGAATCACCGAGCTGGTCGGCTCCAACGGTATAGGACCAGCTGTCGTTGGCTGGCAGGTAGCCCTCGGGGGCTTTTGACTCATAGATGGTAAAGGTTCCTAGGGGGACATCGGTGAGGGTAGCTCGACCGCTTTCATCGGTTGTGAGGGTTTGCGCCCATCCGGGGGTGGATTGCGACACGCACGTGAACTCTGCTCCCGCAAGTGAAGCTCCAGCCTGGGGTCCGGCATTCGTCGCGGCATCGAGTTTTACGATACACAGGTTGATGGTGCCGGGCTGTTCTTCAATGGCGACCTGTCCACCGTCATTCCCCGTGGTAAAGGCGATGCGATCACGACGGGGGACATAGCCGGCCGGCGCCTTCGTTTCAACTAGGTAGTATGCCGTATTGGGCAGAAGTGCTGCCTGCGCTCGACCGTTGCTGTCCATCTGGATGGTGCCGACACGCGCGCCGCTGGCGCTCTCAAAAACATCGAATGTTGCCCCGTCAAACTGATAAGTATTGTTTCCGCTGGTAATGGCAGCGTTTGCAGACTGCTTTTGGAAGGAAACAGAGACCGCCGGCAGCACATAGAGCATGTCTTGACGTTTGCTGCCGCCCGATACGGCTCCTAGATAGCGCCGCGCGCGGTGCGGAGCGGCTTTGATGCTTCCTGATTTTGCGCTGTCGTGGAGCCATCGCGCAGCCGCCAAGACTTCATTGTCGGCGGTAAAGTGTCCACTCTTGGTTTTGCCCTGAGCGGTCGTGTAGGAGTAGGTGCCGTCGACATGGGTAGTGCCGTTGAGCATCCATACGGCAAGCTGGGTGGCGGCGCGGGCGCGATCTGGTGAAAGATGGTAACCGCCAAACGACGTGGCGGTAGGATATCCGTGACAAACGATTGCCGCGAACTCGTCGTCGAGCCACACCCAGCCTTGATCAAAGTTGAGCCATGGGCCGCCCGGCTTGGTGGGGCCGGGGCGCTCCTGGTTCATGCAGTAGGCAATCGAGGCGTCTTGAGCTTCATACTTGCCGATGAAGAAGGGCCCACAATCATCGCTAATAGTGCGGAAGCCGAGCTGGTCGTAGCCATCGACGGCAAATGCGGCTCCCGGTGCCAGGCAGCCGAAAAGCAGGAAGAGGAGCAGGAGCAGCGGACCTGTTGTGATTGCGCTGTGGACAGAGTGCGTGGGTGCGTTGGACATGGCTGCTCCTTATCCCTCGTGCGCCGCACGGGGAGGCTGCGACGCGTAGGATGAGGCTACCCCCGAGGTTCATGCGGGTAAGTACCGGAGCCTGACCAAAAGCTTGCCCAATTCCTGACAAATTGAGCTCAAATACAACAATCAAGCAAAAGCGCAGGTAGAAGATAGGGAGAACAGGAGGTCAAAGGTCCTCATCTCCACAATTGACGCGATTTTCAAACGAATCTCCACAGTTAAAACAAGCATTACCACCCTTGTATCGAACAAGACAACCGCGTTATACTAGCCAACACACAAGCGGGCATCGCCAAGTGGTAAGGCATCAGCTTCCCAAGCTGACACTCGCGGGTTCGAGTCCCGTTGCCCGCTCCAGTTAAGAGCACAAGCACGGCACCATCACGGTGCCGTGCTTTTTTCAATAAAGCGCCGGGACTCGAACCCGCCAGGGTGCGAGCGTAAAACAAACGCGAAGCGTTTGTAGCGAGCAGGCGAAGGCGCCGGCAGGCGCCTGAAGCCGGTGCGGATTTGCGAAGCAAATACGCGGACGTCCCGTTGCCCGCTCCATCGAGCGCGGGAGACCTTGGGACGGCCAATTCAACAAAGTCTTCCCCATCGTCTCCGTGAATCCGAGGAGATCGACCGCAGCCGGTGCGGATTTGCGAAGCAAATACGCGGATGTCCCCATGCCCGCTCCAATTCCAAAATGTTAGGTTCATGCCTGCTGCCCATACTTGCACCTGCGCACGGTACAATGGTTGGGTTACGACCAACGTGCCAATAACCAAAAAGGAGCCGCTATGATCGATCGCTATACCCGCCCGGAGATGGGACACATCTTCTCCCTCGAGAACAAGTACGCCATTTGGCAGGAGATCGAGGTTCTGGCCTGCGAGGCCCAGGCGGAGCTCGGTAAGATCGGTATTTCCAAAGACGAGGCCCAGTGGATCCGCGATCATGCCAACTTTGAGAAGGCAAAGGTCGATGAGATCGAGGAGGTCACGCGCCACGATGTCATCGCCTTCCTGACCAACATGAAGGAGTACATCGACGCCGATGTTCCCGAGGGCGACCCCAAGCCCAGCCGCTGGGTTCACTACGGTATGACCAGCTCCGACCTGGGTGATACTGCTCTGTGCTATCAGCTTACTCAGGCGTGTGACCTGATTATCGAGGACGTCAAGAAGCTCGGCGTGATCTGCAAGCGCCGCGCCTTCGAGGAGCGCAATACGCTTTGCGCTGGCCGCACCCATGGCATCCATGCTGAGCCGATGACCTTCGGCATGAAGTTTGGCTCTTGGGCATGGGAACTCAAGCGCGACCTTGATCGTCTTGAGGATGCTCGCAAGAACGTTGCCTTCGGTGCCATCTCCGGTGCCGTCGGCACCTACAGCTCCATCGAGCCGTTCGTCGAGGAGTACGTCTGTGAGCACCTGGGTCTGGTTCACGACCCGCTGTCCACGCAGGTCATCAGCCGCGATCACCACGCCTATCTTGCCGGCGTGCTTGCCACTACAGCGGCCACCTGCGAGCGCATCGCGACCGAGGTCCGCAACCTGCAGAAGACCGATACACTCGAGGCCGAGGAGCCCTTCCGCAAGGGCCAAAAGGGCAGCTCCGCCATGCCACACAAGCGCAACCCCATCACCATGGAGAAGGTCTGCGGTCTGTCGCGCGTCGTGAAGTCCAACGCCCAGGTCGCCTTCGACAACGTCGCCCTGTGGCACGAGCGCGACATTTCGCACTCTTCCGCCGAGCGTGTCGCCCAGGCCGATAGCTTCATCGCGCTTGACCATATGTTCCAGTGCCTCATTCGCGTTATCGACGGCCTGCAGCTGTATCCGGCCCGCATGATGGCCAATCTCAACAAGACCCGCGGCCTCATCTTCTCCTCCAAGGTCCTGCTTGCCCTCGTCGATACGGGTATCACCCGCGAGGATGCGTACTCCATTGTGCAGGAGAACGCCATGGCCACCTGGCACGAGGTGCAGGATTGTGTCTCTGGCCCCACCTTTAAGGAGCGTCTCGAGGCCGATCCGCGCTGCACCGTCAGCCAGGAGAAGCTCGACGAGATTTTTGATCCGTGGGACTTCCTCACCCGCATCGATACGGTCTTCGATCGCCTGGAGCAGCTGAGCTTCGAGTAGGGTTAACCTAATTCGACCGCTTGCGGATGCATTTCAACCTTTGGCGCCTTGCCCGTCTTGGGCGAGGCGCTTTTTTTACTGTCGCATATGCGCCCGGGTAATAAAATGAACTCCGACTGCTGTTTCGATGAAAGGGGGCACGTGCCCAGACGCATCAAGCGGGCCACCATCGTCTCGTTTACGCTCATACTCCTTGTTGCCGTCTGTGCGGGCGCCCTGACGTATACCGTTCGAAGCAGTTCTTCCTCCTCGAATGAAGCCGATAGAGATCTCCCGGTGCTCAAAATCGGCGTTACGGATAACGACCCCTATGTGTATGTCGATACCACGGGCGATTACGCCGGTATCGATATCGACATCGCCCGCGAGGCCTGCAAGCGTGCGGGGCTCAAGCCACAGTTTGTCGATATTGACTGGAACGATCGCGACCGGCTGCTCAAAAACGGTGATATCGATTGCCTGTGGTGTGACTATTCTCCCTGTTATCGCGAGGATAAGTATTACTGGACCGAGCCGTATCTAACCGTGACGGTCTCGGTTGCCGCCAAGAAAACGAGTGGCATCAAGTCCTTGGCACATCTCGATGGAAGTAAGACCATTGCGGTGATTGCGGGTTCGGTGAGTGAACGCCGATTGCTTGCGGGGGATCTGGGGGTCTCGTCGGACGTTCAAATCAAATCATATGGCTCTGCCGAACTCTGCAAAGCCGCTCTAGTCAAAGGGTACGTTGACTGCTGGATGGCGGATGTCCAGTCGCTTGACCGACTCGTTGCTCAGTATCCCGGCGTTTACCGTGTGTTTGCCGACAATGTTATGACGGTTGACCTGGGCGTCGCGTTTGATGACAGCTATGAAGGATCGGTCGTAAAGGATCTCAATACCGCGCTGTTCGACATGGATCGAGATGGCACGATTGACCGTATTGTGGGCAATTACAAGACAGGAGCGACGACGGGCGGGCAAGGAGGAAATTCATGACAACTGATGAGCACCGCTTGAGTCGAAAGACTCTGAACGTCATAGCTGCCAGCGTTATTGTCAGCGCCGTCTTGTTAGGCCTGTTGTATACGGTTGGAACCCATCGCTGCCTCGAAAAAACGCTTGGGTTTGGCCAAGAAACCATGGTGTTTTTGGAGAACGCTTGCGAAAAATATGACCGCTACGAACAGGGGAGAAAAACCGAGGCGACGCACGATTTGCTCGCCGCGGTCGAATCGTTTGTGACGTTCCTGTCCTCTGATCGCGTTGAGGTTAACGACGATCTTATCGAGCAATTTGTCCATGCCGAGAACCTTTCGGGGCTGATGGTCATGGACTCCGATGGCCATATGGCTGCCCACTACGACATCGATGGTCGCGATCCGCTCATGTTGTGGCGAGATGAGTTGGCCTGTTCGCCGGTCGCATCGATGTATCAAGGTTCCAAAGTGACCTACTCAACTGTCGATGAGCGCCGTGGTGTCGTTTTTGCCGTCTGTGCTGTTCCGTATGGCGACGGCGTTGCCCTGGCATACCGCTCACTTGTTTCCGATACGGCGGACGACTATTCATATGCCATAGCCGACGTGCTTTCGAACAGTACCTTCCACCAGGGTCCCACGGTGCTTGTTATGGAGGATGCGGAGATTGTCTCATCCAACAGTGCCGATGCTGACGTGTCGCTCGCCCGACTCCTCACCAGCGTAGGAGTTGAGTGGAAAGACGACGGCCTGACGCGCATCGAATATCGAGGAGACGAATGGTATGCCGTGCGTGCGGCATATAAGGACTACCGCCTGTTTGCGCTATATCCCAAATCTGAGGTCATGTCTGACAGGATTTCATTTGTCGCCGTCGGCGTCTTGGTGTGTCTTGCGTTTTGGGTCGTGGTGCTGTTGGCTCGAAATATCGTTGACCACCGCAATTTGGTCGAAAAGGATAAACAGCTCGGCATTATCAATGCCATAAGCGCCATCTACGATTCGACCTTCCTTTTGCATCTCGACACCCTCGAGATCGAGGGGATCAATATGTCGCCGGCGATAGCGAAAATATTTGCCGAGCACAGCGAGGCATATGACTTTATGGACACGGTCTGCCGGGATATCGTGAGCCCCGAAAGCCGCGAAGCGGTTGTGGGACTCGTAGATATAAGTTCGCTTCGTGAACGTATGGAGGGCGTACCGTACTTGGCTGCCGAGGTGCGAGATTGTCGAGGCGCTTGGTACTCGCTACAGGTTGTCCCCCAGCATCGCGATGAGCAAGGCCGGCTGGAGTCGGTCGTCGTGGCGACGCACAACATATCGATGGTCAAGCATGCCGAGGAGCTGTCATATCAAGACAAACTGACGGGGCTTCGCAACCGCAACTATCTTGAATCGCGCGGAGATAGCCTGGTAAACGAGGACTTGCCCGTGAGCGTGATTATGTTGGACTGCAATTATCTCAAGCGGACCAACGACATCTATGGTCACGAGATGGGGGATGAACTGCTGCGACGGACGGCGTCCGTGCTGCGGCGGGTGGCTGGTGCGGATTATCTGCCGATGCGCCTTGGCGGCGACGAGTTTTTGCTGGTTTGCCCCCATACTGACAACGAGTCTGCGCTCGGGCTGGAACAGGATCTTCGTCTCGGTCTTGCCGCGGTAAGCGATGAGGTCCTGACGGTCAGCGCATCGATTGGCGTGGCGACCGTCGAGACGGCTGGAAATACGCTGGCCGATGTATATCGTGTCGCCGACCACAATATGTATCGGGAGAAGCGCACGGTCCACGCACAGGGTGCGGACTGCTAATCTTGCCCCCGCGAGTCCATGCATCGTAGGATGTTGAATCGGTGCTTGCGATAATAAGTCGGCCCAGGCGGGGATAATAGACGTCTGAAATTTCTTTCTGAGAGGGGATCTCAATGATTAGTTTTGACTACAAGCCGCAGGGTGTATGCTCTCGCAATATTCACCTCAATCTCTCTGACGATGGCAGCAAGGTGCTGGGCGTTGAGTTTACCGGCGGTTGTGACGGCAATCTCAAGGCTATCTCTAAGCTGGTCGAGGGTGCTCCTGCCGATCGTGTAATCGAGGTTCTCGCTGGTAATACCTGCGGTATGAAAAAGACCTCCTGCGCCGACCAGCTTACACGCGCTATCGAGGCCGCTCGCGCCGAGATCGCCTAATGGGTATCGCCGACCACGTCAAGAACGGAATATCGCGCCGCGGCTTTGTGCTCGGAGGGGCTGCCGCGGGCGCTGCCACAGTGCTTGCCGGATGCTCGAAAAAAACGGGCACCAGCGATGATGCCGCCGGCGAGCCGCAGGTTATCAAGGACGATTCCAAAATCATCTCGATTACGGATGAGTACGAGGCAGTCGACATCGATCTTGAGCCGGCGGCGTCGTGGACGCTGCCTCTGGGTACGCTGCTGTACTACTGCGACGGCGATTACGCCGCGGCGATGATGGCGCCTGCTTCTGCCCTGCATGCCAATACGCTTGGTGTGCTCAACCTGGGCGATGGCTCGCTTACCACACTTATCGAGGATCCCGTTGAGGGAACCGGTTATGCGTTTTACGACGTTCGCGCGGGTGATGGCGTGTTCGCGTGGGTCGAGATGAACTTTGCCAATGCGTCTTGGAAACTCTATGCGCAAAACCTTGCAGGCTCCTCCCTTACCGGCAACGCTGTCGAGCTCGATCGCGGTGGCGAAAATTACGATCCGCCGCTCTTCACAGCGTATGGGTCGTCGGTCATCTGGTATAAGATGCCCTCGTCCGGCGGCAGCAAGACGAGTAACGATTCGTACTGCTACCGTCAGTCGCCCAGCGAGTCCAAGCCTGAGACTATTTGGAAGTCGACGGGCCGCTTCGCATCCGCCCCGCGTGTGAGCGACGGCATCCTGACCATCTCGCCCCGCGTGCACAATGATGAGGGCGTCTATTACGGTATGACGGCGATCGACCTGACTGACGGCAACAATACGAAGCGAGCTCAGCTGGTGCTTCCTTCGTCGGTTTCGCCTTTCGAGGCCGTGTATATGGGCGACACCTTCGTGTTCTCCATTGAGGCGACGTATAACGGTGTGGGTAGCCTGGGCAATATGGGCACCTATATCGGTAACGAGGGCGGTCCATACCTCTTCCTTTCGCGTGAGCCGCTCGCGTGCGTTGCGGGAAGGAAAAATAAATACCTGGTTAAAGTCCAGGCGTCGCATTTTTTGATTGACACTTCGGCTAAGACCTACGGCTCGCTTCTGTCGCCCGACCGAGCCCTGGAGTATGGCGATTATCCAGCTACGGCGGGAAAATCGGACTCATTCCTTACGTACGCCACGGTGCGCAACAGCCAGGGTATACCAGAGACGGTCACCGCACGCCTATTCTCTCTTTAAGCTTAGAGGGGTTAAAAAGGCGCCAACAGGGGAATAAGCGCGTTGTAATTGTGAGTACCGCCCGCCGAGCTGCCGCGTCATAGTGGCATCCGGCGGGTTCAGGTGCGTTAAAATGGGCTTGTTCTTAGCTAATTGAGACAGGGGGGCCGTGTTATGGCTTCAGATGCAAAAAAGATTCTGCTGGTCGAGGATGAGAAGGCAATCCGTGACGCCGTCGCTGCCTATCTCGAGCGCGAAGGCTACTGGGTTGTGGGCGTCGGCGACGGCCAGTCCGCGATCGAGGAGTTCGAGAAGCATCAGTTTGACCTGGTCGTGCTCGACCTTATGCTCCCCAAGATCCCCGGCGAGCGCGTTTGCCGCACCATTCGCGATACCTCGGATGTCCCCATCATCATGCTGACGGCTAAGGGCGAGATCGAGGACCGTATTATCGGTCTTGAGCTCGGCGCCGACGACTATCTGATTAAGCCGTTCTCGCCGCGCGAGCTTGTCGCGCGCGTACGCGCCTTGTTCCGCCGTGCCCATCAGGCCGACGAGCCAGCCGTCGAGGTACTCGACTTCGGCGATCTGGTCATCGATATCTCGGGCCACAAGATTTTGGTCGAGGGCAAGGAAGTCGATCTGACGGCTTCCGAGTTTAAGCTGCTCACCACGCTTGCCCGCCATCCCGGCCGTGTGTATAACCGCATGGAGCTGGTCGAGAAAGTGCTCGGGTATGACTTTGAGGGTTACGAGCGCACCATCGACAGCCACGTGAAGAACCTTCGCGCCAAGCTGGGCGATGATCCCAAGAAGCCCAAGTGGCTCTACACCGTCCATGGTGTCGGCTATCGCTTCGAGGCTCCGGCCAAGACCGATAAGTCGGACGAGAAATAGGGAAATCACATATGACACCTGCGCGCTTTGAAATCGGACAAAAGCACAAGCAGGAGAGCGAGGCGGGTTCCAAGGCTAGTTGGAACACGCCTCGTTCCGATTCACGGCCAACGATGAGCTATCCCTCGCGCATGGCACTTGCTTTTGCTCTGACATCGCTCATGACGGTATTGGTGCTGGTGGGTGTTGTCTCCGTTGTGTGGGGCACGGTCTTTTCGGATTACACACGCTCCAATATCGTAGAAATCGCAAATTCCGCTGCCGAGAAGTTGGCAACCTCATATGAGGAAAACGGCTCTTGGACCGCGGGGGAACTGCGCACGGTTGCAACGTCGAGTTTGGTTTCCGACGATCTGGGTATGCAGGTCGTCAATAAAAAGGGCGTGATCGTTTATGACGATTCCTGGCCCTCGGCAAGCGCCACCGCCGATGTACGCGAAAACCAGGCTACGACCGACGAAACGAGCGGCAAGAGGGCATCGCATAGCCCGGTCTCGTCTGCTCCAACCGACTCCGATAGCGTTGCTAACGTCGAAATCATAACGTCTTCCGGCGAGCATGTCGGACAAGTAAAGCTGTGGGCCATCGGCTCCGACGCTCTGCTCACCAAGGCGGACTCTGCGTTTAGGGAGAAGACCTTTAACGCCATGGCCCTCGCCGCAGTTGTTGCAATCTGCATTTCGGTCGTTATCGGATCGCTCGTGTCGCGCATGCTCACCAAGCCGATTCACCGTATTACCAGCACGGCCAAGCAAATTCGCGATGGCGATCTGTCTGCTCGTACGGGCTTGCGCGGCGATGACGAGATTGATCAGCTGGGTGAGACCTTCGATGAGATGGCCACTTCGCTCGAGAAGGACATGAAACACGAGAAGCGCCTGACCTCAGACGTTGCACACGAGCTTCGCACGCCGCTTATGGCCATGCTCGCAACGGTCGAGGCCATGCAAGACGGCGTGTACCCCACCGACGACGAGCACCTGGAGACGGTCGCTTCCGAGACGCGTCGCCTGGCTCGTCTGGTGCAGCAGATGCTCGACCTGTCGCGCATGGAAAACAGCACGGCTCCGCTCAACCTTGAGCCGGTGGACATGGTTCCTTTCGTGCGTTCCATCGTCAATGCCCAGGAGCGCCTGTTTGTCGACCGCGATCTGCGCCTGCGTTTTGCGGACGAGACCCAGGGTCACGACGATGTCGTCGAAGCCGATCCCGACATGATCACGCAATGCGTCATCAACCTCATGAGCAACGCCATGCGCTACACCCCCGAGGGCGGTTGGGTCGTGGTGTCGGTGCTCAGTGACCGCAAGCATGTCAGTATTGCCGTTTCGGATACCGGTATCGGTATTGCCAAGGACGATCTGTCGCGCATCTTCGGGCGGTTTTGGCGCGCCGATGCCAGCCGCGCCCGCGAAGCTGGTGGCCTGGGCGTTGGCCTCGCCGTGACCAAGCAGATCGTCGAGCGTCACCATGGCTACATATCAGTGGAGTCGGAGCTTGGAAAGGGTACGACTTTTACAATTCATCTGCCCCGCGAGCACACGGCAGACGCGGCATCTACTACAATGGAGCACTAGCTTTTCGCTATTCGGTGAAGGAGGGGCTGCGTCCCTGCCGCTCCGAGTTTGCGAAAACATGCGGGAAAGAACCCGCATTTCTGTCGTATTTAGGTAAGGAGTGACTCACGTGACAACGATGGAGCGTCGTCCGGATTCCCGTGGCAAGGTTCGTGATATCTACGATGCCGGTGAAAACCTGCTGATGGTCGCCACCGACCGCATTTCTGCGTTCGACTTCATTCTTCCCGACGAGATTCCGTTTAAGGGAGAGGTGCTCAATCGCATCTCGGCATTCTGGTTCGATAAGTTTGCCGACATCGTCCCCAACCATCTCGTTTCCATCGACCCGGCGGATTTCCCCGAGGAGTTTGCCGAGTATCGTGACTATCTCGCTGGCCGCGCCATGCTGGTTAAGAAGGCCCAGACGATTCCTATCGAGTGCATCGTCCGCGGCTATCTGACCGGTTCGGGCAAGAAGACCTACGACGAGAACGGCACCGTCTGCGGCATCCAGCTGCCTGAGGGCCTGACCGAGGCTTCCAAGCTTCCTGAGCCGCTGTTCACGCCGTCCACGAAGGCCGAGATCGGTGACCACGACGAGAACATCTCGTTCGAGCGTTGCTGCGAGATCGTGGGCGAGGACATCGCCACGCAGATTCGCGACCTTTCCCTCAAGATCTACAAGGCCGCTGCCGAGTACGCCGCGACCCGTGGCATCATCATTGCCGACACCAAGTTCGAGTTTGGTGTTATTGATGGCAAGGTCACGCTGATCGACGAGTGCCTCACGCCCGACTCCAGCCGTTTCTGGCCTGCTGCCAGCTACGAGGAGGGCAAGATCCAGCCTAGCTACGACAAGCAATTCGTCCGCAATTGGCTCAAGGCCAACTGGGATATGACGGGGGAGACCCCGCACCTGCCCGCCGAGGTCATCGATGGCACGTCCGAGCGCTATCGCGAGGCCTTCCAGATCATCACGGGCTCCCAGTTCACAAGCATGAAGGAGAACGCATAAGTGAGTACCCGTAGCGCCACGAACAAGCGCACGCAATCCCACGAAGTTACCGGGGTTGCGCGCAAGTCTGCCGCATCTGCTAAGCCCGCCCGCCAAGCAGCGGGCTCCGTTCGCGTCGTGCCGGCTTCGTCTAAGGCACGCCGCAAAGAGCTCGAGAAGGGCGAGAACCTCGAGGGCCTCTCTAAAGAGGAGAAGCGCGCCCGCAAGGCTAAGCAGCGCGCCAAGGAGGACCGCATCTATACGGTGTCGAATATCCTCCTCAAGCAGGACGAGGACTACACCAAGCGCCGTCGCATCTGGTGGATTGTGCTCGCCATTGGCATGGTGCTCGTCGTGGCAATTTGGGCCTCGCTGTACTTCGCTCCCGCTGGCATGGTGTCCAGCCCTGTCCAGATGGTCGGCATCGTTTTGTCCTATGTCATCATCCTAGGTGACTTTATCTACGACTTCGCTCGTATTCGTCCCTTGCGCAACATGTACCGCGCGCAGGCCGAGGGCATGTCCGAGAACAAGCTCAACGCTCTTATCGAGCGCGCAGCTGCCGAGGAGGACAAGAAGGACTCCAAGAAGAAGTAGCGTTTGCATACATACTTATCGCTAAGATATAAGGCGCGTCGTTTTTGCGGCGCGCCTTTTTACTGTTCTATAGATAGATGGAGTGGCACATGATTCGAGCTGCCCTGACGGTCGAAGAGGCTCTGGAGAGCATGAAGGCCTTGGAGCCCAAGATTAAAAACTACGCGCGCCTAGTCGTCCGCAAGGGCGTAAACGTTAAGCCCGGCCAGGAGGTCGTCGTTCAGTCTCCGGTCGAGTGCGCGCCGTTTGCGCGCGTGGTGGTCGCGGAGGCCTATGCTGCCGGCGCCGGCCACGTGACGGTCATCTGGGCCGATGATACCGTGACGAGGCTCACGTACGAGCATGTCGAGAAAGGCTATTTTGAGCAGACGCCCGAGTGGAAGCGCATGCAGCTGGATTCCTTGGCCCAGGATGGTGCCTGCTTTGTCTTTATCGAGGGTGCGGATCCTGCGGCCCTCAAGGGCATCGATCCAGCCAAGCCAGCCGCGGCATCCAAGGCGAGGAATACGCAGTGCAAAGTTTTCCGCCGTGGACTGGATTACAACATCAATCCGTGGTGCATCGCCGGCGCTCCGGTCGTGGCTTGGGCGCACGAGGTGTTCCCGGGAGACGCCGATGAGGTTGCAATCTATAAGCTGTGGAATGCGATTCTGCACACCGCGCGCGCCGATGGCCAGGACCCAGAGAGCGACTGGGAACTCCATGACGCCGCATTCGAAAAGAACCTGCGTTTTCTGAACGACAATCGTTTCGACTACCTGCATTACACCGCGGCAAATGGAACCGATCTGACGATTGGCATGACGAAAGGTCACGAGTGGGCCGGCGGCAAGGGCAAGACGCCCGAAGGGCACCCCTTCTTCCCCAACATTCCCACCGAGGAAGTCTTCACTTCGCCCGATCGCATGCGCGCCGACGGTATCGTGTACTCGGCCATGCCGCTCATCCACCACGGCAATAAAGTCGACGATTTTTGGATTAAGTTCGAGGGCGGCCGCGTAGTGGACTACGATGCCCGCGTGGGCAAGGCGACGCTTGCGAGCATTATTGACACCGATGAAGGCGCCGCTCATCTGGGTGAGGTCGCGCTCATTTCCAAGAACACGCCGATCCGCGAAAGTGGTGTTCTGTTCTACGATACGCTCTATGACGAGAACGCTAGCTGCCATCTCGCGCTAGGTGTCGGTTTCCCCGAATGCATCGAGGGTGGGTATGACATGTCCAAGGAGGAGCTCCTGGAGCATGGCGTTAACGTCTCGAGCACGCACGTCGATTTTATGATCGGCACGGACGACATCGATATTACGGGCATTACGCCTGATGGACGTGAAGTTGTGATTTTCCAGAACGGTCAATGGAGTTGGGAATAGTCCCAGACCGTGGTACAATGCCACCCGCGGGCCGTTAGCTCAGCTGGCAGAGCAGGGGACTTTTAATCCCAAGGTCCAGGGTTCGAACCCCTGACGGCCCACCCAAAGATTGTTGAGACGGTCAACTTCGGTTGGCCGTCTTTTTTGTCGCCTTTTCATGGGTTCGAACCCGTCGGGGCGCGGAGCTGAGTAAACGCGTGAGCGTTTGCCAGCGCAGCGCGCAAGGCGCGAAAGCGCCGCAGCGGCCGCCTGCGGAGCAGGCTGAACCCCTGACGGCCCACCCAAAGAAAGGAAAACGAAATGAAAACAGATAGATGCGGAATTAGCGGCAGCACATTAAAGATAATAGCAGCCATTTCGATGGTTCTCGATCATGTAAGCAGGATCGTCCTGACCGATGGAATCATGACTCACGCATCGTACAATCAGATATCAGACGAACAGTGGGCGATTCTAAGCGAGGCTTCGGATGTGCTTCATGTTCTTGGCAGAATTGCATTTCCCTTATTTTGCTTTTTGATAGTTGAGGGATTTTTGCATACTCATGACATAAAGAGGTACCTGCGAAATATGCTTGTCTTCGCAATCATTGCGGAACCCATATACGATTTCGTTCAAACCGGGCAACTATTTGACCTTCGGCAACAAAATGTTATGTGTGAGCTCCTGCTTTGCTTGGTCTTTTTGATTATTCTGGAAAAGATACAAAGTCTTTCAAAATGGAAAAGGTACATCGCAGAAACTGCTCTGATTGTTTTGACAGCACTGGCAGCTGAATACACTAAACTAGATGGCGGTGTGTATGGCATTCTGCTTGTGGCTGCATTCTATTTATTCCACGACAGCAAGGTCAAGATGTTCTTTGCTGCAGCGTGCGCAGTGCTCCTTTCGTCATGCCATATAGTTGGCGGCGGATTTGAGTTTGCTACAGCAAATGTATTTAATCCTGATGTTGCTGCTGCGGTCGTTTCGTTGCTGCTGATCAATCTTTATAATGGCAAGCGAGGGCTGAACCTGAAATATTTCTTCTACATTTTCTATCCGGCACATCTTGCTCTGCTTTATGGTGTCTCACTTATTGTTTTGAACTGTCTTTAAAAACTCTCAAACAAGTCTCTGAAAACGGAAACAAACTGACTCTAAGACTGCTTGTGAATTTCCGGAAGACCTGAGAGATGCGAGGATGGGCAACGAGGGCTGCAGAGAGATGCTTCTCAGTTCTCTGGCGGATCGCACGTATCTGTATGAGGATCACTTCCACACACTCATTAATAACAGTGATAAACACGGCAGATCCTCAAAACATGAGGCCGTGGAGGTCGAACGATGCTTCGAAAGCATGAATGGCAGCGAGAAAATGAGTTCGGAAGCGCCCTCTGGATGATCCAGCATAGAATAGAAAGCGATCGGCTCCGGCTGGTCGCTTTTTTGTTGCCGCGCCACGGGTTCGAACCCGAACTTCTCTATATATAAGAACGCTTGGCGAACAAAACCTGCCTTTTACCGACGGGAAAGAAATAGCTGATGCTTTTGGAGTAAAGTGGCGCTCCAGAGATGACCGATGCCTTAACACCTATAAACCAGCTGGTCATCGCCAATATCAGAAGCCAATGCTTCAGTTCTAACCTCAGTGATGCGACTGAGGGACCTATTCATTTGTGAACAAAATATGGAGTGCGCGATTCCCGTCCCCGGCGCCCCTCGGGTCTGGCAATATATCTCCTTGCCGCGCGGCCCGGTCGGACCGGATCAGCCGCCAGGCGTGCACCTTGAGAACCGGATACTGCGAGGATGGACACATTCAGTGTCGCATCCGGGCAGACATCGAACCATTTGAAATGGTCTAACTTGGATTTGTTTTTCGCAAGGCCGCCGAGAGGCGGCCCCGAGAAATTCCTTTTCCTATACTAAAACCATATGAATCGAACGGAACCGATCAGCTAATAGTTGTGAGGACCGGACGGGCTCGAAGCCCATACATTTTGGACGGAGAGTTCGATCCTGGCTCAGGATGAACGCTGGCGGCGCGCCTAACACATGCAAGTCGAACGGCACCCCTCTCCGGAGGGAAGCGAGTGGCGAACGGCTGAGTAACACGTGGAGAACCTGCCCCCTCCCCCGGGATAGCCGCCCGAAAGGACGGGTAATACCGGATACCCCGGGGTGCCGCATGGCACCCCGGCTAAAGCCCCGACGGGAGGGGATGGCTCCGCGGCCCATCAGGTAGACGGCGGGGTGACGGCCCACCGTGCCGACAACGGGTAGCCGGGTTGAGAGACCGACCGGCCAGATTGGGACTGAGACACGGCCCAGACTCCTACGGGAGGCAGCAGTGGGGAATCTTGCGCAATGGGGGGAACCCTGACGCAGCGACGCCGCGTGCGGGACGGAGGCCTTCGGGTCGTAAACCGCTTTCAGCAGGGAAGAGTCAAGACTGTACCTGCAGAAGAAGCCCCGGCTAACTACGTGCCAGCAGCCGCGGTAATACGTAGGGGGCGAGCGTTATCCGGATTCATTGGGCGTAAAGCGCGCGTAGGCGGCCCGGCAGGCCGGGGGTCGAAGCGGGGGGCTCAACCCCCCGAAGCCCCCGGAACCTCCGCGGCTTGGGTCCGGTAGGGGAGGGTGGAACACCCGGTGTAGCGGTGGAATGCGCAGATATCGGGTGGAACACCGGTGGCGAAGGCGGCCCTCTGGGCCGAGACCGACGCTGAGGCGCGAAAGCTGGGGGAGCGAACAGGATTAGATACCCTGGTAGTCCCAGCCGTAAACGATGGACGCTAGGTGTGGGGGGACGATCCCCCCGTGCCGCAGCCAACGCATTAAGCGTCCCGCCTGGGGAGTACGGCCGCAAGGCTAAAACTCAAAGGAATTGACGGGGGCCCGCACAAGCAGCGGAGCATGTGGCTTAATTCGAAGCAACGCGAAGAACCTTACCAGGGCTTGACATATGGGTGAAGCGGGGGAGACCCCGTGGCCGAGAGGAGCCCATACAGGTGGTGCATGGCTGTCGTCAGCTCGTGTCGTGAGATGTTGGGTTAAGTCCCGCAACGAGCGCAACCCCCGCCGCGTGTTGCCATCGGGTGATGCCGGGAACCCACGCGGGACCGCCGCCGTCAAGGCGGAGGAGGGCGGGGACGACGTCAAGTCATCATGCCCCTTATGCCCTGGGCTGCACACGTGCTACAATGGCCGGTACAGAGGGATGCCACCCCGCGAGGGGGAGCGGATCCCGGAAAGCCGGCCCCAGTTCGGATTGGGGGCTGCAACCCGCCCCCATGAAGTCGGAGTTGCTAGTAATCGCGGATCAGCATGCCGCGGTGAATGCGTTCCCGGGCCTTGTACACACCGCCCGTCACACCACCCGAGTCGTCTGCACCCGAAGTCGCCGGCCCAACCGCAAGGGGGGAGGCGCCGAAGGTGTGGAGGGTGAGGGGGGTGAAGTCGTAACAAGGTAGCCGTACCGGAAGGTGCGGCTGGATCACCTCCTTTCTAGGGAGATACATTCTTAGAGAGATCAACTTAACTCGAATAGAGGGCAGGAGCCCGTCCGGTAGATGTCCGCCAGGATAAGTCCCCGCAGCACCCGGTCCCCGGGGTCGCACCCGCGTACCTTGAGAGCCGCATAGCGATAGGAGAGAGATGGAAGATCATTCTTCCAGACTCGATTCTTTTCTGCGATTTAAAGACAGAATGATAGCAATCATTCATCCGATCCAAACAAGAAGAATTCACTTATAAATGAGTGAGGAGCATCTGATCGCGAGCACAGTGAAGACACTGTGCCGCGGTATGAGATACCCGAATTGCGACATACGAGCGCTATTCATGATATCGATTAATTGACTTAATTAGCGACACGTGGATATCCCGCGGGCCCGAGAGCGGTCCCGCAAGATACCACGGGCGCACGGCGGATGCCTTGGCACAGGGAGCCGATGAAGGACGCGGCAAGCTGCGATAATCCCCGGCGAGGAGCACACATCCTTCGACCCGGGGGTCTCCGAATGGGCGAACCCATCCACAGAGGTGTGGATATCCCGACCCCGAACACATAGGGGCCGGGAGGACAACCCGGGGAACTGAAACATCTAAGTACCCGGAGGAGAGGAAATCAATCTCGAGACTCCCCGAGTAGCGGCGAGCGAAAGGGGACCGATGGCCAAACCGTCGAGCGGGCATACCCGGCAGGGGTTCCGCCGACGGGGTTGCAGGGCCGCGCATCCGGGGGCTGCCGCCCCCGGGCGCAGGTCCGGCTGGGGAGCGGAACGGCATGGGAGGGCCGGCCGCAGCGGGTGACAGCCCCGTACGCGAACCCAGACCGGACGGCGCGACGCGGTCCCTGAGTAGGGCCGGGCACGTGAAACCCGGTCCGAACCTGGGTGGACCACCATCCAAGCCTGAGTACTACCCTGTGACCGATAGCGCACCAGTACCGTGAGGGAAAGGTGAAAAGCACCCCGGGAGGGGAGTGAAACAGTACCTGAAACCGTGCGCCCACGAGCAGTCGGAGCACCTATACGGTGTGACGGCGTGCCTTTTGTAGAATGAGCCAGCGAGTCGCTGGCGCGGGGCGAGGTTAACCGAAAGGGAGCCGGAGCGAAAGCGAGCCTTAACAGGGCGACTTGAGTCCCGCGCCGCGGACGCGAAGCCGGGTGAGCTATCCGTGGGCAGGCTGAAGCGGGGGTAAGACCCCGTGGAGGGCCGAACGCACGTCGGTTGAAAACGGCGGCGATGACCTGCGGATAGGGGTGAAAGGCCAATCAAACCCGGAGATATCTCGTTCTCCCCGAAATAGCTTTAGGGCTAGCGTCGCGCGTTCACCGCCGGAGGTAGAGCACCGGATGGACGAGGGGGCTTCGCCGCCTACCGAATCCAACCGAACTCCGAATGCCGGCGGCCCAGAGCGCGGCAGTCAGAGCATGTGGGCTAAGCTGTGTGCTCGAGAGGGAAACAGCCCGGACCGCCCGCTAAGGTCCCCAAGTTCCAGCCGAGTGGCAAAGGATGTGCGTCCGCCCAGACAACCAGGATGTTGGCTTAGAAGCAGCCATCCATTCAAAGAGTGCGTAACAGCTCACTGGTCGAGTGGACATGCGCCGACAATACACGGGGCTAAGCTGGACACCGAAGCGGCGGGATTTTGATTTTCAGAATCGGTAGGGGAGCTTCCCATGGGCGGCGAAGCCGCCGGGCGACCGGCGGTGGAGCGCATGGGAGTGAGAATGCTGGCATGAGTAGCGAGAGACGAGAGAGTAACTCGTCCGCCGTGAACCCGAGGTTTCCTGGGCAAGGCTAATCCTCCCAGGGTCAGTCGGGGGCTAAGGCGAGGCCGGGAGGCGTAGCCGACGCGCAGCAGGCAGACATTCCTGCACCGCGCACGCGGCGCTACGACCGACGGGGCGACGGATGGGGGTGGCTCGGCGGGGTTCTGGACGTCCCCGTGATGGAGCGCGGCCCGCGGACCAGGGAAATCCGGTCCGCACGAGGGCGAGGCTCCGGACGAAGCGATCAAGCGAAGCGAGTGAGCCCGAGGTCCCTAGAAAAACCCCTAGGCAGGCGCGTGCGCGCCCGTACCGCAAACCGACACAGGTGGGTGGGTAGAACATACCGAGGCGATCGGGTCAACCATGGTCAAGGAACTCGGCACAATGGCCCCGTAACTTCGGGAGAAGGGGTGCCCGCGCGTACGTGAACGGACTTGCTCCGGGAGCGGAGGCGGGCCGCAGTGGAGAGGCCCAAGCGACTGTTTACCAAAAACACAGGACTCTGCAGAAGCCGCAAGGCGACGTATAGGGTCTGACGCCTGCCCGGTGCCGGAAGGTCACGCGGAGGAGTTAGCCGCAAGGCGAAGCCCCGAAGCCAAGCCCCGGTAAACGGCGGCCGTAACTATAACGGTCCTAAGGTAGCGAAATTCCTTGTCGGGTAAGTTCCGACCTGCACGAAAGGCGCAACGACTTGGGCGCTGTCTCGACCATGGACCCGGTGAAATTGCACTGGTCGTGAAGATGCGACTTACCCGCGGAAGGACGGAGAGACCCCGTGAACCTTCACTGCAGCTTGGCATTGGCCGCTGGTCCCGCGTGTAGAGGATAGGCAGGAGGCATCGATCCGGAGGCGCCAGCCCCCGGGGAGCCGCCCTTGGAATACTGCCCTCGCGCGACCGGCGTCCTAACCCGAGGCCGTCGACCGGCTCGGGGACCGTGCCAGGCGGGCAGTTTGACTGGGGCGGTCGCCTCCTAAAGGGTAACGGAGGCGCGCGAAGGTCCGCTCGGGACGGTCGGCAACCGTCCTTTTGAATGCAAGAGTACAAGCGGGCTTGACTGCGAGGCCCACAAGCCGAGCAGGTGCGAAAGCAGGCTCTAGTGATCCGGCGGCCCCGAGTGGGTGGGCCGTCGCTCAACGGATAAAAGGTACTCCGGGGATAACAGGCTGATCTTGCCCAAGAGTCCACATCGACGGCAAGGTTTGGCACCTCGATGTCGGCTCATCGCATCCTGGGGCTGGAGCAGGTCCCAAGGGTACGGCTGTTCGCCGTTTAAAGCGGTACGCGAGCTGGGTTCAGAACGTCGTGAGACAGTTCGGTCCCTATCCTCCGTGGGCGCAGGAGAATCGATGGAGGCTGCCCCCAGTACGAGAGGACCGGGGTGGACGCACCTCCGGTGAACCGGTTGTCGACCAACGGCACGGCCGGGTAGCCGCGTGCGGCGCGGATAACCGCTGAAGGCATCTAAGCGGGAAGCCGTTCCAGGGATTAGTTCTCCTTCCGGTAAGGGCCCAGGTAGACTACCTGGTCGATAGACGGCAGGTGCAAGGCTGGCGACAGCCTCAGCCGAGCCGCACTAATCGCCCGAGCTCTTCCGGAACCGCACCTCGCGGCCCGCGGGACCCAGCGCTCATGCGCGCGGTCCGGGCACGAGGATGCCCCCGAGTCACCTCCCCTATGCGCCATGCGGCCCCCAGGGCACGTAGATGAGACCCAGGACACCGTAACGGTGGGCGCCGCCCACCGGTCAGCGGCCAGAGCATGGGGGGCACGCCCGGTCCCGTTCCGAACCCGGAAGCTAAGCCCCATCGCGCCGAGAGTACTGCGGGGCCAGCCCGTGGGAGGCCAGGGCGCCGCTGACCGGTGGACGGCACCGAGCCGTACGCTTGACTTGAAGAAGGGGGAGGCCTCGCGGCCTCCCCCTTTCTTGCGTTTACGGGCAATTTGTCTCACATAGTAGCTGTGTTTTATAACCCTCGTTTGTCGCATCTTCTGTGAACGGGCTACAATAACTTAGTCTGTGCGATATGGAGGTGAACATGGCTGAAGCTGGTATCGGCGTTGATATCGTCGAGATTTCCCGCATGAAATCAATTCTTGAAAAGACGCCGTCGTTTGCTCGGCGTGTGTTTACCGAAGAAGAGCGTGCGTATTGCGATGCATCATCGCGTCCCGCTGCTCACTATGCGAGCCGCTTTGCTTCGCGCGAGGCGGTGCTTAAAGCTCTCGGCACGGGTTTTAGTCAAGGCGTGGGTCGCAAGGATGTTTCGGTGACGCGTGATAAACTCGGCAAACCGAGGGCGCTGCTTTCGGGCCGTGCTCTCGAGATCGCTCAAGAACTGGGTGTTGTTGAGGTCGCTCTTTCCATTACGATTACGGGAGACTTGGCCGTTGCGAATGCCATCGCGATTACCGAAGATGCTCGGCCTAAGCCAAAAGATGAAAAGGTGAGCACCAAGAAACGCGTTGCGCAGACATTTAAAGAGGCTCGCTCTGTATTAGATGAGCTCGAGCAGCTGCAGAATTCAGCATTGACGGAGCACCTGGGCGATGCTTCGCAAGATACGCTAGGAGCATAGATGAAACCGGTTTTGAGTACCGAAGAAGTCGTTCGTCTCGAGGATATCATCGAACGCGAAGGAACTTCGAAGGCCGAGCTTATGGAGCTAGCGGGTGAGTTTGCCGCTAACGAGGTCTTGAAGCTCAATCCCGATCGGGTTCTCGTTTTGGTCGGTTTTGGTAATAATGGCGGCGACGGTTGGGTTGCCGCCGATATCCTGAGCCATAAGGGTGTGGACGTGGATATCGTTTCTCCGGTTGAACCGGATGAGATTCCTGCTGCTCTGGCACGTCACGTTGCTCGTCGTACTGCCGGCCGCGATGTGCACGTTTGCGTCGGCCCCTCGCGTGATGAACTCGAGGTTTTGATCGATAAGGCCGATGTTGTTGTCGATGCCATTTTTGGTACCGGTTTCCACGGGAATCTGCGTGCGCCGTTCTCCATTTGGATTCCTACGGTCAATGAATGCGCCGATTGTGTCGTATCCATTGATGTCCCCTCGGGCCTGAATGCCGAGACGGGCGTTGTTGATGACGACTGCATTCGTGCCGAGCGCACGGTGACGATGATTGCGCCCAAGATTGGTCTGTATAGCGCTGATGGTCCTGAGTATGCCGGCGATTTGATCTGCGGCAATCTTTACGACCGTCTTGACGAGGTCATCGATGATGTCGACCACGCCGCCGAGATTGTCGAGCCCGGTGACTTAGTTGATTACTTTGCTCCGCTACCATCGAATATCGATAAGTATTCCCGTGGCTCCGTGCTTATTGTCGCCGGATCAGCGCAATAT
Source organism: Collinsella sp. AF33-16 (assembly GCF_003475325.1). Taxonomy (GTDB): domain Bacteria; phylum Actinomycetota; class Coriobacteriia; order Coriobacteriales; family Coriobacteriaceae; genus Collinsella. The sequence goes on along the minus strand of NZ_QRQC01000017.1, from coordinate 35,539 downwards.
CCTGGTGCTGCCATTATGGCGGCCAAGTCTGCAGCTCGCGCGGGTGCTGGTTACGTGGCAGTCGCGGCTCCTGACGCCTGCGCCAATCTCATTCGCATGGCACTTCCTTCGATTCCGGTCTTTGCTATTCCGTCTGATTCCCGCGGCTCCTTTGGCGCCGCTGCGCGCATGACGGTGTGCGAGATCGCAAAGAAGTACAGCTGCGTGCTGTGCGGTCCCGGTATGACGACGTCTGCCGGCGCTATGCAGGTGGTTTCGGGCTTGCTCGAGCTTGATGTACCGCTAATTTTGGACGCCGATGCACTCAACTGCCTTGCTAAGATTGCCATTGACGGTATTGATAGTAACCCCGAGATGTATCGTCGCGAGCAGCCGTTGGTTATGACACCGCACTATCGTGAGCTTTCGCGTCTGGTTGCCGGTGACGAGGTGAACGACCTTGGTACCGCGATTGCGGCCGCGCAGAAGGTTGTCTGGGCTGCAGGCTCCGACAATCTGGTGGTCATTGCCAAGGGGCCGACGACGGCTATCTGTGGCGTTGAGCGTGTGCTGCTGCCGCTCTCGGGTCCGGCTTCTCTGGCAACTGCCGGTTCGGGTGATGTTCTCGCGGGTATTTTGGCCGGCACGCTTGCCACCATGCGCGACGAGATGGATCGTTGGGAGTTGCTGTATTCGTACGCCGTCGCACTTCACAGCTACGCCGGTTTTGCCGCGGCGACGGAGTATGGTGAGAAGAGCGTCATCGCGACCGATCTTATCGACTTGATCGGTCCTGCCATGGAGCTGGCGGCAAAGGATGCGCTCGAAGATCTGGGAATCATGGACGAAGGGTCGGATGACTAATCATGAATAAAGCCGATTTGACGCGCTGGTCCTGGGTCGAGATCGACCGCGGGGCGCTCCGTCGCAACACGAGGGCCTATAAGAACTTGCTGAATCCGCGTCAGCGCCTGTGCTGCGTGGTCAAGGCCGATGCTTATGGTCATGGAGCTGTTGAGTGCGCCAAGATCATGTATTCGGCCGGTGCCGACATGTTTGCCGTGGCGACGGTTAACGAGGGCGTTGAGCTCCGACAGGGCGGGATTACGAAACCCGTCCTCATCCTAAGCGAGCCGCCTATCGAGGCTATTCCGACGTTGCTCGAGTTTGATATCATGCCCTCGGTCTATACGTCTGACTTTGCTCTTGCGTATGGCGAATGTGCCGTCGCGGCGGGCAAGGTGGGCAAGTACCATCTTGCCATCGAGACGGGCATGAATCGTATCGGCGTTCACTACACACAGGTGCTCGACTTTGTCCGCGGCATCAGCTTCCATCGCGGTATTCAGTGCGACGGCGTATTTACGCACTTTGCCACGGCCGATGAACCTTCGGGTTGGGACTACAAGCTGCAGTGCCAGCGTTTTACCGAGGCCGTTCAGGCCATTAAGGACGCAGGTTTTGAATGCGGTATCGTGCATTGTGCCAATACGCCGTCCTCGATGCTCGATTCTTCAATGCACTTTGACATGATTCGTGCCGGCATCGGTTTGTATGGTCTGCAGCCATGTGAGCTGAGTGGTCGTGTGATGCAGCTTGATCCCGTCATGAGCGTCCACGCGCGTGTGACGCGCGTGGCGCATCCTGCGATGGGCGAGGGCGTGGGCTACGGCTTTACCTACCGCGTACCGCGCACGCGCGTTCAGATCTGCACCCTTCCGATCGGTTATGCCGATGGCCTTTCGCGTACGCTTTCCAATCGTATGGATGTGCTGTATCGCGGCGAGCGCGTGCATCAGGTTGGCAATATCTGCATGGATCAGTTTATGGTCGCCATTCAGTCCAACCCGGCGCATGAGATTCCCGAGGCCGAGTATGGTGACGAGATGATCATTGTCGGCTGCGATGGAGATGCCGAGATTACCATGGACGAGATGGCGCGCCTACGCGGCACGATTAACTACGAGGTCGCTTGCGGCTTTGGTATGCGTCTCGACAAGGTCTACGTGTAGGAGTCGCTATGGGCGTCATGCACATTCCCGGCCATAGCCATCAGGCGCCGCGTGAGGTCGCACTCGAGGAGATCGAGGCCGTTCTGGGCGATTGTCACCTTTGCCAGCTTTACCAGTCGCGCCACAACATCGTGTTTGGCGTGGGAAACCCCCGCGCTCGCGTGATGTTTATTGGCGAGGCGCCGGGCCGTAATGAGGATTTGCAGGGCGAGCCCTTTGTGGGGGCGGCAGGCGAGGACCTCAACGGCATTTTGTCGCTGGCGGGGCTCAAACGCGAAGACGTCTACATTGCCAACGTGCTTAAGTGCCGCCCGCCGGGAAACCGCAATCCGCGCCCCGAGGAAGTGCTGGCTTGCTCACCGTTTTTGCGCGAGCAGATTCGAAGCATCTGGCCCGATATCATCGTGACGCTCGGCAACCCCGCAACGCACTTTGTGCTCAAGACCGAGATCGGCATTACCAAGCTGCGCGGCAGGTTCCATCAGATGGGGCACTTTGTGGTGATGCCCACTTTCCATCCGGCAGCAGCGCTACGCAATCCAGCGTGGCAGGAGCTGCTGGAGGAAGACTTTAAGATGCTGGGCGACTATCTGGGGCGACATCCCGCACCAGAGGACGCCTCGGAATAATAAGGAGCATATATGTCCCTGGAGCGCCTGGGGGTAGGTACTTACAAAACGACTTGCGCTGCCGATACGGAGTACTTTGGCGAGCTAATTGCACCGTGCCTTGAGGACGGAGATGTGCTCATCCTGACCGGTGGCCTGGGAGTGGGCAAAACTCACTTTACCAAGGGCGTCTCGCGCGGGCTGGGCGATGGGCATATGGTTACGAGTCCTACGTTTGCGCTCATGGCCGTTCACGATCAAGGTCGTATTCCGCTGTTTCACTTTGATCTATACCGCCTGGAGCATGCCTACGAGCTCGAGGATACGGGCATTTTCGATGTGCTGGGCTATGAGGGTGCTTGCCTGCTGGAATGGGGCGAACAATTCCAGGACGAGCTGACGGATGAGTATCTTTCGGTGACGCTCAGGCGTGATGAGGGCGACAGCGATGTGCGAACGATAACGCTTGAGGCGCACGGTGACCGCGCAATGGAGCTTTCCCATTTGATTGATAAGGCTGTACAAGATGAGCTTGCATAACGACAACGCGCTGGTGGTGGCGCTCGATACCTCGACCGACATGCTTGCCTGCGCGGCAAGCTGGATTGATGGGCAGACGGGTGAGACGAAGCTCGTGAGTGGCGACCACATGTGTCGCCGTCACGCCAACGTTGAGCTCGTGAATACCGTTGATGGCGTGCTGGCTCAAGCCGGTCTGGATCGCAGCGATGTTGGTTGCTATGTGGTCGGCCGCGGCCCGGGGTCCTTTACGGGTGTGCGCATCGGCATCTCCACTGCCAAGGGCCTCGCGCGTGGTGCCAATGTTCCGCTGCTGGGCGTGTCGACGCTCGACGCTTGCGCTTGGACGGCGTGGAAGGCTGGCGTGCGCGGCAAGCTTGGTATCTTGGCCGATGCTATGCGCGGTGAGGTATATCCGGCGCTGTATATGCTGGTCGATGAGGGTCCCGAGCGTCAATTTGAGCGCGAAAACGTGGTCAAGGCCGCCGTGGCGCTCGATGAGTGGCGCCAAGCAGCGGACTGGGGCCAGGTTCAGCTGACCGGTGACGGTCTCGTGCGCTATGGCAAGCTGCTGGGTGAGGACGAGGCCGCCCGCTGCGTGGAGCGCGACCTGTGGTGGCCTTCGGGCGAGGGCTTGCTGCTCGCGCACGCTGCGGGTGACGGCGATCCGGCCCGCGTCCTGCCGATTTACACGCGCCTTTCGGATGCCGAGGAAAACGAGCGCAAGCGTCTTGGTCTTGCCGAGAGTGCGCAGAGCGAAATTACGGGTGTTGCCGATGAGCTCGCCGGTCGTCATCTGCAGTTCCGTCCCATGGGCGCGGCGGATGCCGAGGGCGCGAGCGCGCTGGAGGCTGCCTGCTTTGAAGGTGCCGGACACGAGACATGGACGCCGGGCATGTTCCTGTCCGAACTGGGCGAGGACGTCGCTGCGCCGCGTAGTTGGTGGGTGGCACACGACGACGGCAAGCTGCTGGGCCTTGCCGGCGGTATGGTCGTGGACGGTGATGTGCAGATTCTGGATGTCGCCGTCGACCCGGCACATCGCCGTGAGGGCATTGCCCGCAAGCTGCTGTCGCACGTGAGCTATGATGCCCAGATGCTCGGCTGCACCACGGCTTCGCTCGAGGTCGAGGACGGTAACGAGGGAGCGATCGCGCTTTATAACGCTCTGGGCTTTACCGAGGCTGGCCGTCGCCGCGGCTACTATGGTGCCGGCAAGGACGCCATCGTCATGACGGCTCCGCTGCCCCTGGTGCTTCCGGTCGACAATGCTTCGCCCGAGCCGACGGCGGCAGAGCAGCGCGTATGGCCGCTGCCTGCGCCTGGGCGCTCCGAGGGGGAGCGTGCCGAAATTGAGCGCCGCCGCCTAGTGCTCGCTATCGAGAGTTCCTGCGACGAGACGGCCGTGGCGATTATCGATGCGGATGGCAATATGCTGGCCAACCAGGTGTCGACACAGATTGATTTTCATGCCCGCTTTGGCGGCGTGGTGCCCGAGATCGCCTCGCGCAAACACGTTGAGGTGATTGTGAGTGTCGTGGATGCGGCGCTCGAGGATGCCGCAGCATCGCTTGGTCTTGAGGGTGGAGCCATCGCGCCGAGCGAACTCGCCGCTGTTGGCGTGACACAGGGTCCGGGCCTGGTGGGTGCTCTGGTAGTGGGCGTCGCCTTCGCCAAGGGCTTTGCCTATGCCGCCGGTAAACCGCTCGTGTGCGTCAACCATCTGGAGGGCCATCTGTTCGCCAATCTGCTGGCGCAGCCCGATCTCAGGCCGCCGTTTATCTTCACGCTCGTCTCGGGCGGTCATACCATGCTCGTGCACGTGAAGGCATGGGGCGACTACGAGGTACTTGGTGAGACACTCGACGATGCTGTGGGCGAGGCCTTCGACAAGGTAGCCAAGGCGTTGGGTCTGGGCTATCCCGGTGGCCCCATCATCTCCAAGCTGGCCGAGACGGGCAACCCCAAGGCGATCGATTTTCCTCGCGCGCTTAACAGCAGGGGAGACTATCGTTTCTCGCTTTCGGGTCTTAAAACGGCCGTGACGCTCTACATCGAGCAGGAGACCAAGGCCGGGCGCACGATTCACCTGCCCGATCTGGCGGCTTCGTTTGAGGCAGCCGTCTTTGACGTTCAGTACAAGAAGGCCAAAAACGCCCTGCATGCCACCGGATGCAAGGAATACTGCATCGGCGGCGGCGTCTCGGCTAATCCGCATCTGCGCGAGATGATGATCAAGAAGCTTGGGCGTCAGGGGATCCGCGTGACGGTACCGCCGCTTTCGGCGTGCACCGATAACGCTGCCATGATCGCGGAGGTCGCCCGCCGTAAATTCGACCGAGGTGAAATCTCGCCGTTCGACGTCGACGCCGATCCAAACATGACGCTGTAGCTGGTACGGCGCGGTCCCCGGACGGAGGGGCCGGATATAAGGTTTCCTGCTCTACAGTCCTGCGCAAGACGAAGGCCACATTAAGTGGCCTTCTTTGCGTGCGGAACTCGCGATAAACCTTATATCCGGCCCCTCCGTCCGGGGACCTTTCTGTATCGATATAGCTTCTGAGCTGGTTTGGCGTCGACAACGTCCGGCAAGGTTAGCCAGCTGCGTCGAATTTCCGGCGTGCTTTAGCTGAAAGAAAAAGATGGTGTGCGGAGCTTTGCTCCGCATTTGGGATGGGAGCTCCCGAGGCTCCCGAGGGGCATCTCTCATGCAAAAACTTTTGTTGGGTAAAGTCCGAGGTCAGTGGCGTTTTATACCGAGAATTTCAAAAAAAGTTGAAAATTCATTACAAATTTGCGTTGACTTTAGGTAACTAAAGTTTCATACTGCTTTTCATCCACTGGGGGATGTGAACACGCACGGATCGTTCGCATCATGATTGAAGAGGATTTCTTAGACATGTTCACGCATCAGCTAAACATTATCAGCGTAGTAATTATCTGATGCGGGTTAGCACATACAGCTAGCCCGTACGATAACGGGCGGCTGATGAAGATGAGGGCCGTCGAGCGCAACCGACGGCCCTCATTTTTTATGTCTAGGAAGTTCTTTTTAGAGGAGGAAATGTAATGAACGGAGTTTTGCTCATGGTTGTGGCCGCGGCGGTGCTCGCCTGCGGCTATCTGGGCTACGGCCGCTGGCTGGCCAACAAGTGGGGCGTTGACAAAGAGGCCCTCACGCCGGCCAAGCGCATGAAGGACGGCAAGAGCTTCTCACCCGTCTCCGCCTTTACCGCGTTCTCGCACCAGTTCAGCTCGATCTGCGGTGCTGGCCCTGTCACGGGTACGATCGTCGCCATGGCCTTTGGCTGGCTGCCCGTCGTGCTCTGGGTCCTCGTCGGCGGCATCTTCTTTGGCGCCGTCCACGACTTTGGTGCTCTGTATGCTTCGATGAAGAACAACGGCAAGTCCCTGGCTCAGCTCATCGAGAAGTACATCGGCAAGACCGGCCGTCGCCTGTTCCTGCTGTTCTGCTGGCTGTTCTGCATCATCGTCATCGCCGCCTTCACCGACATGGTCTGCAAGACGTTCATGTTCACCCCGGCCGTTGACGCTTCTGGTGCTGCTACCGGTGCCATCGACTTCACCAAGTCCTATGCCGCCGGCTGCGCTGGTACCATCTCCATCCTGTTCACCTTCGTCGCTATCGCCTTTGGTTGGGCCCAGAAGAAGTTCAACCTCACCGGTGCTACCGAGTTCGTCACCGGCGTGGTCCTCATGGTTCTCATGTTTGCCGTCGGTATGCAGTTCCCGGTCTACCTGGATAAGTTCCAGTGGTTCGCCGTCGTCATGGTCTACCTGGTCTTCGCTGGCGCTATGCCCATCCAGATGCTCAAGACCCCGCGTGACTACCTCACTTCCATCATGATGATCGTCATGATCGTTTGCGCTGTCCTCGGTATCGTCGTCCTGGGTGTTAACGGCCAGGCCACCATCACCGCTCCGGCCTTTACCGGCTTCTCCAGCGCTTCTGGCATGATGTTCCCGGTCCTGTTTGTTTCCGTTGCCTGCGGTGCCCTCTCCGGCTTCCACAGCCTCGTTTCTTCTGGTACCTCCTCCAAGCAGGTCGAGAAGGAGCAGGACGCCGTCAAGGTCGGTTATGGCGCCATGATCGTCGAGTCCTTCGTCGGCATCCTTGCCATCATCGTCGCCGGCATCATGTTCTCCGACATGAACACCGCCGGTACCGGCGCCCTCAACGCCGGCGTCGCTTCCACCCCGTTCCAGATCTTCGCCGCTGGTATCTCCCGCGGTATGCAGGCCTTCGGTGTTGACGGTACGTTCGCTACCGTCTTCATGACCATGAACGTTTCCGCTCTGGCCCTGACCTCGCTCGACGCCGTCGCCCGCATCGCCCGCACCTCGTTCTCCGAGTTCTTTGCCCAGACCAACGACGCCCTGGCCATCGAGTCCAAGGCCGGCTACATGAAGGTTCTCGGCAACCCCTGGTTCGCCACGGTCGTCACCCTGCTTCCCGGTCTCGCCCTCGCCTTTGGCGGCTATGCCAACATCTGGCCGCTCTTTGGTGCTTCCAACCAGCTGCTCGGCGGTATGACCATGATTACCCTCGCCGTGTTCTGCAAGTGCACCGGCCGCAAGGGCTGGATGCTCTACGTGCCCGTCGCCTTCCTGCTCTGCTGCACCTTCACCTCGCTGGTCCAGAGCGCCATGGGCTGCATGACCGCTGTCCAGGCTTACGGCTTCTTCGGCACCATCCCGGCTACCGCCACCACGGCCGCCGTCTCCGTCGCCGCCACCAAGGGCCTGCAGCTCGTTTTCGCCGTCCTGCTGATGGTCCTGGGCCTCATCGTTGCCGTCAACTGTCTCAAGGAGTTCTTCGGCAAGGAGGCCGGCTCCATGCCCGACGAGGAGCCCGAGTGGTCCGAGATGGGCAAGGCCGAGTACGGTCGCGCCGCTGCCGCTGAAGCTCCTGCCGACGCCGAGGCCGCCAAGGCCTAGTCGGTCGGACGGGTTGAATCTCCCATCTATTTGACTCGGAAAGACTGGGTCCGCAATCAAGCGGACCCGGTCTTTTTTCTTGTGAGAACAGGTGGTGCAAGGGCGTTCTCGCAGATGTTTTGCGTGGATAGGCTCGTGCGTTGTACCATATGGACGTATATGTGTGCATATGAAAGGGGCCCCGTGGCCAAGACGGTATATTCCGATAATCAAAACAATGTCGATGCTCTGGCTGAGCGTCTGAGCAGCCAGACATCGCTTTCTGCCGAGCGCGCCAAGCTGGTTGCCTACGACCTGCTCTGCCGCAAGGCGCTCAAGATTAAGTCGAGCGCGCTGGCGCAGATTTTCCGCTCCGTCGATAAGGAATGCGACACCAAGGCGATGCGCGATGAGCTTATCGCGGCAAATATCGTGACCAAGATCGAGGGCAGCGGCATTAACGGGCGCCCGGCGTTCTATACCATCAATGTCGAGATCCGCGATGCCCAGGAGCAGCCTGCCGAGTCCGTCGAAGATTTTGTCGTCGAGGATTCCGCTGACGTGCCTGCTGTGGAAGAAGCTGCTCCGCGTGAGCATGTCGATACCGATGAGTTGCTCGATGAGAACGTCGTGCGTGCCTTTACGGCCAAGGCGGGACGCGGCGGTTTTGGCGGGGGTGGCAAGCGCGATGCGCAGCGCCGCGCCCAGCAGGAGCGCTTCCGTCGTGCCGTTGCTCAAAAGGGTGAGACGGATGCCGAGGCTGTTGAGAACGAGGTTGCTGCCGAGTCGCAGAGGCCCGCGAAGGAGCAAAAGCCCGTGGAGGCCCAGGAGCCCCAGCGTCGCCGTGGTGCCCACTTTAAGGCTGCGCAGCAGGATGTCGCGCATGAGGTTGAAGAGCCTTCCGAGGCTGCAGACGATGTTGAGGAGTCTGCCAAGAAGGCTCCGGGTTCATGCCGTCCCGGGCGTGGTTTTGCGAGGCGCGCGTATCCCGTAAGGCGTCAGGAGAAGGGCGAGCCGGCTTCGACCGCTCAGGCCGAGAAGGCCGAACAAACCGAGAAAACCGTTGAGCCGGCGACTCGCGAGCAGCAACCTTCCGAGTCGCAGCCTGCGGCTGACGCTGAGGTCAAAGCTCAACAGACCGCTGATAAGCAGGCGGGGGAGAGCACCTCAGGCAAGCCCCGTCGTCGTCGTCACCGCGGCGGTCGTGGCTCAAATGCCGAGGCCGCGGCCGAGAAGGCAGCGACACAAAACGGAGATGAGAAGGCCGAGACTCCGGTGGATCAGGTCAAGCGCCAGCCGGCGAAGGAGGCCAAGTCCGATCGTCCGCAAAAGCGCTCGTCTGCGCCCAAGCAGAAACGTAATACCCGGGCAGATTCCAAGCGTAAGCCTCATGCACAGGCTGAGCCTGCCGCGGCTGATAGTGCTACCCAGCAGCCCGAGTCGGCCGTCCACGGCGAGGTATCGGCGTTTGCCCTTGCCCGCGTTTTGGGCAGGCAGCTGCTCAAAGTTGTCCCTACGCCTACGGCGCTCTCTAAGATCAAGGAGCAGCAGACTCAAATTGTTAAGGCCGAGGGCAAGGACGGCAAAAAGGCGCCGCAGCGCACTCAGCACAACGAGATGTCCAACCGCAAGATTGCCGAGGAAATCGCAATCATCCAGGCTTGGATCGAGCAAAACCGAGGTGCCGATACGCCGGTTGCCTCGCGCCGCCAGCGTGCCTACCAGATTTTTAACGACGAGAAGGCTTTTGACGGCAAGCACGGTGAGCGCCTGATAAGGCGCATGACCGAAAAGGGCATCAGCATGCAGGCGATCAAGGTCGCCCCCAACCGCCCCGTGCACTTTACGGGTTTCTTTACGCTGGGCGCCGATAAGCCGTTCATTATGGTCGAGAACCTGGACACCTACGACGAGATCGTCAGGCTGCTGCGTGGCCGCAAGCACGCCAAGCTCTTTGGCATCAAGGTGGGCGGCGTGATTTTTGGCGGCGGATGCAAGGCGAGCGTCTCGCATGCCCTGGACGATTATCTGGCTGAGATCGGCTATCGCTTTAACTACGTCTACTACGTGGGCGATATCGACCGCGAGGGCGCGCGCATCGTCGAGCAGGCTCGCAATGCCAATGTGGTTGAGATTCGCCTGCATGCCGGCATGTACCGCGCCATGCTCGCCGAGCATAAGCGTCGCGTGAAGGCCGGCGGCGAGTGCGAGCCCGCGGCTGCCAACCAGGGCGTGCCGCAGAACTTGGCGGCGACGATCAAGGATCTGCCCATGGTCACGCGCGTGCAGTTCCGCAATGTGCTGCGCGAGGGCGGGCGCATTCCGCAGGAGATTCTGATGACCGCCGACTATCGGGATGGCGACTCGGGAAGCTTCGACCGCATGCTTAACAACTAAATTCCGCCGGCCCCGGGAGAGCGGGGACACCGGCTTAGGTTTCCTGCTCTACAGTCCTGCTCACGACGGAGGCCACATTAAGTGGCCTCCTGTTCGTGCGGAACTCGCGATAAACCTAAGCCGGTGTCCCCGCTCTCCCGGGGCCTGTCGTGGCTTGGCCGTTGCATGCGGCTCGCTTTTCGGAACGGGGCTGACGGACACGTTCCGAAATCTACCACCGTCGCTGTGCAGGGTGTCTATAAAGAGCCGTGGCCAAAAAACATCAAATATGAGTACTGATACTCTTTTAGTAGCAGTAATTTTGACCACATTTAAGGTGATTTGACGTGTCGATCGAGCAGATAAGCTGCCGTATCTCCTCAAGTGTTCATTAAAGGAAGACCTTGATGCGAATAAATCTCATTAAGATCTTCTTTTATTAACGAAAATAATGTAGCTACAACGGTAACAGTACTCATATTTGCCGTTTTTTGGCCACAGTCCTTCGGAGGGTCCTCGAAAATAGTCCCGAGCCGGCACTTGGGGACGTTCCTATAATGCCGGCACTTAGGAGCGTCCCCAAGTGCCGGCACCGCGTCTGCCTGCGGCGGCCGCGCCCCGCTGCGTCGCTCCGCATCCTTGCGGGTTCGGATTCCTCCGCTTGGCGGCGTTGGCTCGATTTGCTTGACGTGAGGGGCTCTTGGCTGGTGTGGGACGGAGGGATTCCGCGTCCGCCTGGTCGGCGGCCGCGCCCCGCTGCGTCGCTTCGCTCCTTGCGTGCTGCGCTGGAAAACGCTTCGCGTTTCCTCAGCTCCGCACCCTTGCGGGTTCGAATTCCTCCGCTTGCCCACAAGAAAGCGCCCTGGGCCGTTATGGGCTTAGGGCGCTCAGTTTTAATGGCTGGGACGGAGGGATTCGAACCCCCAACAGCCGGCACCAAAAACCGGAGTTCTACCGTTGAACTACGTCCCAATGTGTGGTGTTGCCCAAAAGCAACTCGTCTAGTTTACCTAATCTGCGAGGGCATCGCAAACGCCGTCGAGTAGGCGTACGGCGAGCGTCTGCGCGTCGCTGGCCGTGAAGGTGCCGTTGTAGCGCGTCATGCCCGTGAGCTCAATGCGAATGCGAGCCGGCTTCTGCTGCGCGGCGACATTGGCGGTGCGGATGCGCTGGGCCAGGTTGTGGCACTCGGCGAGGGCAATCGTGGCGCGTGGCGCGGCGTCGGCGGGCAGCTCGTCGCTTGCGATCTCGAGCACCAGGTCAACGTCGGTTGGGACCTCGGAGTCGCAGAGCATCATGCCGCTGTTGTCGGTCGTTGCCGTGGCGATGTTCCACATGCGCGAAGCAACGCTGCGTGCGATGGGGTCCTCACCGATAACGGCGATCTGGAAGCGCTCGAGCACGTTGGCGGCGCGAGCAAAACCGATGCGGGACTCGGCTTCGGTGACCGAGGGCTTGCCCTCCCACACATGGTGCAGGCGGTTGATGTAGGCGTAGGTGTCCTGGAAGGCCATGCCGTCGGCAAACAGGCCGACATTTTCCTGGAACTGCTGCAGGGCGGCCTCGGTATGCGGACCAAAGTAGCCGTCGTCTTCGCCACAGGCAAAGCCCAAAACGTTGAGAGCGCGCTGCAGGGCCTGCACATCGGCGCCATGGAAATTGGGCATGCGCAGATACAGAGTGCGGTCGCCCAGCTTATACGAGGCGTCGACCAGGGCGCTCCAACAGGGGATATCGACGGCATGACCGGCAGCAAGGCCGCTGTCGAGCCTGAAGGTGCTGACGGCCTGCTCGGTGGTGGTGCCAAAGCGCTTGTCGACAACCTCGGCGTCATCGATTGTATAGCCGAGCTGCAGAAGGCGGGACTGAACATCCTCGACGGCTGCTCCCTGCATGCCCGTGGTAATAGGTTCCATGAACGAACCCCTTTCGGCGTACCATTCGTACTATTTTGAGCGTGTGTCGGATAGACAACGCGAGACAATTTATAAACATGCACTCAATAGTGTAGCAACTTGTACCCAAACTCGCTGCCCACAGGTTTTATGACCCCCGCTAGTTAAGACGCTCCACAAAGAAATCTGCCATTGAGAGGAAGAGCTCGCGCGCATGCGGGTCGAGCTCGACGCCTTCGATAGCGGCCTTGGCCTTAGCGGTCAGGTCGAGCGCATAGGTGTGGGCGTAATCGATGGAGCCGGTCTCCTGGAAGATCTCCACGGCGCGTGCGAGCTGCGCAGGGTCCTCGGTGCCCGAGGAAAGGATTGCCTCGATCTCGTCGTGATAGCGCTCGTCTGACAGGGCATGCACGGCAACGAGGGTGCGCTTGCCCTCGGTGATATCGGTGCGGAAGTCCTTGTTGGCGGCCTCCTTGGTGCCGATCAAGTTGAGCAGGTCGTCTTGAATCTGGAAGGCAAGGCCCGTGTGCAGCCCAAAGGCGCGCAGTGCCTCAATCTGCTCTTCGCTGCCGCCGCCGATAATGGCTCCGGCGGCAAGCGGCGTCGCTCCGCTGTAGTACGCGGTCTTGTGCGTCGCCATGTCCAGGTAGTCATCAACCGAGATATCAAAGCGCTCGTCACGGACCCAACCCAGGTCAAGCGCTTGACCCTCGATGGTGCGGACGATCATCTCGGTAAGCTCGTGGAGCACACGCAGCTTCACGTCGGACTCGAGCGTGGGATCGTCGAGAACCGTCTTGGTGACCATGGTGAGCGCCAGGTCGCCACAATTGATGGCAAGGCCCGTGCCCTCGGTAAGGTGCATGCAGGGCTTGCCTCGACGAAGCTGTCCGTTGTCGGCGATGTCGTCGTGAATCAGCGCGCCTGACTGGAAATGCTCGATGGCCGCCGCTGCGCTGCGGGCGCTCTCAAAGCTGCCGCCTACCGCAGTGGCGGCGAGCATGCAGATGAGCGGGCGGTGGCGCTTGCCAGCGTTTGCCGTAAATGCCGAGAGCGGGGTATACAGGTAGCGCTCGATATCGGCGGAAGTCGCCTGTCCGTCAAAGAACGTGGCCAGATAGTCGTTAATCTGGTCAAAGTGCTGGGCTAAAAAGCTGGTAAACGGACTGGACACGGGTTCTCGCATTCTTTGATAGGTTGCATCGTTGCATTATGCAGACAACATATTGCCACATTAGGGCGTCGAGCGCGGCGGTTGAAGACGATTGGTCCATGCGGCCGCAAGTGCGGTAGGGGCTTGGCTAGATAAGCCCAAAGTGTTCGAGCGCGGTGACGACGCCGTCGTGGTCGATGCTGTCGGTGACATAGTCGGCCTTTTCCTTGAGGAAGTCCGGTGCATTGCCCATGGCGATGCCGACGTCGACGGCGTTCATCAGCGAGATGTCATTGCTGGCATCACCGATGCCATATACCGTTCCATGGTTGGGGTCGAGAGCGTCGAGTACGGACTGGATACCCTCGCGCTTGGTACATTCGCGAGGCGAAATCTCGGTCACTTCGAGCTCGAGCTCGTTAAAGCAGAGCAGCGGCTCAAACGTTTGATCCTGAGCGATGCGGTTGGCAAGCGACGTGGACATTAAGATCTTGTAGGCGCTGTAATGTTGCAGCTGCGTAATTGCATCGCCCACGGTGCGGGCGTATCCGGGGGCGTCGGGCACATCGGCACCCATGCGAACGACGCCATTGAGTCCCTCAAAACGAATCACTTCGTCCGATTGCTCAAGAATGGGAGCAAGGCGCTGCAGCATACCGGGCGTCATCGCCAAATCGCGGATCACGTGTCCCTCAAGTTCGACATAGCCACCCGCGAGGCAGACGATGCCGGTCCAGGGCAGATCGAGCAGCTTTGGATGGATGCAGCTCAGCGTGCGCCCTGTGCAGATAAACGCCATATTGCCCTTGGCGACAAAATCACGGATGGCTTGCGCAACCGCCTCGTTGGGATAGGGGGAGAGGTCTCGCTCGCTCTCGGGAAGCTCTTGTGCCACTCGAGGGTCTTGCCAGGCGAGTGTTCCGTCGATATCGAAGAAGCAGATATCGCCGCGCTTATGGGCTGCGCTGGCGGCAGGGGAGGCCGAGGTGGTGGGCACAAATCCCGGCTCGAGACCCATGATCTGGTCAAAATGCTCTTTAACGCGGGGAACGGAGATGCCGATAATCACCTGGGCGGTCTTGCCCGTAATGATGAGGCCCTTGGCGCCCACCGCGACAAACGACGCGTTATCTGCAACGATGGAAGGGTCTGCGACCTCGACGCGCAGGCGCGTGGCGCAGTTGGTTGCGCCCACGATATTGCCAACGCCACCTAAAAGCTGAATTACCCGCTCAGCGAGGACGTGATCTTGATCGGATTGAATACTGACCTCGCCATTGGGAGATTGCTCTTTGGCAAAGCCGCTTCCCGTTAAACGATCGATTGCCGCGCGATTGGAGACATGATCCTCGCGGCCCGGCGTCTTAAGGTCATAGACCAAGATGAGTGCTCGAAAACTAACAAAAAAGATGAGGCTAAAGGCAAGACCGATGCCGAGCGCCAAAAGGTAGGAGCCGGCATGCATTCGCATGAGTGGGATGAAGTTGAAGGCCGTCATTTCCATGAGACCGCCTGAGAAGATGCCGACGATACCGAAGAAGTTCATGGTCATGGCAAGGCAGGAGGATAGGACGGCGTAGAGCAAAAAGAGTCCGGGATAGGTGAACATAAAGAGAAACTCGAGCGGCTCGGTGACGCCACAGACCACCGAGGCGACGATGGCGGGCAAAAGGATGACCTTAAGGCCGGCGCGGCGTTCGGGTTTGGCGGTGAAATAGAATGCTGCCGCGATGGCGGGAAGGCCAAAGAGCTTGCCCCAGCCGGTGGCGGTAAAACCTGCCCAGGGCGCAAGTTCATTTAAAGGGCGCGTGCTATGGGAGAGAATGGGGAGCAGGTTGGTCCACGTGGCGTAAATACCGTCGTGAATGACCAGATTGTCGTAATAGATGGGCATATAGAGCAGATGGTGCAGCCCCATGGGCTCGAGTGCTCGCTCCAAAAACACAAAGATGCCCACGCCGAAGGGGCCGACGCCCGCAAGTGCGTGGCGCAGCGTTTCGGTCACAGCGTATGCGAAGGGCACGATGGCGGCCGAGATGGCGGCAAGGGCAAACACGGCAAAAAAGCTGATGAGGTAGACCAGCGAGGAACCCGAGAAGGTGCCGAGCCAATCGGGAACCTTGGCATCGTAGAAGCGGTCATGGATGGCGACGACGGTTGCCGATACCGCCAGCGGGCCGATAATGCCGGTGTCGAGCGTCTTGATGCCGTCGATGACGGTGATACCGCTGGCGGGGGTCAAAGATGATGGGTACTTAAGCCCAAGGTTGTCTCCGCTCAGCTTAATGATCTCGCTCAAAAAGAAGCAATAGGCAAAATAGGCCACGAGTGCCTCGAGGCAGCAGCGTGCCGGTTGCTTTTGGGCAAGACCGATAGGCAGCGCTACGGCAAAAAGGAGCGGGAGACGTTTAAAGACCGTCCACGAGCCGCGCTGGATGATGGTCCAGAAAACGTACCAAGGGGTTCCGTATACGGCGAGGTCGCCGACGATGTCTACGGTCGTGGCGAGGGCGGAGATGCCGACCATGAGGCCTGATATAGAAAACAGCATGGCGGGCGCGAACATGGCTCCGCCAAAACGTTGGATTTTCTGCAGCATAATATGCCTTCCGGATGCAACATGCTGTGCGAGCAAGAACGTTTAAACAATGAACTCATTGTAGAGGACTGGCTGCTTGCCGCATTGACGGTTTTGATTCGGTCCGATTTGGGTTTCGGGGGAACCGTCGACGGTAAATAATCCGTACTTTACCGATAATCGGTTTAAACAACTTTAAGAAATGCTATCGTGCCTAGCCATACATATTCATTAGAGGTGAAATCATGCCAAAAGCGATTTACGAAGGAATCTACCGCGAGATCCGTTCGCGCATCATCGACGGGACCTATGCGTTTCAGGAGATGCTGCCAACCGAAGCCGAGCTGACCGCGGAGTTTGGCTGCACGCGCAATACCGTTCGACGCGCCTTGAGCATGCTGGCCGACCAGATGTTTGTGCAGCCTATACACGGTAAGGGCGTGCGCGTTATTTGGCTTAAGGGCGAAACCGACATGCTGGGCGCACTCGAAGAGGTTGAGTCGTTTGGCGAGTTCGCAAAACGCAACAATGCCGTCGCATCGACCGAGGTCAAGTCTTTTGAACATTTGATTTGCACTGAGCAACTCTCTCGTCGCCTGGGCTTTAAGGTGGGCGAGGAGCTGATTCGCGTCGTGCGTGTCCGAAGCCTCAACGGCAGCGCGCGCCAGGTGGACCACGGCTACTTTTTGGCGTCGATCGCCAAGGGCCTGACCCCCGAGATCGCGGCGGATTCTATCTACGGCTATCTGGAGCACAAGCGCGGCATCAAAGTGATGGCGAGCCGCCGTACGGTGAGTGTCGAGCTCGCCAACGATGAGGACTGCAGCTACTTGGACCTTGGCAAGTACAACTGTGTCGCCGTCATGGAGAGCCAGTCGTACACTTCGGACGGCATCTTGTTCGAGGTCACGCATGCCCGCACGCATCCCGAGATCTTCCACTACCGCGTCAACTCCAAGCGATAGCCGGCTAGCTCGCAGCCTGACGAGACTCATGCCCTCAAAGAGAAAACGCCCGGTCAAACCGACGATGCATCGGCTTGATCGGGCGTTTTCTCTGCATTCGATAATAAATAATTGTTTATACAAAACTTGTCAAGTATCAAGTTGAAATTACCGTTCACCGAAGTTTTTCTACCGCTCTAGTAATACTTGTTCAAACAACTAGCCAAATAGCGTATTGTACAAGTCAGCAAAAGGGGCAAAGTCCCCGAGCCAATCTCCGAAGGCGGCGGCAAAGGGTGCCGCCACGGTGTGAAAGGGTGGATTGTAATGAAGAACGAAATGAGCAGAAGGCAGTTCCTGGGCTTTGCTGGTTCCGCGGCTGCGGTTCTTGGTCTGGGCCTCGTGGGCTGCGGTGGTTCTGCCGGCTCCGGCTCCTCTGCTTCTGGTGACGCTGCCGAGGTCTACTTCCTCCAGTTCAAGCCCGAGGTCGACAAGGAGTGGAAGGAGATCGCCAAGGCGTACAAGAAGGAGAAGGGCGTCGAGGTCAAGATCGTGACCGCCGCCTCCAACACCTACGAGGAGAAGCTCAAGTCCGAGATGTCCAAGAGCTCCGCTCCGACGCTGTTCCAGGTCAACGGCCCCACCGGCCTTAAGAACTGGAAGGACTACTGCGCCGATCTTTCCGACACCAAGCTCCGCGGCGAGCTCATCGACGACTCCCTGGCGCTGCAGTCCGACGGCAAGGATCTGGGTATCGACTGGGTTCAGGAGAGCTACGGCATCATCTACAACAAGGAGCTCCTCGAGAAGGCCGGCTACAAGGCCGAGGACATCAACTCCTTCGACAAGCTGAAGGCTTGCGCCGATGACATCCAGGCCCGCAAGGACGAGCTCGGCGTTGACGGTGCCTTCACTTCCGCCGGCATGGATGACTCCTCCAGCTGGCGCTACACCACCCACCTCGCCAACCTCCCGCTCTACTACGAGTTCGAGAAGGAGCACAACCAGGAGGACGACGAGATCAAGGGCGAGTATCTCGACAACTTTAAGCAGATCTTCGACCTGTACATCACCGACTCCACCTGCGATCCTTCGCAGCTCGCCTCCAAGACCGGTGATGACGCCACCAACGAGTTCGCAACTGGCAAGGCCGTCTTCTACCAGAACGGCTCTTGGGCCTACGCCGACCTCACCAAGGCCGGTATGACCGACGACCAGCTCGGCATGCTGCCGATCTACATCGGCGTCGACGGCGAGGAGAACCAGGGCCTGTGCTCCGGCGGCGAGAACTACTGGTGCGTCAGCTCCCAGGCTTCCGAGGATGCCCAGAAGGCCACCGAGGACTTCATGTATTGGTGCGTCACTTCTGACACCGCCACCAGCATCATCGCTGACAAGATGGGTCTGACCGCCCCGTTCAAGAGCGCTAAGGAGACCACCAACGTCTTCTCGCAGCAGGCCGTTGCTATGGCCAAGGACGGCAAGAAGACCGTTGCTTGGGACTTCGTTTACATCCCCTCTGAGGAGTGGAAGAAGAACCTCAAGCAGGCTCTCATCGCTTATGCTGCCGACAACACCAAGTGGGACGGCGTCAAGAACGCCTTCGTCGATGGCTGGAAGACCGAGAAGGCTGCTTCCGAGTAAGCAGTTGCTGCCCAAGCTATCTGATTAGCGACAGGGGGCGGGCAGACGTAGGTTTGCCCGCCCCCTGCATATTGAAAGGACCCTTCTATGGGCAAAGCACTCAAGCGCTGGTGGCCGCTCTTTATGCTGCCCACGTGCCTGGCGTTTATGATCGGGTTCGTGATTCCCTTTATCCAGGGTTTCTATCTCTCGTTCTGCCAGTTTATTACCATCAATAACGCGCACTTTGTCGGTATCGAGAACTACGTGCGCGCACTGACCGACCCGCAGTTCTCCACGTCGTTCTTCTTTACCGTGGCGTTTGCCTTCCTGTCGACGGTGCTCATCAACGTGATCGCGCTGGCCATTGCGCAGGCGCTCACTCGCAAGGCGCTCAAGGGCACCAACATCTTCCGTACGATTTTCTTTATGCCTAACCTGATTGGCGGCATTGTACTGGGTTACATTTGGCAGATTCTGATCAACTGCCTGCTCTCCAACGTGGGTGCCCAGCTTATCGCCCTCAACTCCGCCGCTGGCTTCTGGGGCCTTATCATCCTGACCCTGTGGCAACAGGTCGGCTACATGATGATCATCTACATCGCCGGTCTGCAGTCCATTCCGTCTGATTACATCGAGGCCGCCAAGGTCGACGGCGCTACGGCATGGCAGACGTTTTGGAAGGTTAAGATCCCCAACCTGATGCCGACCATCACCATCTGCCTGTTCCTGTCCATCACCAACGGCTTTAAGCTGTTCGACCAGAACCTCGCCCTTACCGGTGGTGCCCCGGCGCACTCCACCGAGATGCTCGCCCTGAACATCTACAACACGTTCTATTCGCGTGCTGGCATCGCATGGCAGGGCATCGGTCAGGCCAAGGCAGTTATCTTCTGCATCCTGGTTGTCGCTATTTCTATGATCCAGCTTAAGGCCACGAGGTCCAAGGAGGTGCAGCAGTAATGAAACGCGATAAGGCTATTAACCGCGCGCTCTCGATCTTCTTTACGATTCTGTCGCTCGCGTGGATCTACCCTGTGTTCATGATTGCGCTCAATTCCTTTAAGAAGGGGACCGCAATCAGCACCACCACGGCGTTCGATCTGCTCACGCCCGAGACGTTCAACGGCCTCGCAAACTACGTGCACGCTCTTAACGAGCAGGGCTTTGCCTCGGCGTTTATGTACTCGCTCATCATCACAGTCACGTCGGTCGTGCTGATTCTGGTGTGCTGCTCCATGTGCGCTTGGTACGTGGTTCGTGTCAACAACAAGATCTCGAACTTCTTCTATTACCTGTTCGTGTTCTCGATGGTCGTACCGTTCCAGATGCTGATGTTCACGCTGTCCAATTTGGCGGACCGCATCGGCTTTAATACGCCGTTCAACATCTGCTTTATCTATCTGGGCTTTGGCGCGGGCCTGGCGGTCTTTATGTTCGCCGGCTTTGTAAAGAACATCCCGCTCGAGATCGAGGAGGCGGCCATGATTGACGGCTGCAACCCGGTTCAGGTGTTCTTTAAGATCGTTCTCCCCATCATGAAGCCCACCTATCTTTCGGTCGGCATCCTCGAGACCATGTGGGTCTGGAACGACTACCTGCTGCCCTACCTTACGCTCGACTCCACCAAGTACAAGACCATTCCTATTTTGATCCAGTACTTCCGCGGCGGCTATGGCCACGTCGAGCTCGGCCCCATGATGGCCTGCATCATGATGGTCGTTGTCCCCATCGTCATCATGTACATCTTCTGCCAGAAGTACATCATCGACGGTGTGGTGGCAGGTGCCGTCAAGGGCTGATGCCGTAACTGTTTTGCAAGTTTTGGCGGCGCCCCTCAGCGCGGCGCCGCGTATCGAAAGGTAGAGACATGGCCGAGATCGTTCTCAAACATGTTCAGAAGGTGTATCCCAACAACGAGTCAAAAAAGAAGGGCTTCTTTGGCAAAAAGAAGAAGACCGAGGAGAAGAAGCACAACCTCAAGGTTACCGAGGACGGTGTGCTCGCTGTAGAGGACTTCAACCTCACCGTTCACGACCAGGAGTTCATCGTCCTCGTTGGCCCCTCTGGCTGCGGTAAGTCCACGACGATGCGCATGGTCGCCGGCCTAGAGGACATCACCTCCGGCGACGTGCTCATCGACGGCAAGCGCGTCAACGACGTGGCGCCCAAGGACCGCGACATCGCCATGGTGTTCCAGAGCTACGCTCTGTACCCCAATATGACGGTGTACGAGAACATGGCGTTTACGCTTGAGCTCAAGAAGGTTCCCAAGGACGAGATCGACCGCAAGGTTCGCTCCGCCGCCGAGATCTTGGGTATTACCGAGTACCTCGACCGTAAGCCCAAGGCGCTTTCGGGCGGCCAGCGCCAGCGCGTCGCCATCGGCCGCGCTATCGTTCGTGACCCCAAGGTCTTCCTGATGGACGAGCCGCTGTCCAACCTGGACGCCAAGCTTCGTAACCAGATGCGTGCCGAGCTCATTAAGCTGCGCCACGAGATCAAGGGCACGTTCATCTACGTCACCCACGACCAGACCGAGGCCATGACCCTCGGTGACCGTATCGTGGTCATGAAGGACGGTGTTGTCCAGCAGATCGCCACGCCGCAGGAGGTCTTCAACCACCCCGCGAACATCTTCGTCGCCGGCTTCATCGGCGTGCCGCAGATGAACTTCTTCGATGCCCAGCTGGTGCGCTCGGGCAACGGCTTCACCGTCAAGACCGAGGATATGAACGTGGCGCTCGCCCCCGAGACCTGCGCTCAGCTTGCTCTCAACTGGGACGGCGGCGACGTGAAGGAGATCACGGCAGGTGTGCGCCCCGAGCAGATCCTGCTTGCCGACAAGGACGAGGAGGGTGCGCTCCAGGGTACCGTCGAGGTGACCGAGCTCATGGGCTCGACCGAGCATGTCCACGTGACCGCTCCCGACGGCCAGTTTGTCCTGATTATTCCCGTCGTCGACCTTGAGGCCAAGGGTGCGCTCAAGGCTGGCGACCCCATCTGGTTCAAGTTCGAGAAGAACGCGACCCACCTCTTCGATAAGGTCTCTGGCAAGAACCTTATCTAGGCCCGGTGCATCCAGGCCCTCCCTTTGGGCGACTGCGGTATTGCCATCCTTTTGCCGCGGTCACATATAAGGCTCCCCTCCCGTCCACTGGGCGAGAGGGGAGCCTTTCTTTGTGTTGGGACTGTCTGACCGGTCGTTTGTCTCGATCTGTAACGGATAGGGCCGATTTCGGACGTTAGATGCTACAGATCGAGACGGTTCCGCTGAACTAACCATTTCATCTAAATCTGTAACACCAAAGGCGAATTTCACCTGCTAGATGTTACAGATTGAGATAAACCCAAGGGGAGGGGCCGGTATGTCTCAATCTGTAACAGCTGGGACCGTTTTGGTTGAGTAGTTGTTATGGATCGAGATTGTTTGGCCGAGTCGGATCACAGGGTAACGTGCGGGCACAAAAAACGGAGCCGCGTTGCCGTGGCTCCGTTTTCAAGAGGATGGGCGATGAAACCGAATTAGCTCAGGTGCCAGATCTCGTCGTTGTACTGGGAGATCGTACGGTCGGACGAGAAGGTGCCGGCGTTGGCGATATTGATGAGCGCCTTGCGCATCCAGGCGTCCTGGTCCTCGTAGTCGGCCAGCACGCGCTCCTTGGTCTGGATGTACTCCTCAATGTCGAGCAGGGCCATAAACCAGTCCTTGCCCTTAATGTCGTCGTGCAGGCGCTGCAGGCGCTCGGCGTTGCCGGTTGCCATAAAGGCTGGGTTGGTGATGAAGTCCACCAGCAGTTTAATTCCGGGCTTGCGGTAGAGCGCACCGGCGTTGTAGGTGCCGTCGGCGTAGAGCTGCTCGACCTGTTTGGACGAGGCACCAAAGGTATAGATGTTCTCGTCGCCCACGAGCTCGGCAATCTCCACGTTGGCACCGTCGAGCGTGCACAGGGTTAGGGCGCCGTTGAGCATGAACTTCATGTTGGAGGTGCCGCTTGCCTCCTTGGAGGCCAGGCTGATCTGCTCGGAGATGTCAGCGGCGGGGATCACGCGCTCGGCGGCGGTGACGTTGTAGTTCTCGATCATGACAACCTGCAGGTAAGGAGCCACGTCGGGGTCGTTTGCAATCCACTGCGACAGCGTCAGGATCAGATGGATGATGTCCTGCGCGATAGTGTAGGCAGGCGCCGCCTTGCCGCCAAAGATGATGGTGACGGGGTGCTTAGGCCTGTTGCCGTTCTTGATATCGAGGTACTTCCAGATGATGTAGAGCGCGAGCATCTGCTGGCGCTTGTACTCGTGGATGCGCTTGACCTGGACGTCGATGATGGCGTTGGAGGGAATAGTCACGCCTTGCTCGAGCGCCATGAACTGGCGCATGATGGCCTTGGCCTCGACCTTGGTGGCGGCCAGGCGCTCAAGAACGTCCTTGTCGTCGGCGAACTTGGCGAGTTTGCTCAGATCGCCGGTGCTGCGCCAGTCGGTGCCGATTACATCGTCGAGCAGGCTGGCGAGCGCGGGGTTGGCCCCATGGATCCAGCGGCGGAAGGTGATGCCGTTGGTCTTGTTGGAGAACTTCTCGGGATAGATCTCGTAGAACGGATGAAGCTCGGTGTCCTCCAGGATCTTGGTGTGGAGGGCGGCTACGCCATTGATGGAGAAGCCAAAGTGGATGTCCATGTGGGCCATGTGGACGGTGTCGTATTCGTCGATGACGGCGACGCGCGGGTCATCGTGCTCGGCCTTCGCGATCTCATCGAGCTTGACGATAATGTCGGCGATGGCAGGGGAGACCTTCTGCAGGCTGACGAGCGGCCACTTCTCGAGCGCCTCGGCAAGAATCGTGTGGTTAGTGTAGGCGACCATGGAGCGTACGATGGTCACGGCCTCGTCAAACTCGATGCCATGCTCGGTGGTGAGCAAGCGAATGAGCTCGGGGATGACCATGGTGGGGTGCGTGTCGTTAATTTGGACCACGGCGTAGTCGGCCAGATCGTGCAGGTTGCTGCCGCGCTCGATGGCCTCGTCGATCAGGAGCTGGGCGGCGTTGCTCACCATGAAGTACTCCTGATAGATGCGAAGTAGGCGGCCCTGCTCGTCGGAATCGTCGGGGTAGAGGAACAAGGTGAGGTTCTTGGCGATCTCGGTCTTGTCGAAGTCGATGGAGCTGCCGGGGACCAGGCCGTCGTCGACGCTCGCCAGGTCGAACAGGCGCAGGCGGTTTTTGGTGGGCTGGTCGTAACCGGGCACATCGATGTTGACGAGCTTGGAGGTAACGGCAAAATCGCCGAACTCGACGGTGTAGGAGCGGTCATCGTCGACTAGGATGTCCTGCTCACCGAGCCACTCGTCGGGGACGGCCTTCTGCTGGTTGTCGACAAAGCGCTGACGGAACAGACCGTAGTGATAGTTGAGGCCCACGCCATCGCCGGTCAAGCCCAGCGTGGCGATGGAATCCAGGAAGCACGCGGCCAGGCGGCCCAGGCCGCCGTTGCCGAGCGACGGCTCGACCTCGAATTCCTCGATCTTGTTGAGGTCGTGGCCTGCGGCGGTGAGCTGGTCCTTAACTTCGTCGTAGATGCCGAGGTCGATCATGTTGTTGATGAGCAGCTTGCCGATCAAAAATTCGGCGGAAATGTAATAGAGCTTTTTCTTGCCGTTGTTGAGCGGGCAGGTGGCGGAGCGCTCCTGCACGAGTTTGACCAGCAGCTTGTAAATGCGACGGTCGTCGAGCTGCTCGAGCGAGGTGCCAAAAGACTGCTCGGCGAGTTCCATGAGGTTAATTTGGGGCATGTTTTCTCCTGTGATGGGTTGTTTCATGTCTGCAATTCATAAGAAGCCCGCGCGAGGGGATTGGGGTGGCCTCGCGCGGGAAAAGCAAGCGCGTCCGCACGGTGGGGAGGGGTCGGGCGCGGTAGCTCCTATTGAGGAAGCTCGATTTCGGCTTCCGACGGGATGCGGAAGTAGGTCTCGGTCCAGTCGGTGAGTTTGTGCTCGAGCTCGCGGGTGATGGCGCCGTCGAGCATGCGCCAGGTCCAGTTGCCGCCCAGCGTGGCAGGGGTGTTGATGCGCGCCTCGTTGCCCAAGTTGAGCAGGTCCTGCATGGTGTAGATGCACGTGTCGCTCACGCTGGCGGCGATGGTGCGATTGAGTGCATCTGCCATGGGTTCGCCGGCCTGCTGATGGGTGTACAAGGCTGCCTGCTCGCGCTGACGCGGGGTGGCCGTTCCTTCAAACCAGCCGCGTGCCGTCTCGTTGTCGTGAGTGCCCACGTAGGCGACGGTGTTGGCAATGTAGTTGTGCGGCAGGTAGTACGAGTTGGTGCCCTCAAAGGCAAACTGCAGGATCTTCATGCCGGGGAAGCCCGAGTTGTCGCGCATATCGATGACGCCGGGGGTGAGGAAGCCCAGGTCCTCGGCGATGATGGGCAGCGTGCCGAGCTTTTCCTCGAGTGTCTTGAAGAGCTTGAGGCCGGGACCCTGCGTCCACGAACCGTAGGACGAATCAGGCGAGGAGAACGGCACCTCCCAATAGGCCTCGAAGCCGCGGAAGTGATCCAGGCGGATGACGTCGTACATGTCGAGGGCGGCGCGAATGCGGCCCTCCCACCAGGAGAAGCCGTCGGCCTCCATGGCGTCCCAGTCGTAGATGGGGTTGCCCCAGTACTGGCCGGTGGCCGAGAACTGGTCGGGCGGCGTGCCGGCGACGCTCACGGGATTGCCGGCGGCGTCGATCTTAAAGAGCTCAGGTGTCGCCCACATCTCGACGGAGTCACGCGAGACATAGATGGGCAGGTCGCCGATGATGAGAATGTCGCGCTCGTTGGCATAGGCCTTGAGGCGGCTCCACTGGCGATCGAAGAAGTACTGCGTCATCTGGTGGTAGAGCATACGCGCCGGATGGTCGGCGCAGACCTTGGCGGAAGCCTCGCCGCGGGTGCGGAGCTCCGCGGGCCACTCCCAAAACGCCTTGAGACCGCACTCCTCTTTGACGGTCATGAACTCACAGTAGGGGATGAGCCAGTCCTCGTTGGCCTGGATAAAGTCATCGAAATCGGCCGGCTTGTCGGCAGCAAAGCGCTCGGCGGCGCGGTCGAGAATCTGACGGCGGCCGCCAAAGATAGCACCGTAGTCGACATTGCTGGGGTCGGATCCCAGATACACGCCATCGATATCGCGCTGCTCCAGATACCCTGCCTCGATAAGCTCGGCAAAGTCGATAAAGTTGGGGTTGCCTGCGCGGGCCGAGAACGACTGATAAGGCGAATCGCCATAGCTGGTCGTCGTAAGGGGCAGAATCTGCCAGTAATGTTGTTTGCACGAGGCGAGAAAATCGACGAAGTCGTAGGCATTCCAGCCAAAGCCGCCGATTCCGTATGGTCCGGGCAGAGATGAGACGGGCATGAGGACGCCGCTTGCACGCTCCATGAATGCGCTCACCAACCTTCTTGTTGTGGGGTCGGCCTGCCGATGGGTGTGCAGTCCGCCTCCGATGTTCTGATTCGATACGCCTATTGTAAAACATGTTGTTTAAACATGTACAGGCAAGATAAAAAAGTTGGTCGATTTTCGGCGAATGGCTACATGCCATGAAAAAGCCCCGACCTCACAACGTGAGATCGGGGCAAGAACGGTATGTAGGTTTTTGCTACTCGGCGTCGGCGAAGCCGTTGGGGTTGTGGCTCTGCCAGTTCCAGCTATCGCGGCACATGTCCGCGATGTCGTACTGGGCCTTCCAGCCCATCATGCGCTCGGCCTTGGAGGCATCGCACCAGTTGGCAGCGATGTCGCCGGCGCGGCGCTCGCGGATCACGTAGGGCAGCTCCTTGCCACAAGCCTTGGAGAAGGCGGCGACGACCTCGAGTACCGAGGTGCCGGTGCCGGTGCCCAGGTTAAAGATCTCGACGCCGGTCTTGCCGTTCATCCAGTTAAGGGCGGCAACGTGACCAGAGGCCAGATCGCACACGTGGATGTAGTCGCGCACGCCGGTGCCGTCGGGGGTGGGGTAGTCGTTGCCAAAGACCTGAACGGCCTCGAGCTTGCCCACGGCGACCTGGGCGACATAGGGCACCAGGTTGTTGGGGATGCCCTTGGGGTCCTCGCCGATCAGGCCCGACGGATGAGCGCCGATGGGGTTGAAGTAACGGAGCAGCACGACGTCCCACTCGGGGTCGGCGGTGTGGACGTCCATAAGGATCTGCTCGATCATCCACTTGGTCCAGCCATAGGGGTTGGTTGCGGGCTTCTTGGGGTCTTCCTCGGTGACGGGCGGGTTGTCCGGGTCGCCGTAGACGGTCGAGGAGCTCGAGAAGATGATGGACTTGCAGCCATGGTTGCGCATGACGTCGATGAGCACCAGGGTGTTCTCGATGTTGTTGTGGTAGTACTCGACGGGCTTGCTCACCGACTCGCCGACGGCCTTAAAGCCGGCAAAGTGGATGACACGATCGATCTGATGGGTATCGAAGATCTTGTTCATCGCATCGCGGTCGAGCACGTTGGCCTCGTAGAAGGTGAGGTTCTTGGCGGCCTCGTCGCCCACGATGGTCTTGACGCGGTCGACGGCGACGGCGCTGGAGTTGGAGAGATCATCGACGATGACGACCTGGTAGCCACCCTCGAGCAGCTGAACGACGGTGTGCGAGCCGATAAAGCCGGCGCCACCGGTAACGAGGACGCAGGTGTCTTTGGGGTCGAGTGCTTTGGACATGTAGTCTCCTATCGAATCAGGAACACTTCTAGAGGGGAGTATAGCGCAGGCGGGGACGCCCAAATGGTGCACTGTAGGAAAAGCAGAGGACTATGTTAACGTACTCATATAAGAGCTTGCTCAATTGTTACCTCAAATTTGACAATTGCTTACGAGCCGCCGACCTTGTAGTTTCCTGCCGTTCGTGGAAATCGTTGGGACGCGCCATATGTACGCTAATATGTATGAGTTGAGCGACATATAAATAAGCATGTAACGGAGTACATATGTCACCAAACAGCGATTCCATCCTTTCCCAGGAGCTCTCGCGCCGCACTGCCCTTAAGGCCCTGTTCGGCGCCGCTTCTGCGGCAGTTCTTTTTGGCCTGCCCACTCGCGCCCATGCGGCGGAGGCTTCCAAAGAAACCACCGATAAATTGAATGCCGCCCAGGCCCAACTCGACGAGGTTCAGGCCCAGCTCGACAGCATCGCAAATGAGTATGCGGCGCTGGCCAACAAGAATGCCCAGACCCTCAACGACATCGAGAATGTCCAGGGCAAGATTGACGACACGCAGGCCCAGATCGATGAAAAGAAGGCCGAGCTCAAGAAGAAGCGCAACGACCTTTCCGATCGCGTGGCCGCCAGCTACAAGTCCGGCGGTACGAACATCCTGTCGCTGCTGCTGGCCTCTGGCTCGTTTGAGGAACTCGTCGCCAACGCGCATTACGTTGAGAAGATCAACAAGAGCGACCGCGATGCCATCGAGGATATCCAGACGATTCAGGCCGAGCTCGACGCACAGAAGACCGAGCTCGAAGCACAAAAGGCTGACCTGGAGAAACTCAAGGATCAGCAGACGGCTCAGATGCAGGATATGCAGGCCAAGCAGCAAGAGGTCCAGACCGTGCTGAACGGTCTTTCCGACGACGTCAAGGAGCTCATGGCTCAGCGTGATTCCGAGATTCTCGCTGCCGCCCAGGCCGAGGAGGCCGCTAGGAAGGCCGCCGCTGCCGCGGCTGCCGCGAACAAGAACAATTCCTACTCGGGTGGTTCGAGCTCGGGCGGTGGATCGTATGCGCCCGGAACTCCGCAGCAGAATGCCGGCTCGGGCAAGCAGCAGGCCGTCGTCAACGCGTGCTACTCCACGCCTTCGCCGGGTCAGAACTGGTGCGCGGCGTGGGTTACCAATGTCTTCCGTAACGCCGGCGTTGGCTACTTTGGCGGCAACGCGTGTGACATGTTCAACGCCTGGTGCTATAGCTCCGACCGCTCGGCGCTGCAGGTGGGCATGATCGTGGCCGACTCCTCGCATAGCGGCACGGGTGCTCCGGGCCTTATCTACGGTCATGTGGGTATCTACGTTGGCGGCGGCATCGTTATGAGCAACGAGGGCGCCATTACGTCTAAGTCGCTTGATGCGTTTATTCGGTTCTACGGCACTGGCTCTGGCGTGCGTTGGGGCTGGCTTGGCGGTATTGCGCTGTCGTAAAGCCGACGGGGCCGTGTGCCCGCCCGCAATATATTTGATTGCCTGCTCGGGCAGTCCTGCGCAAGACGAAGGCCACATTAAGTGGCCTTCTTTGCGTGCGGAACTCGCGACCAATCAAATATATTGCGGGCGGGCACACGGCCCTCTCGGGTTCGGGGCGCGACATACCGGACTGGTTGTCTGAATTAAAGAAAGTGAAGGCCCCTTTCGGGGCCTTCTTTTTATAAAAATTCGCCGACTCGGTGGACTTCGGTTTTGGAATTTGGAGCCGACGGCTCACCAAAGTGGAAAATGAAATATAACCTAGTTGCAATAATCGCCTTGTTGCGAACTCGAACTGATCATGTAGATTTAAAATAGCCGCAATTTGCAATTGTCGAGCGGTGCGTTGGGTTGGAGCTGCTGCTGGTCCTATATGGATTGCGGTCTTGCGCCCCGATGTCCAAATAGGTCTCTCTAGACGGGAAGTTGCTCATGGACACCATATATGACGGAGACGACTGGGTCGATCATTATAGTTGGCGATTAGTCGGCTCGGATGACAATGGGGATGTGGTGTTTGATGGACTATGTCCAAAGCATCTCCATCCTTTTGTCTCGTCGTTAATTGAGAGTTCCGCTCGTGTTGCCCCCTACAGCTCGGCGTCGCTTCATGATACGGACGTTTTGAAGACCATAAGGGAATCAATTGACGAGGGCACGATGAGCAGCCCGCTGTTTTCTCAGCTTGTGGGGCTAGATGAGATTGGCTCGAAACGACTGCTTGCGGGCGAAAAAGTGGAACTCACTTATCGGTCGATGATTTCAATCCTGCGGCTAGCCGATGTTCTTCACAAATAAATGATAACGGGACAAGTGAGCTAGATCACTTGTCCCGTTATTAATTAAAGTGGATCGCGGTGGGCAGGCTATAAAAATTCGCCGACTCGGTGGACTTCGGGTTCTAGGTCTACGTTGAATTGGTCTTTGACGGTTGTTTGGATGTGGCGGATGAGTTCGTCGACGTCGGCGGCGGTGGCGTGGTCGGCGTTGACGATGAAGCCGCAGTGCTTCTCGCTCACCTGCGCGCCGCCAACGGCGTGTCCTCGCAGGCCGGCATCCATGATGAGTTTGCCGGCAAAGTAACCCTCGGGGCGCTTGAAAGTGGAGCCAGCACTCGGCATGTCGAGCGGCTGCTTGTCCTCGCGGCGCTGGTGGTAGTCGTCCATGTCGGCCTTAATCATCGCGGCGTTGCCCGGGGCGAGATTGAAAGTGGCCGAAAGTACGATGAAGCCGTCGTCGGCGATGCGGCTCTTGCGATAGCCCAGGTTGAGTTCGTCGACATCGAACTCGATGATGTTGCCGCTGCCGCGGGTGCCATCGTCGAGCTGGCGAGCGGGTTTGTAGACGCGCACGGACTCCAGCACATCGGCCATGCAGGCACCGTAGGCACCGGCGTTCATGTAGCAGGCGCCGCCGACCGATCCGGGGATACCCGAGATGGGCTCCATGCCGGTGAGGCCGGCCTCGGCTGCCGCCGCGGCGACATCGGAAAGCAAGGCACCGGCTGCCGCCGTGACATGCGTGCCGTCGACCGTAATGTCGGAGAGGCCTTCGCCCAGCGCCACGACGACGCCGCGGATGCCCTTGTCGCCGACGAGCAGGTCGGAGCCGTTGCCCACGATGGTGAGGGGCAAATTGCAGCGATAACAGGTATCGAGCGTGGCGACGAGGCCCTGCTCGGTATCGGGCGTGACAAAGACGTCGGCCGGGCCGCCGATCTTAAACGTGGTGTGCTCGCGCATAGGCTCGCTCATCAGCACGTTGTCCTCGCCGGCAACGCCAGCGAGCGCGCACAACAGGTCCTCGTTAAAAAAGTCGTTCTCGTGCATACGAATATCCGCCTTTTGGTGGTCGTTGTCATCAATCGATTGCAATATACCCCACCCGGACGGATTTGGTGCGCTGGCGGCGATAAAACAGCCGTCCACCGGATTGGTAAAGTGTTTATCACCGAGGTAGAGGGGTAGTCGCTATACTTTCAAGAGATTGCGCGTAAACCCGGAAGGAGCGAGATGGCCAACAAAGTCACCCTCAAGCAGATCGCCCAGGAGGTGGGGCTTTCCCCCTCGTCGGTCTCGCTTGTTCTTAATAATCGGCCCTGTCGCATCTCGGAAGAAAACCGCAAGCTCATCAAGGAGGTCGCGGCACGCAACCACTATGTTCCCAACCAGATTGCGCGTAGCCTGGTCATGCGCGAGTCGCGCACGCTGGGCCTTATCGTCCCTAACATCGAGAGCCGCTTTTTTGCCTCGCTTGCCGGCAGCTTGGAAAAGCGCTGCCGCGAGGACGGCTATGCGCTCTTTATTACCAGCTCGGGCGGAAGTGCCGACGACGATCTTGAGCTGCTGCGTCAGCTGGTGACGCGCGGCGTCGACGGTGTCTTTTTGGTGGTGGGCGACGAGTTCTCCGACGACCGCGCCCTGCGCGAAGAGGTCAGCCATCTACCCATCCCTGCCGTGATGGTCGATCGTGCCATTGAAGGACTCGAGTGCGACAAGGTGATGTTCGACCACGAGATGGGTGGCTACATGGCCACGCGGTATCTAATTGAGCAGGGTCATCGCCGCATCGCCTGTCTGGTTAACGCGCGCCGTTCCAATACGGGGCGTAAGCGACTTGCCGGCTATGAGCGCGCGCTGCGCGAGGTTGGCCTGCCTATCGACGCACGCTTGGAGTTTGAGAGCGAGTACTACATTCCGAGTGCATACGAGGCCTCGGAGGCGGTGCTCGCAACTGATGCCACCGCCGTGTTCGCAAGCTCGGATAACATTGCCCTTGGTTTGCTCAAGCGCCTGCACGAGATGGGGAAGAGCATTCCGGGCGATATTTCGGTCGTAAGCTATGACAACTCGGCGGCCGACGTTCTCTTTGAGCCGGCGCTGACCGCCATTGAGCAGGATCCTGGTGTCCTTGCGGAGCATGCTTTTGGCTGCATGTCCAAGCGTCTTGCCGGTAGGGGCGGTAGGCGTGCCGAAGAAGTCGTTCTGGAGCCGGCGCTTATCGTGAAGGGCAGCGTGCTCGATCTTACCGAATGTAGCTAAGCGTACTTGTTTGTTTGCATAGATTGCATGCGGAGTGTCCGCTATTTGCCGGCGGGGCCGGGGTGCCTGCCTTGTTTTGAGAAGTTCGCGGAGCCCACTTCTCAAAACAAGGCAGGCACCCCGGCCCTCGTCCGTGAACTCTTCCGCTGGGCGAGCTATAGACGCCGCGCACCGATAGGGTAAGGCGGCGGCTTGAAATTGGTGCTATATTCAGCTTGAGTTATTTAATGCTAGTACGGGAGGCTGATATGGGGCTGTTCAAGAAGAAAAACCCGCAGGATGCCTTTGATCCCGATGTGTTTACCATCACGGATACGATTTTGGACCCGCCGCGGTTTACGTTTTTGCCGGCTATCTACCAGGATGCCACGCATCGCAAGTGGGCCGTGCATCAGCGTGGTGCAGAGCCGAAGATTTTTGACTATGCGGACGTGTTGCAGTGCGAAGTGGCCGAGGCGGGCGATCCGGAGGCCGAAGAAGCGGTCTCTAAACAGGAATTTGCCCAGCGTATCCTGGCAAATCCTGCCAAGGCGGCGAAAATAAACGCTGCCAAGCGTAATATGTGTCTTGGTATGGGCGTTGTTGTGGCGGTTCAGACGGGAAAAGACGAGGTTTCCAAATTAGAGATTCCCGTTATGACCGACGAGGTCAAACGCGATTCAAGTCTATATAAGTCGTATCGGAATGTCGCCGAGAAGATCAAGGCCGAATTTGATGCCATGGGAGGGCTGGCCTAATTTTGGCGGCATACGTGTCTGAATGAGGAGTCTGTGCAATGGCAGGCGAATCTTATGCAATTCCCCCCAAAGATCGTGCTGTTGAGGGAATTCTTTGGTATATCCAGCACCATCAGCTTGCCGGCGGCGATCGCCTGCCGGCCGAGCGCGTGCTGTGCGAAGAGATTGACGTTTCGCGTACGGCGTTGCGTGCCGGTATCACGCGGCTCATCTCGTGTGGAACGCTCGAGAGCCGTCGCGGATCGGGTACGTATGTGTGTCCTCCCAAGCCGTTGAACATCTTCCAGGAAACGTATAACTTTTCCGATGCTGTACGGACTGCCGGCCTGCACCCCTCTTCTCGTCTGGTTTCCACCGGGACCATCGAGGCGGATGAGGCGCTTGCCGACAAGCTTGGGGTGGCTGTAGGCGCTCCCTTGCTCCGCATGCAGCGCGTTCGACTTATTGAGGGCGAGCCGGCGTCAATCGAGACCGCTCACGTTAACCTGTCCCTGTGCCCATCGCTTCCCGAACACGATTTTGAGTGTGAGAGCCTTTACGATGTCTTGCTCAAAGAAGGTGGCGTGCGTGTTGAGCATGGACGTGAGCATATCTCCATCTCGCGTTTGAACGCCGAAGAGGCCGAGCTGCTCCAGCAAGAAGAGGGAACGCCGGTGTTCTATGAGAGCTCGATCGAATTTGATAAGGACATGCGTTTTGTGGAGCATTGCAAATCGGTGATTTTGCCCACAAAGTTCCGCTTTGCCGATAACGGCGAAGAGAACGGCATGAGGAGCGTGGCAGGTGAACAATGGCTGAAACAGTAGATGCCACCCCGGTTTATATGCGCATTCGACGCCGCATCGAGGAACGTATCGAGCGCAGTATATATCCCACGGGTTCCATGATTCCGTCCGAAAAAGACCTTGCCGAGGAATTTGGTACGACACGCTTGACCATCCGAAGCGCTGTCGATGAGCTGGTTCGGCGCGGGCAGATTCGCCGTGTTCGGGGAAAAGGTGCCTTTGTGGCGCAGAAAGTACCTGCTTTTTTTGAACGCACGGTCGGTTTCCGTGAATCGGTCCGTGCTTCGGGCGGCGAGCCGTCCGTCCGTATTCTCGCGCGTTCCAAGCGTTATGCGGGGCCATATTACGCCGACCTGTTTGGCATCGCCGAGGACGACCTGCTCTATTCCGTTCGACGCCTGAACTGCATAAACGGTAGCCCCGTATCGATTGAGACGGCGCTGATTCCCTGCCTGCTGTTCCCAACCATCGAAGATATTGACGTGTCGGTCTTCAGTTTGTACGAGACCTATGAGATGCTGGGCCGAAAGCCAGTCATGGCACAGGAAAAGCTCGATATCGAAGCGCTGGGCGCACGAGATGCCGGCCTCCTTGGACTGGAACAGGGCGATCTTGTTTTGCTTTTGGAATGCGTGAGCTATGACGCGAGCGGTCAGGCTATCGAGTATGTAAAGTCCTTCAATCGTGGCGATACGGGCGGCTACACCTATACGTACTAGCTGGTATTTTGTGAATAACGGCTGGGAAACTAACCAGTTTGATCGTTGGGTCAGCTGTATATACAACCTTACAGGGCTCAAAATCGACCGTTCGCCGGTGGGGATAAATTAATCGACAAAGAGGTATCAAAAAGCCGTAACCTGTAACTGTGATTGATATCAAATACTAATGATTTGTTACGAGGTGAGACGATGAAGATGCTCGATTACGTTCAGCTTGCCCATGTGCGTATGGGGGAGAACCTCGAGCGTTCGTCTGAGCTGGTAGCGCAGCTCGTTGATATTTTCCAGTCCGGTTCTTTTGATGCACTGCGCATCGTTGCTTCGGGTTCGTCGCGCCATGCCGCCGATTGCGCCCGCGATTACCTGCAAGATGCGCTGCAGATGCAGGTGTCCGTTGTGACGCCCGAGGCCTTCGTCGATTTTGAACACACCTATCCGCAGCATGCGCTCAACATCGCCGTCTCGCAGAGCGGCTATTCGACCAATACGATTGCGGCGCTCGATTACATGCGTGCACACGATATGGCTGCAGTTGCGCTCACGGCAAACGTCGAGGCACCCATCAAGGAACACGCTGACATCGTTCTTGACTACGGTGTGGGTGTCGAGTCGGTGGACTTTGTGACTCTGGGCGTCGAGGTTCTCGTTGAGTACCTGGTGCTCTTTGGTATTTACGGCGGTCAGGCGCGCGGAACGATTGACGCCAAGGGCGTTGCTCAGCGTCTTGATGACCTGCGCGAGGCTATCCAGGCTAATGCCGTGATGTGCAAGACCGCCGAGGCATATGTCCAAGATCACATGCTCGAGCTTTCTGAGCACATGCCCGCCATGGTCGTCGGCAACGGCCCCAACTATGGTGTTGCCGAGGAGGCAGCGCTCAAGCTGAGCGAGACCATCAAGATTCCTGCCATGCATCACGAAGGCGAGGAGTTCGTCCACGGTCCCGAGATGCAGATCGTTCCGGGCTATCTGGTGTTTATCGTCGACGATCCGCAGGGGTCGGAGCGTCTTGCGAATATCGCCGATGCGCTATCGAACGTTACGGCAAAAACGGTGCTGCTCACGGCCCATCCCAAGGGTAGGGCTCACGAGGTTGCGGTGCCTCAGGTGGCTCCGCTGCTCAGCGCAATTCCCAATCTTGTGTTCTTCCAGACGATTGCGGCCATGATTGCCGAGCGTCTGAAGTCATGGAACGTGCACCCGTATCTCGATACCGTCTCCAAGCAAATGGAGGTCAAGGCAGAGGGCTACGAAGAGTCAGTCAATGCGCTTAAGGCCAAAGCGGCTGAGTGTTACGGAATGTAAGCGGGTTTTGATGCCCGTTGGCATGGGGGATGTGGAAACAACCCCAGAAAGGAGAGACAAATGAAGGAAACCGAGAAGATCGAGATCATGCATTTCGACCA
>NZ_QRQC01000016.1 GCF_003475325.1 Collinsella sp. AF33-16 | reverse complement strand
GCCATTGTGGCTCTTGACAGCGGATTGGGTCATATGAGCGAGCGACGTCCAGGGCGGACAAGTTGGCATGAAAAAGGCGAGGTATTGACCTTCTGGTCATGCCTCGCCTTTTGAATGACAAATTGTCGCCCTGGGCGGCGCGCAGCGTCGGCCGGTTACGGCGTTTGGTAAAACGCCGTAACTACTCTCGGGCTCCGTACTGCTCGTAGTAGGCGTCGATGGCGGTCTTAAGCTCGTCGTCAATGACAACCTTGCCGTCGATCTCGTGGTTGTAGAGGGTCTCGACGACCTCGGCCATGGAGACGATGCTCGCGACGGGGAAACCGTACTTGGCCTCGATCTCCTTCTGCGCGGTGGTAACGCCACCCTTGCCGACCTCCATGCGGTTGAGAGACACGATGAGGCCCTTGATCTCGACATCGGCAGCCGCCTTGACCTTGGGATAGGTCTCATCGATGGACTTGCCGCTGGTGGTGACGTCCTCGACCATGACCACGCGGTCGCCGTCCTGGGGCTCATAGCCCAGCAGGTTGCCCTTGTCGGCGCCGTGGTCCTTGGCCTCCTTGCGGTCGCAGCAGTACTTGACCTCCTTGCCGTACAGCTCGTGGTAGGCAATGGCGGTCACGACGGCCAGGGGAATGCCCTTGTAGGCCGGCCCAAACAGGACATCAAAGTCGTCGCCAAAGTTATCGTGGATAGCCTGGGCGTAATACTCGCCCAGCTTCTTGAGCTGGTAGCCCGTCACGTAAGCGCCGGCGTTCATAAAGAACGGGGACTGACGGCCGCTCTTGAGCGTAAAGCTGCCGAACTTAAGAACGTCGGACTCGACCATAAACTTGATGAACTCTTGCTTGTAAGCCTCCATGCGGGCTCCTCTCGTAATCGCGTACGTGCTCTTCAGTTTAGCGCAGGCGAGGCGTCGATGTGGGCGCGCTTTGAGGCCACGTCATTCTGTAAAGGCTTTGTCAGGGACAATGGTTTTCCGAACAATGAGGTTGACACGGCAAACCCCCTCATCAAGAATACGGGCGGATTAAAACGGGTGCGAGACACCCGAAGCGCGCCGCGCCCGGCCTTAAGGAGGTGTGCCATGGAAGGCAGCCATAGTCGAAAAACCTGCATGTCGCCCTCGGCACGCCGCGAGGATTCCGCACACGCATAAGCGCCACGAATCGATCGTCAAAACCACCACAAAGGTGCCTGTCGCCTTTGTGGTGGTTCGAGAGCATGACGTGAGCGACATCTAGGTTTTTAAAGCACATACGACACGTACGCTAACTCCCTTTAACAAGGAGGACCCTATGCTGATGCTCAAAACCGCCACGGTACTCGAAGTCATCTCCAAGCGCCGCCGCACGGCGCGCCCCGCCGCTCACACCGGCCTGTCCAAGAACACCATATTCGCCGCCACCCATAGCGCCGAGGACGCCCTCGTGCTGCTTGACGCCACGGCCGACGGACTCACTGCCGAGCACGCCGCCGAGCGCCTGGACGCCGCCGGCCCCAACACCATCGAGGCGCCGACCAAGACGCTCGCCCGCCGCATCGCCGACGCGTTCATCGATCCCTTCGCCGGCATCCTCGCCGCGCTCGCGCTGGTCTCGCTCTACATCGACGTGCTCGCCGTACCCGAGCCCCAGCGCGATCCCTCCACGGTCATCGTCATCGGCATCATGCTGCTGGTATCGGGCAGCATGAAGTTTATCCAGGAGGCTCGCAGCGGCAATGCGGCCGAGGCCCTCAAGGACCTGGTCTCCAACACCTGCTGTGCCCTGCGCGACGGCGAGCGTATCGAGATCCCCTTTGATGATCTCGTCCCCGGCGATGTAATCCGTCTCTCTGCCGGCGATATGGTGCCGGCCGATGCCCGCATCATCACCGCGCGCGACCTGTTTGTGATCGAGTCCGCACTCACCGGCGAGAGCGAGGCCGTCGAAAAGACCGCTGCCATCACCGTCGCCGAGGGTGCCGGCAGCTCCGCGCTGCCGCTCTCTGCCTGCAAAAACATCGTCTTTACCGGCACCTCCGTGCAAAACGGCACCGCTATAGCACTTGTCGTTGCCACCGGCTCGGACACCTACCTGGGCGGCATCGCCAAGATGCTCAACGGGCGCGGCGAGAAGAGCGCGTTTGACCGCGGCGTCTCGAGCGTCTCCATGCTGCTCGTACGCCTTATGCTCGTTATGGCGCCGGTCGTCTTTGCCGTCAACGCCGCCACCAAGGGCAGCGTCATCGACGCGCTGCTGTTCGCCACGAGCGTGGCCGTGGGCATCACGCCGCAGATGCTTCCCGTCATCGTGACCACGAGCCTGTCGCAGGGCGCCAAGGACCTCGCCCGTCGCCAGGTTATCGTCAAGGAACTGCCGGCGATCCAAAACCTCGGCGCGATGGACGTCCTGTGCTGCGACAAGACCGGCACCCTCACCGAAGACCGCATCGTGCTCGAGCGCTACCTCAACACCGACGGCAACGAGGACGCACGCGTACTGCGCCATGCATTTTTGAACAGCTTCTTCCAGACCGGTCTCAAGAACCTTATCGACCTGGCCGTCATCGACCGTGCCGACGTGACGCCCTCGACCGTCGCGCCCGATGCCATGCTGGGCCAGAGCCTGCGCGACCGCTATACCAAGGTCGACGAGGTGCCCTTCGATTACTCGCGCCGTCGCCTGAGCGTGGTCGTCGCCGATGCCCAAGGCAAAACCCAGATGGTTACCAAGGGAGCTGCCGAGGAAATGCTCGAGATCTGCTCCTTTGTCGAGGTTGATGGCGCCGCCCAGCCGCTCACCGAAGACAAGCTCGTCCTGATTCGCAAACAGGTCGCCGGGCTCAACGCCGAGGGCCTGCGCGTAATTGCCGTGGCGCAGAAGACCAATCCGCGCTGCGTGGGCGAGTTTGGCATCGCTGACGAGTGCGACATGGTGCTGATGGGCTTTTTGGCCTTCCTCGATCCGCCCAAGGCAAGTGCCGCGGGTGCCGTTGCCACCCTCGAGGCCAAGGGCGTAGCGGTCAAGGTCCTGACCGGCGACAACGACCGCGTGGCCGCCACCGTCTGCGAGCAGATCGGTATCGACGCGAGCAATGTCTTGCTAGGCTCCGAGATAGATGCGCTCGACGACGCCGAGCTTGCCGAGCGCGCCGAGAAAACCCACCTCTTCGCCAAGCTCTCGCCGCTGCAGAAGGCGCGCCTGGTGCGCGTCATGCGCGAGCTGCTCGGTCACACCGTGGGCTTTATGGGCGACGGCATCAACGACGCCGCCGCTATGCGCGCGAGCGACTGCGGCATCTCGGTCGACTCCGCCGTCGACATCGCCAAGGAATCCGCCGATATCATCTTGCTCCAAAAGGACCTGGGCGTGCTCGAGCGCGGCATCATCGAAGGCCGCCGCACCTACGGCAACCTGCTCAAGTACCTCAAGACCACGGTGAGCTCCAACTTTGGCAACGTGCTGTCCGTGACCATCGCGAGCCTGTTCTTGCCGTTTTTGCCCATGAGCGCCCTGCAGCTGGTGCTGTTGTCGCTGGTCTACGAGATCGTATGCATCGCGCTGCCGTGGGACACCGTCGATGACGCCTGGACTGCCCGTCCGCGCGCCTGGGAAGCCGCATCCATCAAGGGCTTTATGCTCGAGCTGGGCCCCGTGAGCTCGCTGTTTGACATCGTGACCTTCGCCGCGCTCTTCTTTGTGGTATGCCCTGCCGCCATGGGCGCGAGCTGGGCAGAGCTTGCCGCCGCGGGCGACGTCGCAGGCATGGCAGCCTTTGCGGCGCTCTTTCAGAGCGGCTGGTTCATTGAGTCCATGTGGTCGCAGACGCTCGTGATCCACATGCTGCGCTCCCCGCGTCTGCCAAGCCCGCGCGACCACGCCGCCCCCGCGCTGTGCGTGCTCACCGTGCTGGGCCTGGCGCTCGTCACCTGGCTGCCGGCAAGCCCCATCGCCGATGCACTGGGGCTCATGCCGCTGCCAACGAGCTTCTTCGCGCTGCTCATCGGCATCGTCGCCGCCTACATCGCACTCACTCAGCTGGCCAAGCGCCACTACATCGCCCGCCACGGCGAGCTGCTGTAACTTCACCGGCACCTTCGTCAAGGATGTTTGGGCCGCCGCGATCCGCCCCCGCTGGCCGCGGCGGCCCAAAACAGCTAAAAAAGCCCCGTCCCAAATTAACTACCCAAAATGGGCCATGTGTCCCAGTTGTGGAGACTCGTTGAGCCGTCTGGGTATCGTGAAAGATCGCGCACTCCCCCATCATCAAAAGTGACACACGCTACCAGTTGATGGGAGGCAGCCATGGGCTTCTTTGACAAGATGTTCGAGAAGAAAGAGTGCGCGATTTGCGGTACCGAGCTGGGACTTCTAGGTAAGACAAAAATCAATGAAGGCTACCTGTGCAAAGAGTGCGCCGGCAAGCTCTCCCCCTACTTTCACGGCTATCGCTCCAGCACCGCGGACGATATCCGCGAGCAGCTCGCCTACCGCGAGGCCAATGCCGAGCGCCTGGCGTCGTTCAACCCCACGCGCACGCTTTCTGCCGGGCGCACCAATATTATGCTCGATGAGGACGCGGGCCTGCTGATCATCACCTCGCAGAGCCGCTGGCGCGACGCCAATCCCGACATCATCGAGTTCTCGCAGGTACTCGGCTGCGATATGGATATCGACGAGCATCGCACCGAAATCTATCGCGAGACCAAGGACGGCGAGCGCGAGAGCTACAACCCGCCGCGCTACGACCTGGATTACGACTTTAATCTGACCATCCACGTCAACACGCCGTACTTTACCGAGATCAACCTGCGCGTGAACGACTCCACCATCGATCAGCGCGGCTCCATCGAATACCGCGAGGCCAAGCGCCAGGCAACCGAGGTCCGCGACGCGCTGGTGCAGCTGCGCCAGGAGACGCGCGACAGCGCCGTGGCCGCCAAGGCCCCCAAGACTGCGGTGACCTGCCCCTTCTGCGGTGCAACCACCATTCCCGATGCCAGTGGGCGCTGCGAATACTGCGGCGGCGCCATCGGCGCATAGCCTCCGGCACGGAAAGGACCGATCATGGCCTTCGAGAGCGTTAACTATCAGTGCCCTGCCTGCGGTGGTCCCCTGCATTTTGCCAGCGCCGAGCAAAAGCTCGTCTGCGACTACTGTGACTCACGCTTTGAAGTCGAAGAAGTCGAGGCCCTCTATCGCGAGCGCCAGGACAAGGCCGACGCCAAAGCCGATGCGGCAGCCGCAACGCCCAAGCCCGTCGCCGACGACGCGGTGCAGGAGCTCGCCCAAAACGCCGGCTACATCTGCTCGTCGTGCGGCGCCGAGCTCGTGTCCGACGGCACCGTCGCCGTCACCACCTGCCCGTACTGCGGTAACTCCGCCGTGGCGCCCGGCCAGCTCTCTGGCGACTTCTCGCCCGACCTGGTGATTCCGTTTAAGCTCGGGCGCGACGATGTCACAGCCGCACTCAAGGAACACTATAAGGGCAAGATCTTGCTGCCCAAGAGCTTTGTCACCGGCAACCACATCGACGAGGTCCAAGGTGTCTACGTGCCGTTTTGGCTCTACGGCGCCCGCGTTGACGGCGAAGTGTATTTTGACGCGACCAACGAGACCGTGACCGAGGAATCCGATCGCACCGTCACGACCACCGACCACTACGATGCCTATCGCAAGGGCAATATCTCGTTTAAGCGCGTGCCCGTCGACGGATCGTCCAAGATGCCCGACGGCCACATGGACGCCATCGAGCCGTTTGACTACGACGCGTTGCGCCCGTTCTCGGTCGCCTATATGCCCGGCTACATCGCCAACCGTTACGATGAGGATCGCGAGACGTGCAGGGCGCGCGCCGAGCGCCGCATGGAGGAGAGCACGATCTCGGCCCTGCGCGAGACCGTCGTCGACGAATACGACGATGCCACGGTCGAAAGCAAGCAGCTCGACTACACCTGGGAAGACAGCGACTACGCCCTGTTCCCCGTCTGGATGCTCTCCACCTCGTGGAACGGCAAGAGCTACCTGTTTGCCATGAACGGCCAGACCGGCCGCTTGGTCGGCGAGCTCCCCTGCTCCAAGCCCAAGCTCGCTATTGCCTCGGTGCTGTTCTTTGTGATCGGATTTGTCCTCTCCCAGATTCTCTTTATGGGCGAGAACGCCTTCGATCCGGATTACCTCGCCTTTGATATCGAGGGCATCCTCATCAACATCATCGCGCCGCTGATCATCGTGATTATCGGAGACGTGCTACTGGTAGGCCAGCTCAAGACGGCCAACGAGGCCACCCACGCCGACGAGTACTGCGGCGAGCTCGACCTGACCGAGAAGCACGACACCTTCAGCCACACCGAGACCTCGGTCGTCATGAAGGACAACAAGGACGATTAGCCATTCTGACCAATACCACCCGGCCTTTGACGAGAAAGGAAGATCACCATGGGACTCTTGAAAGCTGGATTGGGTGCTGCCGGCGGCGTCATGGCCGACCAGTGGAAGGAATTTATCTATTGCGAATCGATGCCTGCTGACGTCTTGGCCTGCAAGGGCAGCAAACGTACCGGTGGCCGCAGCTCCAACACGCGCGGCGAGGACAACGTCATCTCCAACGGCTCGGTCATAGCCGTCAACGACGGCCAGGGCATGCTCGTGGTGCAAAACGGCAAGATCATCGAGGTCGCGCTGGAGCCCGGCGAGTTTGTCTTTGACACCGGCAGCGAGCCGAGCGTCTTCAGTGGCAACCTGGGCGACTCCATCAAGGAGACGTTTGCCAACATCGGCAGCCGCTTTACCTTTGGCGGCGACGCGGGCAAAGACCAGCGCGTCTACTTCATCAACACCAAGGAGATCATTGGCAACAAGTACGGTACCGCCTCGCCCGTGCCCTTCCGCGTGGTCGATAACAACATTGGCCTGGATGTCGACATCTCCGTGCGCTGCAACGGCGAGTACTCGTACCGCATCACCAACCCGCTGCTGTTCTACACCAACGTGTGCGGCAACGTAACCGATAGCTATACGCGCGACAAGATCGACAGCCAGCTTAAGTCCGAGCTGCTCACCGCCCTGCAGCCCGCCTTTGCCAAGATCTCGGAGATGGGCATCCGCTACAGTGCCATCCCCGGCCACACCACCGAGCTCGCCCGCGCGCTCAACGAGGTCCTCTCGGCCGACTGGCGCGACCTGCGCGGTGTCGAGATCGTGAGCTTTGGCGTCAACTCCATCGCCGCCTCGCAAGAGGACGAGCAGATGATCAAGGACCTGCAGAAAGCCGCAGTCATGCGCGATCCCACCATGGCGGCAGCCAACATTGCCAGCGCCCAGAGCGACGCGATGCGCGCGGCAGCCGCCAACCCCAACGGCGCGATGGCCGGATTTATGGGCATGGGCATGGCAGGTGGCATGGGCGGCATGAACGCCAGCCAGCTGTTCGCCGCCGGCCAGGCACAGCAACAGGCCGCCCCGCAGCCGGCTCCGGCACCCGCTCCGGCTCCTGCCGCCGCACCTGCGGCCGGCACATGGACCTGCAGCTGCGGCGCCACCAACACCGGCAAGTTCTGCTCCGAGTGCGGCAGTCCCGCACCCGCCCCGGCACCGGCCAAGTGGTTCTGCCCCAACTGTGGTAGCGAAAACGGCGGTAAATTCTGCAGCAACTGCGGAACGCCTAGGCCCTAATCCCTTTATCTGGTAATTGGCGGGGGTTCCGCCACCCCCGCATTTGCTTCTATGGGTTTCGTTCGATAAAGGAGGACACCATGAAGACAACGTTCAAAAAATCCGCACTCGCATTTCTGACATGCGTCCTTGCGCTCGCCTTTGCCCTGACGGG
Source organism: Collinsella sp. AF33-16 (assembly GCF_003475325.1). Classification (GTDB taxonomy): domain Bacteria; phylum Actinomycetota; class Coriobacteriia; order Coriobacteriales; family Coriobacteriaceae; genus Collinsella. The sequence goes on along the minus strand of NZ_QRQC01000016.1, from coordinate 58,496 downwards.
CTGCAGCGGCGGCGGCAAAGACCCCAAGGCCAACTTCGTCGGCAGCTGGGAACTCTCGGGTGGAACCATGGAGGGCGAAGAGCTGACCGATGAGTACATGAAGCTGCTCGAGGATTGGGGTGTCCACTGCGTCCTGATTCTCGATGAGGACGGTACAGGTGCCCTCGACCTGTTCCTTGAAGTCGTCGACCTTAAATGGGAGGCAAAGGACGCCACCACCGTAACCATCACCGCCGAAGACGAGTCGCATGACATGAAGCTCAAGGACGGCAAGCTCATCCTCGAAGAGGATGACGGCAATCTTGTCTTTACCAAGTCCGACAAGGACCTGTCCGGCACGGTGAAGAAGGATCGCGAGGCGGCCGAGAAGGAAGAAGAGATCGACGAGGCCGTCGAAGACGACGACGTCCAGAAGATTGAAATCTCCCCCGCCGTCACCGTTGCCGATGACGACCTGTGCACCATCACCATCACCGAGAAGTTCAAGGACGAGTGGGGCGACATCGGCTTTGTCGTCAACATCACCAACAAGAGCGACAAGGACCTGACCTTCTACGCCCCCAGCGGCAAAACCAACGTCAACGGCACCATGAAGGAACCCTGGTTCTCGGCTCACCTGATGCCCGGCACCAACGCCACTGAGGAATTCACGTTCTCGAACGGCACGCTCGATAGTCTTGACGACCTGGTCAATACGACCATCGGCATCGACGCCTACCTGACCGATTCCTACGAGGACGTCGCCTCCTACAGCGCAACCATCGCGTAGCGGCACGTAACATCAGCCGCGGATTGGCGGACACATCCGCGCACATGCCAGGCGGGGCCGCAGGAGATGATCCTGCGACCCCGCCGCTTCATGCCAACAGCACTGCCCATACAAGCAGGCCGCCCGCCGTTTTTAGATGCGAAACGGCGGGCGGTCTATCTTTACGGCGCCAGAACACGGATGAGCGCGTCGATTACGGGCGTTCCATGTTGGGAACGATGCTGCCCTCGGTCACCGCATGCACGGCAAGACGCATGATGTTGTCGTAGCCGGTCTTGCTCAGGATCTCCGAGATGCGGCGCTTGATGGTACCCTCACTCATGAACAGCTCGGCCGCGATCTCGCGACGGCTCTTGCCCTCGCAGGCGAGGCGCAAAATCGACAGCTCGACATCGTCGAGTGCCGCCGTACCCGAAAAAATGCTCTCGGGCGGCTTGGGAAACGTGCAGTAGCCCGCCAGCGTGGAGCGCATCACGGCGAACAGCTCGTCGATACCGACGTTCTTGTACACAAAGCTATCGACGCCCGCCTCGCGGGCCTGATCGACAAAGGTGATCTCGGGCATGCCGGTCATGATAATGATGCGACACTCGGGCAGCTGCTCCTTGATGCGCGCCGCCGCCACGATGCCGTTGGAATCATGCTCGGTGCACACGTCCATCAGCATCATGTCCGGGCGCTCCTTGAGCGCGACACCCAAGGCCTCGGAGGCATCGGCGATCGCGGAAACAACGGTCATATCGGGCTGGTCGCCAACGGAGCGCGCCAGGCTTTCGCGCAGAATGGCCTGGTCTTCGACAATTAACACGCGGATCATGAGTTTCTCCTTTGGGACGTGTCGTTGGAGTTAAGCGGAATGGATACCGTAAGCGTAAAGGGCGAGGTGGCGTGGACCTCTAGGCTGCCACCCAGATCTTGCGCGACATGCCTCATACCTGGGATACCCGTTCCCTCGCGATACGATACGGGGGCCGGGGACCCGTCGTTAGAAATCGTCATGCGCGCGACGGCTCCAGCATCCGCCCCCTCCTTCCACAGACGCACGTGGACCCGATGCGCCTGCGCATGCTTGGTGGCATTGGTCGAGGCCTCGCGAATAATCTGCAAAAATGCGGCGGCGACACGCGTGTCCTCGGGCAGCGCGCCCTCAACATCGATCTGCACACTCACCAGGCCAAAAGCATGGACGATATCACCCAGCTGCTCTGCAGGCTCGCCGGCACCGCCACTGCGCAAATCGGCGGCGATTGAGCGCAGCAACGGGTCAATCTGCTCGAGCGACTCATCGTCCAGACGCCCCTCCTCCAAATAGCGATGAAGAATGGACAGGCGCTGCCCGATTACATCGTGAACGCGGGCACGCATACGTAGGTAGGCCGCATTGTCGGCAACCTTTTTAACTTCTTCGATCTGGGCCTGGAGCTCTTGGCCCGCAAGCTCAAGCAGGCGGTTGGCTTGTGCCAGGCGGTCGTAAGCGTGTGCGTATTCCGTCACGTCCAGGCCGACGACGCGCTCGAACGGACGGCCCGAGACCGTAACGGAGTCACGCACGAACAGACGAATCTCGGAAGGAGAGATCTCGACCACGGCGCGATCCCTGCCAAAGCGATCAAGGTCGATATGAGCGCGATTAGCGCTGCTTTCGGGCATTTGCATGCTAAGTTTGCGCAGGTCGCTCCATGTGCCGCTCATGTCACCTAGATCGGTGGGCATATGAAGTTCCACCAGGTTTTTGCGCATACAGCGGTTCATGAGCAGCGGACGGCCCCTCGGATCCAGATACAGGATGCCCACGGGAATCACGTTGATGGTCTCGATCGTCGAGAACGCGGTGATATCCTCCTGGCGGTTACGGACGTCCATCAAGAGCGCCGCGATGGAGCGGAACAGGAAGAACGCTCCCTCTGCGATAAGGACAACGGTCCACGCCGAGCCCATGGCAAAAACCACCGGCGGTGTAACGGCGACAACAAGCAGCAGCTCGACCAGCATGACGGGGCGACGATAGTGCACCATAAGTACCACGCCATAGGCAAAGATCGCGGCATTGAGCCACAACGCTCCGCCCGTTGCCCTGGCGCAAACGTCAAGCGGCGCCACCAGATACGAGCCAGACGACGCGAATAAGATGAGCGCTGAAATCATCAGGTGAAGCACAAGGCTCGCCTCGTAGGCGCAAATCACCTTACGGTTATAGGGCGAGCGGCGCGACGCGATGAGTGGGACGTGGATCGTCTGCAGACACGCAGCCAGGGCAAAGACAACATCGAGCGCAACGATTTGGGGAAGGATGAGCGAAATCTGCATCGTCACTCACCCGCCCTCGGCATCAAGACGATCATGCGCAGCTGGCCGGGCTCGCCCTCAAGGCGATATGCCACGTTGCGCCCTTGCAAAGCGCTTTCGAGCTCTTGCGCAGCGGGTGTCTGCGAAAGATCTGCATCATCGTTGGAAAAAAGCGTGGCGCGCAGCTCGACACTGCATCGGTCATGGTCGCCCAAGTGATACATAAGCGCCGGATGGTCGGTAGTGTAGGCAAAAAACGCAAAGTCATACACGCAGTCGTACAGGGCGCTTACCGTACTGGCGTGCATCGGGCGCCGTATGGCGATAATCGAGGCGCAATCGATATCGATGGTGCGCAGGTCGCTCGCGAGCTCGTTGGCAATGAGCTGAATGCGGTCGCGATCAAAGCCGCTCTCCCCGTGCTGCGCCAGCGTGAGCGACCCCTTGCGCTTGCAATAGGCGACGAGCATCTTGGCGCGCTGCAGCATGCGGTAACGCTCGTGCGAAGACGCCTCGTCGGTCAACGGCGGCAGCGAGCTCAGCAGGTCGTACATCTCTTCGAGTGCGCGGGCAAGCGCCTGGTCCACGTCTTGGACCAGCAGGGTCTCGGCCTCTTGATCTGCCAAATGCGTCTTAAGGTCGTAGTCGGCCGTGAGCAGTTCGTTTTGGCGCTGCAGCTCCATGCGACGCTGCGCCAGTTCGCGATTGAGCTCGTTGAGTTCCGACACGTCTTGGGCAAGCAGGGCTGATCCGCCCAGCAGTGGAAAGGCACGGTACATCACATCGGGATCGGACGCCACGGCAAAGGCGTGGGCGCGGCCGTGCTCCTGGGTCCGCAACTCCTCGCGCACGCCTACCGGCATTGGCTTTGACACTGGCGTGGCATAGACTTCCTGCAGTTCGCGCGTTAGAACTTTGAGGTCGAGCGGCAAGGTGTCGAAGATGCCGGCGATGTCGTGATACGACGGAATGACACCGCAATCGAGACAGATTTCCATCGCCACCACGCACAGGACGCAATAGACGAGCGAAAAGTTGAGCCTCCATGCCCAGGGCACGCGCAACGCATACGATATGGCAAAGAATGCGCCACCCAGCAGTACGAGCGCCGCCGTGCCCGAGAAACGCTGGATACGAAAGGACGAGGACCGACCAACCAGGATAAAAAAGGCCACGAAGTCAAAGGCCGTCCACACGAGAACGGCAAAATAACCCCAGCCGTACGTGTAATCGTTGCTCCAGGTGTCGCTTGTGCGGTCGAAGCGAAAGACCTGCTGGTGAAAATCGTTGGTGAGCACAAATCCGATAAGCAGGATGGCCACAATCCACAGCGCGGCGCAATAGCGGCGACCCAGGCGGTGTTGCTCCAGACCCGCAAGGCGCAGACCACACAACTGGTAGAGCAGCGGAATGAGCGTCATGGGCACGTAGTACAGGTACCACAGCACGGTGGCATAGAACGGTGTGAACGACTTGTACTTGAGAATGACTTCGATCATCCACAGGGCGCAGATGGAGGCGATGGCAACAAGGCGGCGGCGCAACACATAGTCCAAACAGCGCAGATAGACCGATACGCCCCAGATCGAAAATACAATTGCGGCGACAAGCAGCGGGAGAGAGCTCGAATGGGCGAGCGCATCCACGACTTCTTCGGACACCTCGCTATAGGCGGGCACGGCGTTAGAAAGTTTGGGGTCGAAGGCGAACAGCGCCGGCAAGACTGCCAAAAGCATGAGGAACAGCGCGGTGATGACACCGGCGATAGCAAAGACGCGGTGGCGGTACACCTGATGTGTTATGCCAACAAGGAATCGCGGCATGGCGAAGAGCCTGCCGCCCCTGGGATCCGCCACGGGAGCGGATCGGGCGGCCGCGTGGCCGATATGTCGCTCGCGGGTACCCATAGTGCTTTTAGTGTACCGACAGATGGGTCGAAAAAGCGGACCGCATGTCCCAAAATCCGCAGACGGCAAGGCGCCCGGCAAGCATTAACTGCTCGCCGGGCGCCTTGATTAGGAGACTCTGAAGTCGAGTGTCTCAGCTTCCTTAGGACAGGTCCTCACCATTAGAAACAATAACCTTCTTGTACCAGTCAAAGCTCTTCTTCTTGGAACGCTTGAGGGTGCCGTTGCCGGCGTCGTCGCGGTCCACATAGATAAAGCCGTAGCGCTTGGACATCTCGCCCGTACCGGCCGAGACCAGGTCGATCGGGCCCCAGGTGGTGTAGCCCAGCAGGTCAACGCCGTCCTCGGTCACCGCATCGCGCATCGCGGCAATATGCTGACGCAGGAAGTCGATACGGTAGTCGTCGTTGATGGAACCGTCCTCTTCGACAACATCCTTGGCGCCCAGACCGTTCTCAACCACAAACAGCGGCTTCTGATAACGGTCGTACAGGTCGTTGAGCGTAATACGGAAGCCCAGCGGATCGATGGCCCAGCCCCACTGGCTCTCCTGAAGGTAGGGGTTCTTGGCGCCGGCGAAGGCGTTGCCCTGGGTGTGCTCGACATCGGGGTTATCGGCACCGGCGGAAGAACGGGTGCTGTAATAGCTAAAGCTGATGAAGTCGACGGTGTTGGCGGCCAGAATCTCGCGGTCCTCGTCCGTCATGCCCACATCGATGCCCAGGCGCTCGAGCTTCTTGACGGCATAGGCCGGGTAGTAGCCGCGGCTCTGGACGTCGACGAAGAAGTAATTGTCCTGGTTGTCGAGCTGCGCCTGGCGCACATCGCCCGGACGGCAGCTGTAGGGGTAGTAGCTACCTGCGGCGAGCATGCAGCCAATCTTGACCTCGGGGTCGATCTCGTGGGCAATCTTGGTTGCCCAAGCGCTGGCGACGAGCTCGTTGTGGGCGGCCAGGTACTCGACGGCCTCCTTGTTCTCGCCCTCCTCAAAGACCAGACCGGCACCCATAAACGGCAGGTGCAAGATCATGTTGATCTCGTTGAAGGTGAGCCAGTACTTCACCAGACCCTTGTAGCGGGTGAAGATCGTGGTCGCGAGGTTCTTGTAGAAGTCGATGAGCTTGCGGTTGCGCCAACCGCCGTACTCCTTGATGAGGTGGATCGGGCAGTCGAAGTTTGTCGTGGCTTCAGTATCCCCGTAAGCAGCGCGCTACTCAACGGCAACGGCGCAGGTCGACACTTCTTTTCGCGCACAGGCGCCCCGCAGCCGCCCTCGTCTGACACTTTTTGATACCCGCCCGCCCAACCACCACAAAGGGAACAGGCACCTTTGTGGCGGTTTGGGCCCGGTTTGTCTCGATCTGTAACAGATAGGCCGCCAAAACCGGGCCTGGTGTTACAGATCGAGATCTTTCGGGCAGCCCCTGCAGTTTGTCTAAATCTGTAACAGGTAGAGACGATTTAGCCCGCTAGATGTTACAGATCGAGACAAACAGGAAGCCCCCTAGTCGCAGGCGATGTCGAGGTTCTTGCCGATGAGGCCTACGTAGCCGCCCTCGGCAGCCTTGGGGCTGTCGGCATGGCAGAGAACCCACTTGTCGGCCTTCCAATAGCAGTAAGCGTCGCCGGCCGTGGGCATGTCGGCCGCAGCCTCGGGGCGCGGACCGTTGGTGCCGGCGGGCAGCGCCACCATCACCTGGAAGCCCCCATCATCGACCATGCACGGCGTGTAGTGAAGCGTGGTGTTGAAAACCTCGACAACCTTGCCCGCCGGCACGCGGAACGCCTTGACGCACGCGGTGTCGAGCTTGCCGTCCTCGATCTCCCAGCGATGCGCCACGAGCAGAATAAAATCGCGGGCGCCCAGGTTAAACTCGCTGGCGCGGTGATACTCCAGGCAGTTGAGGCGCGTGTTGTGACCGTTGCACCAGCCGAGCTGGAAGGGACGACCACCAAACATGAGAAAGCCCAACTTATCGGCATCCTTGACGCCCTCGAGCTCCGGCGCACTTGCTACGTACTTGCTGCCATCGGGAATGGGCGTGGCAGAGAGCGCCTCGAGCACGGGCGACGTGAGCTCGGACGAAACGTCATCCCAAACGTTGCCATAGGATTTGAACTCGGGATCGTTGACAGAGTAGATATGCATGTTCACTCCTGTTCGTAAATGTGACTATACGAACATTCTAGAACAAACATGAGCGATTTTGAACGCTCGTCCCGACCAATCAACAAAAAGGCGCCCCCGCATAAGCGAAGGCGCCCAATGCGCTCGTTTTGGGCGATAAAGCTCTTACGCCTGCTGATAGTGCAGGTGCTTCTCGTCGATATCGGCCAGGTCGCGGTCGAGGTAACGGCGTGCGAGCCAGTTAGCCATAGGAAGGTTCTGGTCCAGGTAGTTACCGCACTCCTCGGGAGCGGCACCGGGGACATCGCCCTCGAAGCCGGCGACAAACTCAAACAGCTCGCGGACGAGCGGCAAGATCTTCTCACTCGTCAGCTCGCCAAAGACAACCAGGTAAAAGCCCGTGCGGCAGCCCATGGGGCCAAAGTAGACAATGCGGCTCGACCACTCGGCATGATTGCGAAGGAACGTCGCGCCCAGGTGCTCGATGGTGTGGCACTCAGCCGTGTTCATGACCGGCTCCTTATTGGGCGTGGTCAGGCGTAGGTCAAAGGTGGTGACGGCGGCGCCGGTCGCCGGATCGCGGTCGATGCGGCTCACGTACACGCCGGGCTCAAGCAGCAGATGGTCAACGGAAAAGCTCGCAATGCGCTCCATGGCAGATCCTCTCGATAGTCAAATTGGGACGGGGCTCTTTTAGCTGGTTCGAACGGTCGCACCAATCATACCAGTCAAAAAAGCCCCGTCCCAAAAAGACAACTTAGCCCAGGACGCGGGCCATGCGCGCCTTGAACTCGGACAGGAAGCGCGGGGCGTCGACGGTCAGCGCCACGAGTGCGCTCTTGTCGGGGTCGGCCACACGGCGCTCATCGCAGATGGTGCGGCCGCGATACTCGCCGAGCAGGTCGACGCGCAGGTTACAGCCGAGCGCGCCCACGAGCGTGGGATCAATCGCCACGGCAACCGCCAGCGGATCGTGCAGCGCGCAGCCACCCAGGTAGGGGGCGTTCATCTCGTACGAGCCAATGTAGTGCTCCACCATGCTCGCAAACGCGCAACCGGCCATGGTGCCCGAACCCGTCCAGCCAGCAATGTCGCGACGCGTGAGCACCGCGCGATGCGTCACATCCAGACCCACCATAGTGAGCTTGCGGCCCGAGCGCAGCACCGCGTCGGCTGCCTCAGGATCACTTGCCATGTTGGCCTCGGCGCCCGCGCTCACGTTGCCGGGCACGGTAAGGGCGCCGCCCATCACGACCACGCGTCCGATGGACATCATCGCCGCCGCATCGCGCTCCAGGGCGAGCGCCAGATTGGAGAGCGGGCCAGTCGCTACGTAGACCAGATCGGGACCATAAGTGCGCGCGGCATCGATCAAATAATCGACCGCAGCGTTGCCGCCGGCCGAGGTCGCTCCCACCGGCTCGTAGGGCGACGCGGGCACGCTCGCGCCGCCGATGCCGTTCTTGCCGTGAATGAGCGCGGTGGACGCCGGCGGCGTATAGGGCTCAGTCGCCTGCAGAGGACGGTCGGCACCCAGGTACACCGGAACCTCGGGGCGACCCAGCAGATCGAGCACCGCCAGGCAGTTGTGCGCCGACTGCTCGACGCGCACGTTACCAAAGCACGTGGTGATGCCCACGAGCTCCACCTCGGGGCTCGCGATGGCATAGGCCAGCGCCATCGCATCGTCCACACCCATATCCAGATCAAGGATCAGCTTCTTGATTGCCATTGTTCTACTCCGCTTCTCCGTCTTTATCGTTTAACCAAACCAATGTTCAACTTCGGCGCGCGTGGGAATCGATTGCTGAGCGCCCAGGCGCGACACCGTCACTGCCGAGGCGCGAGCACCCGCGGCCATGCACTCAAAGAGCGGCAAGCCCTCTAGGCGAGCCGCCGCCAACGCGCCGATAAACGTATCGCCGGCGGCCGTGGTATCGACTACCGTGCTCGAAAGCGCCGGCATGCGCAGCAGCTCACCGTCATCGCCGAGCGTAACCGAGCCGGCACCGCCCAACGTGATGACCGCAGCTCCGGCACCCCTAGCGAGCAGGACATTGAGCGCCGCGACGCAGCTTGCATCGTCCGCGGGCAAGATTCCCGTCAGCACCTGGCACTCGGTCTCGTTGGGACAGACCAGGTCGACCGCAGGCCACGCTCCTGCCGGCAGGTCGCAGGCGGGCGCCGGGTTAAAGATCGTATAGAACCCCAGCTCGTGAGCGCAAACAAGCGCCTCGGCCGTCGCCGCAAGGTCACATTCGCCCTGGGCGATAAAGACGCTTCCGGCAGCCGGGGCAATCTCGCTGGCGTCGCCGTCGAGCTCATGGGCCACCAGACGCCTCAACGCGCAGGCAACGTCCGCGCCCGCAAGCGCATGGTTGGCGCCCGGTGACAGTATGATGCGGTTGTCGCCCTCGCAGCGAATGATAGTCGCGGTGCCGGTCTCCACGTCATCGCGAAGCGCCACGAACTCAACACTCACGCCGGCATCCTGGAGCCCCGCCACAAGCGCATCGCCAAAGGTATCACGTCCAACAGCGCCGATCATGCATGTGCGCGCACCCATGCGCGCGGCGGCAACGGCCTGGTTAGCGCCCTTACCGCCGGCGTTGGTGATAAACCCGCTGCCGCCGACGGTCTCGCCCGCACGCGGCATGCGCTCGCACGCCACCGAAAGGTCCATGTTCATGCTGCCGAACACCGCAATGATGTCGCGATCTGCCATGGAAACCTCCTCATCTGCGGGCCTTATGCCCACCGTCGACCATCGATTGTGCGCCCTCGCACCCCCTATAACTTTAGTTCACTTTGATGTGGACGCACGCTTGAGCTTGCGCCAGCAGCAAGCATTCACAGGAGCAGGCAGCTACAATAAATACGTGCTGATTATTCTCGTCATTGGATGATGTTTTATGGAACAATTCTCGCAATCGGGCTCGCGCGGTCGACGCCGCACAGGCAACGAGCCGGCGCCGCACGAACGCGTGAAGAGCGAACGCCGTACCAACGAGCCGCGACGCACCGCAAGCCCTCATCGCGCTTCTACCAACAACGCGGGCCGCGCCAACACTCCCGCCGCGGAGCAGACGCCTGCTCGCCCCAAGTCCCGCTACATCCCTGCCCTTGACGGCCTACGCACGCTTGCCGTCGTCGCGGTGGTGCTCTATCACCTCAACCTCACGTGGGCGCAGGGCGGTCTGCTCGGCGTCACGATCTTCTTTGTGCTTTCGGGCTATCTGATCACACGCCTGCTACTCAACGAAGTCGCTAAGACCGGCCGCATCGACCTCAAGAGCTTCTGGATTCGCCGCATCCGTCGCCTGGTCCCCGCCGTGGTAACGGTAGTGTTCGTGACCTGCGCGCTGTGCACCATCTTTAACCACGTGATGCTCACCAAGATGCGCCCCGACATCCTGCCGTCGTTGCTGTTCTTCAACAACTGGTGGCAGATTGCCCAAAACGTCTCGTACTTCAATGCTCTGGGCGACCCCTCGCCGCTCACGCACTTTTGGTCGCTTGCCATCGAGGAACAGTTCTACCTGATTTGGCCGCCACTGCTGTTTGCCATGGTATCCATGCATGTGAGCAAGCCCAACACGCGCCGCTTGGTTCTGGGCCTTGCCGCGGCATCTGCCCTCGCCATGATGGTGCTTTACAACCCTGCCGCCGACCCCAGCCGCGTGTACTACGGCACCGACACCCGCGTGTTCTCGCTACTGCTGGGTGCCTGGATGGCCTTTATCCCCGATCGCGACCTGGCGCCAGTGCGTCTCGCTCATCGTTTGGGGCTCAATCGCCTGGCTGGCGCCGCCAAGCACGACAAGAACGCCGAGGGCAAACCTAGCGAGAAGGCCGACGAATCAGCCGAGACCGCCCCGGCACAGCCGAGCGCCCTCGTGCGCTTTTGGTCCTCGCCCACATCCATCGATGTGTTGGGCGTCGTGGGTCTGGTTGGCCTTGCCGCCATGGTCGCGCTCACCAACGGCTACACCGCGTTCCAGTATCGCGGCGGCACGCTGCTGTGCTCGGTCCTCACGCTCATGGTCATCGCGGCCTGCGTGCAGCCCCAGGGAATGGTTGCCCGCGCGCTGTCCGCCGAGCCGCTCGTGTGGGTTGGCAAGCGCTCGTACAGCATCTACCTGTGGCACTATCCCCTGCTGTTGCTCATGAACCCGGTCGCCAACATCAACGATACACCGTGGTGGCAGTACATCTTGCAGGTACTTGTGGTGGTCGCCGTGGCCGAATGCTCATATCGCTTTATCGAAACGCCGTTTAGAAAGGGCGCCTTTGAGCGCACCGTATCCGAGTTCCGCGACGGCACCGCCACGCCCGCCAACTGGGCACGCGCGCACGTCCCTGTCTGCGCAACCTGCGCTGTCGTGTTGGTCGTTGCACTGGGCGGCCTGATCTTTGTGCCGGAGACCTCCGCACTGAGCGGTGAGGGCGCCGAAGTCCTCAACAAGGAAGCCAAAAACACCGCGCCCGCCGACCAGCAGGCGGCCGACGACACCGACAAGGACAACGACGGCTTCCCCGATGGCTCCTACGATTTGCTTATGATCGGTGACTCCGTGTCGCTGCGCGCCGTTGATTCCTTTGACGGCGTGTTCCCGCACAGCCATATCGATGCCGAAAAGGGCCGCCAGTTTGATGCGGGCCGCGCGACATTTGAGGGCTATCTCCAACAGAACCTTGCCGGCAAGATCGTGGTCTTTGCGCTGGGCACCAACGGCTTGGTAACGGACGCCCAGGTCGACGCGATCATGGCCGACGCCGGCGAGCAGCGTACTGTCGTGTTTGTAAACACGCGTAGCCCGCAGCCGTGGGTCGGGTCCACGAACCAGGCCATCGCCAACGCCGCCACGCGCTACAAGAATGTACGCGTTGTCGACTGGTACGGGTACAGCGCCAACCGCAACGACCTGTTCGACGGCGACGGCACGCACCTGTCGACTACCGGCGTGACCGAGTACCTCAACCTGATCCACGATGCGGTCAAGAAAGACCTGCCCGTGCACCCCGAGGACCACGTCAACGATCCGCAGCCGGCAGCCGTCAAATCCGCCGCCGACGCACTCGTCAATGCCCTCGCCTACAAGCCACACAAGCTGGGCACCGACAAGTAGCACGCAGCCAAATCTGTGTACACCCGCAGCAACCAACCAAAAATCGCTCTTTTCGAGCCGGCTCCGAGAGGCCATGGGCAAAAAAGAGGCGCTAAGCGCCGTAGCCCATCGCTTGCAGCACAAACATGACGACCGTCAGCACCGTAATCACGGCGATAGTCGCCCACGTGAGCACGTTCCACACGCGGCCGTTGCGGTTGGCGCCCATAATGTGACGGTCGGCGGCGATAACCACTTGGAACACCAGAACCACGGGCAGTAGCACGCCATTGATGACCTGCGAGGTCATCATAATCTGGAACAGATCGACGCCGGGCATAAGCACCAGCACGGCAGAGATACCGATGATGGCCGTAATGATGCCGCGATAGACCGGGGCCTCGTCCCAGCTGCGGTCGGCACCGCGCTCCCAGCCAAATGCCTCGCAGATAGCGCTCGACGTAACGCCCGGCAGCACGCAGGCAGCCAAGAAGCTCGCCGCGACCAGGCCCGAGGCAAACAGTACCGTGGACCACTGACCCGCAATAGGCTCCAGCGCGCGGGCAGCATCGGCAGCATCGCTAATCTGAATACCCGCCGGGAACAATACCGTGCCGGTCGTGATGATAATGAAGCCCGCAATGATATCAGCAGCGATCGAGCCGCTCACGGTATCAATACGCTGCAGCACGATATCGTCCTCGCCCGCGTTCTTATCGACCACGTTGTTCTGCGCCAAGAAAATCATCCACGGCGCGATAGTGGTACCGATCGTTGCGACCACGAGCGACACGTAGCTGGGGTCATTTTGAATGTTGGGCACGACCAGGTCGACCGCGACCTCACCCCAGTTGGGGCCAGCCATAAACGCGGCGACGATATAGGTCACGAACACGCAGCTCACCAGCAGCAGAATCTTCTCGATGCGCTGGAAACTACCCGACATGGTAAGCATCCACACCAGCAGCGCCACCAACGGCACCGAGATGCTCGCCGGCACGCCAAAGAGAGCAAGGCCGCTGGCGATGCCCGCAAACTCCGAAATGGTCACAGCCGTGTTGGCGATCAACAGCGCCGCCATGGCCAACACGCTCTTGCGCACGCCAAAGCGCTCGCGAATGAGCGATGCCAGGCCCTTGCCCGTGACGCAGCCGCAGCGCGCCGCGGTCTCCTGCGTCACGATGAGCAGCACAGTCATGACGGGAAGCATCCAGAGCATCTTGTAGCCATAGCTGGCGCCCGCGCTGGAATACGTTGCAATGCCGCCGGCGTCATTGCCCGAAAGCGCCGCCAGCAGACCGGGGCCCATAGCGCCAAAGATGGCTGCGATGGTCAGCTTTTGCTTGGTGCCCGACTTTTGCTTGGTATTTTGCACGCGACCACCTAGCCCATGACTGACATGGCGAGCAGCACCGCGGCGATGCAATACGCCACGCACGAGATCATGACGGCAATGACGTTCATGGCGGTGCCCGACGTGTTGAGGTCATGCTCGTCACGCCAGAACAGCACCATCAGGTAAATCACGGCACTCATGTTGCCAACCAGGCAAATGATAGCAGCGATATTAAAACACCCGGTAAAGAGTTGCTCCTCAAACATGGACGCATCGGGGAACGCAGCGGTGCGCACCAGCTGGGCGCACAGATAGGTCACGAGTGACAGAATCAGGCCCATGCCCGTGCTCTGGAAGAAGAACCCCAGATACGGCTTGGGCTCGTCGTCGTGACCGTCATACTCCAGGAAGTAGTTCTTGACGAACGACACCATGCGCGAGGCCGCCAGCAGCACGAGCGGCATGGCGCACATGGGGAACACCACCAGATGCGCGGAGCCGAGCGCCGTCCCCAACACGGTCGCCATGATGCACGACGCGATGCCCCATACAACAACCCAGTACTGGCGATGCACGAACCAGCTGAGCACGTTCGTCGAGTCGTCGGACGCGCTGTCACCCGAGCCGACACCGGCGATCTGCAGGTCCTCCTGATGCTCCTCGGCGATAACGTCCATGGCGTCGTCGAAGGTCACGATACCCAAGATGTGGCGGTTCTCGTCACAGACGGGGATAGCGACCAGGTCATACTTGGTCATCTCGTCCGTTACGTCTTCCTGGTCCTCGTCGGGCGACACATAGACCAGGTCGCGATAGGCCAGCTGACCCAACGTGGCGTCGCGGTCGGCTACGATCAGCGTGCGCAGCGAAAGCACGCCGGTCAGCATGCCGCTCGGATCCTCGGTATAGACGTAGTAGACGCTCTCGAAGTCCTCGTCGAGCTCGCGAATCGCCTCGATGGCGTCACCGACCGTTGCCGTGGCGGGCAGGGAAACAAACTCCGAGGTCATGATGCGGCCGGCGGTGTTGTCCTCATACCCCAGCAGGTTACGAATCGCCTTCTCCTCCTTGACGCCCATCAGGCGCAGGAGCTTCTCGGCCTTCTCGTAATCGAGCTCGTCGATCAGGTCGGCTGCATCGTCCGGGTCCATCATGGCCAGCATCGACGATGCGTCCGTATCGGACAGGCCCTCGAGCATCTCGGTCATAAGCTCGTCGTCATCGAACTCCGAGATGGCCTCGGCGGCCTGGGCAGTATCGAGCTGTGCAAACACCTGCGCACGTAGGCGCGGGTCGAGCTGCTCGATAATGTCGGCGATGTCGGCAGGGTGCAGCTCGCCGAGCGTCTTGTGCGACACCGAGAGCTGGATATTCTTGGTCGAGCGGTCGAGCAGGTCCATGTAGGACCAGGCGATGATATCCTCGCTCAACGGCTTGCCCAGGTGCTTCATAAAGCCCTCGGCAACATGCTCGAGCGTGGGGCTGATCGCGCGCAGCAAGCCGCGGGCGCCAACCTCGGCACCCAGCAGACGCAGCTGATTTTCGCCCGACATGGAAAACTTGATGTCGTTTACGCGCACGACCTTCATGCCCTGCGTGTCGACGATCTGCTTGTTGAGCACGTCGCGTGCGAGCAAGAGCTCGGTCGGCTGCAGGTACGAAAAACGGATTTCGGTGGCCGACGCCTTAAGGTACACGCCCGTCTCGTCGATACGGTCGACCCATTTGCGCCAGCTGATCATAAACGGCGTCTTGCCGGGGCCGCGGAACGCGAGCGACGTCACGTGCGGAAAAACTTCGCCGGTTGCAATGCCAAAATCGTTGACCACGCCGAGCTTTTCGCCGTCGACGTCCAAGACTGGCAATTTGAGCATCTCACTCAGATAATTCAATGGTGCTCCCCATCATTATTCCTCCGGACGCGGCCGCGCGTGCGGCGTCCGGGGGCTTCTGGATATGTATACGCATGCGCGGGCGGCACGCCGCTCGACGCTTACACCCCGTGCATGCGCAAAAAGCACCTGCATGGGATCATCGACTGTATGGTCGAGGTTTGGATTTCACCTGTAACCTTTCTCTTGACCCTCATTAACCGCAGTAACTATAGCATCAGCATCGCCCTGCGGCATCGAATTTATGCGCTGCACATTGCAGGCATACCAAACGCTGACGCATCCGTGACATAGTCATTGG
The DNA here is from genome assembly GCF_003475325.1 of Collinsella sp. AF33-16. Taxonomy (GTDB): domain Bacteria; phylum Actinomycetota; class Coriobacteriia; order Coriobacteriales; family Coriobacteriaceae; genus Collinsella. The sequence continues at coordinate 42,769 of NZ_QRQC01000016.1, read as the reverse complement.
GGACGTTCTTAAATGACTACCCAATAACTACTCTGTGGTGTCGTTGTCCTCGGCAAGTTGGGGGAACACGGCATCCTTGGGCATGGTGACCTTCGTCAGCGAGGTGAGCTTTTTGCTCAGCGACGCGTCCGTCTTGACCAGGTCGCTGAGCGTCACGATCTTGTAGCCGTCGGCAATGAGGCCGTCGATAATCTGCGGCAGCGCCTCGAGCGTCTGCTCGGCGCATTCGTCTCTATCGGTGAGCAGCACGATATTGCCCGGCGTCACCGAATCGAGCACCGTCGAGACCTGCTCGTCGGCACCGTTGAGCAGCCAGTCGCCCGAGTCAATATTCCACGAGACCACGGCGGAGACCAGGTCCATCGCATCAATCCAGTTTTGCTCGTCAAAGGCAGCGTAGGGAGCACGCAGCAGCATCGTCTTCACGCCGGTCGCCGACTTAATCGCATCGGTGCCTTTCGTGATCTGTTCGCGTACCGCCTCACGGTCCTGACCCTTGAGCGAATCGTCGCTGTAGCTGTTGGATCCGATCTCGCACCCGGCATCGACAATCGCCTTGGCCGTGGCAGGCGATGCCTCGGCCGCATCGCCCGACAGGAAGAACGTCGCGGTGACGCCCTTTTCCTTGAGTACCTGCAAGATCTGCTTGGTAGCGCTGCTCGGACCCTCGTCAAACGTCAGCGCCACGTACTTTTTGTTGCCCTTGGGCGCCACGCTGGCGCACGCAACGACGCAATCGGTGGCGGGCACGACCTCGCCGCGGTCCTGTGTCTTGCCCGATTGCTCGCCGACCCACACCTCGGAGCGGCCCTGGACACCCCACGTCTGCACATACTCGATAGCGCCCGTACCCTCGACCTTGAGCTTGGGCTCGATAACCGTAGCCTGAACCTCGTGCTTCTCGTAGGTGTTACGGCCATCCTTGACCGTCACCTTCTCGCCGCCCTCAAGTTCGCGGCTATCCCATTTGCCCTGCTTCACGCGCTTGCCGTCGACCTTCACCGACAGCTTTTCGCCCCCATGGCGCTTGAGCACGCTGTCATCGACGGCCAGCAGGTCGCCTGCGTCGTAGGTGTCAGTCAACTCCTGGTCGTCGATGAGATTCTGCAGCGTAGAGCCCACACGCACCGCTGTCTTCTGGCCGTTGAGCTCCACGTCCACACTGCGGTTGACGTAGCCCACGACGGCAGCGATAAACAGCACGAGCGCGCAACCCACGGCGATGAGCGCGTAGGGCAGGCGAGACGAACGACGGGGTGTGCGGCTGTTGCCGATGCGCGCGCTGCGATCGCTAAAGCCGCGGCTATGGTTGAGATACATCGCGCCGGGCTTACGGTGACGGCGGCGCTGACCGCTGGGCAGCTGCCCCAGGTCGCGGCGCGCCGTCGGACGCGCACCCGAACGCCCGTTTAAGTTGGATCCGTTTTGGCGCATGTGCCCTCCCCCATAAACACAGCAAGCCGGAGCAACAGGTCTCCGGCTTGCCTCCCATCATTTGGTACGTCGCTATTTTGTAGCTTTTGACGAGCCTCCGCTCGCCTTTTGGTATTCGTCCTTAAAGGCCTTGAACATACCGCGCGTCTTGCCGAGCTGCTTGCCCAGTGCGCGGCTGCCCTTGTCCACGGCGACCGATCCCTTGTCATCGAGCACCTTGGCGCCCTTTTTGACCTTGTCGCCCACCACGACGCTGGCCTCGGCGGCCTTGGCAGCCGCACCGCCCGAATACCCGAGCGACTTGACCTCGTCCGAGACGACCATCGCGCCGTTCTCGTAGCCGCGCAGCATCGTCGGCGGCACCTGCGTGTCACCAACCAAAACACTCGAAGCAGCGCCGGCGGTCACATAGAATGCCTGCACGATGCCCGAGCGCGGCTTGAACTCAACGTCCGAGCAATAGCCCACGACGTCGCCCGATTCCGTGCGCACGTCCATACCGACCCAGATGATGCAATCGTCCAGGTTGATGTCGAGGCGCTTGGCCGCAGCGGTATCGTAGGTGCCCTTGACGTCGTCAACCGCGATGGCGCCCTCGTAGACACCAATGGCGTCGAGCGCTACGAATCGGTCGGGACGCTCGATCATGCCCGCGATATCGGACTGGCGGACCATAAAGCCGACCACGCGCGTACCGCCCGGGGTAAAGACCGGAAAGTGAATCTTTCCGAGCTTTTTAGGGCTGCGCGGCGTGCCGTCCTTTTTGGTGCGCTTGTCCTCGGCAGGCTTGCGATAGATCTTGGCGCCGACAAAATCCCCGGCGCGCATTATGCCTCGGTCGAGGGCTCCGCAGCCTCGGCATCAGCCTCGACGGCGTTCTCGACCATGACGTCGGCGGCAGGCGTCACGTTGCCACCCGAAATGGCGTCGTTGAGCTGCTCGCGCAGCTGGTCCATGCGCTCGCGGGCCAGGTCGACCTTGGCGCGCAGGTCGTCGGTCTTGGCGTCGACCATCGGGCCAAAGTCATTCACCGCAGCACGGGCCTCCTCGGCGCTGTGCTCGTAGGTGTCGCGCATATTGTCCCAGGCGTCGTTGGCGATATCGGCAGCCATGGCGCGGGTCTCGGCGCCCGAGCGCGGGGCCAGAGCAACACCGATAATAGCGCCGGCAGCGGCACCAAAAAGTGCGCCGGAGACAAAGCTGAAAGTCTTACCCATGATCATTCCTCTCCTGCGGGCACGTCGGTGCCCACCGTTTGAATGCTGTCCATTATACCCGCAGCGCATCACTTGCCGCTCCGCTCATCTGCGTACGGCAAAGGCGCAGGTACGTGATGGTGATAAACGCGTAGGCCTACTCCTGAGGCATAGCCGGCATGGCCACCGTGGCACCCGGGTCCTCGCCGGCGCCGTCCACGAGTGGCAGGCCGCCCTCATGCGCAGGTCCTGCCGGAACCGTCGCCGCACCGCCAAAGACGGCAGCGGAGGCCTCGTGGTTCTCGGCAACCGCGCCCTCGGTATCAATCGCCACCTGGGGCTCGTCGTCAAAGTTGGGGACGCCCTGGGGCTCGGTGGGAACGGGCTCGGCGGTCGCATCGGCAACGGGCTCGGCGTCGACCGGCACATCGCCCTCGTCAGCGCCCTCGTCCTCGGCAGCATCTTCGCCGTTCGCAGCAGCGACGGCCTCGTGAGGATCCTTGCCCTCGGCCTCGGCGCGCATGCCCAGCACCAGGTTGCGCAGGCCCGCGACCGTGCCTTCCACGTCGGGGGCAGGCTGGTCGGCGTGCAGGTACGCCCAGTCCATCATAAAGGTGGCCGACGACAGCGCACCGATGGCCAGTGCGTCGTCGGGACACGAAAGCTCGACCTCAAAGACACGCTCGTCATGCTCGCTTACGCGCGTGCGGCCGCACGAGATGCTACCGGCAAGACCGGTCTCGTTCATGAGCTCGACCGTCACGTGCTCCAGCAGGTGGCAGAGCTCGGTCTGACCCATGCAGTCCTGGAACTCGCGGCCGGAATCGCCCAGGCACAGGTGCTTGGCAATCGCCGGTACCAGGTAGTACACGCGCGCCGTGGCCTCGATGTCCTCCGAGGTCATGAGCGGCATGCCGGGGTTCACCAGCACATGCGCACAGATCTTGTCCTCGCTGACGGTGACCTTAAGGATGTTGAACAGGCCTGCCATAACTCTCCCCTACTCTTCCTTGTCCTACTCGTCGCCATCGTGCGGATCCACAGAGCCCGCACCCGACGCCGCCGGCTTCTCTGCCGAAGACTCGGAATCCTTCTTATCGGTTTCGGCCGGAGCGATCACGCGAATGAGCGAGATGCGCTGGCCACGCATCGACTGCACTTTAAACTTGTACCCCGCGACCTCAAACACCTCTCCGATGTCGGGCACCGAGTCGCAAAGCTCCAAAATCCAGCCGGCGATGGTCTCATAATCATCGCTTTCCTCGAGCGGCCAACCAAGCTCAATCGCGTCATCGCACGAAAAACGCCCATCGACGAGCCACTCGCGGCGCGAAAGGCGCGTGAGGTACTTGTTGTCGGGGTCGAACTCGTCCTCGATCTCGCCCACGATCTCCTCGACGATGTCCTCGATGGTGATGATGCCGGCCGTGCCGCCGTACTCATCCACGACGACCACGATCTGGTCGTGCGAGGTCTGCATCTCGGACAGCAGCGGCAGGATGTCCTTGGTGTCGGGCACAAAGGTGGCGTCGCGCAAAAAGCCGGCGATGGGCTGGTCGCCCTTGCCATCGAGCGCGGGCTGGATCAGGTCCTTGATGTGCGCGATGCCCGCGACGTTGTCGGGGTCCTCGTGATAGACGGGGATGCGGCTGAAGCCGGTCTGGCGCATGGTGGACAACACGTCGGCGACCGTCTCGTCGTCCTCGCACATGGTGGTGTCCACGCGCGGCACCATGACCTCGCGGGCAACGGTGTCGCCCAGGTCGAAGATCTCGTGGATCATGCGCTTTTCCTCGTCGAGCAGGTCGTCCTGCTCCGAGACCATGTACTTGATCTCTTCCTCCGAGACGTTCTGACGGTCGTCGGCACTCTTGATACGCAAGATGCGGGCCAGGCCATCGGAGCAAGCGCCAGTCAGCCACACGAGCGGACGGGCGATCTTTTGGAATACGGAGAGCGGTCCCACGACCTGCTTGGATACGCCCTCGGCGTTAGCAAGGCCGATGCGCTTGGGCACGAGCTCGCCGATCACGATGGACACAAAGGCGACGGCGACGGTGATGATGACCGGCGCCAGGCCGCGCGCGATGGCGGAGAGCGGCGCGATGCCAAAGCTCATGAGCCACGTGGCGAGCGGGTCGGACAGGCTCGTCGAGGCAACGGCGGACGAGGCGAAGCCCACGAGCGTGATGGCGACCTGGATGGTGGCGAGCAGCTGGTCGGAGTCGGCAGCCAGCTTAATGGCACGCTCGGCGCGCTTGTCGCCTTCCTCGGCCTCATGCTCCAGCACGGCGCGCTTGGCCGTGGTGAGCGCCATCTCGGACATAGAGAAGTAGCCGTTGATGAGGGTCAAAACGAGGGTAGTGATAAGGGAGATGGTTATGTCCATCGGGAGTTTCTCGAACCTCCAAGATTCGGGACGTCAGGTCAAAACGTTGATGACGGATACGACAATTGCACCGGCGCCCAAACGAGGACGCGGGCGCGCAGGCGTGGTCGCTAAATTACGAAGAGAATCACCGCCATGAACTGGAAGATGCTGCCGGCGAGCACCCACAGGTGAAACACACTATGCAGATAGCGCACGTTTTTGGCGATGTAGAACGGCACGCCCACGGTATAGCACACGCCGCCGACAGCGAGCAGGGCAAGTGCCACGGGGTTGAGCAGCGACACGAGCTCGGGCAGCTTAAAGACAACGAGCCAGCCCATCAGCAGGTAGACCAGGCCGCTTACCCAGTGCGGCTGGCGCTCGCGCATAAAGCACTCGAGGGCGATGCCGATAATGGCGATGGCCCATACGGCGAAGAACAGCGCAGCGCCGCCGTCGTTTGCGAGCGTGATGAGGCAAAACGGCGTATAGCTGCCGGCTATGAGCAGGTAGATGCAGCTGTGGTCGATGATGCGAAACACGCGCTTGGCGCGCGCGGGTTGAATCGCATGGTAGAGCGTGGAGGCTAGGTATTCGAGGATGATGCTGACGCCATAGACAATTGCCGCGGCCATGTGGGCCGGGCCACCGCCGCGCAGTGCAGCGAATACGATCAGGAGCACCAGACCCGCAATACCCAGCAAGCAGCCGACACCATGGGTGACGGAGTTCATAATCTCCTCGCCCACCGTGTAGTGCGGAACGGCCGCGGTCTTGGGTCGCGGCTTAGAACTGTCGCTCGAATCGGACATGCCGGTTACATCCTCCAATGTAAAGAGTTCTCAACACTATATCAAAGCGTCTGGGTACGTGCGAAATTTGCACCATACGTGTCCCTTTGTTTACCCATTCTTTGCTTGTTGACGCATCAACGGCGAACATCCATAATGCGCTTGTTTTAAATGTTGATGTATTAACATCTATAAGGAGAACCGTAAATGCCTCAAAGCGCACACCCCCATCGGAAGCTCAAGATAGCCGGCGTTGTTGCGTTGGTGCTCGTCGTCGCGCTGCTTGGATTTGCCGGCAACTTTTTGTTTGACTTTGCCCTGAACCCCCAAGCGCCGTACACCATGGAGATGATGCAGGATAGCAAGAACGACAAAGAAGGTGAGCAGCCGGATGCCGAGGACACCGAGGCGCGGGCATGGTTTAAGGAAAACCGCAAGAGCAGCAGCCTCACCGCAGATGACGGAACCGAGCTCGCCGCTTGGTATTTCGCCGCCTCGGAGAACACCCACGATTACGCTGTCTGCCTACACGGATACACCGATGAGCCCATCGGCATGGCCCGATATGTCAAGCGCTTCCACGACCGCGGCATGAACGTGCTCGCGCCTGCCGCCCGCGCCCACGAGCGTTCCGGCGGCGACTATATCGGCATGGGCTGGCCCGAGCGCCTCGACATCGTCGCATGGATCGAGCGAATCGTTCAGGCTGACCCCGAGGCGCGCATCCTGGTCTTTGGCGAGTCGATGGGTGCGGCAACCGCCATGGACGTCGCGGGGGAATCTCTGCCCGCAAACGTGAAATGCATTATCGAGGACTGTGGCTATACGAGTGTTTGGGACGAGTTTTCCCTACAGCTCAAGGACGTGTTCGGCCTGCCCAGCTTCCCCTTGCTCGATGTGGCGAACCTGGTGTGCAGGGTGCGCGCGGGCTACGACTTTCATAAGGCGAGCAGCGTGGAGCAGCTTAAACACGCGACGGTCCCCATGCTCTTTATCCATGGCGATCAAGATACCTTTGTGCCGTACAGTATGCTCGACCAAAACTACGACGCGTGCGCCAGCAAGGTCAAGCAAAAGCTCACCATCCATGGCGCCACCCACGCCAAGAGTGCGCAAGTTGACCCCGAGCTCTACTGGAATACGGTCGACGACTTCCTCGGAAAGATTTTTTAGGCAAAAAGCAACGTCCGGGGCTTTATCTGACCCCCTATTTTCGGAAGTATGCGGCAAAATCTGGAACTGCCGACCAGACCGCAGTTTTATCAACAATTTATCAGGGGTTTTGTTGCCAAAAAACGTCGTGCGCTCGGCGGTCTCGAAATTTGCCGCATACTTCCGGAAAGCCGCCCGCGAGCGCTGTGCTCGCGGGCGGCTTTTGCTCGACTTACGCCACAAAGGCACTTGATATGTTCAATAGCTAGGCGCTATTTGACCTCGATGAGCTCATACTTGCTCGTGCCCAGGCCGATCTTCTCGGCGTGTGCGATGCAGGAGCGCCAGTCGGTGTCGGGATGCGTGATGCAGAAGGGATCCTTGGCCTGCTCGCCCTCCAAATGCTCGTGGTTATGCTCCATCTTGGCCGCGCTGTCGGTAAGCTCGGTGTTAGGCAGCGGCTCGGATGCCATGACGGCATCGGCGCAGGCCTGGTCGATGGCGACCGGGTCGAAGCTCGCGAACATGCCGATGTCGTTGACGATGGGCGTGTCATTCTCGGGATGGCAGTCGCAGTTGGGGCTGATGTCCATGGCGAGCGAGATATGGAAGCTGGGGCGATCCTGGACAACGGCCTTCGTATACTCGGCGATCTTGTAGTTGAGTACGTCGGCCGCGGCGTCATAGTCGGGCTTGATGCAGTCCTGGTTGCACGCCGCAATGCAGCGTCCGCAGCCCACGCAGCGATCGTGGTCGATGGTAGCCACGTGAACCGTGCGGGTGCTGCCGTTGGCAAGCTCGCGCTCACGCGTACCGTCAAACGTGATGGCGCTGTGCGCGCAAATCTTCTCGCAGGCACGGCAACCTACGCAGTTGGTAGTATCGACGCTCGGCTTGCCGGCGGCATGCTGCTCCATCTTGCCGGCACGGCTGCCGCCTCCCATGCCCAGGTTCTTCATGGCGCCGCCAAAGCCGGCCTGCTCATGGCCCTTAAAGTGGGTGAGGCTGATCACGATGTCGGCGTCCATGAGCGCCTGGCCGATCTTGGCCTCGTGCACGTATTCGCCGCCCTCGACCGGGACGAGTGCCTCGTCGGTACCCTTGAGGCCGTCGGCGATGATGACCTGGCAGCCCGTGGCGTACGGAGTAAAGCCGTTCTGGTAGGCGGTGTCGATGTGCTCGAGCGCGTTTTTGCGGCTGCCCACATAGAGCGTGTTGCAGTCGGTGAGGAAGGGCTTGCCGCCCAGCTCCTTCACCACGTCCGCGACGGCGCGGGCGTAGTTGGGGCGCAAAAAGCTCAGGTTGCCCCGCTCGCCAAAGTGGATCTTGATGGCGACGAACTTATTCTCGAAGTCGATCTGCTCGATACCTGCGCGACGAATGAGGCGCTTGAGCTTGTCGAGCTGGCTCTCGCGAGCATGCGTGCGCAGGTTGGTGAAGTACACCTTAGCGGGTGCTGCGGGTGCAGTTGCGGTCATAGTTATATCCCCTCGGTCTATATGGCGTTACAGACATAGAGGATGGTACCCGTTAAAGTAGGGTCGAAGTCAAGCACAGCCACTCATTGGGGACAGACTTAAATGAGTGCTTGCCGCCCGGCCGGCGAATCGGCAAAGACTGTCCCCGATGACTACTCCTGCACCTTGAGGGCTTCGGCCAGGCTGACGCGCTTGATGGAGCGCGTGTGTAGCAGCGCCACGACCAGGTAGGTCGCAAAGCCGATGCCGACGCATGCAGCCATGGACCAAGCGGGCACGTAGATCTCGATATTGCCGTTGTAGGCGAGCAGCATCGAGCGGAAAATCGCGGTCAGCGAGCCAATGATCACGGGCAGGCTCAGCACGAGTGACACCGCCACGCACAGCGTGATCGAGCGGATGTACAGATGCGAGATCTCGCTATCGCGATAGCCAAAGACTTTCATGTAGCTGATCGAACGGGCGCTGTGGTCGATCACCGCCTTGGTCAGCAGGTACATAAACAGCAGGAAGATAAACACCGCGAGCCCGACCATCATGCCGATCATTTTGCTCATCATGCCGATAAACTGGTCGCCCACGGCGCGCATGTCGTCGGGCGTGGTGTCGCCGGCAAAGTAGCGCGCGTCGAGGTCGAGCTTCTCGTTGCTCACATAGCCGTTAAAGTAGGCGGCATCGTTGTCGAACAGCTCGTTAAAGTCATCGATGCTCATATAGATATTCATGTCCGACTTTGAGCCCCAGGAGCAGCCCTTGCCCGCGTACTCAAGGGAATAATCCCGAGCCTCGTACTTGTCGCGAAGCTCGACCTTCTGGCCCTCGCTCCAGCCAAACTTGTCGAGCAGGCCGCCGCCAAAGACGACGTGTCCGTCGCCGATGTTGAGGCCCTTCCAGTAGCGCGAGTTGGGCGAGATGCCGTAGACAGAGATGGCCTCTGTGCCGTTTCCCTCGCCGCGGTCGTATTGCAGCTGGTAAACGGCATATTTCTCGGCCTGCGCGATTGCGCCCGCGCCGTTGTCGGTCGTGTTGATCGGGTGAATGTCGTCGTTGTCGGTGTCGATCTTAGAGGCCTTGTCGATCAGGTCGATGGCCTCATCGCGGTCGCAGCCGAGGGCATCGGCAAGGTCATCGAGGCGCGCATAAAGCGCATCTTTCTTGTCCTGGACCTTGGCGAGCGCGTCCTGCGCCGCGGCCAGGCTCTCGGCAGACGGAGATGCGGTCGCGGCATCGGCTGCCGTCTGCGCCGCATCGGCCGCGTCGTCAAGCTCGTCATCGGCATCCTGGGCGGCGGAGAGCAGCGCGCCGTCAATCGACTGCAAGCGCTCGAGCGCCGCCCACTGCCCGCGCTCCTCGGCAGTACCCTCAAGCTCTAGCGGAGCCTTGAGCGTGTACTGGTGCTCGGCGACCAGGCCTGTCTCCAGGTTGTCCGCATAGTGCGTCATCGTGGGCAGGATCGCCAGGCCAAAGAGCAGCAGCAGCGAGGCAAACGCAATGCCCACGAAGAGCGTGGCGAAGTTGCCCAGGTTGCGCAGGAAGATGCGCAGGCGAAAGCGCGAGACAAAGCCCATGCGCTCCGGCAGCTGCAGGCCGCGCTTGGTGCCCGATTTGCCGCTCGCCTCGTGACGAAGGAACTGCAACGGCGTCTTGCCCATCTTGCGAAGCAGGCCCACCAGCGTGATGAGGATGAGCGCGGCAGCGGGAACCACGGCGCACTTCACAAAAATCTCCCAGCTCCAGTACACCTGGAAGGGAGGCAGGCTGTACGAACCGTAATAGAGGCCGCGCATGGGCTCGGTAAAGAACGCGACGCCGAGCGCGGTGCCCAAAAGCGCCGCGACCACGCCCACGATGGCGGGAAGTGCCAGGTAGTGCAGCACGATCTCGCGGCGGCGATAGCCGCTGGCGAGCAGCGTGCCAATGATGGCGCTCTCCTCCTCGATGGTGGCGTCGGTAAGGACCACAAAGACGAACGCCATGATCACGATGATAATGTTGAGCAGCGTCATCCACATCATGGAGTCGCCGTCTACGTCGTCGCGCGCGTAGCCAATACCCTGGTTGGAATCGGCGTCGATCAGATCGTCCACGCGCGCATCGGCATCGGTCAGCGCCTCGACCATATCCTGCTCCGCATCGATGCGATCCGCGGTGGGGAGGTCGCGATCGGTAAAAGCAAAGGAGTAGGTGTAGGCAGGTGCACCACCGGCATCCTCGAGCGCGGCAAAGCCGGCGTCGGTGACCTCGGCCACACCATAGGTGATGGTGTTCACCGTAAAGTCCGAATTGTTGAGGAACAGCGCCTGGCCATCGGGCTGGGTCATGATGCCGCAGATGGTGTAGGTGCGGCCCTCAAGCTCAACCTTATCGCCCACGACAAGGTCGTTGTTGGTGGCAAAAACTCGGTCGATAGCCACCTCATCGTCCGTCTTGGGCTGCTTGCCTTCGCAGTAGGACGCGATATCGACCTTGGTGCGGTGCGCATAGGTGCGCAACGTGCGCTTGGTGCCGTCGTCGCCGGCGGTCTTTTTGATGATGGCGTCGATGGAGAAATTCTTGTAGAGCGTGACGCCGCCGACGTCGTCGGCTGCGTCCTCGGCTGCCTTGAGCTGGTCGTCGGTAGCCTCGAAGGAGGTGGTCACGCGGCCGTCCTCAATCGTGTACGCATCGCGCATGTCGTCGATAAGGCAACCGATGGAATGCGCCGCGAGCAAAAAGCCCGAGGTGAGAGCGATGCTCCCGCACATAAGCAAAAAGATGCCCAGGTACTTGCCGATATTGCGGCGCAGCTCGCGCGGGAGTCGCTTTGCGAGAGGTGTCATGGCATCGCCTACCAATCGAGCTCGGCGGCCGCAACGGGCGACTCGTTGAGCCCATCCTCGACGATGCGGCCGTCGCGCAGGCGCAGCACGCGGTTGGCCATGCGGGCGATGGCGGCGTTGTGGGTGACGATGATGATGGTGCAGCCGTAGGTGCGGTTAACATCCTCCATGAGCTGCAAGATTTCCTTGGATGTCTTGTAGTCAAGCGCGCCGGTGGGCTCGTCGCACAGCAGCAGGCCCGGGTTTTTGACGAGTGCGCGGCCGATGGCGCAACGCTGCTGTTGGCCGCCCGAGACCTGGCGCGGGAACTTGTTGCGGTGCTCGTAGAGGCCCAGCGAACGCAGCAGGTCGTCGACATTGAGCGGGTTTTTGGACAGGTGCGCCGTGACCTCGATGTTCTCCTTGATGGTGAGATCGGGCACCAGGTTGTAGAACTGGAAGACAAAACCCAGCTCACGGCGGCGATACTCGCCCAGATCGGTAGGTTTGAGCACCGTGAGGTCGCAGCCGTCCACCATGATGGAGCCACCGTCGGCATCCTCCAGGCCGCCGATCAGGTTGAGAAAGGTCGACTTGCCCGAGCCCGAGGGCCCCAGCATGACGCAGATCTCGCCGCGGTTGATGGACGTGTCGATGCCATCGAGTACCGTCAGGCGCGCATCACCGTCGCCGTAGTGTTTCCTGAGCCCGCTGACCTGGACATAGGCTTGCTTTGTCGACATGCTATCCCCCGTTGTTAGCCTTCTGCTACTTTTCTAGGGTAATAGTAAACCCAGGCGAACTATTTTTAAGCGACAGGCGCGATTTTTTCCAAACCAGTCATTGGGTACTCATTGGGGACAGACTTAAATGACTGAAACCACTCATTTAAGTCTGTCCCCAATGAATGCCGGGACTGTCCCCAAGTGCCGGCAGGAAAGGAACGTCCCCAAGTGCCGACATATTGGGACAGTCCTTGCCGGCACGACCGGCGGGCCGGCGAATCGACAAAGACTGTCTCCGATGACTAGCCGTTTAAGAACGTCCCCGATGACCAGGTAGCTAGGCGTGGGATTTGGCGCGGGTGAGGGCCAGGCCTACGGCGGCGATGGCGGCGGCGAAGAGCACCGTGACGCCCAGGTCGCAGGCGATGTCGCCCAACACGGTGGCCGTTAGATCCGAGGCAAGCGCCTTGCCGATCGCGTCGTTCACCCAAAACGTCGGCACAAAGTGCGCCACCGTCTGCACGGCCGAGCCCATGAGCGACAGCGGCATCCAGGCGCCGCCCAAAAACGTCATGAGCATGCCGAGTAAGTTGCCCACGCCGTTGATCAGCTCCTCGCGCGCGCCCAAGCTCGACAGGGTAAAGCCAACGGCCAGCGGCGTGCACGCCAGGGCAAGCGTCGCCGCCAGCGCCAGGCACACGCGACCCACACCGACCTCGGCGACCGCGCCGGCAAAGCCCACGACACCCACCATGCTCGACACGAACCAGATGCAGACGGTAAGCACCGCGGCAGCCGCGAACACAGCAAGCGAACGCTGGCGCTCGGAGACCGGGCCGGCCTCCATGCGGCGCACGCGCTCGGGCTCGTTCATACCCGAAAACACCAGTCCCACCGAAACGATGACCGATGAGATGATCGCGTACGCGCCAAAGTTGAAGTACGACTCGAGCGTGGCTGCGGCAGTCGAGTCAACCTTGACCTGCTCGATCTGGACCTCCGCGCGCTTTGCGGCGGCGTGCTCGGCGGTCTTGGCGACACTGGCCCCGGAGGCAGCAGGCTCAAGCACCGCCGCAGCGCCCGCGAGCGAGATCCACCGCGAAACCTCGGCAGACGAAAGCGCCGCCGCCATGGTGCCGGAACCGTAGGTCACATCGAGCTTGGGCAAGTCCTCCCCCGCACGGGCGGCCGCAACAAGATCGTCCTCAAACCCCTCCGGGATAAAGAACACGCAGTCGGCGCTGCCCTTGGCGCTGTTGCTCTTGGAGAGCGCGTCCGCAAGGTCGTACGTGTCGTCGCCGACGCCCGTGACCAGGTCAAAGCGCGAACCCAGGTGCCTGGTAAGCGCACGCGAAAGATCGCTGCCGTCGCGGTCGACCACAATCACGTTGGCGTCGTAGGGCTTGTACTCGGTCAGCTGCGACGAGTTCCAGCTGACCGAGGCCGCAATGAACACGCCCATGAGTGAAATGAACACCGTGTAGATGAGCAGGTAGAACGGGTGCGCGAGCGCCATGCGAAGCGCGGTCTTAAAGGTGCTCATAGCGGCTCCTTCCAAAGATCAGCGTAGCGGCGGCGACAAACACCAGGGCCATGAGGACAAGCGCACCGGCGCGAACGACAAAGGGACCCAGATCCTCAAAGAAATACAGGCGGTTGAACATATCGCAGATGAGCTTGACGGGGTTGAGCCAGCACTCGGCCGGACAGGCGCGGGCAACATCGTCGGCAAGCGCCATCGCCGGCTCGCCGTAGAGTCCGGCGAACAGGGCGCACGTGGTGGCAAAGCCCGTGAGGATGCCCGATTTGGACGCCTTGCCGCCCTTAACGGGAAGCGTCCCCACAAAAAGCCCCAGGCCCGTGGCAGCAAGCGCAGATGCGGTGCCGCCCGCCAGGCACAGCCCCTCGCGCCCGCCAAAGTCGATGCCGACCACCAGGCGCACGTAGCCGATCGCGATCGCCATCGAGGCAAATGAGACCAGCCACGAGCCGACAAAAATGCCGGCCAGCGACGCCGTCTTGGAGACGCCGCCCACGCAGCGGCGCGCGCCGAGGCCGGACAGATTGGGCTGCAGATCGACGACGGCCAGGGCCGCAAACTCGGAAGACATCATCGCGACCAGGCCAAAGAGCGCGTAATAGTAGATGGTCGTACCGTCGGGCGTGGTGCGCGTAAGGCTCACGCGGCGAGTGCCGCCCTTAAGCGACAGGGCGCGCGCAACCGCCTCCGGGTCGGCGAGCGCCGCCGGGTTGTCCTGGGCAATCTGGCGCATGAGCTCGGCATTTTGCGTATACGAGCTCGCCACCGTCTCCAGGATGCTGCGGTCGGTGAGCACCGTACTGGCGCGCGAGCTATCGTAGCTCGAAAGCAACGTAAGCTTGGGCGCGCCCGCGTCGTCGACCGTGTAGACGCCCGCAACCTCGCCGGACTTGAGCGCATGGTTCGCCTCGGCCGCGTCGTCGCACTCGTGGATCTTAAGCAGCTGGTCGTCGCCCTCCTTGGCAAGCGACGTCGCCACGTCCTTAAAGGTCGAAGCGTCCCAGGCCTCGTCGGCGACAACGGCTACCGGCACCGGATCGACCTTGCCGTCGGAGCTGAGGTTCGCAAACATAAACATGAACATCGTGGAAAGCGCAATGGGAAAGAGCGCGCCCCAGACCCATGTGCTCGGCCGGCGCAGCAGCGTCTTGACCGTGATAATGATGGTGTTGATCATGGCTGCCCCCTAGTCGCGTAGCTCGCGGCCGGTGATCTCGAGGAACACGTCGTTGAGGGTCGGCGGCTCGCTCCACACGCGACCGAGTGCCACGTCGGCGGCGCGCAGCGTGTCAAGGATGTCGACCAGATTATGTGGGCTCGCCTCGCAGGTGCAGATGAGCTCGCCGCCGGACAGCTCAACCGAAAGCACGTGCTCCAGAGCGCGCAGCCGCTCGACCGTGGCGGGCTCGACGGCGCCGACCTCGACGGTCACGCGCTCGCCCATCTGAATCATGCGCTTGAGCTCGTCGTTGGTGCCCTGCGCCAGCACGCGGCCGCCGTCCATGATCATGATGCGGCTGCAGATCTGCTCGACCTCCTCCATGTAATGGCTGGTATACACCACCGTGGCGCCCTCGTCGCGCAGGCGGCAGATGCCCTCCAGAATGGCGTTGCGGCTCTGCGGATCGACTGCCACTGTGGGCTCGTCAAAGAAGATGAGCTCGGGCTTGTGCGCGATGCCGCAGGCAATGTTGAGACGGCGTGCCAAGCCGCCCGAGAGCTTTCCGGGGCGAAACTTGGTAAAGTCGCCCAAGCCGACAAAGTCGATCGCCTCGTCCACCAGCGCGCGGCGGCGCTTGCGGTCGTTGACGTAGAGGCTGCAGAAATAGTCGATGTTTTCGCGCACGGTGAGCTCGTCAAACACCGCCACCTGCTGTGGCACCACGCCGACGCGACGCTTAAGGTCGTAGCGGGTGGGCGTCATGGGCTCGCCGAACAGCTCGATGGTGCCCTTGTCGTAAGCGAGCAGCTGCAGGATGCAGTTGATGGACGTGGTCTTGCCCGAGCCGTTGGGGCCCAGCAGGCCAAAGATCTCGCCAGGGGCAATACTCAGGTTAAAGTGGTCGAGCGCGATAAGATCGTCGTAGCGCTTGACGAGGTTTTCGACGTGGACGATATCTGTCATGAGGCGGCCCTTCTGTTGGTCGTGGCCCGGTACGATTGCATCATCGCAGGAGAGGACGGCGCGCACCAGTGAGCTTTGTCACGAGTGCGAGGGGGCAGAGGCGAAACCCCCGCTCGCGCGAGCGATCGACGCCGCTTTGCCGCGCGGGAGGAATGTCACGGTTGCCCCGGGCGGCGCCTCCCCCGCGCGCAGCATCGCGTACAATACCCGTATGAACAGGCTTTTCGACAAATCGATTGTGCTGGCGTGCTGTATTGCGGCCGCCATGGGTCTTGCCGTGGACGCTCGTCTGGTTGTGGCGTTTTGCCTTGGCGTTATGGCCACCTCGGCGTCGGAAGTCGCACGAGAAGAACACGCCCATCGCGCGAGCGAGGCCGCGAGCTACGCTTACATCATCGCTGCCGTCTTCGTGCCGCCATTTATGCCGTTCGCACCCCTTGCCTTCTATGACATCGCGCGACGCGTGCGCCGTGAACGCATCTGGCCCGCGCTGGCGATTGGCGCCGTGTTTGTCTGCGCGCTTGTCGCGGACCTTCGTGGCGGCGTGCTCACCACCCGAACGCTGTTGCTAACCGCCATCCTTTCGATCGCTGCCACGTTGCTGTCGCTGCGCACCGCGCAGCTGGAGCGCGAACAGGATCGCATGCGTCGCACCCGCGACAAGCTGCAAGAACGCGCCCTGGTACTCGAGGCACGCAACCGCGACCTCGCCGACCGCCAGGACTACGAAGTCGAGCTCGCAACGCTCGCCGAACGCGCCCGCATCGCGCGCGAGATCCACGATAACGTGGGCCACCAGCTCACGCGCGCTTCGCTCCAAACCGAAGCCTTGCGCGTGGTCCACGCCAACGAGCCCGGCGTCGCCGCCGATTTCGCCGATGTCAAACGCACGGTTGACGAGGCGCTCCAGCTCGTGCGCGCCAGCGTCCACGCGCTCAACGACAATGCAACCAACCTCTCCGTGCAGCTCGAGCGCATCGTTGAAGGCGTACGCTCGGACAGCGGCCCACAGATTGAGCTTGAAGTTTTGGCCGAGCATGCGCCCGCCAACGTCGCCAACTGCTTTGCGGCGGTCCTGCGCGAGGCGCTCTCCAACACCATGCGCCACGCTTGCGCCCAGACCGTCACCGCACGATGCATGGAGCATCCGTCGTTTTACCAGCTCATCGTTACCGACGATGGCGTGGGCGGGGTCCAAGCAATCGGCCGTGGCGCCGCGGAGGGCATGGGGCTCGCCTCCATGCGCGAGCGCATCGAGGCGCTTGGCGGCACCTTCACCGCCGGTCCGCGCGCCGGCGCCGGCGGCTGGCGCGTGTTTGCCACCGTTCCCAAACAGCAAGGAGATGAGGACCGATGAGGCTCATAGTTGTCGATGACGACCACTTGGTAGTCGATTCACTCAAGATTATCCTAGGCGCCCAGCCGCAGATCGAGGTGGTGGGTACCGGCGCCAATGGCGACGACGCGGTCGCGCTCTACGCTGAGCACACGCCCGACATCGCGCTGCTCGACATTCAGATGCCGGGGCGCGACGGACTTTCGGCGGCACGCGAGATCCTTGAGCGCGACCCTGCGGCGCGCGTGGTGTTTCTGACGACATTCTCGGATGACGAGTACATTGTGTCGGCGCTTAAACTGGGCGCCCGCGGCTATCTGATCAAAACCGATGTCTCCGCCATTCCACCGGCGTTGGCGCAGGTCATGGACGGTAAACGCGTGCTCGAGGGTAAGGCGATCGAGGATGTCGACTTTGATGGGGCGGACGCTGAAGCCGGTGCGACCCGCCGGCCCGCGGCCTTTGCCGGTCTGACCGACCGCGAGTTCGAAGTCGCCGAGCTCATCGCCCGCGGTCTCGACAACAGGGAGATCGCCGCCACAGCCTACATGGGCGAAGGCACCGTGCGCAACCACATCAGCTCGATCCTGGCCAAAATGGACCTGCGCAACCGTACGCAGATCGCCATCGCCTACCTGCGAGGGCAGTTGCCCGAAGATTGACCGCCCCGGCAGAGTAAAATGGCTGTTACCGATTTAATGCCATTTCAAAACTATGTCGGTTTACTACGATGAATCGCCCGCCTTCGATCACGGCAAATTGAGCGCTTGCAAAACCGCAGGTAGAACGCTTGCGATATTTAGAAAAATGCAGTCATGGTCGGGAATGTCGAATTCGTCGTAGTAAACCGGCATAGTTTTGTTCGGTCGGCCCTGCACGAGCGCCTCCGCAAGGCTCGCGGGACCAAAATGATCTGCTTTCTTCCGCCCGCGGAGATCGGCTGACGGCGCTCGCCACGAAATGGGCCCATCTACTACGTTTGACTCGATACCCCCGACCATAACCGCTATTCATGAAAAATCGCAGGCGTTCTACCTGCGGTTTTCATTTCGCATTGCTTGCCGTGGTCGAGGGCTGCCGCCTAAACGTAGTAGATGGGCCCATTTCGTGGCAGACGAGTCACGCGATAGCCCTCGCGAGGCCAAAATAGTCCGTTTTCCTCCGTCCACGGGAGTTAAAGGGCTGTTACGGATATGCTACCATTCCAAAACTACGCCGGATTACGGAGCTAAAGTCGGAGCCCTCATCCATACCCCCTATTTTTGAAAAACAACAGGCTATCTACCTGCGGGTTTGTTTTTGCGATTTTCTGTATGGTCGGAGGTTCGCTATCCAGTCCCGTAATCCGGCATAGTTTTGTTCGCAGCGGCACAACCGCGCGCTCACGCGCGGGGCCGGCGGGGCATTTTTGCCCCGCCGGCCCCTATTCCAGTTCTACCCCTGCGCTACTCCGGCTTGGTTTCTACTGTGGGAGTCTTGTCCGCTGCGACTGGGGTGCGGGCGGTGTCCATAGTCAGGCAGTGCTTGGGGCAGCTCTCGATGCACTCACCGCACACCACGCAGGCATACGGGTCGATCGACCACGTTCCACCCTTGCGATCGACTGCGAGCGCGCCCGCCGGACAGCGACGCGCACACATGCCGCAGCAGATGCACGCGTCCATGTCGTTGACGATATGCCCGCGCAAGCGCTCGGGTGCCGCGAGCTTCTCCTGCGGATAGCACACCGTTACCGGCTGCTTGACCATAGAGCCCAAGGCCGTCTTGGCAAATGTCAGCAAACTCATGCCGCGCCTACCTTTCCGTGCAGCTAATGCAGGGGTCGATGGTCAGGATAATCATGGGCACGTTGGCAAGGAGCACGCCCTGCAGCGCATGTGTCAGGCCCGCCAGGTTCTGCGACGTCGGCGTGCGCACGCGGAAGCGGTCCAGGTTCTTGGTGCCGTTACCGCGCACATAGTAATACGCCTCGCCGCGCGGCTGCTCAATCACAACCTCGCCGCGTGCGCCGTCGGCCGGCGTAAGCTTGGTGCGCCCGCCGATCCCGTCGTGCGGAATCTTGCCCACAAGCTCCTTAATGATGTCCATGGCCTGCGTGACCTCGGCACAGCGCACCTGGCAGCGGGCATAGCAATCGCCATCGGTGGCGACAACCGGCTCAAACGCAGCCAGGTCCGCATAGGCACCGTCGCTAAACATGCGCACGTCGTAGTCCACGCCCGAGGCGCGCCCAAACGGGCCGACCATCGACAGATCCAGCGCGTCCTTCTTGCTGATCACGCCCACGCCATGCAGGCGCTCGCCACAGCTGACGTCGTCCAAAAACGTATGCACCAGGGCCTCGTAGTCGGGACGCATGGCATCGAGCGTCTGGACAATGCCAGCCAGCTCGGAGTCCTCAATGTCGTGCTTTAGGCCGCCGATCTCGTTAATCGAAAGGATCACGCGGCCACCGCACGTGCTCTCGAAGATCTTGAGAATCTGCTCGCGCAGGGTCCACGACCGATAGAACAGCGCCTCGAAGCCAAAGGCATCGGCGAGCAGGCCCAGCCACAGCAGGTGCGAGTGGATGCGCGAAAGCTCGTGCAAAATAGTGCGGATATACTGCACGCGGCCGGGCACCTCGATGTCGAGCATGCGCTCGCAGGCGCTGGCATAGCCGTAGCTGTGGCCCACGGCGCAAATGCCGCAGATGCGCTCGGCGATGTAGCCAAACTGGTGCATGTCGCGCTTTTCGGTGAGCTTCTCGAGTCCGCGGTGCACAAAGCCGATCTGCGGAATTGCCTCGATGACGCGGTCGTCCTCGATCACCAGGTCCAGATGAAGCGGCTCGGGCAGCACCGGGTGCTGCGGGCCAAACGGAATTACGGAGCGATGAGCCATGGACCTTACGCCTCCTTTTTCTGCTTGTCGCGGGCGGCCTTGGCGGCAAGCGCCGCACGGACCTTGGCCGCTTTCTCGGGATCCATGGCGGCGAGCTTTGCCTCCATCTCGGCGGCCTTGAGCGCGGCCTTCGCAGCGGCATCGTCATGCTGGGCATCGGAGCCGGCAGCAGCAGCGGGCTGAGCAGCGGCAGTGCCCGCAGCATCGCCGGCACCCGCGGCACCCTCCCCCGCAGCAGCCGCAGCCGCGGCGGCCTTCTCGGCCGCGGCCTTGCGCGCCTTGGCCTCGGCGGCCGCGCGGACTTTCATGGCCTTCTCGCGCGCAGCCTTCACCTCGGGCGTGATGACGCTCATGGGTTCGGCAGTCGAGACCTGGTAGAAAAAGCCCTTAAAGTCGATCTGCATGTCGGTGATGGCAAGACCAAACAGGTCGTGGGCCTCATTTTCAAACGGGAACACCGCGGGGTAATACGAGCTGATGGACGGAATCTCCTGGTACTGGTCGATGCCCTCGACCACCAGGTTCTCGATCGCATAGCTGCAGTCCTGCGCAATATGCTCCTGAGCAGCACGGACGTTGATAAACGTATAGACCAAGCGATACGAGCCGTCGTCGACGTTGCGCTCGGCATGCATTTGCACAAAGCGCGCGCCGACGCCCTTGAGCGCCTGGACATGCGACAGGAGCTTGTCGATCCCGACGGTGGTATAGATAGCCTTTTGCATTACTCGGCCTCCTTTGCAGCGGCGGGCGTCTCAACAGGTGCGTCGCCAGCGGCGGGCGCAGCAGGCTTCCCGGCAGGCGCGTCACCGGCACCGTCAGTCCCGGCCCCCGCAGCCACAAACCCGTCCTCGCCCAGCTCAACGCCACCGTCCCAGGTAGCGGCACCGCCCACGGTGAGCGGATCGCCACCGGCGCGCAACACGGTCTCCTTCTGGTCCAGGATGCCGCACGCCTCCACGATGGCATCGATCACCGTCTCGGGGCGAATGGCGCACCCGGGCGCGTACACGTCCACGGGAATCGCGCGGTCCACGCCGCCGATCACGTTGTAGGCATCGCGGAATACGCCGCCCGAGCATGCGCAGATACCGCAGGCCACCACGCACTTGGGCTCGAGCATCTGGTTGTAAATCTGACGCACGACGGGCAGGTTCTGGGCATTGACCGACCCCGTCACCAAAAAGATATCCGCATGCTTGGGGTTGCCGGTGTTGACCACGCCAAAGCGCTCCGCATCGAACAGCGGCGTGAGCGAGGCCAGCACCTCGATATCGCATCCGTTGCAGCTCGAGCCGTCGTAATGAATAACCCACGGCGAGCGCGACATTTTATGATCCATGGATGCCGCCTCCTAAATAAACACGTCGACGAGGATGGGCATAAGGTTGAGCAGGCCAAACACCAGCGCCACGCCCCAGCCGAGCTTAAAGCAGCTGCGCCAGGTGCTGCGTGCGAAGGTGTTGTCGATCAGCACCTCGACAAAATACGTCGCGGCCATCACGACCAGGGCTACGACCCAGCTCACCGGGTTGTCCCAAACAAAGAACATGCCCACCCACATCAAAAACAGCACGGTCTCACACCAGTGCATAAGGGTCATCTTGGCCAGCGTGCCGCCGCTCATCTCGGTGGCGACGCCCTGGACAATCTCCTGATGCGCGTGATGCGAGTACGAAAGGTCGAACGGCGACTTGCGTAGCTTGATGGTGAGCACCGCAAGCAGCGCCAAGAAAATGGGCGCGCTGTACACGATGATGGGCGCCGACTGTCCGGTCACGGCGATGGAATCAAAGCTATCGGTGGCAAGGTACAGGCCCACGCTCATCAGCAGAACGGCGGGCTCGTAGCTCATGACCTGCAGCAACTCGCGGTCGGCACCGACCTGGGCAAACGGGCTTTGCGTCGAGGCGGACGCCAGCACCACAAAGATCGCGGCGAGCGTAACCATAAAAGCGCACAGCAGCGTGTTGGAGCCCGACACAAAGATGCCGCCGCCCACGACGGTAAAGATGAGCGCGCACGCCATATAGGTATCGTCCATGGTGTTTACGCTGGCAGGGGCCTTGCGCAGCAGCTTGGCAACGTCGTAGAAGGGCTGCAGCAGGCGCGGGCCCACGCGGCCCTGCATGCGAGCCGAAAGTTTGCGGTCGATGCCGTCGATCAAGCCGCCCGCAAGCGGCGCCAGCAAGGCAAACGCCACGGTGCCAATAAAGATGCCCACGACGCCCGAACCTTCGAAATACTTGCCGCGCAGCACCGAGGGCGCGCTCATGGCAAGCCGCTCGGGCCCAATCCATGCGCAACACAGCAGCGCAAACAAGATAATGCTGCAGCATACGACGCTACCCGCGGGGCCAATACGCTTCTCGCCAAGGGCGTCCTCCGAGTACCAATTGCGCTTTTCGGCCTTCACCTCGTGTCCCATCGAGCCGCGGAAATGGCGATATTTGTCGGTTCCCACGCCCGAAAGGTACACGTTGACGTGCGGTTTGTTGCTCACGCGGAATGACGTCAGCAGCACCACGGCGATAAAAGCCACGATAACCACCATCAGATACATGGCGTCCTTGCCAATAACGTACGGCACGCGGCCAAACACCATGGCCAAGTAAGGCGACACCAGACCGCTCGAGATAACCGGAAACGCCACGCAGCACAGAATCAGCAGCGCGGCGATGGTGTTGAGGGCCATCCATTCGGTCTTATGGACATTGACCTCAACGTTTTGAGCCGTGGGGTCGACGCCCGAAAGCTTGGCAAGCCACTTGCCCCAGAAGTAAAACGTCGCGGCCGAGCCAAAGGCAAGCACCATGATCATGAGCACGTTGCCGGTCTGCGCAAACGCCACCAGGGCGCCCCACTTGGACACGAGCATGCCAAACGGCGCCACAAACATGCCCATAATGCCCAGCATCATCAGACGCGTCAGGTGCGGCATGCGGCTGAACATGCCGTCCATGTCCTCGATATTGCGGCTGCCGATATGATGCTCGGCCGTGCCCACGCACAGGAACAGCAGCGACTTGGCCACCGTGTGGAACAAGATCAGGAAGATGGCCGCCCATACGGCCTCGGGCGCGCCGACACCCAAGCAGGCACTGATGAGGCCCAAGTTGGAAATGGTGGAGTACGCGAGCACGCGTTTGGCGTTGCTCTGCGAGATGGCCATGAGTGCAGCGAGCAAAAACGTGATGGCACCCACACTCGTGACCATAAAGCCGGTCACGGGGTAGATGGCATAGAGTGGGCTCAGCTTGACCATCAGGAACACGCCGGCTTTGACCATGGTTGACGAGTGCAGCAGGGCGCTCGTGGGAGTGGGTGCAACCATGGCACCCAACAGCCAAGTGTGGAACGGCATCTGTGCGGCCTTGGTGAGCGCGGCGAGCGACAACAGGATGACCGGCATCACCAGCAGCGCGGACTGCGCGGTTCCGGTGCCGGAAAGCTCGATCATGCCCGAGATGGTCAGCGGCATGCCGTTAACGTGCAGATACATAAGTCCGGCCAAAAACGCGATGCCGCCCAGCATGTTGAGGATGATTTGGGTAAAGGCGTTCTTGATGGCCTCGGGCGTACGCGTGTAGCCAATCATAAGGAACGAACACACGGTGGTGATTTCCCAGCCGCAGAACAGCCACTCAAGGTTGTC
The DNA here is from genome assembly GCF_003475325.1 of Collinsella sp. AF33-16. Lineage (GTDB taxonomy): Bacteria > Actinomycetota > Coriobacteriia > Coriobacteriales > Coriobacteriaceae > Collinsella. The sequence goes on along the minus strand of NZ_QRQC01000016.1, from coordinate 19,285 downwards.
GCTCGTCACGATGACGAACATGGCCGAGAGGAACAGGAACATGAGCGCCAGGAACTGCGGGCGACGGTCGGGCGCGGTCTGCCCGCGCAGCGCGGCCTCGTGCTCGTCATGGGCCTGGAAGTCCTTCATGTAGCCCAGGGCATACAAGCAGATTAGACTGCCAACGATGCCGACGGCGAGGACCATGATCACGCTCATGTAGTCCAGGTAGAGTGGCGTTGCCGTGACGGCTTCGGCCGCGGGCAGCGTCATGGCTGCAAAGGCGAGCGAGCCCACCAGCTGGACTATGCCGAGCACCGTGGTGAGCGCGTTCCTATATTTGTACGCGTTGTACAGGATGACAGCGCACAGGATGACGTCGATAACGGAACTGATGATCGAGAGCACATGCGAGGTGCCGGGGGCAACCTCAAAGCTCTGCGGACCCGTGCCAAAAAACATGACGGCGACTACAACTGTCACCGCCATAATAATGCCGGAGCCTATGAGCCCCGCCGCATCGCGGGCGCGGTCACCGCGCGCGAGCAGCATGCCCAGCGCCGGTACCAGCGGAAACAGGGTAAGGAAATACAGTAGCGTCATACCATCACTCCCCCATGCTAAAACGCTGCAATTGTTTAACGTTATAGCTCAATTGAGGAGTAGCGGCGGCGGGTTTTCGGTCAACTGGGGAGTTTTAGGCGTACGGGGTAAGGGCACGCCCGCATTGGAGCAGAGGGGCGGCAAGAAAAATGCGCCCCTGTGGGTGCACCATCCCGTTTGCTATTCCGCCTTTTTAACGCGCGGCTTGCGACCGCGCGGCTTATCGACCAGTGCGGACTCACCGCTCTCGCGGTACTGACGGCACCAAGCCTTGACCGAAGACTCGCTAGGAATCTTGTGCTTGATCATGGCCTCGCGAACCGTTAAGCCGTTTTCCAAGCGGTCCTTGACCACGGCGAGCTTAACTTCGTACGAATAGGTGTGATGATGCGAACCGGCGTTGAGAACGGCGTCGGCACCGCCCACGGCATATGCGCGGGCCCACTGACGAGCCGTGGCCTGGGGAATGCCGAGCTCCGCGGCGAGGGCGCGATGACCGACCCCTTCTTGGAGGACCTCGACGGCGCGCTGCCTAACCTCGGGCGCATGCGTGCGAGTCCTTGTTGCTTCCGACATACCTGCCACTTCTTAGCCTTAACCGTTAATCTGCTTTCTTACGTGCATGTTAGATAGTAGCATTTTGCTGTTTGCGCGTAACAGTTAATTGAAAATCGCACGGCGGCATCTGGGCATTTGCCATTAATTTGCAACAGTTCTTTAGGTTTTATTTACGCAGCTAGTTAGCTCGCGGCTCATTGACGGTGTTTTACCAACCAGATTGGTATCTTTTTGTTTGGCTGGTATGGTTTGTGTAATTATTAACCCCTCTTCAGCCCGCACCTACATGTCAACTTTCCACTTACTTTCCAGCTTTCCACCTAGCTTTCCAGCTTTCCACTTAACTTACCACCTAAGGTGGAAAGCTGGAAAGCTAGGTGGGAAGCTGGGGCAGCAGCAGGCCAGGAGAACAAGAAAAGGGGCGGCAACCGGGTGGTTGCCGCCCCCTTTGCGAAGCCAGTTGGCTTCGGAACTAGTGGTCGATGCCGTTGAGGTTCACCCTCGTGAGCGTATAGGTCACATAGTCGGGCGATTGAGGCGTTGCGCTCGCCACGTCACCCTTAACCAGGCTCGCTGTCATCACCAAGCGATAGTTCGCGTAGAACTGCTCACGCTGTTCAACCTGCGTGTTGACCTTAACGGTAAAGGGCAGGCTAAACGTCGTATTACCGTTCTTCGTTTTGAACTTGCCGTTCTCCTTCGAGTCAGTGAAGGTGATCGTGCTACCGGAGGGAGCGACCGCGGCAAGCTTACTCTCCGTCACTGTTACGTAGTTTGAGATATCATCCGTTACGCTCTCATACGTGCCGTCGGTTCCGCGGCGCTGAAGCGAGAGCGTGTACACAACAGAGTCTGCGTTCGCAATTGCCTCGGCGGCGTTGCTGAGTCCACCCAGTTCATACGTGGCACCCAGACCAATCGTGCCATTCGCGATCGGACGCAGGTCGTCCACGTTAATGCCAAGCTGCGACTTATCTGGCGCAGAAAGCGTAATGGTCGTATCACCCGTGTCCATGCGATAGTACCCGACGTTACCGCGCTTCGTCTGCGTCAGGCTCGAGGTATTAAGGCCTTCCTTACGCGTCGAAAGCTTGGCGGTATAGGACATCTTGGTACAGGCGTCCTCGCCAGACTGCTTGGACAGGGAGATAACCTTGTTGCAGCCGTCCGGCGTAAGGCGAATCTCTTCCACTACCGTACGCACGGTAAAGGATCCGCCCGCTGCACGCTTGCGGATTCCGGCAAGGTCATGGTCGAGCGTGAGCCTCAGTGAGTCATCACCCGTATCCGTCACAATCTGTGTAAACGCAGGCGTCGAAGCGTCATACGGCTCCCAATCGCTGCCACTCCACCTGTAGTTCTGATTGCCGATGGCAACATAGAACTTCGCAATTGCCGAAGTTCCGCTCGGGAAACTGCTTACTCCCATTAGGTTGTTGTTGGCGCCATAGCGACACAGCGATGTATCGAGCTGATAGAACAGATGGTCGCTCTCTGTATAGTATTGGCTCGGGCTAAACGTAACCGTATCCATGACATCGAGAGAAAGAACGTAGGCGGCACCGTCCTCCGACTTCGAAACCGGAATGCACGCCCCATCTTTTTTGTCGACTACATTCTGCTCATAATTGGACAAGATGCTGTATGTCGATGCCGTACTGTTTTGAATATCGTCGCTGCCATCGGTGCGTAAAACATGATGCAGATTCCAAGATATGCGGCCACCCGAAGAATTCGAGTCAATAGACGAAGCCGTAAAACCGTTGATACTAGCTTGCGTCACGCCGTCGCCCGACTTGGGCACGTTGACAACTAGGTAGACGCTCTCCGATGCACGCTTCTCTCTGCCGGTATCCTTCTCCTTGGGTACCTTTAGCGTATAGCGACTGTTGCTGGGAACGTCAGCACCCGCAACCTTAAACAGCGTCCACTTGCCATCGAGTTTCGCTTTAGCGGTCGCCTCTGCCTCGTTATCACACACGGTCCATGTGCCGGCGCCATCCTGCGTGGCCGACACACCCAAGATCTCGCTCAGCCATCGCTCCTGATATGGATTGCCCGCAGAATCCTTAAAGCCGTCGTTTCCGCTCAGGGAAACGCTCGTTGCTCCGCCTTCGCCCACCGTATAGTGATACTCTCTGCCACCGGCCTTGCCATCAACGTTCGCATCGATGAGCGTAAGCTGGGTGCCCTGGGGCAACCTTCCGTCGGCACCATTGAAGAGGATACTCTTGCCGAGCCCCTTCATCGAGCCGCCAGCAGCCATATAGCTGTCCCAGCCAAAGTCGACTTCCTTCCCATTGGCAGAATTGTATGTCCAGGTAAGCAGACCCGTCATCGGCTCGCCAAAGCTCGTAAGCACGTGTGCATCTTTTCCAAGGTTAGCGTAGTCTTTTTCTTTAAATTGAGTGCCGTAATCATACGTTGCAGTGAAATCGATCTCGAGCTTGCGCTTAACGATGATCGGCACCTGAACGTTGTAGCTCTGACCCGCCTCGGTAAAGGTAACGGTCAGGAGCGTAAAGCGACCTTTGCCGTTGTCCCAATCGGAGCTTGGGCTAAACGACATATTGTTCTTGCCATTGTTCACTACGCGAAGCGTGGGATTGTTCGACGCGTCACCGTCTTTAACGAACACACCGTCCTTGAGTTGGAAAACCTCTGCTTTGGCCGTCACGTGCGGATTGGTGCCATTCTCGTTATTCAATCTGCAGGCATCGGAGAAGCCGCCGTTCGTGACGATGTTTAGATAGCTCTTGACCGTCGTGTTGTCGTTGCCAGAGATCACCAAAACGGGGAAATCCGCTGTGGCTTGGTTGCTGCTTGTATCATTATTCGAATTGAACTTACTGGCCACGGATGAGGCATCGTAGCTCGACTTATTTTGATAGGCGCCGTTGTCATTAATGCCGCCGATATTCGTGTAGGTGTAGCGATCGGCAACACCGGTGCCTGCCTCGCTCTGGACGGTCGCCGCGGTGTCGATGGTGGCGCCGTCGCCAAACAGGTAGCGATCGGTGGTGTCGTTGTCGGAGGCACGCGCCGCCAGCGTGCTTACGGGGCTCGTGGTCACATACGGGCTCGCTGCCGTGGTGGCGGTATTGTCCGCGCCGTAGAGCGTGATCCCCTTGTCAGGTGCTTCCAGTGTGTCGTTATAGTCACCAAACGCGATATACGACTTCATGTTTACGGCGGCCGCATTGGTCGTGTAAACCATCGGCGGCAGATCACGCGTGGTCTTGCCGTTGCCGAGCTTTACGTTCACGCCCGCTGCGGAGAGGCTATAGCCGTTTGTGTCAACCTCGCCTAAGAGCACGCCCTGCTTAGAGCCCAATTTGTAGGTATTGCTGTCCATGAGCACGTTTACCAGATGGAACTGGCCGCGTCCGTCGCCCGCAATGCCGCCGTTGGAGGTTCCGCCAAACGTTGTGTTAGATACCTTTGTGTTGGTGACGTTGATGACGTCGGCACCGCTGTTAATCGCGCCAAGTAGACCGCCGCTCCACCTGCCCTTGATCGTGGCGCTCTCAATCGCGATATTGTTGCAGGCTATGTTCACATTGCTGAAGTAGTAGCCGATAAGTCCGCCCGAGCATTGGTCGGTGCCGGCAATGTTGATATTCTCGACGCTACAGCCCTCAAACCAGTACGTGTTGGGGCTGCCACTGCTCGTGACCTCGCCAATCAAGCCGCCCGCATTACGGATGCTATTGTTCGTTCCGGTGGCATCGCCGATGATGGCGCTCTTGGCATCGCCTCCGGCATCAATGCGCACGTTGCTTATAGAAATAACGCCTCTATAGGCGCTTCCGACCACACCGCCGGCGCCCATGTACTTATCGGTGTTCGACCCGGTGGCGAGTACATTTACCCCAGAGATGACTGCCGTGCTCGATGCGACGGCTTCCGTGATGCCAATTTTGGTGTTCACCGATACGTTACTGGAGGTATAACCGAACACGCCGCCCACGTAGGGTGTTGCACCCGTGGCGGTTATGGTCGAGTTTTTGCCAATAGTCTTCTCGTATACCCCTGTGGCCGCGGTTGTCCACACGCCGCACGGCGAGGCGATCGCACCCACATAGCCGCCAACGTACTTCTCGCCCGTGACGCTAAGGCCAGTGTATGAGCAGTCACAGAGATTCGCGGGCGCCTGCGTGCCGGAGCCGAAATTGACCATATAGGTCACGTCGTTATCCGTCCTTCGGCTGGTACGGCCCGAGCTGCCAAGAAGCCCTCCTACGCTCTTTGCGCCCAACACGGTGCAGTTCTTCATCTGTACGTTGCGGTAGACGCCACGCGTGTTGCCGTCGTAGTTGGCCGTTGCGCCCGCCAAAAGGCCGGTGCCGATGAGGTCGTTCGATGCCGGTCCCGAGGCAATGCTACCGTTGGCGTCTTTGTACGTGAGCGATACGTTGCAGTTACTAAAGGTGAGGTCTTTGACCTGAGCGCCGTCATTCGCGGTGACGCTCTGCCCCACATTGGTTGAGGTGAACATCACGGTGCTGAATAGGCCGCCCACGCCCGAGACCTTATAGTCGTCATCGGCATATTCGACGACGCCGTAAGTGGCATCTTTGGTGCCCACCGTGATGGTGGCCCCGTTGCCGTCGATCGTTGCCACGTGCGGCGTGATGCGGTCGCGATCGGTGGACGCCTCGTTCGAGCTGCAAGCATTGGAATAGTAACGGCCGCTGAGACCCACGTATCCCGTGCCGTAGCCAGTCATATCATAGGTGGCATTTTCCTTGAACTCCAGGCTCATGCCGATCGATTTCGACGCGCACACGTAGCCCGTTTGGTAGTCGGCAGCGTAGGACGCCACCAGGTAGGGCGAATTTACATCGTCATCATGGTTGAGCGGGCCGTGCCACCCCTGTTTGCCCGGGGCCTTCTGGTCATCGTTTTTGGCGGTTTCGAAATCGCCGGAAGCGCTCGCAGGCTTGCCCACGCAGTCGTAGCTGGCATTTCGCACCTTACCATATTCCTTGTTGCCAAACAGGTAGCCGTTTATCGCCGGGTCCTGCTTATCGCTGCCCCAGTACGCCTTGGAGCCGCGGAACACGCCATAATTAGCGTAGTCAGTATGTGCCGCTCCAGCACCCGCACCCGAGCTAATGATGGCCGAGAGCACCAAAAGGCCCTGGGCGTTTTCCACCGTGGTCACGGGTGCCTCGGCATCAGTGCCGATATACTTGTTGTCGGTGCCCGTGGTAGTGACGCAGGCAGCTCCCTTGTTTGTGAGCTCGTTGATCTTGTAGTTAGCGTTACCGTTTTCGACTTTGCAGCCCTCGCTAAAGGCATAGCCATCAATCACACGACCAACGTAGGGATTGTCGTACTGCCGGAAGTTGCCCGTTCCAAGACCCTGAGACTTGTCGCTGGTTCCAGCGCGCCAAGACGTCCCTGACATATTGCGGAAGATCACACCGCCGCCCGCAATGGCACCAACGTAACCGCCGATGGGAACAAGATGTGGCTTAGTTCCGCCACCAGCAACCGTAAAGCCGGTTGTGGAGTTATCGGGCGTTGTCCCATTCACGGCCACACCGTCGATAATGTTATCGCCGCCAAGGATGCAGCCGATAACGCCACCGAAGAACGACGTCGGAACACCGTCGGCATCCTTGGCAGAATAAGTAATAGTCGCCGACGCGTTCACATAGCGAATATTCAGATCGCGCACCACGCTGCCGTAACTATAGGGAATAAGGCCGCGAAGCGAACCCTCGTTATTCTCTATCTTGATGGTTGCCTTTTTATCACCTTTAGGGTTGCCAACGATGACGCCACGGAACGGGTTGGCTTTGTTGCCAAAACCGCCAAACGATGCGCCGTCGAGGGTGATCGTATTACCCCCGGTAGGTTCAATACTGTAGTACGCGCTTTGGATATAGCGGTGCATCATCTCGTCGGAAAGTGTGGCCGAAGGATCTGTGGTGTCGCCGGTCTTCTTTTCCCACTTCTTCCCAGTGTCTTTCGCCTGCTTATAGACGTACGTAACCTCATTGTCGGTTTTATTGTCGCTGCGGCGAGTACAGAGCGTACTCTGGTTGACGGCAATGGTGACCTCCCAACCGTCGAGCGCAGTTTGGTTGTTGATGTAGTTGGCGATGGCGTTCATCTCAGTCGCGTCCTTAACGGCATACGGATCGCCATATGTGCCGCATCCCTCTACCAGCTTTGGAATGCGCTGGTTGACTTTAATTTCATGATATTGGACGCCGCTCTCGGTGGCCTTTCCCTTATAAACATAAGGAAGATAGCCACCAAACCAAGGCCTGACGTCACCGTCCTTCTTACCATCAACCGTCACATAGCCGCTCACGGCACCATACGTCGCTTCGTCGTAATACCAAAGCTGCTTGCCCGGGTACTCCGTACTCCCATCAATCTCAGATCCGTATGTCACCTTGCCTGCATCGGCATCGGCATCGGCCTTAGTAAAGGTGTAGTCCGCAGAGCCCGTGCTCGTGCTTCCGTAGCCAAAACTCTCCAGCAGGCTCGCATGGGTGAAGATCGTTTTGTTCTTTTGGCTGGGCAAGCTGATTTGCTCAAACTTTGCCGTCACCTGATCGGCCTCACTGCCTACACCAAGCTTTCCGAACAGCGACGTAGCCGCCTTGGTGTCACTCGTGTACCCAGTAGTCTTGATATTCTTCGCGTTCAGGCTCACGTACTTCTGCATCTCGTTGATGAGCAGAGGCATATAGGCGTTAGCATCCGTGGCGCTGTTGGCGCCGTCGACAATCAGATTGTTGAGCGTAAGACCATCAATTGAGATCTTTCTAATCTTGGTGCCATTGCCGTCGCTGGACCCATACACGTAGCGGCACACGAGCGCGCCAGAAGAGCTTCCGCTTGCTCCATCAGTGTCTTCAGAGCTCTTTCCGTCATTAATAACGGGCCCAACAGTACCACGCAAAGTGACGTTTTTTACTGTGAGATCGCCGTTTGCCACCGTTCGAAAAAGACCGCAGTGCATGTTCTCGTGCTGGGTAGCATCGGAATTTAGCTTGTTGCCATTCTGCTCGGCCTTGATCTTGGAGTAACAGAAGGTAATGGTCGCATTCTCAACCGTCACCTCTCCGCTCGGCTGAGTGGGATAATAGCTGTAGCCGGCCAAATCGATTGTACCCGTTATGGTTATGGAATCATCGAGCCCTGTCGTGCCATTGGGAACGATTGTCGAACGAATACCTTCGGGAGCATAACGGTAAGCAGACCATAAGAGCAGCTTTTCCGCTGTATCGATTTGACTGCCACTAAAGCCGCCTTCACAATTCTTAGAGGCTATGTCGAGGTTGTAGAAGTAGCGGGTATTGCCGTTCGTATTCTGGCTTCGACCGAAAGACGAGCGATTATGGTAGCTGTTGTCTTTTGTGGAATCGCCGTCCATGTCCAGCTTGTTTTTCTGTGTGTGTAGCGAAACGACCGTGTTCCAGTCGGCGTCCATGAGCTTGCTGCCGTTGTTTGGTTTTACACCGCTGCCAACCCATTCATCGAAGGACGTTACGCCCGACGCAACGATGGCCCCCTCGCCGGTGGGCACCCTATAGGCGGTATCCCAATAAGCCCTGTCCTCCAAGTACAGGCCTAGGTAGCTCTCGACGCCATATGTCGTCTTATCATCCACCTTGCAGCCGCGGCAAACTAGAACGCCGAGCGTCTGAGCGGCGCCCGCATTAATGGTTGTGCCCGAGAGATCGATGGCATAGTTGTTGATAATCCAGTGGCCGCTCGCGGCGTATACAAGACCACCGAGTTCCTTGGAATCATCCGCAGTCGCGGTTATAGAAGCGTTGGTCGTTTTCAGAGCATAAGAGTTTTCATTCTTGTTAATGCTCTCATCTCCGATAGTTACGACCGCGTTGCCCCAGCTATAACCCAAGAAACCACCCGTGCCATTGAGCTTATCGCCGTTCCTGCCGACTTTCATTTCGAATGAATTGAACGAAAGGCCCGAAATGTTCACGTACTTATCAGCTGAGTTGGCTATTGTCCCTGCATTGTAGGTACTCTGTGCGATGCAGCCGATAAGACCACCGACTTGGGCAATCTTGCCGCCGGCGCAATCGCCAGTTTCGATTGATCCGGCGACTTCGAGGCCCGCAACATTGAATGACGAGCCATAATCGCCCGCATAACCAATGGCGCCGCCAATGCGACTATTGCCGTTAAGCGTTTTAGTTGCAGCGATGGTCGCTTGAGCCTTGCTGTTATCCTTAAACGCAACCGTAGAAGCCGCCAGCACGCTGCCCGCAATACCGCCAATGTTCACGTCATTGGCAAACGTATCATCGCACGCGATATTCGTTTTGCACGTTACGCCAGACAATGACAGGTTGCCGACGATGGCACACGCAAGCGACCCGGCATCGATAGCCGAACCGTTATCGAACTTCATGGAGCCAGCGATTGTGACGTTGGAGATGGTTGCACCGTTGACGGCCGCGAACAAGCCCAAGCGGCCGTGGCGGTAGATTTTGCCGTTGCCGTTGCTCGTGTTATTGCCGTCGAGCACGTCTTCACCACGCTTGCCGTACGCCTCGCCGACGGCAAGATTGATTGTGCCGCCACCGTTCAACGTTCCCGAGAAAACTTGCGAGCCGTCTGCACGATCCTGCGTGAAACCCGTCAGGCCCGTGCCCTTGAGATCAATAGTGCCGTTCACCGTAATGGTCGAGGACTGCAAGCCGTTAAGGTTGTTTTCGGTAACGCCGTCAACCATCGAGTAGTAGCCGTTGGTTTGCCAGGTAATCGCAAGCTTGGCGAAATCCTCAGCTGTGGTTAGGGCGTAGGCACCGTTAGCTGCCGTCAGCGAATCCGGCAAGGTCAACTTATGAGTGTCCACATCAAGCTTAATGAAGTCGCCGCCCAGACGAACAACTTCACCGTAGGTCGCGATGTCGTCCGTCTTTGAGGCTGAGTTGCTACGCTTGAAGGTCCAGACCGCAGCGCCCTTGTCTCCCAGATCACCATTAGAGCCATTGCCGGCAGCGAAGATCAGCGCGTTGTGGTTCTCGTATACGAGCTGACCCGTCGTGGCGTTCTCGGCAAAACTTGCGCCCGACAGATCCGTGATGCCGCTGAATTTGATTACAGCATTCCACGCGGATCCCGCAATTCCCGCGGCACGGTTGCTTTGCGCCTTACCGATAGGATTGTCGCTTGTAAGTTTGAAATCTCGCACGTCAAGGACATTGCGCGTATCGACAACGCCCACGGCGCCACCGAACTTTCCGGTACCCGTTCGCGCCGAAGCATCTCCCTTGCACGCAACCGTCACGCCGTTGAAGACAACGGCAACGGGCTGCGAGTTAGGATTTGCGCTATCGCCAACATAGCCAACAACGCCGCCTGCGTCGGACAACTTGCTCGCAAGGTCAAACTCAATTGAGCACGTATTCTTATTATCTGCATCCTTTTCAACAACAAAGGCGCGCAAAGCGCCGTCGTCGTCCGTTTTCGTCGCGAACACCTTGCCGACAAGGCCGCCGTAGCTGCCGTTGACACTAACATCTTCTGGTAAGGCGAGTTTGCTCTTATACGTCCCGCCTTGCACCACGATGTCTCCATTAGAGATATCGGCCATGCCAAAAAGAGCGCCGGCGCGCTGCGACGCACCAAGAGTCACAAGGTCGCCCAGGTCGAACATATTGGACGTAACGGCAAATCCTTGCGCAAAGCTCACGTCGCCGATAACGCCACCAGAGCAAGCGCTGTTCTCGTCGCCAATATTTAGAGGACACCCAATCTGCTTATTATCCGCGCCCAGTGTGAGCACGGTCGCTTTACCAATAAAACCGCCGCTGGCAGTTGTGCCCTTGACGGTGAGCGCGTGTAGGTCGAGAGCTTTCGCGACGTTGACCATGGCACCCGTGCTCGAGCCAACGAGTCCTACAACGCCACCGGCGGAGCCGTTCGTAGACTGGACGGTGGCGGTGGGAACGTTTGCCAGAGTGCCAATGCTCAGGGTCGCACCGTCCTTGACTTCGCCTACGAGCAGGCCAGCGTTGCCAGAGCTCGTTTTGACGGCTCCGCCTGAGGTCAGATCGTTGGGGAACGTGACGGACTCAACCGTCAAGCTCCCGCTCTCGACCGTGTTGGCAATCAAGCCAATGTTGCCCGTCGCATTCGCGTTGAGATTCTTTCGAGAATCGGTGAGGCTATAGGTAACGTTCGCAGCAAGGTCGCCCGTCGTCGCACCCAGGAGGGGTGCCGTCAAGGCGGAAGTCGCATCCTTCACATCAACGTTCACGGGTTCCACGATGTCAACCGACGCGATGAGTGTCTTGCTCTCTTCGCCGTTTTCCGCACCGCTGACCTTCGAAGCGACCATCGGTGCGCTATAGCTAGTCGCGCCTACCCACTTTATCCTGACCGTTTTGTTTTGGTCAGACAGCTTGAGGTTATTAAAAACCGTCCGATCAGTCGTAAGCTCGACGGGACTATCAACGTCCCTATAGATCCTGCCTTCAAACGGACATTCATCACTGCCAAGACCCTGGAAAGACATGCCGTTATTAGCCGACTCGGTGAGCTTCGCATCGCCCGTGATGATAACCTTGATCTGCGCATCATAGTAAAGCGAAGCGTCGGCGTTAGACAGGACGGCGAACGCCTCCGACGACTTGACATCGAGGCTTCGGATTCCGCTCTCGTCGTCTTTGCGCACGATGCTTTCCGCGCCGTTCTTCTCGAGCAGCTCGACGAGCTTATTCAAATCCGTGATCGTCGCACCCGCCTGGGCATCAGCGTCCTCCGAAGTCGCATCATCGGCATCTTGCTCGGCGTCGTCAGCGGCGGCATCGTCAGCGGCATCGTCGCCTTCCGTCTGGTCGCCCGTGGAATCGGAACCAGTGGCGCTATCGGTGGTATCGCCTGCTGCAGCGTCATCCTTCACCGCGTCATCCCCAGCACTGTCGCTGTCGGCGCCGGCATCACTCGACCCAGACCCGATCGTGACATCGCCGTTGGTCTCGCCGCTCTCGGCAGTATCCAACGCCTTCGCAGATGCGGCAGCAATCTCGTTCGAGATGTTCTGCCAGCCTGCCGCCACAGCAGCCACCGTGGGCGAGCATGCTTGGAGCACCATGACCACCGTCATGAACTCTGCGAATATGCGCTTTGCCGTTCTCATCGATTCCGTACCTCTTATCCTAAAACTCCGCTTCCAGAGTTATCGAGTCTCCGTCGCGCCCGTCAGAGTAGTTCCGCTCACGCTAATGTCCAGGTCGCCCCAGCCACCGGGCGTTTTGCCGTCCGCTCGGTAAAAGTTGACGACCATCGAACCCGGCTCCATGGTGAACGTAGCCTTGCGAGCTGCAGCATCCACCGTCGCGCTATGGTTGGTCTCAAAGAACGGGTCGATCTCCACGTTCTCCCCCCACGTGAGCGTGACGTTTGCCAGTGCGCCCGTAACCGTCACGCGGTAGTTGTATGCAGCGTAATCAGCAAACTTGCCAGCCTCATCGACCAGCGCGCCCTCAACCGCAGCGGTCTTGACCTCGGCCCTCTTTGACGGCACGACTTTCGCCGCCAGACAGGCTAGCTCGGTGCCGGGGCTCTTCTCCGATACGACCGTGGCCTTAATCACAAAGTATGCTTGTCCCAACTTAGCCTCGGGGAAGGTCACGGTGTAGTCGTTCTTGGTAGGTTGATTCTCCGGAAGCGTGACGCTGCTACCGGGCTGGGGCGCATAGCTCCACGTGGCGCCATCGAGCCCGTGCCCCTCGACCGTCAAGGTGTATGTCACATTTTTGTCGTTGCAGAAGTTGCTGTTGCCCAGCAAGTAGTTGTAGATGCTAAAGGTAAAGTTGCACTGCCCGTTGTTGGGATACACCGTAACGGAGCGCTGGGCACGGGCGAGCTCGTCGGGGCTAGGCGCACTCATATAGCCCGTGAGCAAATCGCTTGCAAATAGGCTCTGCGCAGTGCCCGTTGCGGCGACGGACTTTAGAAATCCGTTGGCGGTGTAGGCGGAATAGGTAAAGTAGCCACCCGTCACGAGCGCCACGGCGCAAATAAGTGCGATTGCCGCCACAACCAGCTTGTTCTTGACTAGGCTCTTGCTTTTTGCCAGCTGCTCGCGCTCGGCATCCTGCTGTTTCTCTTGCTTCTCCATGTGCGCCCCCTCTCCTACTTGCCGCTCGTGTTGCGCGCGATCAGGTAAATCACGTCGGTCTCTTTGGCGCTCTCGTCCCACGAAAGCTTGATGATAAAGTTAAGCGTGTCATTGCCAGTCGAGTTGTCGAGTGTCTTAGCGTTGAGGTCGCCTTTGCCGAATTTCTTGTATCGGTAGAGCGGGCGCGCGTTGCGCTGGACGTTTTGATAGTCCTTGAATGTAGGGTCGCTTGCGCCCTCGCCCGGCACGGCTGCCAGACCGTCGTTCTCCTTGTTGATATATTCGAAGCTCGTCAGCAGGTTCTCTCCGGTTGCTTTCCAGCTATAAGATTTGCCGTCTGCGGTACCGCTCACGTCGGGCGTCTGGAGCGCAGACGTGTTCTCGGCTCTGTACAGCTCAATAGTGAGACCCGTAATGTTGGTCGTATTCGCGAGTTGCAGCTCAAAACCGTCACCGCCCGTCTGCACGCAAAACGCACGCTTGAGCGTCACCGTGTTGCCGGTCTTGGTATCGCCGTATTCGGGGTTGTAGCTCAGATCGACCTGCTCTGTTGCCGTAGCGTTGGGGCCCAGCACTTTGAGCTCCGCCGGCTCCTTGATCTTGCCAACGGTGGAGCCGCGATTGGCATCGACGAACCATCCGAGCGTCAATCCCAGCAACACGAGAAGCACGGCCACCAGACCCACGATGGCCAGGGATTCGCGACGGTGGTCGCTCACCCAAGCCTTGATGCGCTCGATGCGGCCAGCCGGACGCGCTTCGCCGTGCGAGCCGAACCCGTTGCCGCCGGGGTTTGCCGCTCCTTCGTTGTGTTTGATATCGCCCTGCTCGCGGGCATTAAGCTGCTCGTCCATTTATTTATCCGCCTCCTTGGCGGTGAAGCGCACGCGAATGTACTTGACGTTCTTGCCGATAATCTCGTCGGCGTTGTTGTAGTAGCTGGCGCAGGTTTCCACATCCGCAGAGGACATGCCGGCTCCGACAGGCGGAACCGCGCTAGGCGCCTGACCTGGCACGCTCGTGCTATCGGCGCGGAAATAGCGCGCGTGGTTATTGTTGATGTCGCCGACGAGGGTTGTGTATCCCCCCTCGTCGCCTGTGTTAGCGAAAAGGTTGCCACCGTAGCCGGCGTTGCCCGTGCGAACATAGCTCTTGAACTGCTCCGGCCAAATCCAGTAGAGGGTTTTGGTTGCGGTTTTGGTCGTGCTATTTGAGCCCTCAGCGCAAAAGCTCCGCGCCGGGATGGTAAAGCTCTGCGTAATGACGGTGACGCTCGCTCCGTCCTGGGTCACCGTGGTTGTCGTGGGAACCAGCGGATTGGAGTAAAAGCCAGAGGTGTCTTTGCCCTGGAAAACCAGGATATGACCGCGCACCAAATCTTTAAGCGAGTTGATGATCTCTTCGTTTGTCGATGCGTCCACAACGGAGTCCGTGCCCGCAACGCTCGTCTGGACAGAAATCTCCCAGGTCATCTCCACCGTAATATCGTGCAGGTCGTTGCAGAGCGGCTTGACGTTGAGCTGAAGCTGGCCCGCCGACCCCGGAGAAAGACTGCCATCGGCACTCATGTTATTGAGGTTGAAAAGATTGTTCACGGCAAGGCTTGTACTGTCCGACGCGTAGTTGTCCTGGGCGTCGTACTTACCTGCCGTGCCGCCCTGCGTTCCCGAGAGCACAAACCGTGGGCCCTTCGCCCCGATCGTACTCCCCGTGGCGCTCACTCGATTGTTCGCGGCAAACCAGGCAAGGCATGCAAAGATGGCAACGATGGCGGCCAGCACAAACAGACCGCTCACCAGGAAATCCTTCCAGAAATCCTTGAGGGTCCGCACATGCTCGTCGGCAGCTTGGCGGTACTCGGCCGCCGTCTTGTGCTGCTGGAGCTCGCTATGTCGGTCCATGCCACTCATCGTTTGCGTTTGCCCTGCTAGCGGGCGTGCCGTCCTTTCCGCTTGGTCGCGATCAATCCGTTGCTCGTAGGCATAGAATTCAGGCAGAATACAACACCATACGATAAGGTAAAAGAATAGCATTGACCTGCGGTTTGCTCCACAGCGCAAGCCTTAATGATGTCTTAAAGATTACGAATAGCAGCTTCTTCCATATGCCAAGGACATGGTGCAAACAAACCTGACCACTTGCACCAATCCGCAGCACCGGGCAGCGGGCACACGGCGTGCCGCCCCTTAACACCCCAACGCGCGCACGGGTATCACGTAGATACCGTCCTCGACCTCGCGGGCGTACTCACCCACCCCCACAATCACGGCCATAAACTCCGGTTCGCGTGTGCGTGAACGAAGATTTCCACAGACCTTCTTGCGAACGCGCTTGAGGCTCTCAACGCCGGCGCTCGCCTTATCTTCGCTCACCTTAATCTCAAAGGCGGCCCACCGTCCATCGGCTAGCTGCACGATGGCATCGCATTCAAGGCCCGAATCGTCGCGATAATAGCGCACGGGCGTGCTATCCAGCAGGTCGAGCGAACGTGCGTAGACCGAAAGATCGCGTATGACCAAATTCTCAAACACCAGACCAAATGTCTGCCAGTCGGCAAGCAGCGCCTGCAAGGACATACCTAGCAAGGCGCAAGCAAGGCTCGGATCTGCCAGATAGCGCTTGGGCTTGACGGTAAAGCGTCGTTTGTCGCGCGCGGCGGGAACCCAACCGGGGACCTCCTCGAGAATGAACATGCCTTTGAGGGCATCCAGGTACCTGCGCACCTTGGTCTCGTCGGCAAACGCTGCGGGTTCCCCCTCGGCACCGAACATATCCATAAGAATCGTTTTATACGTGGTCGCCTGTCCCAGATTGCGCGCGATCGATGCGGAGACTCGACGAGCAATATCGGGGTCGAGACCAACCGCCGGGAAGCTGCTCGAAAACGTAGTGTTGAGATATTCGCGAGCGATGAGCTGGGCGTCAGCCGAAACCATATCGATCGCCTCGGGCCAGCCGCCGCGGCAGGCGGCTTCGACAAGCCCCGGTGTATCGCCATTGCACCGACAGGGCTCAAAACGATGCTCAAACAAGCCCGCCAGGCTCACCTTGCCGTTGGACTCACCTGTCTCGGCAAGTGTCATGGGGTGCATGCGGACGCGACCGATGCGGCCGGCTCCACTATGCGCGGGCGCCTCCGCCTTTGAGCCAAACGCAGGCGTGGCGGAACCCGTGAGGATATAGGCGCCGCGCGTGCCCCGGGTGCGGTCAACCTCGTGTCTAACGTAGTCCCAAATTTGGGGAACGCGCTGCCACTCATCGATAATATGCGGACGGTCTCCCAGCAACATCATCGCCGGGTCGGCACGCGCGAGGTCGAGATTCTCGTCGACATACGAGGCGGACGCCCCGTGCTCAAGCGCGGCCCACGTCTTGCCGCACCACTTGGTGCCCGCAATCTCGACCGCGCCAAAGACACGAAGGTAGCGCTCGATTTGCGCATCCACGATACGTGGGATGTATCCGTCCCGATGTAGCCTCTCGCCTGCCATGAGCCGCCCCCGCAGATTTCCAGGTCCTGCTTTCTGATTCTTCTATTCCACTGTAGCAAATTCGGATTTTCGGGTAGTTGCGATTCGGATTTTCGTGTTCATATAGTTCGGATTTTCATGTTCTAAGGATTCGGATTTTCGGGTGCTCAAGATTCGGATTTTCTGAACCCGCTGATCAGGGACACTCTATTGGCAAAAAGGCGGGGAGCACCGATACGGCACTCCCCGCCCACTCAATACGCGATAGCTTTCTTGCTTAGAGCTCGTTGGCCGCGTGATACGCCGTGCGAATGGCGCTCGCAATATCGGCGGTACGCTCGCCCGAGCAGTCGCCCACGCAGGTCACGGGCACCGTCACGCCGTCCAGGTCAAACGCGTTGGCCTTGGAGCCCACGGCCATCACCACGTAATCGCAGGCGATCTTCACCGGCTCCTCGGCGCCGTCCTCGGTGGTGCGAATGGCCTCCACGCCCTCGTCGGTAATGGCGGTCAGGCGGGTCTTCACGTGCTGCTCCACGTTGTGCTCTGCGAAGTCGCTCATGATCAGCGGCAGAATGGTCTCGGACTCGCCCGCGGCAATCTTGTCGAGCATCTCCACGATCGCCACCTCGCAGCCGTGCTGCAGCAGGTACTCGGCAGTCTCGGTGCCCACCAGGCCGCCGCCGATAACGGCGACGCGGCCCGTAAGCTCCGCCTTGCCGGCCAGCACGTCCCAGCTCGAGACGACCTTCTCCGAGTCAGCGCCCGGAACGGGGATGACCACGTCGTGCGCACCCACAGCCACAATCGCGGCGTCGGCGGCGTTGAGGTCTGCGGGGCTAGCGGCGTGGTTGAGCTCAACCTTCACGCCCAGGCCGGGCAGAATCTTCTCGTAATACTCGACCGAACGCATGATCTCGTCCTTGCGCGGGGGCGCAGCCGCCAGCACAATCTGGCCGCCCAGGTGATCGCTCGCCTCGTAGACGGTCACGTCGTAGCCGCGCTTGGCCGCCACGCGCGCGGCCTCCAGGCCGGCGATGCCGCCGCCCACCACGGCGATCTTCTTGTCGCCCTCGCCCGGCTTAATGGCGATAGTAGCCTCGTCGCCGTTCTCGGCATTGAGCACGCACGAGATGTACTGGCGGTTTTGAATCGCGTCGACGCAGCCCTTGTTGCAGTTGAGGCACTCGCGAATGGGCTCACCCGTGGCGGCCTTCAGCGCAATGTCGGGGTCGCACATGAGCGAGCGGCCATAGGCGATGATGTCGGCGGCGCCGTCTTCCAGAATCTTCTCGCCGGCCTCGACCGAAACCACGCGGCCGACGGTTGCCACCGGCACGGAGACCAAGGCCTTGACGCGCTCGGCCACGGGCAGCGTCCAGTTGTAGGGCATGGCACCCATGGGCGGAATGGTGTCTCCCATGTTGCCGGTGTGGTTGGCCTGCGCGACCTGGATCATATCGATGCCCGCGCCCTCGAGCAGCTTGGCGAACTCGCAGGCCTCGTCGGGCTGCAGGCCGCCCTTGCCGCGCGGCGTGCCGTCGGGGTTCTCCATGATCACAGGGAGCTTGTACTCCACCATCAGCTGCGGTGCGGCTTCCTTAATGGCAGCGACGACCTCCAGCGCATAGCGAACGCGGTTCTCGAACGAGCCACCGTACTCGTCGGTACGCTTGTTGAGGATCGCGGAGCACAGCGAACCCACCAGGCGGTCGCCGTGGACCTCGATGGCGTCGATGCCAGCCTGCTGCGCGCGGGCGGCCGAGGCGGCGATAGCCTCCTTGATCTGGGTGAGTTGCTCCACAGTGGCCTCGTTCACAAAGTGCTGCATGTCGTGGTGCAGCTTGGCGTAGGCCTGCTTGCGAATCTCGTTGGACTCGGCCATCTTGGCGGCGAAGGTCTCCTCGTCGCCGGCGGCCTTGGCCTCCTGCGCGGCCTTGGCGGCGGCCATGGAGCCCATGACCATGCGGCCGACGCCGGGCACGTCGTACTCGGGGTGGAACAGCTGCAGCGCGACCTTGGCGCCGTGCTTATGGACGGCGTCAGCCAGCGCCTTAAACGTGGGGATCTGGGCGTCGGTCGCCAACTTGGGCGTGGGGCTTGCGGTCATAACGGGAGCAACGTCGCCGATGACGATGTAGCTCACGCCGCCACGGGCCAGGCGCTCGTAAAAAGCCAGGCTGCGCTCGCCGATGGAACCGTCGCGCTCCTCGTAGCCGGTGGTCAGCGGCGGGAACATAATGCGGTTTTTGAGCTCAAGGGGGCCAACCGTAATGGGCTGGAGCAGCTTGGATGCGGGTGCGGTCATGGACATTCCTCTCTTGTAGGCGCGGCGGCGATGTTGCCGCGTAGTTGTCTAGAGGATATGACATGGGAGCACAGTGGTGCAACGGAAATCGGCAGACAGCAGGTAGCGGCAGGTGGATGGGGCGGGGCGGCCCGTCGGTTTGTCTCGATCTGTAACATCTACAGGCCAAAAACGACCCTAGATGTTACAGATCGAGACATTCTGAGTATTTGCCCGCATGAGCACCGCTGAATATTGCGA
>NZ_QRQC01000015.1 GCF_003475325.1 Collinsella sp. AF33-16 | reverse complement strand
TTATTTAAGCCGTCCAAGTTTTGGGGTGCAGTTCAGTGCCGAGGAGAGCTTCTGTTGTCATCGTTATCTTTGAGCGCTGGCGCCCCGCGTTACAGCCCGCGAATGCGCACGGCCTCGGGCGGAAACTCCTGCTCGCCGGCATCGGTCTTGATGGTCGCGCGGCCCCAGATGTCCAGGCCCGCAAACACGCCGACCGCGAGCGGCAGGCCGTTGGGCGACACCGCCGCGACCTGACGACCCAGCAGCGGCACCATATCGAAGTACTCGCCCAGCACCGGGGCCAGCGGGCCGGCAGCGCCCTGTGGTGTGTTGGCAACAACCGCCCAGGCGTCAACGCGAGCGAGCACCGCCGCGCCCAATGCCTCGACCAGTACCTCGTCGCCCATATCCACGCCGAGCTCGCCCAGTGCCGAACGCTCAATATCCACCGTCACCGCGGCAAACATGCCCGCGGCACCGGCACCGCCGTTGACGGCGACGCGCGCGAGCGACGTCTCAAACGCAGGCGCGCCGCACACGATGCCACTCGGCCACTGGATGCCCACCTTGCCGGCAAGCCCCAGGCCCGGCGTTGCGGCCGTGCCCGCGAGCGCGTCCATCATGCCCATTGCGGCCACAAACGGCAGACCGTGGAAGGCGTGCATGTTCACATCGGGGCGCACGACCAGCGAAAACGTCAGCGATGCATCGCCCGCGCTCCACGCGCACCGGCCCGCGGACGCACCCTCGCGGCCCGCGTCACGCGCCGCGTCGAGCTCGGTACCGGCGGCAACAGCATTCATCTCAATCATCTACATACGCCCCAATTCGCCCACGATATGGCCCACGCGGTCCTCGGGCTCCTTGACCTCGACACCGTTGTAGCGGAAGAACCGCGCCGGGTCGTGCATCAGGTCCTCGAGCGGCACCAGCACAAAGTCGCGCTCGCCGATCAGCGGATGCGGCAGGCGCAGCTTCTTGCCGCCGTGGGTCTCGCCGTCCATCCACAGCAGGTCCAGGTCGATGGTGCGCGGGCCGTTTGCCTTGGCCTTTTTGGAGCGGTCGCGGCCCAGCTCGGCCTCGATCTTCATGAGCTCGTCGAGCAGCACCAGCGGCGCCAACTCGGTCTTGATCTCGATGACGGCGTTGGCAAACGCGTCCTGGCGCGTCTCGTAGGCCGGCTCGCTCTCGTAGATCTTGGAGGAGTTGGACACGCAGGTAAGTGGAATCTCGGCGATCATGTCGCGTGCGGCGCGGATGTTGTCGCAGCGATGCCCCAGGTTGGAACCCACGGCCACAAACGCGCGGCGCGGCTGCGGCTTGGCGACAGCCCAGTACCCGTTCAGGAACTGCGCAAAGCCCGCAACGTCATGCACGCGCACGATGTTGGCGCCGGCCTGGATGGCGCCCAGGCACACACCAAACGTGGCGGCATCGCGCGCGGCGGCATCGGTCACGCCCGAGACGGCGCCCACAAAGCGCTTGCGCGACACGGCGCACATGAGCGGATAGCCCAGCGACGCCATCTTAGCGGTCTCGCGCTGGATGACGATATCCTCGTTGGCCGTCTTGCCAAAGCCCGGACCGGGATCGATGCAGATGCGGTCGCGCGACACGCCGGCATGGATGAGCGCGCGGGCCTGGTCGGACAGAAAGCCCATGACGCGGCGCATGATGGGCGCCGAATCGGGCAGGGTAAAGCGGCGGAGCTGCGAGGTGGGCACATAGGCTTCCTCACGGCGGGCACTGCGGCGCATCATGGCGGCCAGGTGGTCGCTGGGCTCTGGTGCGACTTCGGTAGCTGCGGGCACGGCCTCGGGCGCAACGGCAGCAGGGGCAGCCTGCTCGGTAGCCGGCGTCTCTGACTCGGCAACAGGCTCGGGCGTGGGCTCTGATTCGCCAAACGGCAGCGAGGGCTGTACCACACCGCCCGGAAGCTTGGTCTCAACCTTGGACTCGCCCAGCAACTTGCCGCGACGGCGACGGGCTGGCTTCTCGGCCTCGCGCGCGGCCTCGGCGGCCGCTTCGCGTGCCTTCTCGGCAACAAACGCCGCAGCCGAGGTATCAAGCTGCACCGTCGCGTGCGTACGAGCAGGGGCGGCGACCTCGCCGGCGTGCATCACGATAACGCCGCAGGCGCTCGTCTTAACAAACTCGACCATCTTGGGGTCGGTGAAGCCCGTCACGTCGTTGACAATAGAGGCGCCGCAGCGCACGGCCGCCTTGGCAACCGCCACGTGGCGCGTGTCAATCGAGACGATGGCACCCTCTTTGGCCAGCGCGCGCACCACGGGCAGCACGCGGCGAGCCTCCTCGTCGGGGTTGACCGGGGTAAAACCAGGGCGCGTGGACTCGCCGCCCACGTCGATGATGTCGGCGCCGGCGTCGAGTATCGCCAGGCCGTACTCGATTGCGGCATCCGGGTCGAAGTGCTCCCCGCCGTCGCTAAACGAATCGGGCGTCACGTTGAGGACGCCCATGATGCGCGGACGGTCAAAGCTGAGCTCGTACTTTCCGCACCGCCATGTCTTGCTATCGTTCGCCATGAACATCCTCCTCAAATGCCCGCGCCGCCGCGCTCGGGCGCAGGCGGCGGGGTCGCTTTGCAATCAGTCTTTCTATTGTATCCGCGCACACGGGCTAGAACGCAAACGCGGCCGCGATGTCGCAAGAAATCAGCAGGTCGGCATTTGCATCTTGATCGGTGGGAGCAAGATTGCAAATGGCCAGCGTATCGCCG
Organism: Collinsella sp. AF33-16; assembly: GCF_003475325.1. Classification (GTDB taxonomy): domain Bacteria; phylum Actinomycetota; class Coriobacteriia; order Coriobacteriales; family Coriobacteriaceae; genus Collinsella. The sequence continues at coordinate 68,573 of NZ_QRQC01000015.1, read as the reverse complement.
GTAAAGTAGCGCGTAAGGCCCGCCGCCGGATACACCACGAGCGAGGTCCCGCCCACAATGAGGGCATCGGCCGCGGCGATGGCGGCAACGGCGCCGGTCAGCACATGCTCGTCGAGCGGCTCTTCGTATAGCACCACATCGGGCTTGATGCGACCACCGCACGCGGGGCACACGGGCACGCCCGCGGCGTCCTCGTGCTCGCGCGAGCAAATCCACTCGGCGCTATAGACCGCTCCGCACGACTGGCAAATGTTGCGATGGACCGATCCGTGCAACTCAAACACGCGCTGCGAGCCCGCCATCTGATGCAAGCCGTCGATGTTTTGCGTCACCACGGCATCAAGCTTGCCGACGCGCTCCAGCTCGGCCAGCTTGGTGTGGCAGCGGTTGGGCTTAGCGTTAAGCGCGATCATCTTGGTTCGGTAAAAGTCGAAGAACTCCGCCGGATGTGTCTCGTAAAAGCTGTGCGACAGCATGGTCTCGGGCGGATAGGCAAACTGCTGGTGATACAGGCCGTCCACGCTGCGAAAATCGGGAATGCCGCTTGCCGTGGAAACACCCGCGCCGCCAAAGAAGACCACGCGCTTGTGGGTATCAAAAAGCTCCGCCAGCGCGGCGGAGGCCTGCTTGGGATCCGATATTGCCTGCGTCATATGAGCCCTCCGTCCTTGTTGATCGGGGCGACTGCGATTGCGCCGTCGTCCGCGGGGCCCGCCCCGCCCCTGTTGCGCTAATCTTAAGCCTGCCAACCCCGTCGAAAGGACACCATGCCTCAGACTTACACTTTCGCCTCGTGGAACGTCAACGGCCTGCGCGCCGTGCTCAAAAAGGACCCGAGCTTTATCCAGATCGCGCAAGAACTCGACGTCGATATCCTGGCGCTGCAAGAGACCAAGCTGCAAGAAGGCCAGGTCGATATTGACCTGCCCGGCTATCACCAAACCTGGAGCTACGCCGAGCGTAAAGGCTATTCGGGCACTGCGGTCTTTAGCCGCCAGGAACCGCTGCGCGTGCTGCACGCCGACGCGCTGCTACCCTACGCCGACGAAGGCGAGGCTGCCGAGCTCGTTGCCCAAGCCGCGACCGAGGGCCGCGTCTGCGCGCTGGAGTTCGACAAATTCTGGTTTGTCGACGTCTATACGCCCAACGCCCAAAATGAGCTCGCGCGCATCGATGTGCGCATGGCCTGGGACGATGCCTACCGCGGCTTTTTGAACGCACTCGAGCGCGAGACCGGCAAACCCGTCGTGACCTGCGGCGACTTTAACGTGGCGCACGAGGAAATCGACCTTAAGAACCCCAAGTCCAACCGCGGCAACGCCGGCTTTTCGGACGAAGAACGCGGCAAGTTTACCGAGCTGCTCAACGCCGGCTTTACCGATACCTGGCGCACGGCAAACCCCGACGTCGAGGGCGTCTACAGCTGGTGGAGCTATCGCTTTAATGCCCGCAAGAACAACGCAGGCTGGCGCATCGACTACTTCCTGGTAAGCGACGCAATCGCCGACAACGTACGCGACACCGGCATCCGCAGCGACATCTTTGGCAGCGACCACTGCCCCGTCACCCTCACGCTAGAGCTCTAGCCCCAACTGATCCCCTGGGGACGGAGGAAAACGGATCATTTTGGGCCTCGTGAGGGTATCCGTGTGACCCATCCGCCACGAAACACGCCCATCTACTACGTTTAAGCCACCACCCTCAACCACAGCGAACAACGCCAAAAGAAAACCGCAGGTAGAAAGCCTGCGGTTTTTCATAAAACGCGAACATTGTCGGGGCATCAAGCTAAACGTAGTAGATGGGCCAGTTTCGTGGCAAGCGCCGTCAACTGATTCCCTGGGGACATCTGGGGACGGAAGAAAATGGATCAATTTGGCTCTCTGAGGGCCACGATGCCCGTCATATCAGCCGGCCATTCCAAAACTTTGCCGGTTTACGGGGCTGAATCGCGAACCCCTAACCATACGCAATTCCGAGATAATAAAATCGCAGGTAGACGGTGTGCCCTATTTCGAAAAATGCTGGTATGGTCGGCCCGCGCTAATCTAGCCCCGTAAACCGGCATAGTTTTGAAATGGCACTTCGGCAGTATTGATTCCCGCCCCGGCGTAACCAACCCTACAGCCCGTATTTCACGACGACTCGGTTGATGCGGCGACACCAAGGCTTGTACAGGGCGACCAAAAACACGCAGGTCGCAAGGCCGTGCGTGATATCGAACGGTACGGCGGTGGCAAGACGCGCCATGGCACCCGCCCACGTGAGCGGCTGTACAAACCCAATGATGTCATACGCGTTGATCACAACGCCGTACAGCAAACCCGAAGCAAAGCCGTAGATCAACAGCGCCGGCATACGCACGGTGCCATCGGCGCGATCAAAAGCGCCGGCATGCGCCAACGCACCGCCAACGTATCCCACGAGCCCCCAGGCATACATCTGCCACGGCGTCCACATGCCCTGTCCAAAAAAGAAATTGCTGGTCAGCGCCGCCAGCGCGCCAACCATAAAACCATTGCGGCAACCAAGCGTCGCCCCCGCGATAATGGCGATGGCGCTCACCGGTTTAAAGTCGGGAATGGGGCCAAACAGAATGCGCCCCGCCGCAGCCAACGCCGCCAGAACCAGCGTTGGCACAATCTGGCGTAAGCCCGGGCGCGACGCCTCGTAGCCCGCAAAGAACAGCGCGAGCACCAGCGCCACCACGACAAGCATGGCAAGCGCCGCCTGTTCAACGCCCGCCAGCAACGCCGCAGCCATCACGGCTGGCACCGCCAGCAGCAGCGGTATCTCCAGTTTTGCGAGTAGGCGCACGATGCGATAATCCGCCATCCCATCACGCCCTATAAAACACGTTGTCGGCAAAGAAGTCGACCGGCGGCTCCATGCAGGCAATCTCACCGTCAAACATCATGGCAACGTCATCGGCAACCTGCTCGGCAAAATCCAGATCGTGCGTGGCCATGATGACGGTGCCACCAACCTTCGCATGGTCACGCAGGGCGCGGGCGATGATGCGGCGGCTGAACAGGTCTAGACCCTTGGTGGGCTCATCGAGCAATAGCAGTTCGGGGCCGATTAGCAGCAGTTTTGCCAATGCAAGCAGTTGACGCTGCCCGCCCGAAAGATCGTACGGATGGCGCCCATCCAGACCCGACAGCCCCAAGCTCGCCGCACGCTCCCGCGCCAAGTTCTCGTCATATCCGCAGGTCGAGGCCCATTCCATCAGCTCGTCGCGCACCGTCTCGGCAACCAACAACGCCTTGGGATTCTGAGGCAGCAGCGCCGCCGATGCCGCCCCACGCACCATGCGACCACGCTGCAACTTGACCGTTTTGGCCAGCACCGAGAGCATCGTCGACTTGCCGCAGCCGTTTCCGCCCACAATCGCATGCACCGCGCCAGTCGAAAACGCCACATCGAGTCCGCGCAGCACCCAGCCGGACGCCCGATCGTAGCGAAACCAGCTTCCTGTCAAGGTGGTGGCCGAGCCAGCGTACATTTTTGGGAGTATTCTGCATCCACCGGCGCGCGATGACGCCCCCGAGTCGTCCTGCGGCAAGATTTGCGCCTCAAATTTAGCCGATTTGTCCGTTTTTGGTCCCTTTTTCGCACCCGCAACGTCCGCGTGCGGGTCTAAAGAGCCCTGCCGGCCACCAGCGATGCTGAAAATTCCGTTTTTTGCACGCCGCGAGCCACCCCACCCTGGCACCTCGCCAGAAAACAGCTCTTCGCGATGCCCCAAGGAGGCAATGTCGGCCACCTCGCGCACGCGGCCGCCCTCAATCCGATACGCGCACGTCGCATACTCGAGCATTGGGCGCGGTTGATGCGTAGCCACAACAACCGTGCAGCCCAGCTCGCGATTCACACGAAACAGCGCGTGCAGAAAATTCTTCTCGGCAACGGGATCGAGCTGAGACGTGGGCTCGTCGAGTAGCAGCACACGCGGACGCAGCGCCAGGACGGCGGCAAGCGACAGCAGCTGCTTGCGGCCACCCGAAAGCGTATCGGTATCGCGATGAAGCCAGTCCTCCAGACCAAAGAAATAGCTGGTTTCGGCAACACGGCGGCGCATCTCGTCGCGCGACACCCCCAGATTCTCTAGGCCAAACGCCATCTCGTGCCACACGGTCTCGCACACAATCTGGTTCTCGGGATCCTGGAACACGTAGCCCACGCACTCCGCAGACGCGCGCACGTCCATGTCGGCAACGTTCTCGCCCAGCACGCGCGCATCGCCAGTGCGCTCGCCCGCCGGAGCGATCTCGGGCTTGAGCAGCGACAGCAGCGTCGACTTACCCGATCCGGTACCGCCAACAAGCAGCGCAAATGCACCTTGGGGAACAGACCAGTCGAGCCCCTCGAGCACCGCAGCATCAGCCCCGGGGTAGGCAAAGCTCAGGCTCCGCGCCTCAATCGCCGGCATATCCGGGCCGCACGCCGCACCCGACACCGGGCCCCTATCCAACCGAGCCATCAGCCAAACCCCTTCTCATCGATCACATGCAACACGCAGGGCAGCACCATCCATGCAGCGTACACGACATAGCCCAGCCACGGCGCCGGCACCGAGAGCTGCGGATAAAACGAATACTGCGTCGTCGCGGTCCATGCCACCGCCACCGCGGCGGCACCAAACACCGCAAGTCCAACCAGCGCGGCAGCATCGCCGCGCGCCAGCCGATACCACGCATACGTCGTACGGCGCGACGCAGCACCCCACCCGCGCGAGCGCATGGCATCCGCGCGCTCAAGCGAATCTTCCATGCCCCAGCCCATCAACACGCTCGACGCCCGCAGGCGCGAGCGCACGGGGTCGGCCGGCGCGCGGCCCGGCACATCAATCGCATCCTGCACCGCCAGCACCGTACGACCGCGGCGCAAAAACTGCGGGATAAGCCGCATGCACATCGAGATCATGAGCGCAATCACCGGTGCGGCATTGCCCAGCAGCGCGAGCACCTTGTCGTATTCGAGCATCGATGCCGCAGCCTCAAACCACAACACGCTCGCCACGAACAGCCCGCCCATGCACAGGCCGTATACCATGCTCTCCAGATACACCGCGCGCATGCCAATACGGAACAGCTCCGTCGAGCCCGAGGCGCTAAACAGCGGATTGAGCACCGCAACGATCAAAATCACCGGCAGCTGCCAGCGGAGTGCGCCCAGCGTGCGGGCAGCCCCACGCGTCGCAAATCCATACGCCAGCCCGCCCGCAAGCGACAGCGCGATCAGCACCGGTTGCATCGAGAACATGGTGAGCCCCAGCGTCAGCACCATGTAGAGGGCCGGCACAGCCGGATGCGACATCGAGAATGCCGCGACGGGCTCGTTGCCCGATTCCTCTCGCATGATATCCACGGGCACCCCATCCCCTCGCTCAAACGTCAACGCCGCAGCGCCGCCACCATACACAACCAGCGCAAACACCGCGTCAACGGCACCGACATCGGCGGCAATGCGTCAATCGTTACGCGCTCATCATATGCCTGCGGTATCATATTGCGCCGTGTATCGTTTCCAAACACACGTCTCTATAACGTAACAGGAGATCACATGGACGCAACCGCAATTATCCTCGCCGCCGGCGAGGGCACCCGCATGAAGTCGAACCACTGCAAGGTTTCGCACAAGATCCTGGGCAAGCCCATGGTTCAGTGGATCGTCGACGCCACCATCAAGGCCGGCTGCAGCCGCGTCGTGGTTGTCATCGGCAGCCATGCCGACGAGATGCGCGCCCTCATCGACGGCGCCTACGCCAACAGCGCCACCAAGGTCGAGTGCGTCGAGCAGACCGAGCGTCTGGGCACCGGTCACGCCGTGAAGGTCGCACTCGAGGCCTGTGGCATCACGCAAGGCCCCGTCGTGGTGCTCAACGGCGACCTGCCGCTCATCACCGCCGACACGGTCGCCAAGTTCGCACAGACCGTCGCCACCGGCGAGCTCGCCTGCACCGTCATGACCATGACCCCGCCCGATCCTTTCGGATACGGCCGCATCAAGCTGGGCGCCGATGGTCAGATCGAGCGCATCATCGAGCAGAAGGACTGCACGCCCGAGCAGGCCGCCACACTGCTGGAGTGCAACGCCGGCTGCTACGCCTTCGACGGCGCGCAGCTCGCAGCCCACATCGACGAGATCGGCAACGACAACGCGCAGTCCGAGTACTATCTGCCCGACATGCTCGAGATCCTCAAGGGCCACGGCCAGGCAGTCTCCATCTTCCACTGCGACGACTACCGCGATGGCCTGGGCGTCAACAGCCGCATCCAGCTCGCGCAGCTCACTGCCATCGCTCGCGACCGCATCAACGAGCACTGGATGGCCGAGGGCGTCACCTTCATCGACCCCACGCAGGCCTGGATCGGCCCCGACGCCGTCATCGGCCGCGACACCGTCGTGTGGCCGCAGACGCACCTGATCGGCCACGTCACCGTGGGCGAGGAGTGCCAGCTCGGCCCCAACAGCCGCCTCACCGACACCACCGTCGGCAGCGGCTGCACCATCGATGAGACCATCGCCATCGAGGCCGTCATCGAGAACGGCGTCGACTGCGGCCCGCGCGCCTACCTGCGCCCGGGCACTCACATGCTCGACGGTTCCAAAGCCGGCACGCACGTGGAGATCAAGAAGTCCACGATCGGCGAGGGCTCCAAGGTGCCGCATCTGTCCTACATCGGCGACACCACCATGGGCTCCGGCGTCAACGTGGGCGCGGGCTCCATCACCTGCAACTACGACGGCGTGCACAAGCACAAGACCGTCATCGGCAAGGACGCCTTCATCGGCTCCGACACCATGATGGTCGCGCCCGCCCAGATCGGCGACGGCGCGCTCGTGGCCGCAGGCTCCGTCATCACCGAGCCGGTCCCGGCCGACGCACTTGGTCTGGGCCGCGCCCGTCAGGTAAATATTGAGGGCTGGGCCGCCGATTATCGCCGCCGTCTGCACGAGGACGACGAGGTATAACGTTTTACCAAGCACAAAAGGAGCTGTTCCATGGGGACGGCTCCTTTTTTCTATCGTGACCTGCGCGACCGGATGAGTGGTCGGTTCGTGTCCGTTGACGGTAAAGACGTTATCAAGACCCGATAAACCCCGCCGCACGGTTACAATGCAACAAGGCATCTATATGGCATTCGATATAAAGGAGAAGGGTAATGCCGATTAATGATCCCGAGAAGTCGGAGAATATGCGCAAGTCCATCCGCGTGTATTCCGGTTCCTCCAACCGTCCCCTCGCTCAGAAGATTGCTGAGTACCTTGGGGTCGAGCTTTCGGGCCTTACGCTAAAGCAGTTCGCCAATGGTGAGATTTACGCCCGCTACGACGAGACCGTCCGCGGCGCCGACGTCTTCCTGATTCAGTCCGTGGCCGGCGGCAACGTCAACGACATGCTCATGGAGCTGCTCATCGCCACCGACGCTGCCAAGCGCGCATCCGCCCGCTCCATCACCGCCGTTATCACCCACTACGGCTATGCCCGCCAGGACCGCAAGGCCGGCCCGCGCGAGCCCATCACCGCCCGCCTCGTCGCCAACCTGCTCGAGCGCGCCGGCGTCAACCGCATCATCACCCTCGACCTGCACCAGGGCCAGATCCAGGGCTTCTTCGATATCCCGGTTAACCACCTGTCCGCACTGCCGCTGTTTGGCCAGTACTACAACGACATGCACTTCGACACCGACAACCTGGTTGTCGTCTCCCCCGATGTGGGCCGCGCCAAGGCCGCCAAGAAGCTGTCCGACATGCTCGGCTGCGACCTGGCCATCGCCCACAAGGGCCGTCCGCGCCACAACGCCGCCGAGGTCATGGGCATCATCGGTGACATCAAGGGCAAGACCTGCATCATCAACGACGACATGATCGACACCGCTGGCACCCTGTGCGCCAACGTCAAGGAGCTCAAGGCAATGGGCGCCGGCGACATCTACGTGTGCGCCACCCACGGCATCTTCTCCGGCCCGGCCATCGAGCGCCTGAACGATGCCCCCATCGTCGAGTGCGTCGTCACCGACGCCATCCCCGTCGAGGTCGGCGGCAAGATCAAGACCATCTCGGTCGCCGAGGAGTTCGCCCAGGCCATTTCCGCCGTTTACCACGAGGAGCCCGTCTCCACGCTCGTCGGCGGCGACTTCGCGCTGTAATCGCATCGTCCTTGCAACCCGGCGCATCACCGCCGGAACAGAAGAAACCCCCGCGCTCCCCCTTGCTTCGCAAAGGTCGCGCGGGGGTTTCTTCTGTTCCGGCGGCTCGCTCTGCCGCGGCCGTGCTTTTGTCTGGTGGGATTTCACTGAAACAAGGTCTCGGCTTCGGCGGGCGTGGTAGCCTTTGTCGTTGAACGAACTACTTATGTAACGAAAGGAAACCTATGGCAGCTGCACAGCCGCTTAAGATTCGCATGGTTGCCGGACTTGGCAACCCGGGTGAGGAATATGCCGAGACCCGCCACAACGCCGGCTTTAAGGCGATCGACGAGCTGGCCCGTCAGGCCGGCGTCACGTACTGGAAAAACCAGGCAGGCGCCGAGGTCGCGCTCATCAACATCAACGATCCCGAGGAAGAGGGAGGTAAGCGCCAGATTGTACTGGTCAAGCCGCAGTCGTACATGAATACCTCGGGCGGCCCCATCTCCAAGCTCTGCCGCGAGTACAAGATCAAGGCCGAGGAGCTGCTCGTCATCCACGACGAGCTCGATATTCCCGCCGGCGACGTGCGTGTTAAGGTGGGCGGCGGCCATGCTGGCCACAACGGTCTGCGCTCCATCATCGACAAGATGGGCAGCCGCGACTTCAGCCGCATCCGCACCGGCATCGGCAACCCTCCCGGCAAGATGGCCGTCGCCGACTACGTGCTTAAGCAGCTGCGCGCCCGCGAGGCCGAGGATTTCCAGGACACCTGTGCCCGCGCCGCAGATGCCGCCGGTCTGGCCATCGTCCACGGCGTAATCTACGCCCGCGACCACGTCAACGGTGCCGCCTCCGCCAACGGCAAGCACTAAAACCTACTATTTAGGGACAGGTTTATTTTGGCGGGTTTTATCTACGAAAACGCCCCGGTGGCCACATCGAAATAAACCCCGCACTGCCATACACACATAGCGCCCCAAAGGGGGCCGGCCTCATCACAACCTGAGGCCGGCCCCCTTTGCCGTTTTGCCTGATAAAACCGACCAAAATAAACCTGTCCCTTTTTGGCAGGTCACTTTTCCCAACCGCCGAAGACACACGTAAACAGCATGTCCATGAGGGTATAATTTGCACCGTATGTCTGCACAACGCCTGTGCGCGTACGGTTTTACTCGGGCTACCGTCCATTTCCGTGGAGGCACGGTTCGGCGGCCCTAACAAGAGAGGGGTTCTATGTATAAGATCCTGGAGAAGACGCAGTTCTCGGAGAAGGTGTTCAAGTTCCGCATCGAGGCGCCCGCTATCGCCAAGCATGCGCACGCTGGACAGTTCCTCATGGTTCGCGCCAACGAGACGGGCGAGCGCGTCCCGTTTACCCTAGCCGGCTGGAACGGTGACGAGGGCTGGGTCGAGTTCATCTTCATGGTGATCGGCAAGACCACCGAGATGCTTTCCACCTACGAGGCCGGCGAGTCGCTGCGCGACGTCGTGGGCCCGCTGGGCGTTCCCACCGAGATGGCCGAGGGCCCCTGCGCCGTCATTGGCGGCGGCGTCGGCCTGGCAATTGCCTTCCCGGTCGCCAAGCACCTGGTCGAGACCGGTCACGAGGTCCACGCCATCATGGGCGCCCGCACCAAGGACCTCCTGCTCATGGAGGACCAGTTCCGCGAGCTCCTCGACGAGGACCACATCCACATCACCACCGACGACGGCTCCTACGGCGAGCAGGGCGTTGTCACCGCTCCGCTGGAGCGCCTGCTGCAGGACAAGGCCGTGAGCCAGGTCTTCTGCGTCGGCCCCGTTCCGATGATGAAGTTCTCGACCCTCACCGCCCAGAAGTACGACACCCCCATCACCGCGTCGCTCAACCCCATCATGGTTGACGGCACCGGCATGTGCGGCTGCTGCCGCGTCGAGGTGGGCGGCGTGACCAAGTTCGCTTGCGTCGACGGCCCCGACTTCGATGCCACCCTGGTCGACTGGGATGACCTTCGTGCCCGCCAGGCCGCTTACCGTTCCGAAGAGGGCGCGTCCCTCAAGGCCTATGAGGAAAAGAGCTGCGCATGCCACTAGTTAACGGTCGTTTCGTTGCCGATATGAAGTCGCCCCGCACCCCCGATAACGAGGAGCCGGCTGCCGAGCGCGCCTGCGACTTCCGCCCCGTCGACAAGGGCTTCACCGAGGAGATGGCGCTGGCCGAGGCCGAGCGCTGCCTCAACTGCAAGAAGCCGTTCTGTGTTGAGGGCTGCCCCGTCAACATCAACATCCCCCGCTTTATCGAGCAGATCCGCGCGAAGGACTTCGGCGGCGCCCTCGATACCATCCGCGAGGACTCCATGCTTCCCGCCATCTGCGGCCGCGTCTGCCCGCAGGAGAACCAGTGCGAGGGCAAGTGCATCCGTGGCAAGAAGTCCGAGCCCGTGGCCATCGGTCAGCTCGAGCGCTTCCTGGGTGACCGCCCCGAGCTCGCCTCCACGCCCAAGATGGCCCCCAAGAACGGCAAGAAGGTCGCCGTCGTCGGCTCCGGCCCGTCCGGCATCACCTGCGCTGGCGAGCTCGCCCGCAACGGCTTTGACGTCACCGTCTTCGAGGCTTTCTTCACCGGCGGCGGCGTGCTGGTCTACGGCATCCCCGAGTTCCGTCTGCCCAAGGCAGTCGTCAAGCGCGAGATCGACGGCCTGGAGGACATGGGCGTCAAGTTTGAGTACAACTCCGTCGTGGGCAACATGGCCACGGCCGAGGAGCTGTTCGAGCAGGGCTTCGACGCCATCTACGTGGCGACCGGCGCTGGCCTGCCCAAGTTCCTCAACGTCCCCGGCGAGAACCTGCCCAACGTCTTCTTCGCTAACGAGTACCTCACCCGCGTGAACCTGATGAAGGCCAACAAGTTCCCCGAGTACGACACCCCCACCAAGCACGGCAAGAGCGTCGTCGTCTTTGGTGGCGGCAACGTGGCTATGGACGCCGTCCGTACCGCCAAGCGTCTGGGCGCCGAGCACGCCATCATCGCCTATCGTCGTACCGAGGACGAGATGCCCTGCCGTCGCGCCGAGCTGCACCATGCTAAGGCCGAGGGCGTCGAGGTTCTGCCGCTCGTCTCCCCGCTCGAGTTTGTCGCTGGCGAGGACGGCTCCGTGTGCGCCGTCAAGGTCCAGAAGATGGAACTCGGCGAGCCCGACGAGTCCGGCCGTCGTCGCCCGGTGCCCATCGAGGGCGCCATCGAGGAGATCCCCTGCGACGTCGCGATCTCGGCTATCGGCACCAACGCCAACCCCTTCGCAAAGAAGATCGGCGGCAAGATGGAGCTCAACAAGTGGGGCTACATCGTTGCCGACGAGGAGACCGGCCAGACCACCGATCCCCGCATCTGGGCCGGCGGCGACATCGTCACCGGTGCCGCTACGGTCATTCTGGCGATGGGCGCCGGCAAGAAGGCCGCTGCTTCCATCACCAAGAGCCTGCTGGGCGAGTAATCACCCACAGCGCTAGCCATCAAACGGCAGAGTCCCCGTCGAGCACACGCCCGGCGGGGACTTTTTCTATGCCGACCGCCCAAACCACCACGATGGGGCAGACACCTTTGTGGTGGTTTGGGACTTGCCCGGTCGTTTTGTCTCAATCTGTAACAGCTGGAGTCCGTTGAGCCCTGCAGTTGTTACAGATCGAGATATTGTGCCGGCCGCCCACGCCGCATCTCAATCTGTAACAGTTAGAGACCAAATATGCCGCCTGGTGTTACAGATCAAGACGTTGGGCTGACGGCCGAACGGTTCATCTAAATCTGTAACAGTTAGAGCCATTTTCGCTGGCTTGGTGTTACAGATCGAGACTATGCAAAAGCCGAGGATAGGCACTGCCGCCAAGGCCTTCCCCTCGGCCTAAAACAAAAACCACCACAAAGGTGCCTGTACCCTTTGTGGTGGTTTTTGGTCGGCTAGCCTTCGAGTTGAGCCACTTTGTAGCGGTAGGCAGCGGCGATGACGTCTTTACAGCCCTCGCGTCCCAGCTTAGCGCGGTTGACGACGATATCCTTGCCGCTCGTCATCTTCCACTTTCCGGCGCTATAGCGCTTATAGAACGCCTCGCGCGCCTTCTGCTGCTGCTTGACCAGCTTGGCGCCCTTCTTTTTGTTGAGACCACGCTTTTTGCGCACAATCTCGACGCGGTCCTCAAAAGGAGCGGTCACCAATACGGCAATGTGGTTGGGGTTGTTACGCAGCAGGTAATCGGACAGGCGGCCTTCGATAATGCAGCTCTCGGTCTCGCCCAGGTCCAAGATCACCTGGCTCATCTTTTGGAACAACTTGTCCGAGTACGAACGCGCATCGTAGCGGTCGGGTAGGAACGCCATGTTCTCCACGGCCAGACGCTCGTCGTAGGCGGCCATCTTATCGAGCGACTCGCCCGCGCGCAGCGACGCACGCACCAGCAGCTCGTTATCGTACAGAGGAATCCCCAACTCGTCGGCAAGCATGCGACCAATCTCGTGGCCCTCGGCGCCAAAGTCGCGCGCGATGGTAATGACCACAGGATTCTTCTTGTTCTCCAGATCGCTCATCGCGATTCCTTTCTCTATGTGACAAAGGGGCTGTCCCTTTGCCACATTCTACGCTGCCACGATACGACGTTGATACGCTCGGACCAGCAGCGAGATACCAAAGTTGAGCACAAAGTACATCGCAAATACCAGGCCGTAGAGCATAAGCACCTGCGACAGGTCAATCGCGTGGGCCATCACGACGTTTGCCGTGTACATGAGCTCGGCCACGTTAATACCCGAAAGATACGAGCTGTCCTTAATGACGGTCGTGCACTGGCTAAACAGCGCCGGAATGATCGTCTTAAACGTCTGCGGCAGAATGATGTAGCGCATGGTGGCAAAGAAGCCAAAGCCCTGGCTCTGCGCTGCCTCAAACTGGCCGCGCGGAATCGAGTTGAGGCCTCCGCGCACAATCTCGGCCATAACGGCGCTGGTAAACAGCGTAAAGGCGATGGTCGAAATCACAATGTCCAAACCCTGCACCGTAAAGTAGATAAAAAGGATCCACAGCAGGTTTGGCGTGCAGCGGAACAGCTCGATATAGGCGCTCACCAAAATACGGAACGGGCGGGGCGCATAGCTTTTAACGAGCGCCAGCACCGTGCCAAAGATGAGCGAGAAAAAGATCGACAGCGCCGAGATCTCGATCGTCTTAACAAAGCCGCCCCAAATGTAGAGCAGGTTGGTCGCGTTGAAGATTTCCATGCGCTAGGCCTCCTCTACGTTGTCGAGTCCCAGCTCGGCCAGGCTCACGCCGCGCGGGCGCTCCTTGGAGCGGCGCTCGAGCCACTGCACCAGCATGGCGAGCGGAAAGCAGATGATGAAGTACATAAGGCAGCAGACGATGTATCCCTGCAGGTAACCGTACAGACTCACAAAGTTGTCGGAACGGTACATAAGGTCGCCGCCGGCCACAAGCGCCAGCACCGACGTGTTCTTGACCAGGTTAAGCGCCTGGTTACACAGCGGCGGCAAAATGATCTTGAATGTCTGGGGCAGCACGATGTACCAGTACGCCTGCGCACGGGTGAAGCCCTGGCTCTGGGCCGCCTCCATCTGACCGCGCGGAACCGCCTCGATACCAGTGCGGATGACCTCCGAAATGTAGGCCGCGTGATACAGGCCCACACCCAAGAAGCCCAACACGAACGGCGCGATGCGCACCGGCTGGTCGGCACCGGTTATGGCCTGCAAAAACTGCGGACCGGCCATGTACATAAAGAGCACCTGCACGGGCAACGGGGTGTTCTGGTAAAACTCCACGTACACGCGGCTTATGGCGCGCAGCACGCGCGAGCGAGTGGTAGAAAACACGCCCAGCAGCGTGCCCAGCACCAGCGACAGCAGCAGACCGGCAACGACCACCTGCAGCGTCACGCCAAAGCCCTCCCAGAAGGGCCCCATGTTTTGAAATGTCGTCGACCAACGGTCGGCGTCAAATAATCCTTCGAGCATTTGATTCCTTCCTTGGACGATGCGCCTATACAAGACCCCAGGTCTTGACCTCTTGGTCGAGCCAGCCGTCGGCCAGGCGATCGCAAATCACCTGATCGACCACGGCCGAAAGGTCGCAGCCCTTCTTGGTCGCCACGCCGTAGCCCTGCTCGCCAAACTTGACCTCGGGCTGCAGCAGCTCAACGGTCTCGTTCATGTAGCCGGCCAGCGTGGAGCGGTCCATGGCAAAGACGTCGATATTGCCGGCGTCGAGTGAACTCTTGATGATGGGGTAGCCGCTAAAGGCCCTAAACTCGGGCTTGCAGCTAAAGCCGTTGTCCTTGATCATCTGCTCAATCAGGCCCTGCGTGGTAGCACCCTGGCTCACGCCGATGACCTTGCCGTCCAGGTCCTCAATCGAGGTAAAGCCCGAACGCTTCTTGACCATGAGTCCCACGTAGTCGGTGCGGTACGGCGTCGAGAAATCCCAGCTCTTCTTGCGCTCGTCGGTGATGGTGTAGGTCGCCGCGACCACGTCGAGCTGGCCGTTATCGATCAGCGGGCCGCGCGTCTTGGGCGTTACGTCGGTAAACTCGACAAGCTCCTGGGCACGGGCCTCCTTGTAGCTCACGCCAAAGACGGCGGCCGCGATCTGGTAGCACAAATCGACTTCCATGCCCTCAAAGCGACCCTTAGCGGTGTCGTAATAGCCGTAACCGGGAACGTCCTTCTTAACGCCGGCATTCAGATGGCCACGCGACTTAATGGCCGCAAGCTTAGACCCCTTGTCGGAGCCCTCGCCGCTGGTGGAGTTGCCGCAACCGGTAAGCGCGGCCCCCGTCAGCGTAAGCATACCGGCGCCCGCCAGCTGCAAAAAGTGACGGCGCGACACGGCCGCCCTCGTCATATCCGTCATGTCCACCACCGCACCTAGTGCAGAATCTTGGACAGGAACTCGCGGCAGCGCGGGTTCTCGGGATTATCGAAGAAGTGCTCGGGCGTGCCCTCCTCCAGGATGCGGCCGTCCTCCATAAAGATGACGCGGTCGGCCACCTGGCGCGCAAAACCCATCTCGTGCGTCACGCAGATCATGGTGATGTCCTCCTGCGCAAGCTCAATCATAACGTCCAGAACCTCCTGGACCATCTCGGGGTCGAGCGCCGAGGTCGGCTCGTCAAACAGGATGATGGGCTGCTTGGTGCACAGGGCACGGGCGATGGCGATGCGCTGCTGCTGACCGCCCGAGAGGTTCTGCGGATACTCGCCGGCCTTATGCGCCATGCCGACGCGCTTGAGCGCGGCGATGGCGATCTCGGTCGCCTCCTCCTTGCTCTTCTTTTGCAGCTTGATGGGCGCGAGCGTCAGATTGCCCAGCACCGTCATGTTGGGATACAGGTTGAACTGCTGAAATACCATGGAGCTATACTTGCGAGCCATCTCCAGGTGGTTCTTCTTGGTAAGCGGCGTGCCGTCGATGATGACCTCGCCCGACGTGGGCTCCTCAAGATAATCGACGCAGCGGATGAGCGTCGACTTACCCGAACCAGAGGGCCCGATCATTACGAGCTTCTCGCCGCGCTTGACGGTGAGATTGATATCTTTGAGCACATGCAGGTCGCCAAAGTACTTGTTGAGATGCTTGATCTCGATCATGTCTGCCATGAATGTCCCTTCCCTGCGTTTACACGAGTTGAACTATTGTACGGAAAGAACGACGTTTCCGCAGCCCACACTACATTCCCGTAAAGAACCCGCAACCTTTAACCCACTCATTGGGGACAGACTTAAATGAGTACCCACTCATTGAGTACTCATTTAAGTCTGTCCCCAATGAGCGCCGAAAATAATACAACCGCCCTTGTTGAGCATAAGTCAGCGAAAACCCGTACACGCGAGCAAGGTGACGTGAAATGAAAGGGCGCAGACCTTATGGTCGCGCCCTTGAAATTGAACGTCAGATTGCCGCGTGTACGGGTTTGCAGCGTCGAGCCGTTACGCGATTTGGTAAAACCGCGTAACAAATTACGCGAGTTTAGCTCCGACGATCTTTGCCGCCGCAGGCTTGTCGAAGTTGCCGCCGGTGGCCTTGCCGAGTGTTCCCATGACCTGGCCCATCCGCTTCTTGGACGTGGCGCCCAGCTCGGCGATGACCTGCTCAATCAGGGCCTCGAGCTCCTCGCCCGAAACCTGCGCGGGCAGCAGGCTCTCCAGAATCTTGACTTGCTCGGTCAGGTTGTCGGTACGCTCCTGGTCGGTACCGGCCTTAATGGACATCTCCAGCGTCTCGCTCGTCTGCTTAATCAGACGCTTGATCATGCTGTTGACGTCTTCCTCGGTCACATCGCGACGCTCGTTGACCTCGATGTTCTTCACTTCGGCCTTAACCTGGCGAATGATAGACAGGCGAACCTTGTCCTTGGCCTTCATGGCCGCAATCATTTCCTTCTGCAGCTCTTCGTTGGTCATCTGCAAATCCTCCTCAATAGTGCGGGCGGCACTCACACGAGCGCCGCCCCATGGTTACTCAGTCGTCGACGAATCGTCGGTCGAACTCTTGGTGACGCCCTTCAGGCTGACGTTGTACGGCACGTCCTTGGGCATGGGGTTAACGGTGATGTCGGCATCCTTCTTGTACTGCTCCAGCCACTCGCTGTACGCAGTGCTCTCTGCCTGCGTCTTCACCACGTTGGAGACATACTTCTTGATGGCCTTGGGCACCTGTTTAACGTCATCAACCTGATTATCAACGTGGAAGTAGTCGGTGCACTTGATGACATGATAGCCATACGTCGACTCGACCACGTCGCTCACATCGCCCTTGCTGAGCCCCTCGAGCGCAGTCTGGTAACTGTCGACGAAGGTGGTGAGCTTATCCCAACCCACATCGCCCTTCTTCTCCTTGGAGCCGGTGTCGTCGGAATACTTTTCCACGGCGTCCTCAAAGCTCAGCTCGCCGGAGTTGATCTTGTCCAGGCACTCCTGCGCCTTGGCCTTGGCGGCAGCCTTGTCCTCGTCAGATGCGTCGGAATCGACCTTGATCAAGATGTTCGACGAGCGGCGGGCATCGTTGTAGTTGGACAGGTTCTCATTGATGTAATCGACAATCTCGCCGTCCTTGGGCTTGCTGGTGGGTGCCACGGCATCCTTGAGCTTCTGCTGCGCCAGGCTCTCCTTGAGTGAATCCTTGTAGGTGTCCTCGGTGTAGCCGTAGGTCTTAAGCGTCTTCTTAAAGGTCTTGGCGCCGCCCGCGCTCTTGCACGCGTCCTTCCAAGCCTTCTCGACCTCCTCGTCCGACACCGTCACGCCGTTTTCCTTCTGCGCCTGCTGAAGCAGAATCTGCTGCGTGTAGGAGTCGATGAGTTGCTTGCGGTACTTCTTGGGTGTGAGGTCGTTGTCGACCAGATACTGCGCCCAGTCCTTGTCCTTGGTGTAACCGTAGGACGTGCGCATGCTCATGATCTGCTTGGTCACGGTGTCCTCGGTGAGGTTGGTGCCGTTGATAGTAGCAGCCACACCGCCGGTAAGCTTGTAGCCCGAGGTATCCTCTGCCTGCGACATGAGACCGGAGCACGCCATGGCCGAGACGGAAAGCAGCATCGCCAGCACGCCGATGACCACCAGAACGATCTTGACGGTCTTAGACACGTACGTCTTGCGCTGCTTCTTACGAGAGCTGGAGGCGGCGCAAGCCTGCTGCTCGGGCGTCGGCGCGGCCTCGGAGTTCTTTTTCTTATTTGCCATAGTTGGCCTTTCGCATCACGAATCGAACAAACGCCATTGTGTCACAACGCAGCCCCCGCGACAAAGGGGCAACCCTGGCACTTGGGGACGTTCCTTTTCTGCCGGCAGTTAGGGACAGTCCCCAAGTGCCGGCTTTAAAAGTGGCGACGGATGGCGTCGACCATGCCTTGGGGCGTGGTCTGGCCGAGCACATCGGCTGCGACATCCGCGTCCATAAAGATATTCATGAGCGCTTGCAGGGCCTCGACCTGGCCGCCCGGCTCGGCAATACCCAAATTGATGACGATCTGCGCCGGCACGGGGGCACCCATGCCGGCCATAGCATTGAACGTCACGGGCGCGGCGGGCTTTACCACCGCGATATAGGGCTTGGCCACAAACCCCGGGTCGGTATGCGGAATGGCAATGTTTGCCGCCGGCATGGCAAGGCCCGTGGGATAGGCATCCTCGCGCGTGCGAACGGCGTCGAGCCAACCGTCGGCAATGTAGCCACGTGGTGTAAGCTCGCCCTCGAGCCGCGCAAACACCTCATCCGGCATCGCACACTCCCAATCAAAAAACACCAGCTCAGGCGTAAACAGCGCTTCGTTATCCGCCATACCGTCCTCCAAAGTTGCATGAGGGCCACAATGCTCAATATGATAGCGAAACGGGGTATGCAAGGTTAGCCGAGGATCCCGATGAGCTCGAGTGCGCGCGCGGGCGTCAAGCATACCTCGGGCATCGTCTCCAACATGCGTCGGTCGCTCGTGACTACGTAGTCAACATCCACCGTATCGCCCGAGGCGATAATGAGATTGTCCTCGAGGTCCGGCATGCGCTTGCCAAGCATGCGCGCCATCTCGCACTCCGCCATCGAAAGCGGGGAAGCCGTTGCCACCTGCATCATATGCTCGACGCATGCCCATGCAGCCGGACCGAACGAAGTGTTAATCCCATTCACATTCCGTCGAGCTAGACGCCGAGGCAAGATGTAGAACACGTCCTTTGCCGTCGTTGGCGCGTACAGAAGGTCGATCTTTCCCGCTTCGGCCAGTTCAACCAATCTTCTCACGTTGTCGAATGCGCCCTCTTGCAGGTAGTAATCAAGCCAAACATTCGTGTCCACCAAGAGCCGCTTTGCCTCAATCATCGGCAATTCGCCTCTATGTCGGCAATCATCGCGTCATACATATCATCGCGTACGGCATCCCAGTTGTCCGCCGATGATTCGCCTGGCGCAAAATCTGAGAAGCTCAACCCCAATGAGGAAAAAGCCAGACCACACCCCTGTTCGGCAAGACTCTTCGCACGGGGCGTCTCGCACTTATCCGTCACCATAAATCCCGGCAACGTTTGATGCTCGGCAAGATAGGTCCAAAGCGCACGAATGGCGTCACTCGGCCCCAGCCCATTACGAGTCAGGACCGCATCGCCACCGGCCTTGAGCATAGGGTCGATTCGTGTGTTGAGCTGCACCGTTGCTGTACCCATAGCGGCTCCTCTCTACTTGCTAGCAGTATAGCAAACAGAGTAGACCACACAAAAGGGCCCTGCCCGCGCACGGACAGGGCCCTGTCAGATTGGTGGTCTCGAGAAAGTTGGTGTAGCGCCCGATCCGAAGCGAGTCGGCCTGGCGTCCAAGAACCTAGAATACGGTTGATGCCCTATGCCGCCGACCGGCATATGAAAGACAGCGGGCCAAAAGCCCCATGGCTTCTAGCCCGCAGAAACATCGATGTTTCCAAATGATCGCAGCTTGTGTTTCAAGCGCTTTTCTACGCTACCGGCGGATGCAAATCCCAATCGGGAAAGCAGTTTGCAAAGCCTGAGAGATTTTGAGTCAAAACATTGTTCTCAGCTTGCTTCAGTCGCTCGTCCTCTTCAAACAGACTATCGAGCTCGCTCAATGCATCGAAGTCCTGCATCGCGGCATCGTTATGGTCGAAATCAGTCACTTCATCAGTCATCTATTTCACTCCATTCATGGTTATCGAGTCAATCCTATCGGCTAGGCAACCTTATCGAGCTTAAGCAGGTCGCTGCGCTCGGCCGCCGCTTCCTTCGCGCTCTTCCACTGATTAAGCGCCAGATCGATCTCGGAACAGCCTTCCTGGATCCGTTTGGAGTATTTGGCCTCGATCTCTTCTGCCTCCGCAGCGCGCTGCTTGCTCGAGAGGCCCGTCTTTACTAGACAATAGCCAGCCCCCGCAAGAAGCAGAATGCCAATAACCTGGTTTACAAACGCAAAGAAAGCTACTCCCAAAACAGCGAGGACAACGGCCGCTATCTTGTGGCTCTTGTTGCCCTTCGCAACCTTGACATCAAGCTCAGCGAGCTCCTTTTTCTTCTCTTCACCGACATAGCGAACATAATCGCCGCGCAGCGCATTACCCTCATCGCCGGTAACCGCCCTGCTTGTCCATCCGTCGAAGTCAAGGGTGATCGCCTGCGGAAATTCGGGGATATCGCTCTTGCGATACCGGTTGAAACCACCGTTGATATAGGAACCCAAAAACTGAATCGCGGTCTTCTTCTTATGCACATCCACAGACGCACTCTGGTCGCGCATCGAGCGTGTCATCTGGTCGATGATGTTCATCGTCTGCTGACGCTTCTCATCGCGGCGACGATTGACGAGCTCTCGGGCGCGCTCTACGTCTCCGCCAAATGCCTTGACCGCAAGAAGATACTCCTCCTGGCGGCGCAAATTTCGCTCCTTGGAGTCATCGGAGTTAACGAGCTCCATCAAATGCCTGTCAACCTGCTCGGCAAGCGTCCTCTCGTCAACATCAGAAGC
Source organism: Collinsella sp. AF33-16 (assembly GCF_003475325.1). GTDB lineage: Bacteria > Actinomycetota > Coriobacteriia > Coriobacteriales > Coriobacteriaceae > Collinsella. Next base: position 47,941 of record NZ_QRQC01000015.1, on the reverse strand, counting down.
CTTGAGGTCGGCGAAGTCATTGGAGATGCTCTCGATTGCCTCGACTTTTCCGAGATACTTATTGATGTAGTCAAACTCCTTGACCACCACCTTGAGCGCCGGATATCTCGAGCTCATATCCTCCTCGTAGCCGGTAAAGTACTCCGCCCATGACTCTGACTGCTCATTCTCGAACTCAGGGCTCTGATTTCTGATCTGCTCGATCCAGCCCGCCATATAGTCGTCGCACAGGTGCTTTTCGTCGGTTCCGAAGATGCCGTTGATATAGGCATCGATGTAGACCATCGCATCGGCATCGATGCGGGCGGCGTTTTGCGTCGAGAAGTAGCGCGCTAGCCATTCGTAGCACGTAGCCGTGCGGTTATTACGTCTGCAGATCAGAGCCATCGCAAGCGACGTGTGCTCGTTGTCACGTTTGACAGCCTCACGTATTGCGCGCTCCGCAAGATCTCGGTTGTTGTTGATCCATGCCGCAAGGGCAACCAGGACAGGCGCCAGCCAGTAGTCCGGGGTAGAAATCATTAACTCCTCGGAGACCGTCGAAATCGTCGCCTTGCGCACGAGCGCTGCATCGGTTGCCTGGAGAATACCGACCATGGTGTTTCGAACCACCGAGTAGTTGCCGAATTTCTTGTCCATCTCCTGCCGGACGCTCACGAGCTCCGTAGTCGCCTGCTCAAGTGCGGCGGTACGACGCTGTTCGAGCATCATCTCGAGAAAGTCCTTTCGGAGCTTTTTAAGGTCCTTCCGCACTTCCTCCATTTGGGATTCGACCTTATCGACCTTCGTGGTCATCTGGTCAACTTTTGTTCCAATAGCGGCGATCCTGCGCTCGATAAGGGCAGTATCTAATCCCGAATCACTCATCTGTACCACCTTTCAGTTTGAACTGTTTAGATCATCCAATAGCTTTAAGCGAGTAAGCACCCGCCATCCGCTTTATTGAGAGGCCATGCTTCGGTATTGCTCGGACACCTGCTGATAGGCCACAAGAAACTTCTGTTTGTATTGGCTTGCCTTCATCGAATTGACGATGCGCCCGACGGGCTCCACATAGTGTTCGAGAAAGTACGAGGTCCTTCTTCGTAACGCAAACGAACCATTTTTATAGGGGGACCCGGGGTTCTCTCTAATGCCCTTGAGTAGTGCGAGACACGTTTTGGGTATGTTGCAGTTGGCGGCGATATCTTGATAGAAGCTCTCCCGCTCTGCGGTCATAAAGTCTTCCGAAGCATACCGCGCTATGCAGAACGGGCACACAGCATCGATAAAGCTCTCAAGCCGAGACCGATCCTCCATGCTCTGCATATTGGCGACCACGAGCGATACCATCTGAACCTCAAAGTCACGCATGTTGTAGAGCGTCGACTCAAACAAGTCGATCAAGTCACGCACTTCGTCATATTCGAGAGGGATATCTTCGGCCCTTTTAAAGAAAACCGTCATCGAACCCGAAAGACCTTCGCAAAACTCATCGCAGTACGCAACCATAAACTGTGCTGCCGCGTTGTCTTGCATCATATTGAGCACGTCCGCGGCAAATTTGCGGGCCTCCGGAAAGTTACCACCCTTAAAAAACTTGATGGCATTGTCCTTGGCAAACGCGATTTTGCCCGTGGCCCCCAGACGCGCCCGCGAATAGTACATCTCGCGACCGCACTGGTTGCAATGAACCTTTCGAGTTGCGGGGTCAAACTCGACATCGGTGCTGCCGCAGCCCTCACAAGTTATACCGTTGATTTCCAATAGCTTCCCCCACTTCAACCATCAAAGTGCCCTGGCAAAAAGCAGCGCGAGCCCTTATTTGACAGCGGTCAGCGCCGCATTGCGCTTTTTCCAGATATTGCGCGCATCATGGACAAGGCCAACCGTAACATCTGCCGGCTCATCGGCACTCATGGAATTCGAGACCGCCTCAAGCGCGGCGGAGAACTGTCGCTCGATCTCTTGAACATGGGGTTGCGACATGTTGGAACTAAAGGAGATGTCATCCTTAAGCGCTTTGAGTTCGGCTTTGACCTGAGCGTCCTGCGCCACGGCGAGGAGCTGTCCCACATACGATCCGAACTGCGCCGTTTGGACCGTCTTTGCGGCCACGGCAGCAACCTTTTGGTCAACCTGGCGGCCATTGAAGCTTAGACCCATCTGCACAAGGACAAGCACAGCAAGAAGGACAACGTTTACGACGACTGGAATCATGCTGCCGCCCCACCCATATGCCGCAAACACAAAGTACGTGTTGGCCAGAAGGGCAACGACAAAGTAGGCACAGCTGGATGCGACCGGCAAATAATGGATTTCGGTCGTGCTTTTGACCGTGGACTGCTTATCGGACATGGCAGCCGAAATCGAAGCCGCCGCAAAAGCCAAAACCCCAAAGCCAAGCGACATAGCAAAGACGATAGGGTTCATCAGCGCGTTTTTGCAGACAAACATGATTACAAGCCACGCCACCAAGACGATTGCCTCGCCCAAAATGACACGTTTAACAGAACCGTTCATCTTTGTTTCTCCTTATTGGATCTTAGTTCCACAATCGGGGCAGAATTTGGTCCCTTCGGGCAACTCGGCTCCGCAGCTCGGGCACCTTGGCGAGATCAACCGGTTCCCGCATTCCAGGCAGAACTTGGCACCGACCGGGTTAAGATGCCCACACGCCAAACACGCAACACCCTGCTCGAGCTTTTGTCCGCATTCCAGGCAGAACTTAGCACCCATCGGATTAACGTTTCCGCAACTGGGACACACGGGACCGTTTTGCATACCTGCGGACGCGGAAGCCGTTCCAACCATGGGAGCAACAGCGCCCATGGCCTGGTTGGCCAAGTTGGAGAAGCCAGCTCCAAATGCACCGCCCATGCCAACGCCCATGCCGAGTCCCATGCCGGCTCCCATGAGGCCCGATGCGGCACTCCCCTCATTGCCCGCAGCACTCTCCATTACGTCCATGCCGCGCTCCTGCTGATAGTTGTAGCCTTCGCGCGCACGCTTCCTGGCAAGTGCCTCGGACTCGATGTCCATCTGGGCAGCGTTACCCTGCGCCTCGAGAATGCTCCGCTTACGCTGGATCTTCATCTCGTTGATGGCAGCAAGATCCTCTTCGAAGGGCTTGATGCTGTTGAACGAGAAGTTATCGAGCGTGAGACCAAACTCATCGAAATAGTTAACGAGCTTGCCCTGCATCTGAGACGAGAAGTCGCTCAGATGCGTCGCAATTTTAAGAACGGAAACCTCCTGGTCAACAATCGCCTTGGCAAGCAGGTCAGGAACATACTCAAGGATTTTTGCCCGCATAAAGGAAGTAAGTTCTTCTCGCGTATAGCGATCTCGCGTGCCCACGACCTTAACGAGGAACTTCCTCACCTGAATGGGAACCAGGCTCGAGTCATTCTGCTCGATATGCGCGCCAAACAAACCGAAGGCGCGAACATGAACGTTGACGTCTTCCTCAGGGTCTTGGACAATGATGGGCTCGGTCGTGCCCCAGCGCAGCTCGTTCATGTAGTTAGTATTGATAAAGTACACAACGGAATGAAACGCCGAGCTACCGCCGGTAAGCGAATGGGCGGCATTGCGGAACGGGGCGAATCGGCTGTCTCCCGTGTCGAGCTTGATCTTGCACGGACCGACAAACACGCTTACCTGAGAATCGCCGGCACCCGTAGCGTCAGTAGAACTGCCCGCCCCCATATTGTTGGTAAAAACGGCAATCTGCGATTGCGCAACCTGAAGATAGGACCCGTTGGGAAAATCCTCGTAGGGATAGCGGAATGAGACAAGCGAGGCATCTTCGTCGTTGCCAGGCTCCCATTTGATATTGTCGACAGAAAAGGCACCGAGAATTCCGCTGTGCCTTTCTTCCTTTTCGTTATCGCTATGGAACAGTGACATGCTGATTCCTTTCGTTAATCCCAAACCACGCGTTCCGCGTGTCTAATAAATTGTGAACTGCCGAGTCGACAGGCGCATCGAAAGCCTGTGCGCCTCAATCTGTCCCCAACTTAGCTTGGCTAATTATAGCCCTCAAGTCATCTCATTTAGCCACCCCCGATGAGCGGCAATAATGTCGCACCTTTGGTCAACTGACGAAGAACCGGGAGGGTTCGAACCCCAGATGCCCTTTTGGGGCATACCCGCTGAGCGGGCGAGCGCGTTCGGCCTCTCGGTCAGCTCTTCGTAACGTCCGTTTTAGCCGCAACTAAACTCGTCGGATGGAACAAGGGGAAAGGCATAAGAGCTGCGCGCGCTGTAATGCCAAAACGGCTCGGTTAAAGTTACCAGCTCTCGTGATAGGCCATAATCGACCGACATGGGTACCCTTCGGAGCCGCATTCCGCAGACGCTACGACCTTTCCGTCTTTATAAAACTCGACGTACCAAACGTACGTTGCCGCCCCCTCCCAATAGTTTGGCTTATCAGCGACCTTGTACGCAATAGAGGCGTCATCTGGCACAATCAACTCGCGCTTGGCGTTTGCAATGAACGCATCCATGTCGGCGATCACGCCATCGCCGCGCGCAGCGGCCTCCCCATCGTCGCTGCTATCGGATGCCGCTTCAGATGGTGCTTGAGATGCGCCAGATCGATCGTCCGCAGTGCCAGAGCCGTCCTTCAAAGAGCCCTCCGAAGGCTCCACCCCTTTGAATGCCTTCCACATATCGCTGCTTGCGGACGGCATTTCAATGTCGGCCTCCGGATACTTCCCGGCGAGCTCGTCAAGAATTCTGCACGCTTCCTCACGCCCCTGGACCATCGCCTCCTGCGGTTTGCCACCATCCTCAACGGTCCTCACCAAGTAGGCGCCATTCTGCCTATCGAATTCCTTATTTTGAATTTGCACCGCGTCTACGACCTCAGGACCCTTTGCAGTAAGCGAAATATAGAAATCTGCCTGGTTACAATCCTGACTACAAGTAAATTTAACGATGCCGTCCTTACAGACAGTAATGACTTGGCTCTCACCCTGAGCAATAAAACCGTCATACTGATTCGTCATATTGCTGGAGCCTTCTACCATCTCTGACGAAGGCATAACCGAAACGGCCTCTCCATCAACAAAGCAGTAGGCACCCACAATCGCCGAAATATCGTTCTGCGCATCGACAAACCCAACAAGCAGCTCGTCAATTCCGTCGCCATTCAAATCATCGAAAGCATAGTAGTAGCTTAAAAAGCCGGGGGCAGTCTGGTTGTTATAAACGAATATCTGCCCCAGTCCAGAATCATCACCGCGTCCCTGGGCCCAGTCGTCGTAGCTGGCAGCACCAGCCCCCTTCCGCTCGCAATAGCCCGCAAAGTCCTCGTAACGCGCAACCACGCCCTCGTAAGCCCTGCGTGCTTTCTTGTTTGTTGCCGCGACTTTCTTTTTAGACGACTTCTCCTCGACTGCAGCCGGCTGCTCCTGCTGCTGCGCTTGAGGCAGCACAAAGGCTTCGTAAGCTTTGGCCAGGGCGTAAGCGACACCAGCGGTAAAGATGATTGCTGCAAGAATGGTGACAAACGTAGGCACAGCAAAACGGCCGATCTGCCGACGCTGCATCATAAAGGCCGCAAAGGACATATGATCAGAGGGCGCCGGAGAAGCGCTCTCTGCACGAGATGCAGCAGGATCGCTTGTCGCTTTTCTATCAGCAGATACCTTTGGTGTACCTGAAGGAAGCGGCTGCTGAGCATTCGCCGGCGCATCATCCACATCCAACGGTTTTCCGCATGCGGAACAGAATCGCGCCCCGTCTTTGATCTTTGCCCCGCAGCTTGCGCAGTACATAAATCCCCCCTAGAACTTCAGCATATCGAAACGGTAGCCCACAGCCTGCAAACAGGAAAGGCCCAGGAACAATTTGCTCGACTGTAAGCCTTTTCTTTCACCTTTCAAATTCGCCTGGCCCCATGCGGAAGGCATGCGACGGGCTACTTGCTAGGCGCGAACCATGTGCAGCTTGATTGCCTTGAAGATGATGTTGGCAACCGAGGCGATAGGCCAGAGCGCCACGATCGTCATCGGAACCGATTCGGGAATAACAGGAACCGCCCCGTGAATCACGCTGCCCAACCAGTAAAAAAGCATCAGAACCACGACAGGAAGGCCTACGAGAACCACAAGCTCGATTAGCATAATCGTGATACCGATAATGCCGCTACCATAGACAAAGGGAAGCCTTACACCGCTGCGGTACAGCGAGATAATCACCTTCCAGGGGCCAATCAGAAGCAGCGCCAGCGGAATCATATTGTTAAGTCCCAGCGAGCCACCTCCCAGCACGTAATTGAAAAAGAGCACATAGAGCAATGAAATCACCGCTGCTCGCCCAAGCGACCCGATGGACTCGTGAAGCGAATCCTGCAGGCAAGCAGCGGCCTCTGCATCCTCCGCCGCTTGAAACTGAGCCTCGACAGACTGGCTCTCAATCGGCTGGGCCTCGACGTAAATCGCATCCCCCACCGCACTGGCCGCAGCCGCGACCGTAGGCGTTCCGCACACGCCGCAGAACTTGGCGCCGTCGTTAATCTCTGCTCCACACTGTTTGCAATGCATAATCGGGTCCTTTCTCGTTACCCCTTTTCTTGACGATCACAAGATACGATTTGTCGTTTATCCGATATAGAGATTTTGACCGGGTAATTTTCCTAAACGTGCTACGCTATTAAATCTGCAGCTAGAGACAGGGGTAACAATGTTTGAGTTCTCCCAAACACGCACCGTTGAAGGTTCGATTCCGTTCAAGAAAGTCAACCTCATAGAGAACGAACCCAATAGGCCCGTTGGCGAGGCCCAGCTTGTCTTTGAACTCTACATGCCCACCGAGCTGGCCGGCAACAAAAGCAACGAAGGGCCCGCACACAGCGAGCGCCATGCCGATCTGATCAGGCTGGCATCATGCATCGAACCCACCGCCGTTAAAGAGCAGCCCTTCCGCGCAAGCCTCTTTAACGTACTTGATTACGCCGAACAGACCGGGCCGCTTTTTGGCAAGCACGCAATAGAATCCGTACGCGATTGGGCCAATGCCGCGATGGCAGCACTTATTGCCATGCGCATCCAGGAATACCTCAACGGGAGCTGCACAATCGCAAAGGTCTCCGCATTGGAAAGAATCGAGAAATCAGTGGTGACCTGCGCGGCAAACGGGTCATCCTTCAAGATCTACACCACTATCCTGAGGGCGGGCGGTGATTATACCGACTCATTCAAAAGCCTGCCCATCGTGCGCAAAATCGAATCCGATGCGGGATATTTCTACGCCTTTATGTTTATGATCGACGAGGAAGAATCCCTCGTTGCACTCAACGTGCTCTCTTTTGAACACGAGCTCACCGCCAATGACTTCAGTGTTTTGCAGGCGATGTTCTACATGGACGAAGACTCCAGCTCGGAGATTTCAGCGCGACTCAAGGTCAGCAATAGCGAGGAGAGCTTCTATGTAATCGACCCTCAAGCAGATATCCAGGAGCGCCGCGAAGAACTTGAAAATGATGACTGCGATGCACTCACCGCTTTGGTGCAGGCACTCGTGATCTCGCATCTCTCGGGCGCGCACGTGGATGTGTTCCAGGGTAACGAGTCCACAGGGTTCCTCTCCTTTGACAGCTATCTCTCGTGGCTCTGGTTTGATTTTTCACGCAAGCTGAGCACCGTCAAAATTGGTTATTGCGAGCAGTGCGGACGCGCCTATTCACTTGCCGGGCATCGTGGCGTCAAACGGCACTACTGCAGCGATCGATGCAAGACCGATGCCAAAAATGAGCGCACGCGCAAGGAGACGGCAAAGATACGCGAGTTGTTTGGAACGGGCACCAGCGTACGCGACATCGCCAACGAGATAGAACGTCCCGCGGCCTACGTGCGCTCGCAGCTCAATAAATGGACCAAGCTCAAGCACGATCTGGATGAAGACATTGAGTCAAACGGCTTTGATAGCTCCGCGCTACTCAAACGCTGCACCGTTGAGAAGCTCGACCTCAACAACCTCCTCAACGCCAAGCGCAAAAAGCAAATTCAGGACTATGCCAAACTCAAGCGCCTCGTTAAGTAGAAACGCTGTCATTTCCTTGCCATCCGATTGACGGGTGGAAAGTTGCTCATATACGTGTTAGTAATATATATGTTAGTAATACGTATATGAGCGAGGCACATCATGTTTGTTGGACGTCGGGAAGAGCTTGAATCCCTGGAAACCGCCTATCAAAAGGGTTCCTTTCAGTTTGCTGTAGTCTATGGAAGGCGTCGCGTAGGTAAAACCAGCCTGCTTCACGCCTTTACACAGGGCAAGCCCCATGTGATCTTCTTTACTGGGCAGCAAACCGTTGCAAGCGAAAATCTCGCGCTGCTCAGCCGCGAGATACTTGGCGATAGCGCCGCAGGAGCAGCGTTCCCCTCTATCCAGGTTGCACTCGAATCCGTCTTCGAACACTCCAAGACAGAGCGAATCGTTCTGATTATTGACGAGTATCCCTACCTCGCCGAGAGCGATCCGGGCATCTCTTCGTGCCTGCAAACGCTTATCGATCGACATAAAGACACGAGCAAGCTGTTCCTCGTACTCTGCGGGTCGTCCATGAGCTTTATGGAACACCAGGTACTAGGACACCAAAGCCCTCTTTATGGACGCCGCACCATGCAGCTGCGCATTGACCCCTTCACCATCTTCGACGCGGCGCTCATGCTTCCCGACGCACCCATCGAAAGGGTCATCGAGCTGTATTCCGTTGTTGGCGGGATGCCGCTCTATCTATCACAGCTCGATGGCACGCGTTCCACTCAATGGAACCTTGAGCATGCGCTGTTGCGTCAAGATGCGTTTTTGTATGCCGAACCCCAGAACTATCTGCTGCAAGAGGTCCGCAGCCCGGCTATCTACAATGCCGTCATAACCGCCATTGCCAACGGCTATGTACGCTCCAAAGAGATTGCCGATGTTACCCACCTCGCAACGCCACAGGTCGCGCGACTGCTCGACGCATTGATCGAGCTGCGAATCGTTGAGCGCGTCACGCCTGTTATAAAGGCAACAAAACGCCAGGTAGTCTATCGGATCTGCGATAACCTGTTTAGGTTTTGGTATCGTTTTGTTCCACAGTACGCAGGAACAATTGAGGAGGGGCTCGGAGCCGCTGTGGCCGCGCGTATCGCCAAGCATGATTTGTCCACCTTTGTAGGTCCTGCATTTGAAGAGGTATGCCGCCAGTGGTTGATGCGGCAGGTTGTTGAGAGCGAGCTGGATGTGCTGCCCAAGGCAATCGGCTCTTGGTGGGGCACGAACCCGAACACGCGCCGGCAAGAAGAGATTGACGTTGTGTTAGAGGGCGCCGATGGGGAGCTCATCGTTGGTGAGTGCAAATGGAGAAACGAGCCCGTAAATATCGATGTTCTTGAAACACTCGAGCGGCGCAGCGCGCTGCTGGGTCGGCCGATCAAACAGTATTACTTGTTTAGCAAGAGTGGATTTACCAAAGCGTGTCAAAATAGAGCGGCTCAAGCAAGCAGCGCGAGGCTTGTTGGACTCGAACAACTACTATAAGAAAGGGGCTTGGAAACAGTTTTCCAAGCCCCTTTCAGTTTTTATTCGATTCCCACCTTTTTGAGCGTATCTTTGGTGACTTCCGCAACTTGATTGGGATCAACGTGGGATTCCCCCGAAATAGAGCCGTAACCTGAGGTTGAAAAATCAAAGAAGTAGTATGTCCGGTAATTGTGCCCATAGCCAAATTGCTGATATAGGGCATTATAGTCCGTCTCGGAAATGCCCTTGCCCTCCGACGCATAATAGTATTCGTAGCCATTGCCCTCGCTCGGCGCAACTCCCCAGGACTCGTAGTTGCTTACAAGCGAAAAAACATCGCCTTTCTTGCCGTATACCGAAGTATTGTCCCCAGCCAAAGCCTGCCTGCCAGCAAGCAATGCCGTAATCGCATTGCTCATCTCATATGTTCTTTGGCTTACGAGGATGCTGCCGTCATCCGCTTTAATCAGCGGAAGAAACATCGTTCCTCCGTTGCTGTTATCAAGCCAATTTTGACTGTAAAGCCTCTTGACGCCACCATCAGCTGCCGACCAAACCTCTACGGTGTAGGACTTCTGAAGTCCCTCTATATCTCCATTCCAAGCACTCTTTAATTCGTCATCGCTCATACCGTTCACAACGGTCAAGAGCTCAGGCTGGCCATCCTGATCAAAATCAACGAGGTCGACAAGACAAAGCCCCCGCATCGCATAGACAGAATCAGTCACCTCAACAATTCGTGGCTCTCCATAGCACGCGAGATATTCCTGGCACTTTTGCTTGTAAGCGGCATACGCAGCGGTATTGTCCGCAGCGGCGCCTCCATCCTTCTTGTCGCCTTCGCCTGTCTTTGTATCGGCCTCGTTGGCCTTAGGCACCTCGAGGGAAACCTCTTTTACGGCATCAGTGGATTTAGAGTTATCGACGACTTTGACGGGAATGCTCCACTCGACTTTTGACTTGGAGTCCCTAACGGTGAGGGTATATTTTCCCGGTTTGATATCGGGAAACTGGCTTACCGTGAAGCCCTCGTCACCCTTAATCTCAGCATTGGTGCTGTAGCCGTTGTCGCCGTTCAGGGTCACCGAGTACTTCTTGATCTTCTCGCCCTTTGCGTCGGTCGGGGTAATCTTGGATTCTTGGGCCACCACGATGGCCTTGTCCTGGCCGTAATGGGCAACGTCGTCGCTGGACTTGCTAAAGAACAGCAGGTAGCTAAAGATGGCAATGGCTGCCAGGCCAACGATGATACCGACGATATAGAGCGCCTTGGGGTCCTTTTTCTGTGCGGATACATTCGCCGCAGGCGCAGGGGCTGGCGCCGCGACGGGCTTGGCGACCGGATTGCTCGGCTTTGGCCGGTCGGCGCGCACGGCTGGAATCGAAGGCGTTGCATCGGACGACACGTCGTCCTTGGGCCGGTCGTCTTCTTCGTCCGCTACGGGCTCGCTCTCCACGGGCGACTTTTCCTCCCCCGCCTCGGCACCGGCGGAAGGCTCCTTCTCCGTTTCGTCACTAGCGAAAATCTCTTCCGCAACCTCATTGATAACGGAAGGCTCTTCTGCCACTTCGTTGCTGGCAGAGTTCAGCACCGCCTTTGCATCTTCGAGTGCATAGCCACACTCGGTGCAGTATCGCAAATCGCCATCAAGCTCAAATCCACAGTTGGGACAGAACATGTTAGTCCTCCTTATCGACTTTCACCGTTGTACCGTCCTTGACCTCATCAGGGGTTACTTCGGACCCAACTTGAGACTCATCATCCCAGGACGCAACCAAAATCTCGCAATTGCCGTCCGCAAAAGTACCGAGCTCATAGTCTTCGGTGCGATACACCAGCCCCTTGGATGTCACATACAAGCATGTTGAACCCTTGATTGAATAGTCTGAAGAATTGCTCCGCATGAGCATAGAGTTGTAGTCAGACGGATACTCTCTGGCTATTTCCGTAAGATACGGCCAAACTGCCGAACTCATAGAACTGGCAAGATCCTCGGTATCAATGCCAAACATGTCCTGAGGACTAACAGTATCACCCGTATGCAAATCAAAAATAACACCAGTCACAACCGTGTCGCCATGCGGGCCCCATCCCGTCGAATAGCGCTCGTCACGGATACAGAAATAGTTCTCATCCATGTACGTAACCGTCACGTTTCTCGATATGCAGGGAAATTCGCCGTCGGGGTACAACTCAGCATCTGATTGCTCATTATCTGATGCTCGATTCGTTCGTTCCGCGTCAATTTGAAGGGGCTCGAAAATCGCCTTGTTAATTTTGTCTGCGGCGTCGTCTTTGGTGGAGCTCTTAAGTTGCGGATAGGACCATTCCATGTCAGTCCGCTCGCCCTGATTGAGCATAGGCTCGACCGGAGCAGACACCGTCAATGACTTTGCCTCCAACGTATAGACAACTTCTTCGACCGCTCTCTCGTCCTTCTTGGGCCTTTCGGTCGCTTGCTCCTGTTGCACGGATTGCTGCTGGAGATTGGGCTCGATGACGTTCTTGTAGAGCATGAAAGCAGCGTAAGCGATGCCTGCCGCGGCAATAAATGCGGCGATCATGATGGCAAACTGCGGCACTAGGCGGTTGCCGACCTGACAGCGTCGCATAAAGAAGTTGTACATCTGGGAGTGACCGCTACTCGCGGTCTTCGAGACCGGCTCGGGGCTCGGTTCTGCTGTGGACTCGGCATTCGCGGATCCTATCGCAGAGTCCGTTTCGGTATCTGTAGGTTCCATTATGACTTCAGCGGACGATGATTCTCGCTCCGACGGCTCGGCCTTGGGCCCCTCCTCGGCCGCAGTCTTGCCCGAGAGCCCGCCCAAAGGCAAGCCGCATTCGGTACAGAACCGCGCATCATCACCAATCTTGCTGCCACATTTGGGGCAAAACATGAACCTTCTTCTCCTATCCCTTTTACTCTCACTGAGTCGCGAGTTACTCACATGCCGTTTGTTTCGTAGTTTAACTATTTCTTAAACAAATCGATGGGTCACTTGAACAGCCGCATACCCGCTCAAGCAACTCTATACCGGCTAGTTATCCTTGCTCACGTTGTAGGTGTCAGTATTAAAATTCCAGTTGGACAGGGATGCGTCCCCCTCGCAGTCCAAACCGACGCTCACCTGAAGCCGTCTTCATCCATCGAGACGGTAAAATCGCCACTGCTATCTTTATCACGCTCACAGTTAACAGCCCTCTCATCTTTTGAAGACAGTCTGTATTTCAGCAACCGCACTGTTTCTGAAGCGTTATCCCATATTTCGTCTTCGATTAGTTTTACAACCAGAGAAAGGGTCATAGACATAGATCAGCCCCGGGACTCATCGATACGATTCCCCATAAACACGTAGCTTCTTTTCTGGGAATGGCACCCGTCACGCTATCCAGAGTCAGAAATCAAAGGGATATTAAAAGCCGCTTGGCGCACATATAATTCCATATGCCCCAAGCGGCTTATTCGATTATTTAAGTCGTAAGTCCCAAAGAGCGCTCAGCGAACGCTCTTACACACGAGTTAACGCGCCGCATCAATTGCGACCTTGCCGCTCTCCAGCACGTGGACGCGGCCGTCGGCGAGCATCTGCACGACCTCGGGATACAGTACATGCTCGATCGCGTGGATGTGCTCCTCGAGCGTGTCGACGTCCCAGCCCTCCTCGACAGCCAGCGCGCGTTGGGCGATGATGGGGCCGTTGTCGTAAATCTCGTTGGCAAAATGCACGGTCACGCCAGTTACCTTGACGCCGCGCGCAAAGGCATCGTCAATCGCATGCGCACCGGTAAAGCTCGGCAGCAGCGCCGGATGCAAATTGACCACGCGATTGGGAAACGCCGCCAGCAGAGGCGTGTGCACCATACGCATGTAGCCGGCCATGACCACATACTCGCAACCGCGTTCGAGCAGCTCATGCGCGATGATCTCGTCGGCGGCAATAGGGTCGGCATAGACGTCCTTGGAAAGCGTGAGCGTCTGGATGCCCGCGCGCTCAGCGCGCTGCAAACCCTTAGCCGAAGGACGGCTCGACACCACAAGCTCAATCGAAGCGTTGAGCTTGCCGGCGGCGATCAGATCGATCAGCGCCTGCAGGTTGGTACCCGAACCGCTGATGAGCACACCGATCTTGAGCGGCTCGTCCGTATCGGTGCCGGTCGGACGGGTATAGGGCACAAAGTCCAGGCCCTTGGCGGCAGCCATCTGCTCGTTAGCGCTCATCGGAGTACACGACCTTACCGGAACCCTCGACGCACTCGCCCACGCGGAACGGCTTCTCGCCCAGCGCGACCAGGGCCTCGGTAACCGCGGCCTCGTCCTCGGGGGCGACGATCAGGCACAGGCCAACGCCCATGTTGAAGGTCTTGCACGCCTCGTTGGGCGCGAGCTCGGCCTGGCGCGACACGTAGGTGATGACGGGCGGAACGTCCCAACCCATCTCGGCACCGTTGCGGGTGACCACAGCGTCGACGTCGTCGGCGAGCGCGCGGTTGAGGTTCTCGGTAATACCGCCGCCAGTGATGTGGGCGATAGCGTGCACGTTGGCGCCGCCGCGCAGCAGCTCCAGAATCGGCTTGACATAGATGCGCGTGGGGGCCAGCAGAGCGTCTGCCAGCGATGCGCCGCCGAGCTCCTCGAGCGGACGGCTCAGCTCCTCGGCCTTAGCGGTGGCCTCGGGCGTGCCCGGCTTAATACCGTCGACGCCGATGACCTTACGCACGAGCGAGTAGCCGTTGGAGTGCACGCCGGTGGAAGGCAGGCCCAGGATCACGTCGCCGGGGCGGACGTTCGCGGGGTCGAGCATCTTGGGACGATCGACGACGCCCACGGTAAAGCCGGCAAGGTCGTAGTCGGCCGGAGCCATAACGCCCGGGTGCTCGGCCATCTCGCCGCCCACGAGCGCACAGCCCGCGAGCTTGCAGCCGTCGGCCACACCCTTGATGATCTTTGCCATGTGCTCGGCCTCGATGTGACCGATGGCAACGTAGTCCAGGAAGAACAGCGGCTCGGCGCCCGAAGCCAAAATGTCGTTGACGCACATAGCGACCAGGTCCTGGCCCACCGTCTCGTGACGGTCCATGATCTGGGCGAGGACGAGCTTGGTGCCCACGCCGTCGGTACCGCTGATCAGAATCGGGTCTTCCATATCCTTAAGCGCGGCGGCCGAGAACAGGCCACCAAAGCCACCGATGCCGCCGATAACCTCGGGGCGGTTGGTGTCCTTGACCATCTGCTTAATAGCGTCAACGGCGCGGCCGCCCTCGGCGGTATCGACGCCGGCGTCCTCGTACGTCACATGCTTGCTGTCGCTCATCTGAGCCTTCCTCTCCCACTACCGTGGCGCCGCGCGGGCGCCAAGCGGTGCTCATAGTTGCGTTCATTTCGGCGCGCGCCATAACAGCGCGCGCCGTCATATCAACAAAACAGCAGGTGAAACCTACCAAAATAAACCTGTCCCTAAATGGCAGGTTTTAGGCCTCGCCGTGTTCCTCTTCCCAGCTGCGGTCGTCGTATTTCTCGACCACGGCGTCGTCGTCAAAGTGAAGCGGCTTGTCCAGGTTGCGGGGCTTAAAGCCCTCCATGAACTTGTCGCGGCCAAAGCTCTCGGGAATCGCCACGGGGTAGCGTCCGGTAAAGCACGCATCGCAGTAACCGCCCTTGGGCATGACCTTAAGCAGGCCCTCGACCGAAAGGAAGGCCAGCGAATCGGCGCCGATATACTCGCAAATCTCGTCGACCGTCTTGTTGGCGCTGATGAGCTGCGACTGCACGTCGGTATCGATGCCGTAGAAGCACGGCCAGATGACCTCGGGCGAGTTGATACGGATGTGAATCTCCTTGGCGCCAGCGTTGCGCAGCATCTTGACGAGCTGCACCATGGTGGTGCCGCGCACGATGGAGTCGTCGATGACGACCAGGCGCTTGCCCTCGATGTTGTCGCGCAGCGGGTTGAGTTTCATACGCACGCCCATGGCGCGCAGCTCCTGCGTAGGCTCGATAAACGTACGGCCCACATAGCGGTTCTTGATAAGGCCCTCGCCAAAGGGAATGCCGCTCTCGTGCGAATAACCCTCCGCGGGCGGCAGGCCGGAGTCGGGCACGCCGATGACCAGGTCGGCCTCGACGGGCTCCTCGTGCGCCAGCTGGCGACCCATGTCGTAACGGCAGGCATAGACGCTCTTGCCGTTCATGATGGAATCGGGGCGAGCGAAGTAGACCTGCTCAAAGATGCAGTTAGCAGGCTCTTCGGCGGCAGGCACGCCCTGCTCGGACACGAGACCCTCGGCGCTGATGCGCAAGATCTCGCCGGGACGGACGTCACGGACGTACTCGGCACCCACGATGTCGAGTGCACAGGTCTCGGAGGCAACGACCCAGCCTCCGGCGCGTGTGACATGGACGGCGGAGTCGACCGTCGCGGCGCCGTCTTGCGAGGGCAGCTGCGAAACAGAAGCGGCGTCGGCCTGATCCAGGCCCTCATCCACGAGCTTGCCCAGCACCAGCGGGCGAATGCCGTGCGGGTCGCGGAATGCGTAGAGCGCCTGCTCGTTGATGAGCGTCATGGCGTAGCCGCCGCGCACGAGCTCCATGGTCTTACGAATGCCCTCGCGCAGATGGCCTGTACGCTGAGTAAAGTAGCCGATAAGCTTGGTCGCGACCTCGGAATCCGAATTGGAGAGGAACGGCACGCCCAGCTCGATCAGCTGGCGGCGCAGCTCGTCGGTGTTGACCAGCGTGCCGTTGTGAGCAAGCGCGATAATGACGCTGTTGATGGTAGAAAGATGCGGCTGAGAGGCTTCCCAGCTCTTGGCGCCGGCGGTGCCATAGCGCACGTGGCCCACGGCCAGCTGGCCGGAGAGCGTCGACAGGTCGGCGTTGGAGAACACGCGATCGAGCAGTCCCAGGTCTTTGCGAACCATAACCGTGCCGCCGTCGCCCACGGCGATTCCCGCCGATTCCTGGCCGCGATGCTGCAGCGCGCGCAGACCAAAGTACGTCAGTCGAGCCACATCGCGATCGGGTGCCCACACACCAAAAATGCCGCATTCCTCATGCAGCTGGTCGGAGTCCGGATCATACGTCGACATGGTCTTCACCTGTCCCGCGGCACGCTCGGCCGCGTGGATGGTTTCTTGAGACATGGCATCCCCTCAGAGCCTCGTTATTTGGCGTTACCTGCCCTATTATACGCACGGCAAGACAAGCACTCCCGCGCATGAACAGCGCTTTTTAAAAGCCCACCGAGCTTATAATCCGTTTTGCAGCCAAACATTTTATTGGGCAACCGCCTCGGGGCCGACGATCCCGCATACTTCCGTTACGACGCGTCTCGCCCGCCGTTGGGGCTTGCATTGTTGCAATTGGGACGTTCGTCCTGTCTTTTGGCAGGTCGGCGGCGTATCCTTGTACCTACAGCAAAACGAGAAAGGTTATGTATGGATCGAAACGAACTCGACCCCAGCGTCCCCAGCGCCACGGAGGTCAAGAAGATCCCCCTCATCATTAAGGTGTACGCCGTCCTGTGCATCCTGTCCGGCGTGGGCACGCTCCCTTCGGTCGGCGCCTTTATGTGGCAGGTCATCACCGCGCTCATCAACGGCAACGCCGCCGCCAAGCTCGGTGACAACACGCTCGTCGCGGTCGGCCTTATCGTCGCCGGCATCATGCTCTCTGCGGCAAGCGCCGTCATCCTGATCATCTTTGGCCTGGACCTTATCAAAAACCAGCGCCGCAACGCCGCTCGCCTGTCCTATATCCTTATCGCGTTTACCGTCGTCGAGCTTTTGGTTGACGTGATGCTCCAGGGCATCGGGCCCTTCTTGCTTCGCCCCGCCATCCAGCTCGGCATCCTCGTCGCGCTTTCGGCCACCGTCGACCCCACGCTGCGCCAGGAGCGCGAGCTGCAGCGCCGCCTGCAGGAGATGCTCGATCGCGACGCCGCCGCCGAGGGCATGCTCGGGCGCGATGAAACCGGCGAAGGCTACATCAAGCTCAACTACTTCAACCTGTTCTGGGTATTCTTTGTCTGCTGCATACTCGGCCTGATCGCCGAGGACATCTGGCACATGACGGTCGACGACCCGGGCGTCTACCAGAACCGCGCCGGCATGCTGTTTGGCCCCTTCAGCCCCATCTACGGATTTGGCGCCGTGCTCATGACCATGGTGCTCAACCGCTTCTATAAAAAGAACCCCATCATTATCTTTTTGGTGAGCGCACTGCTCGGTGCAAGCTTTGAGGTGTTCGTGGGCTGGTTTATGCAAACCTCGTTTGGCGTGGTCTCGTGGAGCTACTCGCATATGAAGCTCTTTGGCATGCCCGATCCGCTCGCCGTCCTTACGGGCGGACGTACCTGCACGGGCTTTGCCTGTCTGTGGGGCCTGGGCGGACTCATCTGGATCAAGCTGCTGCTGCCGAGGCTGCTCAAGCTCATCAACATGATTCCATGGAAGAGCCGCTACTCGGCTACCGTCATCTTCACCATCATTATGCTGGTCGATGGCGTTATGACGCTGCAGTCGCTCGATTATTGGTATCAGCGCGTCAACGGCACGGAACCGGATATTCCCGTTGCGCAGTTCTACGGCACGTACTTCGATAATGACTTTATGGAGAATCGCTTCCAGAGCATGACCATGAGCCCCAAGGATGCGACGCGCGTGTAGCGCCAACCGCGCCCAAAACGCAAAATGCCCGCCGGTATCACACGTACCGGCGGGCATTTTTATAAGCGATCCTTCTATCGACGCAAGCCTCTACGCCTCGCGCTCGACCTCACTCACGCATTCATTCTTGATGGTGCCAACGAGCGCCTGCAGCGCATCGACCACATGCGGGCGGATGTCCCCGCCGATGAGCACGAGCATGATGTCGTCGCCCACGGTAAGCTCGCCGCTTGCCAGCCACACGCGCACATAGCCGATACCCGGCATCGCGCGCGTGGCCTCGATGGCAGACCGTACCTTTTCGGCGTCATAGTCAAAGACCATGCCGCCCACCTTGTGACCTGGCGCCACGCCATCGGTCTCGACTCCGCGCACCTCGGCCTTGGGCGTCGCACGCACCACACCGTTGTGTGTCAGGTACATGCCGCAGCCAGCCGCCGAAGCATCGGCCTTAGCCTCACGCAGCCAAGCATCAACCGAAGGCATCGATTTGCCACTTTCAAGCATCGTTTCTCCTTTGATTTCCAGGGTAGTCTTTTTGGGACGGGACCCTCGGACACTTTATTCCTCGACCGGTGTGAGCACCATGACGGCGCGTGTGTTGCTCAGCGACAGCGAACGACAGGTCACAAGCGTTACGACCTTGGTTGCCGAAGCGGCACGATCGGTGGCATCGCTCGCCACGGCCGAAGCGCCGTCGAGCATCTCGGACAGGTAGTTCTTGAGCCCGTCGTCACCCTCAAAATTAGGCGTGCGCGCCTTGGCATACGTGTCCTCGACGACTTTGGTCGCCAGCGGCCGTAGCTTATACGTAGCGTCGCGCGTAATGTAATACACGTACTCGATGCTATCGAACGTCGCCTGATCAGTCGTATCCGAAATCACGTTGAACATCGACCCGTCGTTCATATGGTGGCCGTAGATCGTGGTCTGCTGGTCAACCATTCCCGGCGCGGTGTCATCACTATCCAAGAAAATGGCACCGGACGCGTTAGATGTACCGTCAAACAGCGTGTTGAGGTATTTGGAGTTGTTGTTGGTCTGCACAACGGGATAGTTGATGTTGGTGCTGGGCGCGTAAATCCAACCCACAACCTCGGGATTCGTCTGGGCAAGTGCATCAAAGTCGATAATCGGCACGCCGCTGGCGTCCTTGTCGCTCACATATTGTTTTTCGATCTTTTGATACGAATCGCTCGCCTGCTTATAGCCAATCTGAGCATTGATAAAGATGGCAGCGGCGGCGACAATCAGACCGATGCCCACGATGATGAGCAAGATGGGAATGATGGATCGGCGTTTCTTACGCGGCTGCTCGGCATAGTTGGACGGCGCGTCACTCAGCTGCCTCGTCGTCCGAGCCTGCTTCTTTGCCGTGCCATATGACGAAGGGCGATACGCAGTCGGCGTATCCTGACGACGATGGGACGTCGGCGTTACGGGACGCGGCGCATGCGGCTGCTGAGGAGAGGATGTCCGACCCTGCCGTACCGCACGGGCAGCACCCGGCTTCGACGGATCGGGAATCTGAGAAGCCTTGAATCGTTTTCCCTGATAGTCGGACATGGCTCTCCTTATACTGCGGTGAAACGGCGGAACGCCTAGGCGTCGGCCATCTCCTGCTTCATCTTCTCGATAACCTTGCGGTACTCGGGGTCGCATGCACCCAGAATCTGCGTGGCGTAAATGGCGGCGTTCTTGGCACCGTTGATGGCCACACAGGCCACGGGCACACCCGAAGGCATCTGCACCATCGACAGCAGCGAATCCATGCCGCCCAGGTCACTCGTCTTCATAGGCACGCCGATAACCGGCAGCGGCGTAAAGGCAGCTACGACACCGCCCAGGTGTGCAGCCTTGCCGGCTGCAGCGATGATCACTTTGATACCGCGATCGGCGGCAGTCGAAGCCCACTCATGGACCTTCGCCGGCGTGCGGTGCGCACTTGCAATCACGAGCTCATAGGGCACGCCCAGTGCCTCGAGCTCGTCGGTGCAGCCTTCCATAACGCCCAGATCGGATTTGGAGCCCATGATGATCCCGACAACCGGCTTCTGATCTGCCATAAACAAAGACCTCCTGTTGAGAGCGGTGACGCGGCCAATCCGCGACCCTTAACTGCAAATAATTCAAGTATAGCCGCCGATGCTGATGTGTTCGGCGGGAGACGGAACGCTTTGCGAGATTAAGGCCGAAGGGTCGGAGCTTTCTGCCTACATTCAAAAAGCGTGCCCACCGTCCTTGGGTGGGACGGCGGGCACGCTTGCTTAGCTGTTGCTGGGGCTACTTAGCCTTGCTGCGACGATGGAAGAAAGCGCCGATCGCGGCGATGATGGCGCCAAGACCACCGACGGTCGCGACGGTCGCCGCCGTCTGGTCTCCGGTATTGGGAATCGCCGAACCGTTCTTCTTGCTGCCCTGGGCCTTGTCGCCTGCGGGCTTGCCCGCCTGGTTGCCGCCGTTCGAGCCATTGCCGGAACCCTGGTTGCCCGAGCCGCCCTGGTTGCCGGAATCGGCATCCTTGAGGCTCTCAATGGCCAGCTTGAGCTGGCTATAGGCCGCCTGGATCTGGGTGTCGGAAGCATTCTCATCACCCAAGACGTCCTCGGCGTAGGTAATGGCATCCGTCAGGGCCTTGACAGACTCGGCCGTCTTGCCCCTGGTGTCAGTCTCCTTCGCCTGCTTGACCAGGGCCTTGAGCTGCTTCTTAGTCGGATTCTCGACCGGGACCACCGGGGTCTTCTCGAGCGCGTCGCGGGCGCTCTCGAGCGCCCTGAGCGCCTGGTCGACCTCGTCCTGCGTGGCATCCTCGTCGCTCAAGATGGCGCGGGCGCTCGCCAGGGCGTTCTCGAGCGCCGTCCAGGAGGCCTCGGTGTAGTCGCCGGCCTTGAGGTCGCCGGCGGCAAGCTCGGCATCAACCTTTTCGATCGCGGCAGTGAGATCATCCTTCGCCACCGGATCGGGGACGGCCGTACCGTAGAACTTGAGCTCCGCCATGCTGCAGTAGGCATCAACGTCGCCCCCGCCGGCGTGAATCACCTTGACGGTCACGTAGCGACCGCGCGCGGCGCCAAAGCTCATCTGTTTCCAGTCGCCACGGTCGGTGAGCACGCGGCCATCGTTGTCGAAGGCGAACGTACCCATCGACGCGGCGGTGCCCTTCTCATAACCGTCGGCAGTGTCGGAGACCAGTATCTCGGCCTCGAAGATATCGCCGTTAGTGCCGCCGTCCTGGCGCGGCAGGAATGTAACGTCGGTGAGATCGTAGTCGCGGCCCAGGTCGACACTCAGATACTGGGGCATACCGGTCCCATGGGCCCAGTCGCTGTGCCAAAGCGTCCGCTCGTCGCCGTCGAGAGCGTTGACGGCGTTGCTGCCCTCGTAGTCGGCCTCACTCGAGAAGCCGGCCACCTTGACGTTCTTGCGGTTCTCGGGCGTGTTGATGAGAATCTTCTCATCAACAGGGCGCATCTTGAGGCCGTCGATTGCCTTCTCGATCTTGGCTGTGGCGTCTGCGACATCCTTCTTGCTATAGCTGCCCTGGCCGCTGTCGAGGAGCTTCTGAGCCGCCTCGACCGCAGTGGTGAGAGCTGCATAGGAATCCTTGGTGTAGACGGACTCGCTGTAGCCCGCGGCCTTGGAAAGCGCTGCTACGAGCGCAGAGGTATCGACACCAGCCTTGACCTCGACCTCATAGGATGCGGTCTTGGAGGGGTCGAGTACCGACGCCACCGTGATCTTTGCCTTGCCGGCCTTGTTGGCACGCAGGTAGTAGCTCACGCTATCGCCAGCCTGAACAGCGGAGACGCTTACCACAGAGGGGTCGGAGCTCTCGACCGTCACATAGGGGTAGCCAGCGCTCTCAGGCGTAGCCTTGGCGTCGACGGGCGTAATGTCGCCTTCAAAGAACTCGGTCTGGTTCTTGCCTAGCTCGACACCCTCGATGGCCTCGACACCCTGCGTGTAGTTGAAGTTGACCTCACGCAGTGTGAGCATCTGGTCACCCGATGCCTCAAGCGGCGTGACCTCGACCTTGGTCGCCTTCTTGCCCTTGTTCTCGGCAGAGAGGTCAAAGGCGTAGCGAGCAAGGAAGGAATCGTACTCCCCGCCCGCGAACTCTTGGGTCGAGCCATCCTCGAACGTCACGACAGCCTTGATCTTCTGCACGGTTCCGTTGCCACCGTTGCGGTTAACGACCTCGACACTATCGAGTTTCGACGGCGTCTTAAATGCGAATGTCATCGTGGTGGGAAGCTTCACGTAACTCGGAAGCTTACCCTCGCTGTCCCAGTTGCCGCTCCAGTTCCATAGGAACTCAAAGCCGTTGTCGCCCTCGTTATTATCGAACAGCGCGTTATAGCTCTTCTGCTGGATAAGTTTCTCGACGTTGGTCCCGTCGTCGGTCGTGAGCTCATCGTTGGTCATCGTGATGTTGAAGGCGTCCTGACCGTACTCGGCGACCGTTGGCTGAGGAACATCCGGCATCGTCACCGTGCCGTCGCTCGCAAACTCAAGTGCGTCGCATGCCGGACCGATGAGCCAAGATGTCGAGGGCAGTTCGACCTTGCCGGCGGTCTTGGCCTTGAGCTTGAAACTCGCCACCGCGCCGGTACCGTTGTAGAGCTTGCCATCGCCGCGGTTGGCAAAGGCGAGATTGATAGTCTGCGTTCTGTCCGCGAACTGGACCTTCTCGCGAGACAGGTTCTCCATGCCGGCAGTCGAGCCGTCCTGCGCGATGCTCTCGGACACAAACTCGAACTGGTCGCTCTTGAAGTTGACGAGAGCGCCCAGGGCGTTGACGTTCTTGGCGTCGGCCGCATAGACATCAACGGTGATCTCATCACCGGCCTCGACCTCGGTCTTGCTCGGAATCACCGCGAGCGAACCGGCGACCTTGCCCTTTTGTTTAGTGCCGCCGTCAAGACCCGCCATGGTGAACGAGTAATCGTAGACGTCGTAAACGCCGTTATCGTTGAGGTCGGCGAAGTGGTCGCGGATCTGCGAACCGAACGTCGGGGTATCGGGCTCGCGATTCTCGAGGCCCAGATAGTTCTTCATGTTGGAGTAGTCTCCGTCGGAGATCGTGGCCTTGTTGAGGTTGGAGCCCACGGCGAAGCCATCCGTGCCGTCGGTCTTGTAGATGGCAATCTCGGACGCGGAGAAGAAATTGCCGACCGAGGCGAGCGGTGTCATGCGCACGTAACGGGCGGCCACGGTGCCGTCAAACGCTACCGTCTTACAATCAGCGGAACGTGCCCAATCGACCTCCTGGCTCGTCCAGTGGACGCCATCGAGACTCGTCTCAACACGCATCTTGGTCACAGTGCCGTTGCCGGCGTCATCGCGCGGATAGTACTCGAGCTTATCGAGCTTGTAAGCGCGTCCATAGTCAACGGTAAGCGCCTTGCCCAGATCGTTGCCACCGGAGTGGAAACCGCCGTCGCCCGACTGGAACTCATGGTCGAAGGCGAGCTCGGCCTTATGGCTGCCGTAAAGCGAGCCCTCCCAGGTGATTTGCTCGGCGTCGGGGACGTTCCGCCACGGATCGAGTGCGGAGTTCGCCTCGAGCACATCGCTCCAGGCGGAGTAACCCTCGGCGTTGCGCGAACGAATCTGGTAGGTGTGCTTGCTATTGTAGGCGAGGTCGGTGTGCGTGAACTCGGCCGCATCACCCACGGCAAACACAGTGCCGTCGACCTTAAGGTCGTAGGAGGTAGCACCATCGACCTTTCCCCAGGTGAGCTTGATGCTCGTTGGGGTCGTGACGTCCTCGGGGGCAGCAAGGTTCGTGGGTGCGGAGAGGTTCTCGTTGAGGCGATCGGCTGTGAGCGTGGCGTCGGCGTTCACGAAACCGCCCAGCTCAAGCGTCTGCGCCGCTGCAGCAACATCGGTCTTCGCGAACTTGACGTAGACCTTGGGGTTCGTGGTGATCTTGGTGTTGTTGAAGCTCTCGCCCTGCTCGGCCTCGGTGCCGTCCGCATCGCTGCCGTAGTGGTTGAGGTTGGGGGTCTCGCTGTAGAAGTAGACCGCCTGGCCGGCCTCGGGGGTCGCGGCGTCAAAGGTCTCCTGCGAGTCGACCTCAACCACGTTGAGTGCGGATCCGCCGTTCTTGGCGACAACGCTCGTGGGCTTGGCGGACACATTGGCCACGAAGGTCGTGGTGCGGTTGGAGTCGTAGCCGTTGTAGCCGCCCTTCGAGGCCTCGGCGGTAAAGGTCGCGGTGCCGCCTGCGGCCTTGGAGCTGTAGACGGTGCTCACATGCTCACCGTAGGAGATATTGTCGATCGTGCCGTAGGAATCGTCCTCAGTCGTGTTGTTTTCGATGGAGGAGCCGTCGTCCTCGTACTGCGTAAAGGTGCCGTCGCCCTCGGTGGCGAAGAACTCGACGATACGCTGACTGCGGTCGGTACCCTTGGTGTTGGTGTCGCTCACTGCCTCGGGGTTGTTGTTCTCGGCGTACATCGGCACGATAGCGTTGGCCTTCACAAACAGCGGCAGCTTCCAAAGCGGAGCCTCGTAGTTGTTGAGAACCTGGCCGCCGCGATACTGCTTACCCGAGAAGTAATCGATCCAGATGGTGGGATTCTCGTCGGTGCCGTAGTTGGGGAGGTAAATCCCATTGCGAATGTCGTTGCCGTTCTCGTCTGCCTGGGTATCCTGATACACCGGTGCCACTAGGAAGTTCTCACCGAACATATACTGGTACTGCGTCGAAGTGCTTGCGGCGTACTCGGAGTTGTCGGAAAGCAGCATGGCGCGGATCATGGGCAGGCCGGCATCGCCGTTACCCGTGTCGATGTTGGCCGCCGAGGCCGCGCTCGTGTAGATATAGGGCATGAGCTGCGCCTTGAGCTTGAGGTAGAAGCGCGAGATGCCTGTGTAGGGATCGCCGTGCGTCATGGGCGATTTACGGTAGGTGCCCCAACCGTCCATGTCAAGCATGGAGGGCGTGAACGTCTTCCACTGGTAGTCACGCGCAGAGATGATGGGGTCGCCGCCAAAGATGCCATCCATGTCGGAGCCGATGTTGGGGTTGCCCGAAAGACTCTGACCGATATACGTGGGGATATGGAAGCGAATGTACTCCCAGTTACCGCCATACTGGTCGCCGGTCCAAATGCCACCAAAGCGCTGCGTGCCGGCCCAACCATCGAGCGTGATGATGTTGGGGCGCTTGTTAGCGCCGGTCGTCACCGTGTCATAAGCTGTCTTGATGCCATTAAGACCAAAGGAGTAGCCAGATCCAACCCAGGCAACGTCGGTCTTAAGGGTAGAGATGCCCCCCCGTCTTGACCTCGGCGTCGAAGTCGCGAAGCAGGTGCCACGGGGTCTCGGAGTTGCTGTCGGGCTCAAGGTTGGACTGGGTCCACAAGCCCGTGCTCACACCCTTTGAGTTGGCATACTCGGTGAACTTCTTAAGGTTGTCGACATTGGCACGCACAGCGTTAAGACGGTCGGCCGAGCTCGTTCCGTCGGAGTTGACGCCGCCGGTCTTGTAGTAACCGTTCTGGCCATAGCCGGCGCCGTAGCCGTCGTTCGGCAGGAACCAACCGAGCGGCATGTCGTTGTCCTCGTAGTCATCGATAACCTGCCGAGCAGAGAACTGGCGGTCGAAATCGGTCGCTTTCATGTTCTCGGTATCAACCGAAGGGCCCTCACCGTTGAGCGTCTCGGCCGCAAGTGTGCCGTCGAGCTTGTAGCCCGTCGACATGCCAGACTCGTACTTAACGTCGCCCTTCTCGCTCGAGGACTTGCTGCCCTTGGTCTCCCACTTCTTTTGACCCGAGGTCGTTGACCAGCCATCACGGTTATAGGCATTAAGATGACCAAGGTAGAACCCGTACTCGGGCAGCAGTACCGGGTTACCGGTCACCTTGTAGTAGTCCTGCAGCATCTCGGTTGCCACGTTCGAAGCGCCCTCGTTGGTCGCCACGAAGTAGTAGGCATCAAACTCATTCTCGCTGTGCAAAGTCGTGACCGTCGATGAGTCCGTGGAACCGAAGTCGTAGGAACCCTCTGCAAACGTGTTTCGGAGTACGCCGTAGCCGTCACTCGTCCAATAAAACGGGTTGGGCGAGGCAACGCCGCCATCAGTCCAGTTGTTCGTGTTGGAGATGGCGATGGTCTGGTTGGTGTGCAGGAAGCGTCCGTTCTGGGTGCCGCCGCCAAAGAAGTTCTCGGACTTCTCCTTGGCGAGCGTCTGGACGGTACCCTTCTTATCAAGGTCGAGGGACGCGGACTCGGAAACCACGACACGGTCGCCTGACTTGATACTCATCTTGCCAGTCGCCTTGTCCAGGATCACGGTCGCCTTTCCGCCGGTGATCTCGATAGTGTCGCCCTTGTCGGCAACCGTCGCGCTCGGCTTGCTGTAGGTGTCCGAGGTATCGGGCTGAGCCTGGATTTTAGCCGTGTGGGACTTACTGCGCGGTGTGGCGTAATCGGAAAACTCACCCTTGGGGTCGACGTTATAACGGAAAATACCGTCCTCGAGGAACGTAATACGGCCCTTGATGCCGTCAGCGAAATCGATGTCGACGACATTCGAGGCAGACTGGGACACGGTCGCTGAGTCGACGCCCTTGAGTGGCGTGGCAATCGCCTGCTGGGGATTGGCAAACACGAGCGTCGCTGCAGTGGCAACGAGGACCGCGCTTCCCTTCACCCACCGTTTCGTAAAAATGGAATTCCTGCGCACCTGGGCTCCTTTCTTCCGACATGCCGAGGACGCCCCCCCGGCAGCATGGGAAAACGTATCAAACGGGGATGTTCGGTACATTCCGCACAATGGGGCCACCCGTTACCAAGGGGCCAACTGGTAGTAACCAGATAGCCACCTACTAGGTCATATCAATATATGGGAGCACTTGCGCAACCAAGTTCGGAAGTCCACCAACGGCAGTAAAATGAGCGTCAACGGCAAGGTAGGCTTAATAAGCCATACCAATTGGTTCTTCAGTCAAATACCAATCTAGCAAAAATGTACTGTTTATCTGGTATTACACAGACCATACCTTTCCCTCGGGAACTGGGCTTCGCGAAGTTTCCCGAGGGAAAGGCTCAGCCGCCACCCTGCGACCTACCGGGGGTTGCCATGGCGTACGTTGGCTGATTTGGTTTGGAATGAGATGTTGACGGTGGCTGATGGGCACAACTGTCCCGGGTGCATTTCATGATGCACCTAAATGTCTGTCTTTATCCTTATAGATTGTCCAGGTAGTCGTCGGCATCATAGGTAAGGCTGTAGGCTTTATTCAGGATGCGCACGAGCTCCTGAGCATCGTGCTCGCCGAGCGCTGAGAGTTGTTTCGAGAGCGATGCCACACTCTCGGCATTTTTTTTCGCCGCGAAATCACGGCCTTCCTCGGTAATGCTCACCAGCACACGCCGACGATCGTTTGGATCGGTCCTGCGCTGAACGTAACCCTTGCTCTCGAGTGAATCCAAGATATGCGACATGCGCGCACGGGAGAATTTCAGCTTCTTGGCAATCTCGGAGGGAATGACATCACCGTCAATACCCGATAGATACTGTAAAACCGGCGCCTCGCCCACACTGGCGCCGCCGGCAGCACTCAAGGATCCCTTGGCAAGGGAACGTGAGTACACGATCAGTTTTCGAGCAACGTCATCGTAATCCACTGGGGATATTGTCCTTTGCAACTCTAGAAGGGCCATAAAACCGTCATTTGCCGTACATTAGTTAACATTCGCAACAATTATTTATGATACCCCAACGCGGAAGTCTATTGCTCGTCCTTCTTGCGTCGCATAAGCTCCTCAACGTCGATACCCGCGGCCTCAAGCATGCGCTCGACATTCTTTTTGGCGTTGGTCGTGCCAACCTTAAGCACGATCGAAAGCGGAGTGCCCACCACCAGGCACACGATGCCCACGGGGACACCCCAGCCGGGGCCTCCCTGCATACCCCACATCCCCATCAAAAAGCCAATCGCCACGAGCGAATAGCCCAGGCGCAGCCAAACGTTGAGCCGCTGAATAGCATCGGTCTGCATCTTTGCCTCGCGGATCAAGTCGTCGCGCGAAAGGTCGTGTCCGTGTTTCTCGTGCATATGGTCCTCCTCGTGCAAAGTGTGCATCATGCGCAAGTCCATCGTTTATCGAATACGTCATCTTTCAAGAGCAATATAGCGGGTGTCGTGTAGGCGATGGAGGTCGCTGGCCATATTGCCCTTGAAGGGCGGCGCAAAATCAGAAGGCCGTGCGGTTGAGGCCGCACGGCCTTACAGGGGGCCAGGGGATGATGACTAGTAGCTCAGTGCCGGGTCGAAGAAGCCAATAACAACGCCCACAAATGCGATCACAACGAGGATCAGCATCATAACGATGGGGTTGACCTTCTTCTTGGTCATCATGTACCAGCAGAAGATGATGAAGATCATCGGCAGCAGGTGCGGATAGATGCCATCGAGCGTGTCCTGGAACTTACCGCCACCGGGCAGCACCAGGTTGGGGCTGCAGGTGATGGAGACCCAAGTTGCGCCCACGGCACCGATGACCATGGTACCGACCATCACGATGGAATCGCGAAGAGCCTTTGCCTTGGGGCCAACGAGGGCCTCGACCGCCTTGCCGCCGAGCTCATAGCCCTGGTTGTAGGCAAAGCGCATGCCGAGGTACATGAGCAGGTTCCACACGACGATATAGAAGATAGCGCCGAGCGGGGAGCCGCCGGTCGAGAGACCGAGGGCGATACCGAGCAGGATCGGGATCAGGGTACCGACGATCAGCGAGTCGCCAAGGCCGGCGAGCGGGCCCATGAGGCCGGCGCGGATGCCGTTGATGGCGTCGTCGTCGATGGCCTCGCCGTTTGCGCGAGCCTCCTCGAGGCCGGCGGTGACGCCGACAATCATGGTGCCGATCTGCGGCTCGGTGTTGAAGAACGCGGAGTAGGTCTGGAGGGCCTGCTTCTGCTCCTCGGGCGTGTCGTAGAGCTCCTCGACGATCGGAAGCATGGCGCACAGGTAACCGAAGGTCTGCATGTGCTCCTGCGAGAAGCAAGTCAGGTTGCCATAGGACCAGTTGCGGAACGACTTGGCAAGCGTTTTCTTAGAGAGTTTCTTCTTCTCTGCCATTAGATGTCCTCCTCTTCCTCATCATCGGAGCCCGAGGCGATAGCTGCCTTGGGAGCGTTTGCGAGGTCGATCTTGAGCGAAGCGATCTCATAGTTGATCAGGGCGAAGAAGCAGCCGATGCCGGCAGCGGCAATCAGGTTGCATCCCATGACAGCGGACAGGGTGAAGCCGAAGAAGAACGTGAGGAAGTCCGTCGGCTTGGAGATGACCTGCTTGAGCAGGATGGCGATACCGACGGTAGGCAGCAGCGAGCCGACGGTGAACAGCGTCTTCATCGCGATGCCGTCCATGGGCATGTAGGTCTTCATGAGGTCGACCATGGCGGTGCCGCCCATGGTGATGATGAACGTCGGGAGGAACGAGCAGACGATGTGACCAATCCAAGGCAGAACGTTGTTGACCAGGTAGAGCTTGTGGAGATCGCCCTTCTCGAGCCACTTCCACCCCATGCCCTGCCACACCAGGTTGATGGTGGCGGTGCCATAGAAGAGCACAGTGCCGAGCGTGCCGACGGCGGCACCGAGGGATGCGGCCATGCCGGCAGCCTCAGCGGAGGCGGGATCGATGCCCGAGTTCTTGATGGCGAGGATCGCCAGCGGGATGCCGATATAGGACACGGCGCGGACGTCGGCGGAGACGGTTCCGCCGGGGGTCACGAGAGCGATGTAGACAACCTGGATGGCAGCGCCGACGAGGATGCCCGTCTGCATATCGCCCATGATGATGCCGACGATGAGGCCGGCGACCAGAGGACGACCCAGAGTGTAGTTGCCGATCGTCGTGCCGCCCATGCCAGGCAGTGATGCCAGGCAGGCGAACAGGCCGAACAGCGCGGCTTGGAATGCATTGATTGCCATGCTTTCCCCTTTCTTTATTCCTCAGCCCCTTTCACCAAGGGCTGTAGATACCAAAATGCGGCTGGCGCCTAACTAGAAGCCAAACTGACCGCGGAACTTGGGCCACTCACCGATGGACTTCTCCTTGATAAGGGCGAACTCGACCGTGTAGCCGGCGTTGGTGAGGTCCTCGAGCGCCTGGGCCTCTTCCTGCGTGATCGACTGGTTGTTGCCGAGCTTGGTGGTGCCGGGACGATCGTTGCAGGGACCGACGATGATGCGGTCCATGCCGGGCTTAAAGCCAAAATCGACGAGAAGTTCCTTCATGTCGAGCGGGTTCTTGGTGATCAGGAAGTACTTGGTGTCGGACTTGAGAACCTTCTCGGAGACCTCCTTGAAGTGCTCCTTGGTCCACACGAACGTCTTCTTGCCCGAGGCACTCTTGTAGGCCTCCTTGAGCACGGGGTTGGACGCTGCAGCGTCGTTGACGGCGATAAGACCGTCGCAGGGATACTCGAGGGCCCAACGGGTAACGGTCTGTCCATGGATCATACGGTCGTCAATACGGATGAACGAAATCATGCGTTCTCCCTTTCTTTATCACCAGGGGTCTTTCCTCTTAACCCCCGCTCCATCACAAAAATTTGGGCGGATGCGCTGCCTAGATGTCGTCGTCCTCGTCGTCGGCGTCATCGGTCGGGACAACGAGCTCGGACATACCGTTCTTGCCCTCCTGCAGCATCATCTGCTTGAGGGAATCCAGGTCCATGGTGGCAAGCCCCATCATGGCGGTCATAGCCATGGGCAGGTTCATGCCGCCGAAGGCAATGGTGTGGGCGAGCAGGCCCTTCTCGGCCAGCGTGTTCATGGCATTGGTGAGCGGCGATCCGCCCAGGATGTCACCAAGCAGGACAACCTCGTCATCGGCGGTAACGGGAGCGAGCATCGCCTTGACGTTCTCGACATACTCGTCAGCGCCCATGCCGTCCACGAGACTCGTCGACAAGATGTTCGGGGCGTCATTGCCGAGCATCTTGAGGACACTGTGCAGTCCGGGAGCGAGCGTTCCGTGACTGACCATTACCAGATACCGCATGCGGTCTCCTCTCGACCTGCCGTGTGTCGCACGGCTTTGCTTTTTGCTGAGATTATTGTTGCGCCGGGGCATGTTCGGTACAAGAAAATAGTTGCGAACGGCAACTATTCATCGGTTAACGGTAGCAACTATTTTTGTGCCTAAATTATTTTTTCTTCCAATTATTTTTAAAATAGCAGGTAGATTGCCTGGTAAATGTTTTATGTTCCTTATGTACCATACATACCGACAAGAATCGGGCCTGACATCACCGGTTTGTCCCGCAGTGTCAGACCATGTCACGTATGCTCACGACATGGAGGTACCCCATGGACATGATCTCGTTTCTCGCCTCCGAACCCTTCGATCGCAGCGGTGATACGCCGCTCTATGTCCAACTTAAACATCGAATCGCCCTGCTTATCGCCAGCCAGGCGTTCGACACCAAGACGCCGCTGCCACGCGAGCTCGAAATCTGTGAGCGGCTGGAGTTATCGCGCGCGACCGTGCGCCGTTGCTTCCAAGATCTCGTCATCGAGGGGCGCGTGGTGCGCAAACGCGGGCAGGGCACGTTCATCAAGCCCCAAACCTCAGCGCCCGGCATCGACCTGGCCCTGAATTTCAGCGCGCGGATGCGCGAAGCGGGACGGGTTCCGAGCTCACAGATTCTCGCCTTTTCAAGCATACCGGCCGTCCGCGGCATCGCCTCTGGGCTCAAAGTGTCCGAAGGGACACCCGTCTGGGAGATTCGCCGCCTGCGTCTCGCCAACGACAAACCCATGGAGCTCAACTACGTCTATATCCCCGTGTCACTTTGCCCCGAGCTCACACGCAAAGACGTGGATGGCTCGCTCTACGCCTACATCGCGGAAAAGACCGGCATCCTGCCCGCAAGCGTCGATGCCGTCTACGAGACGGTCAACCTCGACAAGCATGAGGCGCGCCTTTTGGGACAGAACACCGGTAAGGCGGCGATGCGCATCGTGCGTTCGACCTACGACAAGACGGGGACCCCGTTCGAGGTAGGCGTGCTCATCAGCTGCGACGGTCAGGCAAAGCTGCGCGTGCACATCGCCGCCGACAAAACAACCTTCACCGCCACAGCCCAATAAATCCAAAACGTGGGATCCGCCGTTCGAACGAACGGCGGATCCCACACTCACTTTCTTTTTCAGCCCTAGTCATCGCGCAAAGCCCCTTCGGCAGCACACGGTGCGGCCAAGTCACCGCAGGCCGGGGCGGGAGGGGCCGAGTTTCCTCCTGAGCGACTCTGCTTGCAGCCGGAGCGAAAGGGGGAAATCTCGGCCCCTCCCGCCCCGGCCGGACAGGTCACGCTACACCGTGTGCTGCGGCAGGTCCTGCAGGGCGATGACGTCCATGCCCATGTCGTTGGCGCTGCCGTGACCCTGCTGGTCCTCGCGCACCGCCTCGATGGCACTCACATACGTGTTGGCGGCAGACATCGCGGTCACGCAGGTCACACCGCGGCGCACCGCCTCGGTGCGCAGCAGATAGCCGTCGCCACGCGAGCCCGGACCGTACGGCGTGTTGATGATCACCGCGATCTTGCCATCGGCGATGAGGTCGCCGATGTTGGGGCGCTCGCCGTCGTGCGGGCCGCTAATCTTCTCCACGATCTCGCACGTCACGTTGCCGCCGCGCAGCACGCGCGCCGTGCCCTCGGTGGAGCAGATATCAAAGCCCAGGTAGCGCAGGATACGCGCGACCGAAAGGATATGACGCTTGTCGCGGTCGCACACGCTAATGAACACCTTGCCGGCGCTCGGGTCGGGCAGCTTGTAGTCGATCGCCAGCTGCGTCTTGGCGTATGCCTCGGGATAGCTCTTGGCGATACCCATGACCTCGCCCGTCGACTTCATCTCGGGCCCCAGGATAACGTCGGCGCCCGGAAAACGGCCCCAGGGCATAACGGCTTCCTTCATGCAGAACCAGTCCAGCTGACGCTCATCGCTCGGCAGGCCCAAGCTCGCGATGGAATCGCCCGCCATGATACGCGCCGCGCACTTGGCCAGCGGCACGCCGGTGGCCTTGGAGATAAACGGCACGGTACGGCTGGCACGCGGGTTGGCCTCGATCACGTAGACGGTCTCGCCCTTGATGGCATACTGCACGTTGACCAGGCCGCGTACGCCCAGCGCCATCGCGATGCGGCGCGTGGTCTCGCGGAGCTTCGCCTGCAGGCTCTCGCTAAAGCTAAACGGAGGGATGCAGGTCGCAGAGTCGCCGGAGTGAATACCGGCCTCCTCAATATGCTCCAGGATGCCGCCGATGTAGACCTCTTCGCCGTCGCACAGGACATCGACATCGGACTCAATCGCACCCTCCAGGAAGCGATCGAGGTACACCGGGTAGTCGGGGCTAATGCGCGCGGCCTCGGCCATGTAATCGCGCAGATGCTCGGCATCGTAGGCGATCATCATGCCGCGGCCGCCCAACACATAGCTCGGACGCACCAGAAGCGGATAGCCGATGTGCGCGGCCACGGCCTCGGCCTCCTCAAACGAGGTGGCCTGGCCCGCCGGCGGGTACATGATGCCCAGCTTGTCGAGCAGAGCGGCGAAGCGCTCGCGGTCCTCGGCAAAATCGATGGCGTCGGGCTTGGTGCCCATAATGTTCACGCCGCTCTCCTCGAGCATGCGCGCCAGCTTAAGCGGAGTCTGGCCGCCGAGCGTCACCACGACGCCGTCGGGGCGCTCGACATCGATAACGTCCATGACGTCCTCGTAGGTGAGCGGCTCAAAGTACAGACGGTCGGACGTGTCATAGTCGGTCGAGACGGTCTCGGGATTGCAGTTGACCATGATGGTCTCGAAGCCGCGGGCCGCCAGCGCGTAGCTCGCGTGCACGCAGCAGTAATCGAACTCGATACCCTGGCCAATGCGGTTGGGGCCGGCGCCCAGGATCATCGCCTTGGGCTTGTCCGCCGGCGTGGTCTCGTCGGGAGCCACGCACTTCTTGGCATCCGGGCTCGTGCGGTAGATGTTCTCGTACGTCTTGTAGTGGTACTCCGTGGCGCTCGAGAACTCGGCCGCGCAGGTATCGACCGTCTTCATGCTGGGAACCACGCCCAGACCCTTGCGATAGGCGCGCACAAAGCGCTCGTCCGAGCCGGTCAGCGCGGCAATCTCGGCGTCGCTCGTGCCGTATTGCTTGAGCAGGCGCATCGCGTCGGCGTCGATATCCTCCACACGCAGGCCGCGGATGCTCTCCTGGACCTGCACCATGTCGTTGATACGATTGAGGTACCACGGATCGATACCGCAGATGGCATGGATGCGGGCGATGTCCCAGCCACGGCGCAGGGCCTCGACCACAAAGAAGATGCGGTGCTCGGTCGGGGTTGCCGCGGCCTGAGCGAGCTCATCGTCGCTCAGCTTGTCGGCACCCTCCTTGCCACCGGCGCAGATGCCCTGGTGACCGTCCTCCAGTGAGCGCATGGCCTTGCCGAAGGCCTCCTCAAAGGTGCGGCCGATCGCCATGATCTCGCCCACGGCCTTCATGCGCGTGGTGAGCGTGGGGTCGGTACCCTTAAACTTCTCGAAGGCAAAGCGCGGCACCTTGACCACGCAGTAGTCAATCGTGGGCTCAAAGCAGGCGGGCGTTGCCTTGGTGATGTCGTTGACGATCTCGTCGAGCGTGTAGCCCACGGCCAGGCGAGCGGCGGCCTTGGCGATGGGGAAGCCCGTGGCCTTGGAGGCCAGTGCGGACGAACGGCTCACGCGCGGGTTCATCTCGATGACGATCAGGCGGCCGGTCTGGGGGTTCACGGCAAACTGCACGTTGGAGCCGCCGGTCTCGACGCCGATCTTCTCCAGAATGGCGAGCGACGCGACACGCATGCGCTGGTACTCAAGGTCACTTAGTGTCTGCGCCGGCGCCACGGTGATGGAGTCGCCGGTGTGCACGCCCATGGGGTCGAGATTCTCAATGGAGCACACGATGATGCCGTTGCCGGCGTGGTCGCGCATGACCTCCATCTCATACTCTTTCCAACCCTCGATGGACTCCTCGACCAGCACCTCATGGGCAGGCGAGAGCTCAAGGCCCTGGCTCACGATGGAGACGAGCTCCTCGTGGGTGTGCGCGATGCCGCCGCCGGCGCCGCCGAGGGTAAAGCTCGGACGCAGCACGCAGGGATAGCCCACGCGCTCGGCGATAGCCTCGGCGTCGGCCACGCTGTAGGCATAGCCCGAGCGCGCGACCTCCAGGCCGATCTCGGCCATGGCCTCGTTAAAGAGCTTGCGGTCCTCGCCGCGCTCGATAGCGGCCAGGTCGCAGCCGATCATCTCGACGCCGCACTTGTCCAGCGTGCCGTCTTTCGCCAGCTCGACGGCGGCGTTCAGACCGGTCTGGCCACCCAGCGTGGGCAGCAGCGCGTCCGGATGCTCTTTCTTGATTACGCGCTCGATAAACTCGGCGGTGATGGGCTCGACATAGGTGCGGTCGGCCAAGCCCGGGTCGGTCATGATGGTCGCCGGGTTGGAGTTGACCAGGATGACCTCAAAGCCATCCTCCTTGAGCACCTTGCAGGCCTGGGCGCCGGAGTAGTCGAACTCGCAGGCCTGGCCAATAACGATGGGGCCCGAACCAATAACGAGGATGCGCTTGATGTCAGTACGTTTAGGCATGTTAAAAACCTCCTAGAGAGGCTGACTCAATGTTTTGGAAAAGTCAGCGAGGGTGCAGCTGGTGCATCAGGTTGCCGTGATGCGAGGGCGCGCTGGGCTTATGCCCGCGCGTCCGAAGCAGAACGGCAAGATGATGTGCCAGATGCAGCCGCAGCGTCGACCGGTCCGCCGTTCGGTAGAACGGCGGAACCATCGTCGGCGAAATTCCAGCCGGCGAGGCGGTCCTTCGCGGTGT
This sequence comes from Collinsella sp. AF33-16, assembly GCF_003475325.1. Lineage (GTDB taxonomy): Bacteria > Actinomycetota > Coriobacteriia > Coriobacteriales > Coriobacteriaceae > Collinsella. The sequence continues at coordinate 11,884 of NZ_QRQC01000015.1, read as the reverse complement.
CGATGTCCAGGTAGTTCTCCTCGCCGTCCATGAGTCGCGTAAAGGCGGTAAAGAGATAGTGGGCATCGGTGGGGCCAGGCGAAGCCTCTGGGTGGTACTGGACCGAGAAACACGGGGCGTCGAGCAGCTGGATGCCCTCGGCGGTGCCGTCGTTGAGGTTCACATGTGTCAGGCGAATGCGACCAAAGCGCTCGTTCATCACGACCGGCGCGATGCCGCGACGCACCCAGGCGCGCAGGTCACCGTCGGCCGCATGCTCGGTTTCGCCGCCGGAAAGCTCCGGAATCAGTTTGCCCAGACTGGGGAACAGCAGGCCAAAGCCGTGGTTTTGCGCGGTGATCTCCACGCGACGGCTCACCAGATTCATAACCGGCTGGTTACCGCCACGGTGACCGAATTTAAGCTTTTCCATCTGGGCGCCGCAGGCCAGGCTGATCATCTGGTGACCGAGGCAAATGCCAAAGACCGGCACCTTGCCGATCAGCTGCTGTACCTGCTCATAGGTCTCCACCACGGCATCGGGGTCGCCGGGGCCGTTGGACAAAAAGACGCCATCGGGATTCATGTCGAGTACCTGCTGGGCGGGCGTATCCCACGGCACGACGGTGAGATCGCAGCCGGCACGGACCAGGCCCTCCAGAATACCGCGCTTCACACCGCAGTCGTAGGCGACCACTTTGTGACGGGCAGGAGCGGCAGCCGCAAGCGCAAAGTCATGCGTGGCAGGCAGGTCGGCGGCCACAAACTCGTGAGGCGCGGGGCAACTTACGGTCTTGACCAGGTTCTCGCCTACCAGCGTGGGCGCAGCGGACAAGCGCTCGGCAAGCTCGTCGACGTCGAAGATCTCGGTCGAGATAATGCCCATCTTGGAACCATTGTCGCGCAGATGGCGCACCAGAGCGCGGGTGTCGATACCCTCGATAGCGACGATGCCGTGAGCGCGCAGGTACTCCGGCACGCTGACGGCCGAGCGCCAGTTAGAAGGCGTGGCGCACATATCGCGAACGATCATGCCGCGCATAGCCGGAGCGCTCGCAGGGCGCACGGCGTCGCCGGGGAAGGCCGACTGGACATCGGTCTCGTCGATACCGTAATTGCCGATCTGCGGATAGGTCATGGTTACAATTTGGCCGGCATAACTCGGGTCGGTCATGACCTCAAAGTAGCCCTCGAGCGAGGTGTTGAAGCAGACTTCGCCGGTCGCGGTGCCCTCGGCGCCGCATGCACGTCCATAAAAAATGGTCCCATCCTCAAGATACAGGATACAGGGACCGCAGGTGCCCTTGCTGGTTTTGGCCAGCATACGCTGGCAAAGCTCGCTGGGCGCGAAGGTGCGGGCGGCAGCGCCCGCGGTATGGTTGTTCGCCATAATTCTCCTTCCCGGTCTCACAGGACCGGCTTAAAGGTGTGTAGTTAGGCCTCGCGGTATTGTAACCGCAAGCATGCCTCATGGCGTTAATTTCATCGAAATGTTTACGAAATGATAATTATGACTTTCTATGCATAATGATTATTTAATCCCCGTCCCAGAAAAATTATCCCGCGTGGGCTTGTGGCTCACGCGGGATAATGGCCTCTTACTTTTGCTTGTCCTGTTCCAGCAGATCGGACGGTGAGCGATCGGGCTTGCCGCCGCGGAAAATCTCGCGGCCATGCAGACGATGCTCCAGGTCACGTTCGGCCTTTTCCTCGTCAATCTTGGTCTGGCTCACCACCGGGTCCTCGATCAGCGACGAAACCGAGTTCACCTGTTTTTGAATGCGCTCGGCAATGGTGTCGTCCATGCTTACGATGCGCATCTTCCAGTCGATACTCGTGGCGTTGGATGAGCTCTTGGTCCACACAAACGTCAAAATGGCGCTCTGATGACCCCGCGCGGGAAACATGCCAAAGAAGGAATCGTGCTGAATGTTGCTATCCTCGTCGATATAGGCGTGAACGTTATACACCACGCGGTCGATCTTATCGTTGAGCAGCGCGTTGGTCGCAAGCGCAGCGGCCTGAATCTGCCCGTTGGACAGCAGCTCGAGCTCGTTGGCAGACGATGTGTCCAACACCGTCACCTCGACCGTGCCCGTACGCTCATCAGCTTCATCGACGGTAAAGTCGAGCGGGAACTGCGTAAAGCCGTTGCCCCACTCAAGGCCGCCCTTCAGCGCCGTCGAAACGGTATCCACCGAAACGCTCTCGGACAGGTTGGCGGTGTTCAGGCGTCGCATCACGCCGTAGCCAATCTGCATGCCCACAATCAGCACCAAGATGCCAATGACCACGGCCATGGCAGTCTTCGTAATGGTATGGCTCACCTGCGAGCCCGAAGGGTCGTCCTCGGACAGCGGGTCGATATGTTTTGCCTGGCTCGCGCGGTCCTCGCTGCGCAGCTGCGCTAGCGCCGCTTTGTCACCGCGCTTGGCCGCAGCCTCCTTCTCACGCATGCGCTCGGTGCGCTTTTTGGCAAGCGTGGGATCCAAGACACCGGATGCATCGATTTCGGAGAATAACTCCGTCACTTCTTCCGGAGTCAAAGGGTTCTTGTCAGCCATAAACTTCCTGTCATATCAATCAGTCGAGCTCGTGCGCACGCGCACCTTCGAACTGCATTCGATAGTAACGGGCATAAGTGCCGCCACGGGCGAGAAGCTCCTCGTGCGTGCCACGCTCCACAACGCGACCATGCTCAACGGTCGCGATCTCATCGGCATGCTTAATGGTCGAAAGACGGTGGGCGATGATAATCGTGGTGCGGCCGCGTGCCAGCTCTTCGAGCGACTCCTGCACCGCCTCCTCGCTCTCGTTATCCAAAGCACTCGTCGCCTCATCCAAAATAAGGATCTTGGGGTTCTTGAGAAACACTCGCGCGATGGCAACACGCTGCTTCTGTCCGCCCGAAAGACGGCTGCCGCGCTCGCCCACGACCGTGTCATAACCCTGTGGAAGCGACTCGATAAAGGCATCGATGTTGGCGCGACGGGCGGCCTCGGCGATCTCTCCTGCCGTAGCGCCCGGCTTGCCGTAGGCGATGTTCTCGCCAATCGTGCCGTCAAACAGATAGACATCCTGCTGCACCAGGCCGATGGCGCGACGCAGGCTCTGCTGCGTCACATCGCGCACGTCCTGGCCGTCGATGCTAATGGATCCGGCAGCCACGTCATAAAAGCGCGGCAGCAGCGAACAGGTCGTGGACTTGCCACCGCCCGAAGGGCCAACCAAAGCGATGGTCTGCCCGGGCTTGATGGACAGATTCATATGGTCGATAACGGGACGCTCTTCGGCATCGCCCTCGCCCAGCTCAACGTCCTCGTAGTTAAAGCACACGTCGTGATATTCCACGGCGCCGGCAGTCACCTGCAGATCCGTGGCGCCCGGCTTGTCCTGGATATCCGGCACGGTCGAGAGCACCTCGTCCATACGCTTAAAGCCGGCGATAGCCTTCTGATACGTTTCGGCCGAATTGACGAGCGTCTCGAGCGGCGTGCAGAACAGCGAAATATAGAGTGCAAAGGTCGCCATATCGACCGCCTGCAGCTGTCCCTGGGCGACCAGCCAGCCGCCCAGCAGTACCACGATCACATAGAGCACACCCGAGAGCAGGCCATACGTCGCAGTATAGACGCCCATGGCGTGATACATGTTTTCCTTGGACGAAAGGTAGCGATTGTTGGAGGCGCGGAACTTAGAGCGCTCGGTCTCCTCATTGGCAAAGCTCTTGACCACGCGCATGCCCGCCAGCGAATCCTGCAGCTGCGCATTGATGCCGCTGATTTTTTTGCGATTGTCGCTAAAGACCTCGCGCATGCGCATGTTCTGCCAAAACATGATGACCGCAAACGCTGCTGTCACCACAGCCATGGCAAGCGCCAGCACCGGGGCGATGGTAAAGAGGATCACAAACGAGCCGATAATCTCGATGCCGCAGATGATGATCCACTCGGGCACATGGTGCGCCGCCTCGCAGATATCGAACAGGTCGTTGACCACGCGGCTCATCATGTCGCCCGAGCTGTTGCGATCGAAGTATGCAAAGCTAAAGCGCTCGTACTGATCGAACAGGTCCTCGCGCATCTTGGACTCCATGCGCGCGCCCATCACATGGCCCCAGTAGCTCACAAAGTAGCGGCAGGCGCAGCGGATGGCATACATCAGCACCAGTCCCACCGCAATCATACCGAGCGCCTGCATAATGGCAGCCTGACCCTGGGTAAACAACCCGCCGGTCAGATTGCGCAGAATAATAGGAAACGCAAGGTCAATGGCAGCAAGCACCAGAGCACAAACAGTATCGGCAACAAAAAGCCCCGTCTGGGGCTCGTAATACGAGAGAAACCTTTTAAACATGCAATCCTCGAAGAGAAATAAATAGCGTGAGAAATCCGGTTGAACCGGTCAGGCTGAAAACAAAGCGTCCCAACAAGCATAACGCCGATGTTCTGGCAGCGTCAGCGAAAACGTCCCTAAGCGAGCAAGGTGCCTTGAAAGAGGAGCGACGCGTACTTCGGTACGCGAGCGACGATTGAAAGGCAGATTGCCGCTTAGGGGCGTTTGCAGCGTCGACTCGTTACGCGGTTTGGTAAAACCGCGTAACCTAGAGCTCGGCCCCACCCAAGCGGTGCGCGATGCTGTCGCAGGCAAGCGCGCCTACGACGGTCTTGGCGTCTTCGATCTTGCCGTCGAGCACGGCGTCGATCAGCTCGTGCAGCGGCACCAGGTCCACGTTGACAAACTCATCATCGTCGGGGTTGGGCGCATCAAACTCGAGCTTGGTGGCCAGGTAGATGTGGATAATCTCGTCGCAGAAACCGCAGGTCGTGACAATCGACGTCAAAAAGCGAATGCGACCGGCCCTAAAGCCCGTCTCCTCATGCAGCTCGCGTTTGGCGCAATCGAGCGGGTCCTCGCCCGGGTCGAGCTTGCCGGCGGGAATCTCGACCGTCACGCGGTCGATAGCGGTGCGATACTGACGCACCAGCACGATCTTGCCGGTCTCGGTCAGCGCGACAACGGCCGCCGCGCCAGGATGACGAATCACATCGCGGGCACTGCGGTGGCCGTTGGGCAGTTCAACCTCAAGACGGTGGACGTCGAGGATCTTGCCCTTCCAGGCGCACTCCTCCGAAAGAATCTTCTCGTGCAGCAGCGCGTCATGCGGGTCTTCGTCCCCCAGCACCAGCACCGGCTCATCGGCAACCTCGCCGCCCGGCTCGCCCTCTGCGTGTCCGTACGCGCGGCTGTCTTCCTCGACGATCTGCGCGTCCACGAGCTCTTCGTTCTTATCGTCCATCCGTCTCATTCCTCCCGGATTTTAGGCATCCCAGGCGTCGCGGCCGCGCAGCGCGCGCAGACCAATGTCGTGACGCAGGGTCTTGCCCTCAAAATCGATCTTCTCGCAGGCCTCATAGGCAAGGTTGCGGGCGTTCTCGAACGTGTCGCCCAGCGCGGTCACGGCGAGCACGCGGCCGCCGTTGGTCACGAGCTGGCCGTCCACCACGGCGGTGCCGGCGTGGTACACCGTCACGTTCTCCATGGCCTCGGCATCCTCGATACCGGTGATGACCTTGCCCTTCTCGTAGCTGCCGGGATAGCCCGCACTCGTCAGGACAACGGCCACGGCCCACTCGTCACGCCAATCGAGCTCAATCTGGTCGAGCTCGCAGTTAGCGCAGGCGAGCATGACCTCGACCAGGTCGTTCTTAAGGCGCGGCAGCACGACCTGCGTCTCGGGGTCGCCAAAGCGGGCGTTGAACTCCAACACCTTGGGGCCGGCGGGGGTAAGCATAAAGCCGCCGTACAGGCAGCCGCGGTAGTCGATGCCCTCGGCAGCGAGCTCGGCCACGGTCTGCTCCATGACCTTCACCATGGTGGCGTGCTCCTCGTCGGTCACGATAGGCACCGGGCTGTAAACGCCCATGCCGCCCGTGTTGGGGCCAAGATCGCCCTCGAGCGCGCGCTTGTGATCCTGCGAGGTGGCCATGGGGCGCACGGTCTTGCCGTCGGTAAAGGCCAAAAGCGAGCACTCAGGGCCGGTCAGCATCTCCTCGATAACCACGGTGTTGCCGGCATCGCCAAAGGTGCCGCCAAAACACTCGCGCACGGCCTCCTCGGCCTGCGAAAGCTCGGTTGCCACGATAACGCCCTTGCCAGCGGCAAGACCGTCAGCCTTCACGACCAGCGGAGCACCCTGCTCGCGCACATAGGCGAGCGCCGAGGCCTCGTCGGTAAACGAGCCGTAGGCGGCCGTCGGGATGTTCGCGCGCTCCATGAGCTGCTTGGAGAACAGCTTGGAGCCCTCCATCTGGGCACCCTCGGCACCCGGGCCAAAGCACGGGATGCCCGCCGCGCGCACGGCGTCGGCCACGCCCACCACGAGCGGGGCCTCGGGGCCGATCACCACGAGTCCGCATCCGTGGCTCTGGGCAAACGCCGCCACGGCCGCAGGATCGCAATCGTCGAGAACCACGTTCTCGCCGCAGCTCGCGGTGCCGCCGTTGCCCGGCGCAATGTAGAGCTTGCCGGCGCGCGGTGATGCTGCGAGCTTGGCCGCCAGAGCGTGCTCGCGGCCGCCGCTGCCCAACAACAGGATGTCGATGGTTTGAGTGTCCGCCTTCAAGGGTGCCTCCTCTATGGATTAACGGCCCGCTCCGCGCGAGCCCTTTGCAAGCAAATATACCCCTCGGCCGCCCGCTTGGGCTGCAAAGGGGTATATCGCAATAACCAAATAGTCCCGATTACTTCCAGAATCGGTTGATGATCTGCTCGCGACCGGCGCCGACGCCAATGAACGTCACGCGGGTGTGTGCCAGATCCTCGATAAACGCCACGTAGTCCTGAGCCTCCTGCGGCAGCTCATCAAAGCTGCGGCAACCGGTGATGTCGCACTTCCAGCCGGGGAGCTCCTCGTAGATGGGCTTGGCATGCTCAAAGCGCACCTGATGCTCGGGCACGCTGGTGTAGCGCTCGCCATCGACGTCGTAGGCCACGCACACCTTGATGGTGTCGAAGGCCGAAAGCACGTCGAGCTTAGTCAGGGCGATATCGGTGAGGCCGTTGACGCGTGAGGCGTAGTTGGCGATGGGGCCGTCGAACCAGCCGCAGCGACGACGGCGACCGGTGGTCACACCGTACTCATAGCCCTCCTCGGTCAGCGTGTGACCGGCCTCGGACTCATAGGAAAGCTCGGTGGGCATGGGGCCCGAACCGACGCGGGTGATATAGGCCTTCATGACGCCCAGCACGCGGTCGACGTTCTTCATGCCCACGCCGGAGCCGGTGATGGCGCCGCCGGCGGTGCAGTTGGAAGACGTCACGTACGGATAGGTGCCGTGGTCGATGTCGAGCAACGTCGCCTGGGCGCCCTCAAACAGCAGGTCCTTGCCCTCATCGATCATGTTGTTGAGCAGCAGGCTCGTCTCGGTGATGTAGGGACGCAGGCGCTCGGCCATGGGCAGGTACTCGTCGCAAATCTGGTCCACGGTGTAGGTGGGCAGGTTGTAGATGAGCTCAAGCTCGGGGTTCACGCGGGCGAGAGCGGTCTCCAGCTTGTCGCGGAACAGCGCCTCGTCCAGCATATCCTGCATGCGCAGGCCAATGCGGGCCATCTTGTCCTGATAGCACGGACCGATACCGCGCTTGGTGGTACCGATGTTCTTCTTGCCGAGCTTCTGCTCAAAGGCGCCATCCAGGTCGATGTGGTACGGCATGATGACATGCGCGTTGCCGCTAATCTTGAGGTTCTTGGTGGTGATGCCGTCGGCCTCAAACATGTCGATCTCCTCAAGGACAACCTTGGGGTTGACGACGCAGCCGTTACCGATCACCGACACATGGTCGGAATACATGATGCCGGAGGGCACCTGGTGCAGGCCGTACTTCTTGCCGTTGACGACGATGGTGTGGCCGGCGTTGTTGCCGCCCGAGTAGCGCACGACGGCATCGAAGTCGCCGGCGACCAGGTCGCAGATCTTACCCTTGCCCTCATCGCCCCACTGGGCACCGACCAAAACGGTTGACGGCATGTTTACTCCTTACATTCATGGACTGTCTACGCGCCACGCCGGCACGCAGAAGCACAAAACATTCCCAGTATACCCGTGCAACGGGCGCCTGTCCTACTCCTCGGCATGTGCCCCATCAAGCTCATAGAACTTGGTGGATGCCGGCAGGAACATCAGGTCGACGTCGCCGATCGGGCCCGAACGGTTCTTGGCCACGACGATACGCGTAACGCCCTCGTCGGGTCGATCGTCGCGCGAGGCTTCGGCCTCGTCGGCGGAGCGGTCCAAGAACATAACGATATCGGCGTCCTGCTCGATGGAGCCCGATTCACGAAGGTCGGAAAGCTGCGGGCGCTTGCCGGTACGGGATTCGACCTGACGCGAGAGCTGCGACAGCGCGATGAGCGGGATCTTGAGTTCCTTGGCCATGATCTTCAGACCACGCGACATCTCGGAGACCTCGACGGTACGGCTCTCGGAGCGGCGTCCCGGCGGAGGACTCACCAGCTGCAGGTAGTCCAGGATGATGATGGCCTTCTCCTTGTTGTGGAGCATGCGGCGGCTCTTGGCGCGAATCTCGGTCACTGTGGTGCCGGGCGTATCGTCAATCAGAATATCGAGCTTGGACAAGGTCTGCGTGGCCTCGTTGATATTTGCCCACTGCTCGGGGCTAATGCGGCCCATGCGGAAGTCACTGATCGAGATCATGGCGTAGGCGCAAATCAGACGCTGGGCAATTTCCTTGCCCGACATCTCCAGCGAGAAGAAGCCGACGGTATAACCGGCAGCGGCAGCGTTGAGCGCCAGATTCAGGGCGAACGACGTCTTACCCACAGCAGGGCGGGCGCCGATGATGATGAGCTGGCCCTCGCGAAAACCCATGAGCATGCGGTCGAGCGACGGGAAGCCCGTGGGCACGCCCGCAGCCTGGCCGCCTGCCTGGCACACTTCCTCGGCCTCGTTATAGGCCTCGACCATAAACTCGGTCAGCGTCTTGTAGCTCGACTTGACCTCGCGCGCCGTGACCTTGAGCAGCTTGCTCTCGGCCAGCTCCACGACCTCCTTGGTGTCGGTAGGGGCGTTGTAGGCCAGCGCATTGATCTCGTTGGTGGCGCCGATCAACTCACGCAGCATCGAGTCGCGGCGAACGATGGCAGCATGGTGCTGCCAGTTCACGAGCGACAGAGTCTGACCCATCAACTCCAAAATGTACGCTTCGCCGCCCACGGCATCGAGCTTGTTGATGCTTCGCAGGTAATCGATCAGCGAGATGGAGTCGATGGGAATGCGGCTGTTGTACATATCGACCATCGCGGTATAGATGGTCTTATGAATGGGCCGGTAGAAGTCATCGGGCTGCAGCTCGACCTGGGCCTCTTCGACCACCTCGGGCGATAGCAGCATAGCGGCCAGTACATTGGCCTCTGCATCTTGGTTTTGGGGAAGACCCAACTTGGAGCCGCGGTCCTCAACCGTCAGCCCGGTCTCCCTATCGTCATATGCCATGAGCATCCTCATTCATATCGCTTGCGAGCATCCATAGTATCAGCCACGGTCCCAAAACGCGCCGCGCGCCGCCAATCATCACCGAACCAAACGGATGAACGGTCCTGTATATAGGACTTCGACGCAACGTTCACCATGACACTCACTCAGCGCAAAAAACAAAAGGGCGCCCTGGTTTCCCAGAGCGCCCTTCTTAGAACAAGATTGTTGCGTTGCAGCAAATGCTACTCGGCAGCAGCCTCAGTCTCGACCTCGGCGGTCTCGGCCTCGGCGACCTCAGCGGCCTCCTCGACCTCAGCCTCGGCAGCGAGCTCCTCGGCGGTAACGCCGACGAGAACGACAACCTCGGCCTTGATCTCGCGGTACAGCGAGATGGCAACGGTGTGGGCACCGGCAACCTTGATGGGCTTACCGAGCTCGACGCGCTTGCGGTCGATGTCCATACCGAGCTGAGCCTTGATGGCGTCAGCGATCATAGCGGCGGTAACGGAGCCAAAGAGGATGCCCTCGTCGCCGACCTTGACGTCAACGGTGACCGTCTTGCCCTCGAAGGCAGCCTTGGTCTCGTTGGCGGTAGCCAGACGGACGGCCTCGCGCTTGGCGATGTTGTTGCGACGCTCGTCAAGCTGCTTGAGGTTGCCCTTGGTGGCGGCAACAGCGAGCTTCTTGGGGAACAGGAAGTTCTCAGCGTAACCCTGAGCGACCTCTACGACGTCACCCTCGCCGCCCTTGCCCTTGATCTCATCGAGAAGAATAACCTTCATGATGCGTCTCCCTTCTTAGCCGCGGTCGCGGTTGCCACGAGAGGAAACCACGGGGACGGTGTACGGCAGGAGAGCCATCTCGCGGGCGCGCTTGATGGCGTTGGCGATGTCATGCTGATGCTGCGTGCAAGCGCCAGTGACGCGACGGGGCTTAATCTTGCCACGGTCGGTCATGTACTTACGGAGAAGCTGAGTGTCCTTATAGTCGATGAACTCAGTGTTCTCCTTGCAGAACTGGCAGTACTTACGACGCGGCTGACGTGCAGAAAAATCATTAGCCATGTCAAAATACCTTTCGTTTGGCAACTTCGGCGAACCGAAGCCGCCTCTCACTCAAAAATAGGTGAACAACCCTTAGAACGGGATGTCCTCATCGTAGACGTCGACCGCGGGCGGCGTAGCCACCGGTGCGGCAGGACGTGCTGCGGGCGCGGGAGCTGCGGGGGCGTAACCGCCCTGGTCGTAGCCACCCTGGCCACCACGGGAGCTCATAAACTCGATCTCATCGACGATGACCTCAAGCTTGCTCCGGCGCTGGCCGTCGCGCTCCCAAGAGCTGTAGCGCAGCTTGCCCTCGATCGCGACCTTGTTTCCCTTTGCCAGGAAACGGCTCACGGCCTCGGCGCGGGTGCCGAACATGGTGCAGTCGACAAAGTTGGGATAGTCCTCCCACTCGCCAGTCTGCGCGTTGCGGCGACGATCGTTCACGGCGACGCCAAAGGACAGAACCTGGGTTCCGCCGGCGGTGGCGCGCAGCTCGGGATCGCGGGTGAGGTTACCGGTGATGTTCACTCGATTGATGCTCATAACTCACTACTTCCTCTTGGGGCACAAGCCCAGTCCAAAACGACAGTCTTACTCCTGGTCGTCGCGACGGACGATCATGTGGCGGACCACAGCGTCGGTGATGCGCAGGACGCGATCAAGCTCGGCGATCTGGGTAGGATCTGCGTGGAAGTTGATGAGGGTGTAGTCACCATCGGTGAGGTCGTTGATCTCGTAGGCGAGCTTGCGCTTGCCCCACTCGTCAACGGAGTCGACCTTGCCAGCGCCCTCAGCGATCGTGGTATCGATACGCTTCATAACAGCGAGACGAGTCTCGGGGTCGAGCGACGGGTCAACAAAGAACAGCAGTTCATAAGCCTTCATATTGTCACCTCCTCTGGGCAAATGTGGCTTCAGGTCGTGAAGGTGCGCCTGAAGCAGGAAAAGACTTGGTAATAATATCTTTCAACCTCCTAGACTGCAAGAATATGCAGCTACAACCTCATGACCTCCACATATGTCCATGCTCACACGGCACTTCATGCGCATTCCAACCAAATGCTGACCAAATGCTTGACGGATCTGTGTTCAAGATACGGTGCCGTGGGGACAAGCTGAGCCAAGCCGCAGGTCAGCGGGCACAAGGCTGTGGTCGCAAAATGCATACCAGTGGCCCACAGCACCACCCAAAGATTTTTAAATTCATTGCCAAGTCGCTTATGAATACCCTTTTTTGAACAATTGAGTTGATCAACCACGCTGGTCGGAAGCCGTTTTTTGGGACCTCAAGCCCCACTGCAGCGCCAAGCACGGCCAAGCGTGGTTGATTTTCAATCTCAACGCAACAGCCTGAACGGGTCC
>NZ_QRQC01000014.1:72483-72713 GCF_003475325.1 Collinsella sp. AF33-16 | reverse complement strand
AGCCTCCCATTTCTCATGTCCAAGAAATGGGAGGCAGTTCATTCAAAGCCATGGCAGGCCATTACTTATTTATCGTTCCGCCTCTTCTTGCGGTTGTATTCGAGCAGCAAACCTAAAGAAGTCAAAGCAGATCCGGCAACTGCCAGCGGAAGAACCGGCAGCAGTCTCTCCCCTGTCGAAGCCAGGGCACCCGGCTCGGTGGTCTTGGTCTGGGAGGCGGGGTCGGCCTT
>NZ_QRQC01000014.1:72005-72473 GCF_003475325.1 Collinsella sp. AF33-16 | reverse complement strand
GGCCTCGATATCATGCTTCACTCTCAAATCAACGCGCATAAAGAAAGCCTCCCATTTCTCATGTCCAAGAAATGGGAGGCAGTTCATTCAAAGCCATGGCAGGCCATTACTTATTTATCGTTCCGCCTCTTCTTGCGGTTGTATTCGAGCAGCAAACCTAAAGAAGTCAAAGCAGATCCGGCAACTGCCAGCGGAAGAACCGGCAGCAGTCTCTCCCCTGTCGAAGCCAGGGCACCCGGCTCGGTGGTCTTGGTCTGGGAGGCGGGGTCGGCCTTGGTCTCGCCGCCGTTCTCGTCGAAGGTCACGGTGACGTCGCGGGGCACCCACTTCCACTGGGCGTAGACGGTCGTGGACCTGGAGACCTCGGTCTTGTCGGTGAACTGATCGCCCGAGCCGTCCCTCTCGGTGTTCCAGCCGTCGAACGCCCAGCCCTTGCGGGTCGGGGCGGTCTTGGGCAGCGCGAAGGTG
>NZ_QRQC01000014.1:0-71995 GCF_003475325.1 Collinsella sp. AF33-16 | reverse complement strand
GGCGTAGACGGTCGTGGACCTGGAGACCTCGGTCTTGTCGGTGAACTGATCGCCCGAGCCGTCCCTCTCGGTGTTCCAGCCGTCGAACGCCCAGCCCTTGCGGGTCGGGGCGGTCTTGGGCAGCGCGAAGGTGTAACTGTCCTTATCTGCAGTCTTATCTTGCAAAAACTTTTGAGGATAAGCAGGATCGTATGCGCCATTATCATCAAAAGTCAGCGATAACTTTGCTGCGACCTGCCACATGTGAAAATCATCAGTACCGTCGGCATCCCTGAAGCGCTTAAGGTAATAGCCCTCACCAACCGCATCCTCGTTGCCAAGAATAAAAGTGCTTTGCTTAGGCGCATCACCACTAGCTTTGGAGAGTACGTAGTTATCTCCGAGTGACGGCACTTTCAAATTCTGCCAATTGTTCGGATCAACCGTATTAACAGTAGTCTTCCCTGACGATTCCCCTTTTACAATAAGGGGAATGTCACCGCCATCATCCGTGCCATCATAGTTATTAGTAACAGCCGGCAGTCTAATTTCAGCGTCATCGCCACGGTAATTTCCTTGGAATAATGCGGGTGCCATTAAGGCAAGTGTGCCCTTATTAATAACGGCACCTTTCAAATTACTTGAACCGTGATCGATGAGAATGCCATTACTGCCAATAGAAGTGGTTCCCTTAACAAAAATATCGTTATAGTCATTCGCAGTATTGTATTGTTGCTCCCAAGTACCATTGATATCGGCATAACCATATACGTAGGCTTGAGAGCCAGCTGTCGTCAAAACGCTGCCCTCATCTACCCGAAGGCCATTGTCTTCAATTAATTCATAGCTAGAAGCATTGTTGCAACCAAATTTGGTCGTTACATTTGTATTCGATTGACCAGTAATAGCGATCTTATTTACAGAAGAAATCGTACCGGCCGTAATTTCGGAGTTATCAGTAACATTCAATGCAGATGCGTACTTAATATAAGGAATCTCAGCCACAGTCCCTGCAATATTGATTGTGGGAGAAGAAGACCCCTTGGGAAGCCCATAGTACACACCCGTAACGCCCGTAGCTATTTCCGGTCGTCCAGCAATATTAATGAAGGAACCGTCAGAAATCGATACATTCTTGTTCGAAGTCAACGAAACGTAGCCAACACTGCCGCTATTCAGACTGATAGATAGCTTTCCTCTAGCCTTTACGCTCGATCCCTCATCCGACGAATTGGTCAGGTCGTTCTCGCAGAAAACATACCCATGAGAATCGCCCGCTTCATCCCTCAGCTCAACACCAGAAGCGTTCACGGCGATATCACCGTTTACAGCACTCCACTCTGCTCCATAAATAGAGCCAACATGGGAGCCGTGGACATTAACGGTAATAGATCCGCCAACGTTCGCTTTCTTCGAACCTTCAATAAAAGGGACATCATTGGGTATCGATCCACCTTTATCCCAGCCCCAAACATTCTCGTAAGCATCGATAACGACATCGCCATCGACCTCATAAACTCCATCTGGGATCATTTGTCCTGCGCCAATTATTGGCCAATTGCTATTAAGACGAAGCATTTTGTCGGTGTTTTCATAAGTACTGCTGCCCGCAATAATATGAATGTTGCCTTTAATAGGCGCAGGGTCACCAAAATGACCGCAAATTTCATTTACCCGACCCGAGCGAACATCAAGCGTCACGTTGCCGCGCATCTCGCAACCGTAAGTGCCTTCGATAGCAGGAGAAACTTCGGAGTTGGCATTGTCGTAAACAAGCGTGGCGTTACCACCTACATAAACAGCAGGAAAGCCGTTTCCATCGCCGCTCGACCCATCGCCGCGCATGCAACCGGGATTAACGTGATTACCGCTAGCCATGCGAAGGTTACCGCTGATCTCAAGATAGGTGTCATGCTCGACGGACCCTTGATATGAACCACCGATGACGTCATGAAGGCCAGCGCCACTACCAGGATTGATATATCCAGACGCGGCTATCACCACATGTGTGTGATCGACAGTCGACCTATAGCCACCGCCATAAAGTGTTTCAGAGAGGTTGAGCTCGCAGTTACGAGTGAAAACGGTATCGAAACCATTGCAATAGAATTTTCCTGAACCAACCACTTCGACGTTGTCAAAAGTACAAGATCCGGAAAGCATGGCACGGTTGGAGAAGTGCAAGGTTGCGCGATTATCACCGTCACTCGTCACGGTAATCTTCTTGTTAGCAACGCCGAAAGTCGAAACGTAATCTTGGGTCGGCACCACAAAAGACGAGCCGCCTTTTAGGACAAGTCTGATCTCCGATAAATTATCGGAGGCGATTTTATTCAGCGCATCCTCAAATGTTGATTGATCATTAACTTGATAAACACCAGATTCTGCTGCATCAGAATTCGATTCATCAGATGTTTCATTCACATTCACATCGTTTGACTGCTTATCCGAGACATCAGATTCAGGTTTTTGATCATCACTTGAAACCGTATTGTCGTTAGACGAAGCCTCGACCGCCCCCCCCCTTGACCCAGAATCACTATCAGCAGATTCATTAGACAGATTCTCCGAAGTCGTGTTTTGCTGAGGGTCATTATTCACTATTACGTCAGCAAATACGCTCGTAGGAATCGTATTAAACACGAACAAAAAAGAGACGAGCCAAACGAGAGCTCGCCTGCAGCGTGGCAATCTCACAAACCGCCCTTTCTACTCAACTGACATGAACCGGTAAAGGGCGACAAAATACCCAGAGGCAAAGGCATATATTTCACTCTTACTGAATGTACTGTCTGGCACATTGGTTTTAGTTTAATACCAGTGTTTTGTCTGACAAGAGAACGCGTTTATTGCCATGAAATAGAAACGACCAAAAATTAGTGTCACGACCAGCCAGAATTGATCGATGTGCATTAATTTCCTAAGACCTAATGAACAAACAATGAACAAACTCCACACCATAGCCATGGGGAAACTAGGAATTCGCCCGGAGAAGACGTTCGGCTTTTAGTTAAATAGTTAAAACGCTTCAGTTTATTGAAGCGTTTTAGTGTGCCTTTTACAGGAATCTTACCACTCACCGAATTATTTATTGCTATCATGCAAGACGTAGGGTAAATCTCCGATCGCAAGGAGACACAAATGGTGAAAAAGTCACCGGAAAACACTACTCCCGCAATTGTGGACAACGTAGAGGCGCTTGAGGCTAAGCTCGCTCAGATGCGAGAGGCCCAGGCGCTTTTTGCTACGTACACGCAGGAGCAGGTCGACAAGATCTTCTATGAGGCCGCCATGGCCGCCAACAAGGCTCGTATCCCGTTGGCGAAGATGGCCATCGAGGAGACCGGCCGCGGCGTTCTTGAGGACAAGGTCATCAAGAACCACTACGCCGCAGAGTACATCTACAACGCTTACAAGAACACCAAGACCTGTGGTGTCCTGGAGCGCGACGAGGCCTACGGCATCACCAAGATCGCCGAGCCCATCGGCATCGTGGGCGCCGTCATCCCGACGACCAACCCCACCTCCACTGCGATCTTCAAGACGCTGATCAGCCTGAAGACCCGCAACGCCATCATCATCTCCCCGCACCCGGCTGCCGCCAAGTGCACCATCGCCGCCGCTAAGCTCGTGCTTGACGCCGCCGTCAAGGCCGGTGCCCCCGAGGGCATCATCGGCTGGGTCGATGTCCCCTCCATCGAGCTGACCAACATGGTCATGCGCGACGTCGACATCATCCTCGCCACCGGTGGCCCGGGCATGGTCAAGGCCGCCTA
The DNA here is from genome assembly GCF_003475325.1 of Collinsella sp. AF33-16. Classification (GTDB taxonomy): domain Bacteria; phylum Actinomycetota; class Coriobacteriia; order Coriobacteriales; family Coriobacteriaceae; genus Collinsella. The sequence continues at coordinate 68,240 of NZ_QRQC01000014.1, read as the reverse complement.
CTCCTCGGGCAAGCCCGCCTTGGGCGTTGGCGCCGGTAACACCCCGGTCGTCATCGACGACACCGCCGACGTGCTGCTCGCCGTCAACTCCATCATCCACTCCAAGACCTTCGACAACGGCATGATCTGCGCTTCCGAGCAGTCCGTGACCGTCATCGACACCATCTATGACCAGGTTAAGGCCGAGTTCCAGAAGCGCGGCTGCTACTTCGTCAAGCAGGGTGCCGAGATGGAGGCCCTGCGTGCCGCCATGTTCAAGAACGGCGCCCTCGATCACCGCATTCCCGGCATGGCTGCCGCCAAGATCGCCGAGCTCGCCGGCATCGAGGTTCCCGCCAAGACCAAGATCCTGATCGCCGAGGTCACCTCCACCGACCCCGCCAAGGAAGAGTTCTCCCACGAGAAGCTCTCCCCGGTCCTGGCCATGTATCACGCCAAGGACTTCCAGGAGGCCGTCGACAAGGCCGAGCACCTGGTGCTCGCCGGTGGCCCGGGCCACACCGCCTCTCTGTACGTGCACCCCGCCCAGGCCGAGAAGATCAGTCTGTTCGAGCACGTCATGAAGGCCTGCCGTATCGTCATCAACACCCCGTCCTCGCACGGCGGCATCGGTGACCTGTACAACTTTGGCATGAAGCCGTCTCTGACCCTGGGCTGCGGCTCCTGGGGCGGCAACTCCGTCTCCGAGAACGTTGGGGTGAAGCACTTGATCAACGTTAAGACTGTGGCCGAGCGCCGTGAGAACATGCTGTGGTTCCGCGCTCCCGAGAAGGTCTACTTCAAGAAGGGTTCCACGCCCGTCGCCCTCGACGAGCTCGGTACCGTCATGGGCAAGAAGCGCGCCTTCATCGTCACCGACCAGTTCCTCTTCAAGAATGGTAACACCCGCGCCATCGAGGCCAAGCTCGACGAGATGGGCATCGCCCACGACTGCTTCTACGACGTCGAGCCCGATCCGTCGCTGCAGTGCGCACGTCGCGGCGCCAAGCAGATGGCTCTCTTTGAGCCGGACGTCATCATCGCCGTCGGCGGTGGCTCCGCTATGGACGCCGGCAAGATCATGTGGATGATGTACGAGCACCCCGAGTGCAAGTTTGAGGACATGGCCATGGACTTCATGGACATCCGCAAGCGTATCTTCACTTTCCCCGAGATGGGCAAGAAGGCCTACTTCGTCGCCGTCCCGACCTCTTCGGGTACCGGCTCCGAGTGCACGCCGTTCGCCATCATCACCGACAAGGAGACCGGCATCAAGTGGCCGCTCGCCGACTACGCGCTGCTCCCCAACATGGCTATCGTCGACGCCGACAACTGCATGACCGCCCCGCGCGGCCTGACCGCTGCCTCCGGCATCGACGTCATGACCCACGCCATCGAGTCCTACGTCTCCATCATGGCTTCCGACTACACCAAGGGCCTCTCCGAGCGCGCTGCTAAGCTCGTCTTCGAGAACCTGCCCTCCAGCTTCACGAACGGCGCCAAGGACCCGCATGCCCGCGAGGAGATGCACAACGCCTCTTGCATGGCCGGTATGGCCTTCGCCAACGCCTTCCTGGGCCTCAACCACTCCATGGCTCACAAGCTCGGCGCCTTCCATCACCTGCCCCACGGCCTCGCCAACGCCGTCATCCTGACCCGCGTTATGCGCTACAACGCCGCCGAGGCTCCCGTCAAGATGGGTACCTTCTCCCAGTATCCTTACCCCAACGCGCTGCACAACTACGCCGAGATGGCCAAGTACTGCGGCATCGAGGGCAAGGACGACAAGGAGGTCTTCGAGAACTTCATCACGAAGCTCGAGGAGCTCAAGGACTTCATCGGCGTCAAGAAGACCATCGCCGACTACGGTGTTGACGAGCAGTACTTCCTCGACACCCTCGACGAGATGACCGAGCAGGCATTCAACGACCAGTGCACCGGCGCAAACCCGCGCTACCCGCTCATGAGCGAGATCAAGGAGCTCTACCTGGACGCCTACTACGGCCGCGAGCCTCAGGACTACGCCGTCTGCTAGTTTTAGCACGGTTTTTAACGGCGGGGGTGCACGGGTGTTTCACACACCCCCGCCGTCGCTTCTATCGCATCGTTGAAAGGATGCAACCATGCTGCTACCCGATTCCAAGACCGAGCTCGTCCGCCGTGGCAACAAGGTCGTTTACGACCTGGGCGACAAGATCGTCAAGGTCTTTAACGAGACCAAGCCTGTCTCCGACGTGTTCAACGAGGCTTTGAATCTTGCCCGCATCAATGAGTGCGGCATCCGCAGCCCCAAGGCTCTCGAGGTTTCCCAGCTCGAGAACGCCAACGGCTGGGCGCTCGTGACCGAGAAGGTTCCGGGCACCACCCTTGCCGAGAAGATGACTGCCGAGCCCCAGCGCTTTGGTGAGTATCTCGAGATGTTCGTCGACCTCCAGATCGAGATCCACGGCTACACCTCCCCGCTGCTCAACCGTCAGCGCGACAAGTTCGCCCGCATGATCGACAGCCTTGATCAGCTCAATGCCACCACGCGCTACAACCTTCAGGAGCGTCTGGACGGAATGACCAAGGAGTTCAAGGTCTGCCACGGCGACTTCAACCCCTCCAACGTCATCGTCGGCGACGGCGGCCAGCTCTATGTGTGCGACTGGGCACACGCCACCCAGGGCTCCCCTGCTGCCGACGTTGCCACCACCTACCTGCTCTTCGCCCTCAACAGCAAGGATCAGGCTGAGGCCTACCTGGAGCTCTACTGCGACCGCGCCGACATGCCCATGCAGGTCGTGCGTCAGTGGACGAGCATCGTCGCCGCTTCCGAGCTCGCTCGTAAGCGCAACGTGAACGATGAGTTCCTGAAGAACTGGATCGACGTCGTCGATTATCAGTAATATCTGAGCGATTTATTTCGCATCGGAGGCACAAGAAAACCCCGCAGCTCATATGGGCTGTGGGGTTTTCCTTTACCCATCGAGTTTATTCACGCAACAAAATAGACTGCTCCGCATCTCTTCCTAAGAGAGATACGGAGCAGTCCCGCGATTACATCTAATAGCAGAAACGTCGATTAACGGCGGGCCGCCTTAACAAGCTCGGCAACCTTGGCGACGACCTCGTCAATCGCCACGTCCTCGCGCTCGCCCGTGGCACGGTCCTTGAGCTCAACGGTGCCATTCTTAAGGCCACGCTTGCCAAGCACCACCTGATACGGGAATCCCATAAGGTCGTTATCGGCAAACTTAAAGCCGGGACGCTCGTCACGGTCGTCGACGACGACCTCGATACCCTCGGCGCACAAGCCCTCGACGATTTGGTCGCAGACGGTTGCGCACTCCTCCTTCTTGGGATCGAGCGGAATCACAGCGACCTCGTACGGGGCAACGGAAACCGGCCAGACGATACCGTGCTCGTCGTTGTGCTGCTCCACGACGGCAGCAAGCGAGCGGGACACGCCCACGCCGTAGCAACCCATGATAAGCGGCTTCTCCTTGCCGTCCTCGTCCATAAAGGTGGCGCCCATGGCCTCGGAATACTTGGTACCCAGCTGGAAGACCTGCGAAACCTCGATGCCGCGAGCAGCAGAGAGCGGCTTGCCGCAGTGCGGGCAGGGATCGCCGGCAACGACGGTTACCAGGTCGGCCCACTCGTCGACGGTAAAGTCGCGCTCGGGGCAGGCACCGGTAAAGTGATAATCGACCTCGTTGGCACCGCAGGCCCACTGCTTGGACTCGCGCAGGCTCTCGTCGCACACCAGGCGAATGCCCTCGGGCAGGTTAACCGGTCCGATAAAGCCCTTATGCAGACCGTAGGTCTGGAGCTCCTCATCAGTCATCATGCGATAGCCCTTGCCAAAGACATGCTCGGCCTTGCAATCGTTGAGCTCGTGGTCGCCCGGAACAATGGCCACGACGGGCTTGCCCCCGGCGTCGATGAGTGCCAGAGACTTACGCGTGCCGTTCTCGGGGAAGCCGAAGAACTTTGCAACGGCCTCGATGGTGCCCATGCCCGGAGTCTCGACCTTGGTAAGCGTACCGTCGCCAGGACCCTCGGTCACAACGACCTTGGTGCTTGCGGCCTCGTCATCGGCAGCAAAGCCGCAATCGTCGCAGTAGACGAGCGAAGCCTCGCCGGCGTCGGCCAAAGCCATGTACTCGACGGAGGTATCGCCACCGATCTCGCCGGAGTCGGCGACAACGGGCAGAGCCTTGATGTAGCAGCGCTCGCAAATGTTGGCATAGGCCTGCTTCATCTTGTCGTACTCCTCCTGCAGACTCTCCTGCGTGGCGGAGAAGCTGTAGGCGTCCTTCATGATGAACTCGCGACCGCGCATCAGGCCAAAGCGAGGGCGGAACTCGTCGCGGAACTTGTCCTGAATGTGGTACAGGTTGACGGGCAGCTGCTTATAGGAGCGCAGCTCATTGCGCACTAGGGCCGTGACGGTCTCCTCGTGCGTGGGTCCGAGCACAAACTCGCGGCCGTGGCGGTCATCAAAGCGCACAAGCTCCTTGCCATAGGCATCGATACGGCCGGACTCACGCCACAGCTCGGCATCGACCATGATGGGCATCATAAGCTCCTGGGCGCCGGCAGCGTCCATCTCGTCGCGCACGATGTTCTCAATCTTGCGGATCGAGCGCCAAGCAAGCGGCAGATAGGAATACAGGCCGGCGGCCTCCTTGCGGATCATGCCGGCACGGAGCAACAGGCGGTGGCTGGCGAGCTCAGCGTCCGCCGGATCCTCTTTAAGCGTCGGCGTATAGAGCTTAGACATATACATTGCTCGAGTCATTTACTTCTCCTCAATAAGCTTGTCGACCTCGGCCATAAGCGCGTCGACAATTTGGTCCTCAGCTACTTTACCAATGATCTGGCCATGCGAAAAGAGCAAGGCCTGACCACGTCCGCAAGCAACGCCCAGGTCGGCATCAGAAGCCTCACCGGGGCCATTAACGGCACATCCCATGACGGCAATCGAAAGCGGCGCGGAATAGTTCTTAAGCCGCTCGGTGACCTCCTCGGCGATGGGAATGAGGTTAACCTGGCAGCGGGCGCACGTGGGGCACGAGACAATCTCGGGACCACGGCGACGCAGGCCCAGCGACTGTAGAATTCCCCAGGCGACCGGCGGCTCCTCAACCGGATCGGCCGTGAGCGACACACGCATGGTGTCGCCGATGCCTTCGGAAAGCAAGATACCCAAGCCTACAGAGCTCTTGATGGTGCCCTGAAGCTTGGTCCCCGCCTCCGTCACGCCCAGGTGAAGCGGAACGTGGGGAATCTCACGTGACAGGGCTCGATAGGTATCGAGCGTCGTTTGCACGCTATGGGCCTTGGCCGAAAGCACAATGTTCGTAAAGCCGCGATCCTCAAAGTGCTTGACGAAGCGCTCGCTCGACATCACGAGCTTTTCGGGCTGCGTGAGGTCGTCGCGCTCGGCAATATCTTGCTCAAGCGAGCCCGCGTTCACGCCAATGCGAATCGCACAGCCCGAGGCACCCGCAGCATCGATCACCGCGTCAACCTTGGCCCAATCGCCGATATTGCCGGGATTGATGCGCAGCTTGGCGGCACCGGCCTCAACGGCACCAATGGCGAGCTTATGGTTAAAATGGATATCGGCGACAATCGGCACCGGAGACTCGGCACAGATGGTGCGGAAGCCCTCAAGCGCGGCCTCGGAGGGCACGCTCACGCGCACGATATCGCAGCCAGCCTGCGCCAACGCGCACACTTGCGCAAGCGTTGCCTGGGCATCAGCAGTATCGGTGCAGGTCATAGACTGAACCACGACCGGAGCGCCACCACCGATCTGCACGCCGCCCACATGCACGGGGCGCGTCAACTCGCGAGGCAAAGGATGGGATAAAGACAATCCAAACACTCCCCTACAGAATAAAACGAAGGATGTCGGAACGAAGCATATAGACAAACAGCAGTGCAAAGAGCGCGATGCCGACATAGCTGACGATTGTCTGCACTTTGAGCGGCAGCTCGCGGCCCGCAATCTTTTGAATGATCTCGATGACCAGCTTGCCGCCATCGAGTGGTGGGATGGGCAGCAGGTTCATAAAGCCAAGCGAGAACGAAATGAGGGCGGCAAACGAAAGGAACGTGGCAGGGCCGGCAGCAGCGGCCTGTGAGGACATAACGCTAATACCAACGATCGAAGAAGACTGATCGAGAATCTCCATCGTATGCTGCGGCTGGAGCAGGCGCATCACGCCATCCGCTGTCTGCACGACATAGGAGAACGACAGGCGAGCCGACGTGATGGGGTCTAAACGGACCACCTGCGTAGAGGCATACACACCTAGGCGCTCGTCCTCTTTGAGCGCAACCGTGGTCGAATGCTGCTTGCCGTCACGCTCGTACTCGATGGCGATATCGTCCTTACCGGCAGCCTTGCCGATGGCATCGTAGACATCCATCCAAGTGGAACATGAGGCACCGTCAACCGAAAGGATCGCGTCACCGCCCTCGATACCCGCCTTGGCGGCAATAGACCCCTCGTCAACCTGACCGATCACGTTGGTATCCATCGGCACGGTGACACCCGCAATGGAATAGATGCTCATAAGGAGCAAAAAACCCGTCAAGATATTGACGATAATGCCCGCGAGCAGCATAAAGGCGCGCTTGAGAAAGCCTTGGCCAAGATAGGTGTGCGAGCGCTCTTGCGCAAGGAACTCGGCCTCGCCGCACGGCAGCTCCCACACATCGCCCTCGGCAGTCGCATGTTCGCGATCGAAACGGCGACCATCAAAGGTGGTATAGCCTGCCTTGTCTCGCGGCAACGTCTGATATTTGGTGGGACAGTAGCTCGGCGAGGGCTTCTCCCCTTCCTCATACCAGGGCGCGATGGAGCCCCAGCCCAGCAAAAGGGCGCATGCCTCGAGCACATCCTCCTCGGAAAGCTCGAGCTCGACAGCAAGGTCGGCCACGGTCACGCGACCATGACGATAGATAGCCGCGAGCACGCGGTCGGCGCACGAAACATCGGTCGGATCCATACCGCAGATGGCAGCGTAGCCACCCAGCAGCAGCGGGGTCACGCCAAACTTGGTTCCAATGCGACGCGACGTGTAATGGATGTCAAAGCGGCACGGCAGACCCAAAAAGAACTCGGTCACACGGACGCCGCAGGCACGCGCCGCCAAAAAGTGGCCGCCCTCGTGCAAAAACACGAGGACGGAAAGCATCAGCAGGCCCCAAAAGACCGATGAGAGAACGCTCAGAACAGTATCCATAAAACGAAAAAGCAATCCTTATGGGTTAGGAACGGGTTGCGGCGAGTACCTGCGCAGCCTTTTCACGCGCCCACGCATCGATGTCGCGAAGCTGCTCAAACGAATCGACCACCTGCATATCGTGGGCGTCCATGCAGGATTCCACAATGCGATCGATATCGGTAAAGCTGCAGCCATCGTGCAGGAAGGCATCGACGGCGACCTCGTTGGCGGCATTGAGCACGCACGGCATGGTGCCACCCGTCTTGCCGGCACGCTCGGCCAGTGCCAGACAGCGGAAGGTATCCATGTCGGCAGCATCAAACGTGAGCTGCCCCAGCTCGCGGAAATCGATACGAGGCGCCGGAGTATCCCAACGCTCGGGATACGAGAACGCGAACTGGATGGGAATACGCATGTCGGATGCACCGAGATGCGCCATCACGGAGCCGTCGGCGAACTCGACCATAGAGTGAATCTTGGACTGACGCTGCACGACCACGTTAATGAAATCGAGGTCGCAGTTAAACAGATGCATGGCCTCAATGCGCTCCAGGCCCTTGTTCATGAGGGTGGCGGAGTCAATGGTGATCTTGGCACCCATGGCCCACGTGGGATGCGCGAGGGCATCGGCACGCGTCACGCGATCGAGCTCGTCGCGCGTGCGGCCAAAGAACGGACCGCCCGAGCAGGTGAGCCAAATGCAGTGGGCCTCGCGCGGGTTCTCCCCCAGATAGCACTGGTAGATGGCGGAATGCTCAGAGTCGACCGGAATAAGCTGGCCCGGTTGCGCCAACGGCATAAGCAAGTCGCCACCGACGACGAGGGACTCCTTGTTGGCAAGGGCAAGGCGCTTATTCGAGGTCAAGGCCGCATGGCTCGCCTCGAGACCGGCGGCGCCCACAATAGCGACGAGCACGCAGTCGACATCGTCGCGACGCGCGAGCTCGCAAACCGCCTGCGCGCCAACGCCGAGCTTCGTTCCCTCGGGCAACTCCTGCAGCACGGCGTCATCGCCATGATCGACATCGGCCACGGCAACCGCCGGAACCGAGAACTCGCGGGCAGCGGCAACGAGCTCGGAGGTACTGGAGTTAACGGACAGCGCCGTCACCTGCAGGCGATCGGCATGCTGGCGGCACACATCGAGCGCCTGGGTGCCAATAGAGCCTGTACAGCCCAGGATGGCAACGCGAAGGCGTCCATCGGGGCCATACGTCGTCTGGAAGGACATTACAGCACGCCTCCGATCATCAGCAACAGCTGCGCGGTGATGCAGCCGAAGATAAGCGAATCGCTACGATCGAGCATTCCGCCGTGGCCCGGGATAAGGTTGCCGGAATCTTTGACGCCCACACCGCGCTTGATGCGCGACTCGATAAGGTCGCCGATAACGCCCAGAATGGACACGACCACGCCGCACAGCAGCGCATAGGGCAGGCTGAGCTTGTAGAAGTGCGTCGCCCACAGGATGAGCCAAATCAAAACCGAGCCCAAGATGCCGCCGGCAAACCCCTCCCAGCTCTTTTTGGGAGAGATCTTGGGAACCATCTTGTGCTTGCCGATACGGCTGCCCACGATGTAGGCAAACGAATCGGAGACCCAAAGGGACGCGCAAACGCCCACTGAAAGGAGGGCGCCGGCAAAACCGGGCACGGCATCGCGCAGCAGCACGATAGCCGACAGCATAAAGCCAGTGTAGATGGGACCCATGAGCGTCACGGCCACATCAGAGATGCGGGTACGCGGCGACCAGACATACCAAATGCCCACAGCGAGCATCAAGGCAAAAAGCAGGGCATTCAGCAACATCGAATCGCCCAACGCCGACAGCGGAAAGAGTACGGCGGCAGCGATACCCATGCGCTCGTTAGCCATCTTGCCATCGAGCCTTGTCATACGGAAAAACTCATAGCAGCACAGACCGCTCATGACGGAAACAAAGATGGCCGTGGGCACGATACCCAAAACCAGGCACAGGATAAAGACAACGGCGTAGACGATACCGGCGGCGGCACGGGTAATAAAGCCCGCCAGCCACGAACCGGTGCCGCTCTTCGCTGCAGGCGCTCCCGCAGTGGCAGCTTTGCGCGCAGGCGTCTTGGGAGCAGATGCCTTGGGACGATCGGACACGATTAAGCCTCCTCGGTCTTGCTCAGTCCACCAAACCTACGGTCACGGCCCTGATAGGCCAAAATGGCGTCGACAAGGCCCCAACGATCAAAGTCGGGCCAATAGGTATCGGTGACGTAGAATTCAGAATAAGCCACCTGCCACAGCAGATAGTTCGAAAGGCGCAGCTCACCAGAGGTGCGAATCACAAGCTCAGGATCGGGAAGGCCGGCAGTATAGAGGTGGGAAGCCACCATGTCGTCATCAATTGCGGCAGGATCGATCTTACCGGCGGCAGCGTCGAGTGCAATCTGACGGACAGCGCGGGTAATCTCGGCACGCGCGCCGTAGTTGACGGCAAGCGCCAGCGTCATACCGGTGTGATCGGCGCACTCGGCAAGACCGCGTTCAAAAACGTCGCGGGTCTTCTTGGGCAGCGCGGAAATGTCGCCCAAAAAGACGACGCGCACGTTTTCGCGCTTCAGAAGCGGCAGCTCGTCGATAAGCGTCTTGGCAAACAGATGCATCAAGACGTTGACCTCATGCTGCGGACGGTTCCAGTTTTCGGTAGAAAACGCATAGGCAGAAAGCACGTCGACGCCCAGGCGCACGCAGGCGGTAATGATCTCGCGCAGCGAGAGGATACCTGCCTTATGACCCTCGGTGCGTGCAAGACCGCGCGACGTGGCCCAACGACCGTTGCCGTCCATGATGCACGAGATATGGTGCGGAATGTTATTGAGGTCAAGGTCGGAAAAACCGACGCCCGCAGGGGCGTCGGCAAAGTACTCGACCAGTTTATGCTCGTCGTATTGCACCTTAGATCTCCATGACCTCGGCTTCTTTTTCCTTCAGAAGCTCCTCGACCTTGGCGACATACTCATCGGTGTGCTTCTGGACCTTGGCCTGCTCGCGACGGACATCGTCCTCGGTGAGCTCCTCATCGCGCTCGAGCTTATTGTTGAAGTCGCGACGGATGTTACGGATAGACACCTTGGCCTGCTCGGCGTACTCGCGGCACTCCTTGACGAGTTCGCGACGGCGCTCCTCAGTGGGGGCCGGGAACGGCAGACGAACGACGGTGCCATCGGAGTTGGGGGTAATGCCCAGATCGGAAGCGCCGATGGCCTTGACGATAGCGTTGATGAGCGCCTTGTCCCACGGCTCGATGAGCAGCATGTGAGCCTCGGGGGTCTTGACGGCGGCAACCTGCGTGACCGGCGTGGGGACACCGTAATAATCAACGGTGATGTCGGACAGAATGTTGGCGTTGGCGCGACCGGTACGGACCTTGGAGAAGTTATGCTTGAGGGACTCGAGCGACTTGTCCATATGGGCGGTGATGTTCTCTGCCATGCTTAATCCTCCTGATAGACGAGCGTGCCGACGGGCTCACCCGAAAGCGCGCGCTTGACGGTGTCCTCGCCATCGATGTTGAGGACCAAAATAGGCATACGGTTATCCTGGCACAGAGCCGTAGCCGTGGAATCCATAACCTGCAGGCCGCGAACGAGAACCTCGTGATAGGTAATCTTGTCAAAACGGACGGCATCGGCGCACTTGACGGGATCCTTGTCGTAGATGCCGTCAACCTTGGTGGCTTTAATCAGAATCTCGGCGCCGATCTCGCACGCACGAAGAGCCGCGGCGGTGTCGGTCGTAAAGTACGGATTGCCCGAACCGGCGGCAAAAATAACGACGTTGCCCTTGGAAAGGTGGTTGATGGCGCGACGTCGAATATAGGGCTCGCAGATCTCGTTCATCTGGATAGCGCTCATCACACGGCAGGGAACGTCGTTATGCTCGAAAGCATCCTGCAGGGCGAGCGCGTTCATAACGGTCGCGAGCATGCCCATGTAGTCGGCCTGAGCACGCTCCATGCCACCGGCAGCGCCGGCCATGCCACGGAAAATATTGCCGCCGCCGACAACGACGCCGACCTCATGGCCAACGGCGAGCAGCTCCTTGACCTGCTTGGCAAGATGGTCGGTAACCTTGGGGTCAATGCCATATTGGCCGTCGCCCATCAGTGCTTCGCCGGAAAGCTTAAGAAGCACGCGTTTATATCGGATGTCGGACAAAGCGATCCTCCTTTAATTAGACTCTCAATATGATATCAAAGGCTCTGATAAGAGCCATGAAAAAGCAGGCTGTGAGTAAAACCCACAGCCTGCTCATTACCAGCTACAAGAGCTTATTTACTCGCCACGGACCAGACGGTCAAAGGCAACGACGGTAATGGTGTCGCCGAGCTCCTTGGAGACCTGCTCAGCGTACTTCTTGATGGTGAGGGAGCTGTCCTTGATGAACTCCTGCTCGGTGAGCACGGACTGCTTGTAGAACTTCTCCAGACGGCCGACAGCCATCTTCTCCTGGATAGCCTCGGGCTTGCCGGACTCGGCAGCCTGAGCCATGTAGATCTGCTTCTCGTGCTCGACGGTCTCGGTCGGAACCTGATCGCGGGTAGCGCAGATCGGGGCGACGGCGGCAACCTGAAGGGCAACGTCGTGAGCGAAAGTCTTGAAGGACTCAGCCTGAGCGGTCTCGGCCTTCTCGAAGGCGAACTCGACGAGGACGCCGATCTTACCACCCATGTGGATGTAAGAAGCGAGCGCGCCGTTCTCGGCCTTGCGGGCAGCGAAGCGGGAGATCTTCATGTTCTCGCCCATGATGTGAATCATCTCGGTGAGCTCGGAGGAAACGGTCTCCTCGCCCATCGGCTTCTCGAGCAGAGCGTCGACATCGGCAGGCTCGGTGGTAGCGACAACCTCAGCGACCTTGGAAGCAAAGCCGGTGAACTTGGCGTTGGAGCCAACGAAGTCGGTCTCGCAGGAGAGCTCGAGCAGAGCGCCGGTCTTGCCATCCTCGGAGACGAACGCGGCTACAGCGCCCTCGTTGGTCTCGCGGCCAGCCTTCTTGGCAGCCTTGGCGAGGCCGTTCTTACGAAGAACGTCGACAGCGGCGTCCATGTCGCCGTCAGCCTCGACGAGAGCCTTCTTGCACTCCATCATCGGGGAGTCGGTCATCTCGCGGAGCTGCTTGACCATAGCGGCGGTAATCTGGGCCATTGTGGTTCCTTTCAAAGAGATGAAAAAGAATTAACTAAGACTGATTTACTCGGCCTTGGGCTCAGCGGCCATCTCGGCCTCGGAGACCTGCTCCTTGCCGGAGCCAGCGAGGCAGGCGTCAGCCATGAGCTCGCACATAAGGGTGACAGCAGAGATAGCGTCATCGTTGCAGGGGATGCCGTACTCGACCTCGTCGGGATCGGAGTTGGTGTCGATCAGAGCGACGACGGGGATGTTCAGGCGCTGAGCCTCCTTGATGGCGTTCTCCTCGCGCTTGGTGTCGATGACAAAGAGAGCCTGGGGCAGACCCTTCATGTCGCGGGCGCCACCGAGGTTGGTCTGGAGCTTGGTGAGCTCCTTGCCGAGAACAGCCTGCTCCTTCTTGGGGAGCACTGCCATGCGGCCGTCCTCGACCATGGCCTCGAGCTCCTCCATGCGGTTGATGCGGGAGCGGATGGTGACGAAGTTGGTCAGCATGCCGCCGAGCCAACGCTGGTTGATGTAAGGCATGTTGGCGCGCTCAGCAGCGTTCTTGACGGCCTCCTGAGCCTGCTTCTTGGTGCCGACGAACAGCACATTGCCGCCCTTGGCGACGTTCTTGACGAAGGTGTAGGCCTGGTCGGCGTCGAGGATAGTCTGCTTGAGGTCGAGGATGTAGATGCCGTTGCGCTCACCGAAGATGAACGGCTTCATCTTGGGGTTCCAGCGACGGGTCTGGTGACCGAAGTGGCAGCCGGCCTCGAGCAGGGTGCGGATATTAATCTTGGTAGCCATGTTAAACCTCCTGTGGTTTGCCTCCGCGCGGGGTCATCCTCCAAAACCAACCCGGACATGTGCTACCAAAGCCCGGGCACCACGGTATGAAGTAGCCGCGCGTGCGTGATAAAAACCTGTTGCCGTGAAGCAACCCGATGAATGATAGCAGGAATGCATCTTCCTGCCAACCCGCAATCAAAACCACACACCTGAGCGCGGCGCGGGACGTCCCAGCCACTATTCGCCGCGGGGATGGGCTTGAGCCACAGCCCGCTTAAGCCGATCGGGTGTGAGATGCGTGTAGATCTGCGTCGTGGACAGGCTCGCATGACCTAGCAGCTCTTGAACCGAGCGCAGGTCCGCGCCGCCCTCGAGCAAGTCGGTCGCAAAGGTATGGCGCATCGCATGCGGGGCGATGTCGGCCGGAATGCCGGCGAGCGTCGCCAGCATATGAAACCGCCGCCTGAGCATGGCGGCACTCATGCGATTACCGCGCGCCGATATAAGCAGCGGATGCGGCCCGGTAGCGGGGTCACGACGCTTTGCCTGAGCGAGCAACTCCGGCCTCCCCTCCTCAATATAGAGACGCGTCGCCTCGAGCGCACGACGATACAGAGGGACGATACGTTCTTTGCTCCCCTTGCCCCACAGGCGCAGCGTGCGTTCGGACCACGCAATGGACTCCACATTGAGTGCTGCGAGCTCTGAGATACGGGCGCCCGAGGCATAGAGCAGCTCGAGCATCGTCGCATCGCGCAGTCCCGCGGGTGTTGAGGTATCAGGCGTCTTGAGCAGCGCCTCGACCTGCTTGGTCGTAAGGACGCCCGGCAGGTCACGCGGCAGCTTGGGCGATGCGATCGCCGAGACTGCATCGCCCTCCACGACCCCCTCGGCAGCCATCCATCGATAGAGCGATCGGATAGCCGACAGATGCGCCGCAAGCGTTCGGGGAGCCACCTGCTCACGCGAAAGCTCGGCAAGATAGCGACGAATGGTGCGCACGTCGGCAGCGAAAGCATCGATATCCTCGCGCTCGCACCAGGCAGCAAAGCGCTCCAGCCTCGAGCCGTAGGCCGTCACCGTGTTGGGAGAAAGTCCCTCGACACGTGAGATATAGGCGATAAACGAGTCGACGGTGTCGTACAGGTCAAAGGCTATGACCGGTCGCCTCCAAACAGATCAGGACGAGTGGCCAGATAGGCATCAAGGGCCTCGAGCGCACGGTCCGCATAGGCCTGGTAGCGGTCGCGCTTGCTGCGGCGCTTACCATCCTCGAGTGGCGGCACCAGGCCAAAGTTGACATGCATAGGCTGATAGCCCACGGTGGCAGGATCGGTCGCATAGCCCACGAGCGCACCCAGGGCGCCCACGCGCGGCAACTCGACGCCCGCGACACCGATAGCCTCGGCATAGGTGTTGAGCGCCGCGAGCAGACCGGTCGCCACGGCTTCCATGTACCCCTCGGTGCCGGTGATCTGACCGGCCAGGCGCACGCCGGTACCGGGCACGGCAAAGGTGCCATCGAGCACGTGCGGGGCGTCGACAAAGGTATTGCGATGCATGACACCGTAGCGGAAGAACTCAGCGTTCCCCAGGCCCGGCACCATATGGAAGACGCGCTTCTGCTCGCCAAAGGTCAGGTTTGTCTGGAAGCCCACCAGGTTATAGGCGGTCTTCTCCTTGTTCTCGGCACGCAGCTGAATCGCCGCCCAGGGGCGACGTCCGGTACGCGGGTCGGTGAGGCCGACGGGCTTCATGGCGCCAAAGCGAATGGCGTCCTTGCCGGTGCGCGCAACTTCCTCGGCAGGTTGGCAGGCCTGGAACAGATCGCCGCCCTCAAAGTCTTTGAGCACCACGCGGTCGGCCGTGGTAAGTGCCTCGATAAAGGCCTCGTACTCCTCCTTGTTGAGCGGAGCGTTGAGATAGTCGCCGCTCCCCTGCTCCTCGTAGCGCGACTGCGAGAACAGCACGTCCATATCGAGCGTGGAGGCATCGACGATCGGCGCCGCGGCATCGAAGAACGCAAGGGCGTCGCCGCCGACGAGCTTCATGACCTCTTCGCTCAGCGCCGGTGAACACAGCGGGCCCGCGGCAATGACCACGTGGCCCTCGGGAATCTGCGTGACCTCGCCGTGCACGACCTCGATATTGGGACGGGCGGCAACCTCGGCCTCGACAAGCTCGGAAAACTTGACGCGGTCGACCGCCAGGGCACCGCCGGCGGGAACAGCCGCGCGATGGGCGCAATCGAGCAGGACTGAACCCATGCGCTCAAGCTCGGCCTTCAGCAAACCAGCCGCGGAATCCGGACGGGTCGACTTAAACGAATTGGAGCAGACGAGCTCTGCCAAGTGATCGGTATGGTGAGCCGGGGAGCTAACCTGGGGGCGCATCTCGCACAGCCTAACGGCAAAACCGCGGTCTGCCAGCTGGATCGCGCATTCCGAACCCGCCAGACCGCCACCGATAACCGTCACCTGATCGAACTGCATCTGCAAACACCTTTCTAATTGACACGTTTTCCATTGTGACCGAAGGGCGTCTGGGCGTGAAGGGCAAACTTGGAGGGCGCATACCTTCCATCCATCATGCGCTCGATAAGGCCCTCGAGTTCAAGCGAACCCAAGAGTTTGAGTACGCCGACAGCATCGAGCGAGACGAGCGCCGCGATGTCGTCGACCTTGAGCGGAGAGGCGATGAGCGCATGCATCACGGTCTGCTGTGTTGGATCCAGGTCGGCAATGCCGGGAGCATCGGGGCGCGAGTAGCGCAGGGTGCCGTAGATGCGTGAGATAGCCATCTCGATAGATTCCTCGTCGATGATGCAGCAGGCACCGTTCGCAATGAGGTAATTCGTGCCACGCGACTCGGGCGAT
Source organism: Collinsella sp. AF33-16 (assembly GCF_003475325.1). GTDB lineage: Bacteria > Actinomycetota > Coriobacteriia > Coriobacteriales > Coriobacteriaceae > Collinsella. The sequence goes on along the minus strand of NZ_QRQC01000014.1, from coordinate 52,226 downwards.
AGGATCGACCCCGGCACGGCAAGAAGTTCTCGCCCCAAATCCATAGCAGCCTCGGCTGTAGAAAACGTCCCGGAAGGCATACCCGCCTCGGAAACAAAGAGGGCTTGCGACAGGGCCGCGATCACGCGATTGCGGCGCGGAAAGGCAAACTTGCGCGGACCCATGCCCCACGGAGAGATCGACACGACCGCGCCACCCGTATCGAGCGTGCGCATAATAAGCCCCGCGCTCGAACGCGGGTAGACCACGTCGGCGCCCGTCCCCAGCACCACGACGTGTTTGCCGCCGGCATTGACCGCAGCCCAACCCGAGGCCTGGTCACAACCGACCGCGCCGCCCGAAACTACCGTCACGCCCGCCTCGACCGCAACCTTTGCCGCAAGCTCTGCCACGGCAAGACCATACGGAGAGGCCTTGCGCGCGCCGATGATGGAGAGCGCGGGCGTCGAAAGCACCTCGGGATTGCCACGCACATAAAGCGTCTGGGGTACATCAGAAAGCTCCAAAACGGTCTCGGGATACAACGCATCACCTGGATGCAGCTCAAAGGTCCCCTCGGCTATCATTGGTCCCTCCTTCCCTGGTACATCGCCGCCTCGAGCACATGGTCCTGCGTCACCTGCTCGCTCTCGGCGACGTCAGCGATTGTACGCGCGATACGCACCAGGCGCACGATGCCGCGGCCCGTGAGATGCGTGCGTTTGGACAGGCCGAGCACACACTTCTCCGCCGCATCATCGAGCTCAAAGGTCGAAACGACGCCATCAATGGACCGTGTCTCGTCATCCTCGGCCTCGGCATCCGCATCGTCCATACGGGATTCGCGCCAAGCGCGAAAAGCGCGACCGCGCACAACGTAGTCACGTAACTCAGCTGACGACATACCCTCCGCGCCCTCGATAATCACCTGAGGGTCGGGACGGGTCACATCGATCATCATGTCGATACGGTCGGCCAAAGGACCGCGCAGTTTAGACCGATAGCGCTCGACCATCGCCGCCGAGCAGCGACACGGTACCTCACGATCGCCCAAAAAGCCGCAGGGGCAGGGATTGCTCGCAGCCAGCAGCTGAAAGCGCGACGGGAAGGTAAAGGCCCCGTCGACGCGCACGATCCTCACATAGCCGCGCTCGATGGGCTGACGCAGCGTCTGCAGCACACCCGTGGGAAACTCGGCAAGCTCGTCCAAAAATAGCACGCCGCCATGAGCAAGGCTGATCTCACCCGGGTGCACCGGGCGCCCACCGCCGATAAGACCTGCGGTCGAAATACTGTGATGGGGACTGCGGAAGGGCCGGTGCCCCGCCAACAAGCCATCAATGTTCTCACCCAAAACCGAATGGATGCACAGCGCCTCCTGTTGATCCTCAACGGAAAGCTCGGGCAGGATGCCGGTCATACGACGCGCGAGCATCGTCTTGCCCGATCCCGGGGACCCGATCATAAGCAAACCGAGCTCACCCGCTGCCGCCAGCGCCATGCCGCGTTTGGCAACCTCCTGCCCTAGCACGTCGGCATAGTCGAGTTCGGGCTCAAAGGTCGCCTCAACACCCTCGGAATCCAAGTAGTGCCGCGCGGCATCGCCCATGCCATGGGCAAGCTGAGACAAATGATCGATGAATCCACAATCCACGCCCGCAAGCGGCACATGCTGATCGGACCTGCCGGCGATAAAGGACAGCCCCATATCACGCGCCAATAGCTGAAACGCCACCTCGCCCTTGACAGGAAGCACCGTACCGTCCAAGCCAAGCTCACCAGCAATAAGACAACGATCGAGGTTGTCGCGGGGAATCTGACCATCGGCCGCCAATACCGCGATGGCGATGGGCAGATCAAAGCCGCTACCGGTCTTGCGAATATCGCCGGGCGCCAGATTGACCGTAATGCCCGAGCGCGGAATCTCGAACCCGGCGGAGCGCATCGCACAGCGAATACGACCGCGTGACTCCATCACCTCCATACTCGGGATGCCGAGCATCTGGATGCCCGGAACGCCACCGGCAAGCGAGACCTCGACCGTGACGTGAATCGCCTCGACGCCACGGATGCAGGCCGCGTGAACGGCAAACGTCTCGAACGCCATCACGACACCCGCCAATCGAACGCGTTGTACTGATGCTCGATCTCGGCGATATGCCCGCCGCGAATGGTGACACCCACGGCATCGAAGCGAATCGCCTTGAGCGGATAATGCTCCATAAGATAGCAGCTTGCGATGCGGCGGTAGCGGCGTTGCTTTTGAGCGTCCACGGCCTCCTCGGGAAAGACCCGCGTGTTGCAATCCAGTGCGACGCGTCTGGTCTTGACCTCGGCCATCACCACGACATCGTCGAGCTCATCGAGCAGCACCAGATCGGCCTCGCCCTCGGTGCAACGATAACCCTGCTCCAGCAAGGTGTAGCCGCGTTCGTTAAAGTAGTCGATGGTGATCAGCTCGCCCAGCATGCCCAGCTCGCGGGGACTGAGTCCCTTGATAAACTCGGGCGTCATCGCCCCACAGTCGAGCTCGCCGTTTTCCCAACGCTCCTTGAGTTGCTGCGTCTTGCTCTTTTTGCTTGCGGCACTCATGGGGTCTCCTTTCCCGCACACTGCATTGCCCCGATGATGAGGGCACCTTTCATGCGGGTAAGTACCGGAAGCAAACCAAAAGCTGACCAAATGCCGTCAAAAAACGGGCCGTACGCAGCAATGGTGTTGCATACGGCCCGCTTCCAGCAGGTTTATAAAACCCCTGAGGTCCCTGTCTCCACAATTGACCTAGAAAAGGCGCTCAGTCTGCAGAAAGTTTCCGCAAAAGCTCACGCGGTGCAGTGGACAAAGCCCATGTTTGCGAATGGCCTCGATATGCTCGGGGCTTGCATAGCCCTTCGACTCGGCCAGATGGTACTCGGGATACTCGGCGTCGTACTCGACCATCATCTCGTCACGCGTGACCTTGGCCATGATGGACGCCGCGGCGATGCAGGCGATTTTGGCATCGCCCTTCACCACATCGCGCTCGTTAGGAACGGCGCCCAAGGGGTTGCCATCCATGAGGACGCAGTCGGGTTCAAGTCCCGTATCGGCCACGGCGCCCGCAACGGCAGTACGGATAGCACGGGCCATGCCCATTTCATCGATATCCTTCGGCGCGATATGGCAAAAGCCGATGGCAGTCGCCACCTCGGCTATCTTCACCGAGAGCAACTCGCGGCGCGCGGGCGTGAGCTTTTTGGAATCGTTGATACCCCAGACGCGCGGCTCCATAGGAAGACAGACGGCGCATACCGTCAAAGGACCGGCCACCGATCCGCGGCCCACCTCGTCGACACCAACGACCATACCATCACCGCCGAGCTCATGCATAAGCTCGTACATGTCATTGACGCGCTCGCGCTCGGCAAGCTCTTTGTCATGGCGTTTGAGGGCGCGTTCACAAGCCTTGATCACCTGCTGGCGCGGGTCCTCGCGATAATGCTCCACGAGGGCGGGAATCTCCTCAAACGTAGCGCTCGCCAACTCACCAGCAACCTGCGATGCCGAAACCGAGCTCGTCATGTTGGCCATACCAGGCCCTCCTTGCATGCAAATCAGATAAAAAGAAGGGCCACCCGAAGGTGACCCTTGTGTCCAAACGAGTGGACAGACGCTGCGATCTTCTTAGCGCTTCTCGGGGATGCGAGCAGCCTTGCCCACCTTGTCGCGGAGGTAGTACAGCTTGGCGCGACGGACGCGACCATGACGAACGACCTCGAGCTTGGCGATCTTGGGGCTGTGAAGCGGGAAGGTACGCTCAACACCGACACCGAAGGACATCTTGCGGACGGTGAAGGTCTCGCGGGCACCGGCGCCGGCCATGCGGATGACGTCGCCCTGGAAGACCTGGATGCGCTCGCGGTCGCCTTCCTTAATGCGGTAGTGAACCTTGACGTTGTCGGCGACGCGAACCTGAGGAATGTCCTCGCGGATCTGCTGACGCTCGATTGCGCGGATGTAATCCATGTGCAATTCCTTACTCTTCTAGAGGTGCCGTACCACCTTGGCCGGCACGTAGTTGAACAAACGTATTCGAGTATACACGCGCGGGTTTCTGCTGCAAGAACATTTTTTTACGCAGACAAAAAGACAAAACCCGCACATGATAACCGCCCGTCTCACAATGAGACGGGCGGCATGAAGGGGGCTACGCTAGGCGTCTAAACCCAAAACGTTAGGCGGAACGCTTGGCCTCGAGCTTGGCCTGGGCGGCAGCCAGGCGCGCGAGGGGCACGCGATAGGGCGAGCAGGACACGTAGTCCACGTCGGCCACGTTAAACAGGCCCTTGATGGACTTGGGGTCGCCGCCGTGCTCGCCGCACACGCCAAAGTGCATATCGGGATTGGTGGCGCGGCCCTTCTCGACGGCCAAGCGCACGAGTTCCAGCACCGCCGTGTCGATGGTCTCGAAGGGATTGTCCTTCAGGATCTTCTTGTGCAGGTACAGCGGAATGAACTTGGCCTCGGCATCGTCGCGGGAGAAACCGAAGGTCGTCTGGGTGAGGTCGTTGGTGCCAAAGCAGAAGAAGTCGGCATGATGGGCGATCTCGTCAGCGACCATGCAGGCACGCGGCAGCTCGAGCATCGTGCCCACGGGAATATTGAGCTCGACGCCTTCCTCGGCGGAAACCTCGGCGATCACGCGCTCGATAACCTCGCGGGTCTGGACATGCTCTGCCGTAATGGAAACGAGCGGAACCATGATCTCGGGGCGCGGGTCGACACCCTCCTTGATAAGGCGGGCAGCAGCCGTGGCGACGGCGCGAACCTGCATGAGCGGCAGATCGCCAAAGACGACGGACAGGCGCACGCCGCGCAAGCCCAGCATGGGGTTGGACTCGACCATGCCGTCAATGCGACGCAGGCGGGCGCGCAGGGCAGTGAGCTCCTCCTCGGGAGCGCCGGCGGCCTCCTTCTTGGTGATGGCGACCTCGAGCTCGCGAGGATTATCCAGGAACTCATGAAGCGGCGGATCGAGCAGGCGGACGACCACATCGCGACCGGACATGGTCTTGAACATCGCCAGGAAGTCCTCGGTCTGAACCTTGAGCAGGTCGGCCAGGGCCTGCTGCTTCACGGCCTCATCGTCAGACAGGATAAAGCTCTGGATGATGTTCTTGCGATCGCCCAGGAACATGTGCTCGGTGCGGCACAGACCGATGGCCTCGGCGCCAAACTCGAGCGCGAGCTCGGCATCCTCGGGATTGTCGGCGTTGACGCGCACGTGGTTGGCGTGACCGTCGGTCTCGTCCAAACGGATCTCATCGGCCCAAGACAGGATGGTGTCCAGGTCGCCGGTGAGCTCTGCAGAGACCAGGTCGACCGCGCCGTCGACGACGATACCCTGGGTGCCGTCGATGGAGATGACATCGCCCTCGCGCAGCACGCGGTCGCTGCCCTCGATGCGCACGACCTTCTCTGCCGCGTCAATGTGGAAGCGCTCAACGCCGCAAACGCAGGGCGTACCCATGCCGCGGGCGATAACGGCGGCATGGCTCGTCTTGCCACCGTGGCTGGTCAGGATGCCCTCGGCGGCGACCATGCCCTTCAGGTCGTCGGGGTTGGTCTCCCAACGAACCAGAATGACCTTGTGGCCCTCGTTGGCGCGCGCGACGGCGTCATCACTCGAGAACACGACCTCGCCCACGGCGGCACCGGGGCTGGCGTTAAGGCCGCTGGCCAGGGCCTCGTACTTCTTGGAGGAGTCGAACTGCGGGTGCAGGAGCTGATCGAGCTGCGCGGGATCGATGCGGCTCACGGCCTCCTCGCGGGTGATCAGGCCCTCCTCGACCATCTCGATAGCGATGCGCAGCGCGGCGGTAGCGGTGCGCTTGCCCACGCGGGTCTGAAGCATCCAAAGTTTACCCTGCTCGATGGTGAATTCGATATCGCACATATCGCGGTAGTGGTCCTCAAGCGTCAGGAAGACACGCTCAAGCTCCTCACCTGCTGACTCGAGGCCCGGGGTGGTCTTGAGATCGGCGATGGGCTCGGTGTTGCGGATGCCGGCGACGACGTCCTCGCCTTGGGCGTTGACCAGAAAGTCACCGTAGAACTCCTTGGTTCCGTCGGCCGGGTTGCGCGTAAAGGCGACGCCAGTCGCCGAGGTCTCGCCCTTATTGCCAAACGCCATAGCCTGGACGTTGACGGCGGTTCCAAGGTCATCGGAAATGCCATGCTGCTTGCGGTAGATGCAGGCGCGCTCGTTCATCCAGCTGCCAAAGACGGCCTGGATAGCAAGGCGCAGCTGAAGCTCCGGATCGTGCGGGAAGATGGGCTTGCCGTCCGCGACCTCGAGCTCGGGGTACAGGGCGGCCTCGACGTTATCGGAGAAAATGCCCTTAAAAGTCTCGACGAGCTCCTGCAGGTCCTCGGCCGAAAGATCGGAATCGACGCGAACGCCGGCGACCAGGCGTGCCTGGGTCAGGGCGTTCTCGAACAGGTCGGCATCGACACCCATGACGACATTGGAGAACATCTGGATAAAGCGGCGGTAGCTATCCCAGGCAAAGCGCGGGTTCTGCGTCTGGGCGATAAGGCCCTGGACGGAGTCGTCGTTGAGGCCCAGGTTGAGGACCGTGTCCATCATGCCGGGCATGGAAAGCGGAGCACCCGAGCGCACCGAGACGAGCAGCGGATCGGAGGCATCGCCGAGCTTCTTGCCGCAACGAGCCTCGAGATCGGCCTCGGCGGCAACGATTTCGTCGAGCGCGCCCTCCGGCCACACGTTGCCGGCACCAGAGTACTCGACGCAGGTCTGGCAGGTAATGGTAAAGCCACCGGGAACCGGCAGGCCGATACGACTCATCTCGGCAAGGTTAGCGCCTTTGCCGCCAAGCACGAAGTTCATGGACTTGTCGCCCTCGGTGACACAAGTGCCCTGGGCATCGGTTCCAAAATGGTAAACCCTCTTGCAATCGCTCACGATACTTCCCCTTCCATGCGATCTCGCGCACGACCGTGGTAACGAATCGACCCGCCGGATGCGGGCCGTGAGGGAACTATACGGCGGGATTTGAACGGGCTTGAGCAGAGGATACGCGGTTTGGTAAACGTGCTAAAACTTGCGGTAAACGGTAGGTAAAGGTGGTTACCTTATGAAGATACCAATAGAATAAATTGGCAGGTTAAATGCAGGTTTCTTGCTAAATCGCTTTATCAATATCAAGCATATTTAGCTGGCCCAATGAGCTAACTTTGTTGGGCGCGACGGGCGGCACGACGGACCCTGGCTTCCTTGATCTCTTCGAGGTGGGCAATGATCTCGGAGGCACTCTCCTCGATCGCCTTGCCGTCGGTACGCACCACAAAGCAACCCAGACGTTTCATGAGGGCACGAGCCTCCTCGAGCTCACTGCGTACACTCTCGGGCTCGGCATAGGAGCCGGCAACGGCACGGGCGTAGTCGTCGCCCAGGCGGCTATCGCGAATCTCGGAAATCACATCGACGGTCGAAATCAGACCGAAGAGACGCATCGGATCGACCTCGTAAATCGACTTGGGCGGCTCCATACCGTGCGCCAGCGGAACGTTGGCAACCTTGTAGCCCTGATAGGCCAAATACATCGAAAGCGGCGTCTTGGATGTGCGCGACACGCCCAACAGCACGATATCGGCACCCGACAGATCATCGCAGCCGCGCCCGTCATCGTGCTCGACGAAGTACTCCATGGCCTCGATGCGGTGGAAATACCGGTCATCGGTCTTATGGATCACACCCGCCACTCCTTTTGGTGGCACGCCAATAAGCGACGACAGGACTGCAAGCGTCGGGCCGATCAGGTCGACCGATCGAATGTGCAGCATACCCAAGTAGTCGAGCACGCGAGCACGAAGCGCCGGGTCGACGATGGTATGGAACACGGCGATATCACGATGGTCGGCATCGACGCGCGGGCCCACAAACGATTTGACCTGCTCCACCGAGGTCACCTTAGGCAGACGTAAAACACGAAAAGCCCCTTCATCAAATTGCCCGGACGCCGCAAGCACCACCTCACAAGCGGTATCACCGAGCGAGTCGGAGATAACGATAACGGTGGAACGAGCGGTGACCGGGCAATCCATGCGGGGCTCCTTTTGCGCTTATGCGCAGGCTAGCTTACTTTTTGCGGGCAAGCTCACCAATGTTAGCGATGCCGGAGAAAACGGCCTCGAAGCGATTGAGCAGCTTAAGGCGATTATCGCGGAGCTGCTCGTCCTTGTCCATGACCATAACCTCGTCGAAGAAGCGGTCGATGGGCGCGCGCAGGGCGGCGAGCGCGGCAAACGCGGCAGGATAATCCTCGGCGGCAAGAGCGCCATCGACGGCGGTCTGAGCGGCCTCGGAGGCGTCGGCAAGCGCAAGCTCGACCTCGCCCATCAGGGCACGATCGTACTCCGCACCCAGCTCGGGCTTGGAGATATGCGCGGCGCGGGCGTAGGCAGTCGCCAGGTTGTCGAAGGTCTCGGCGTCGTTCTTGCGAGCCTCGTCGAGGGCAGCGCAGCGGGCGAAGAAGACCGACGGGGCAATGATGTGCACCGCGGAAACGGCGGCAACGGTGTCGGCCGGGATCTTCTCGTCGCGGGCCATACTCACCAAACGACCGTGGAAGAAGTCGCGTACCTGCTGGGTGACCTCGGCGGCGTCGAACTCAATACCCTGCTCGCTATAGAGCTGGAGGGCAAAGTCGATGAGCGACGTGGGGTCGATCGGCAGGCGGTCGCGCAGGATGTTGATGATGCCGATGGCGGCACGACGCAGCGCGTACGGGTCGGAAGAGCCGGTCGGGGGCTCGCCGATGGCAAAGATGCCGGCAATGGTATCGAGCTTATCGGCGCAGGCCACGATGCAGCCAGCGGTGCCCTCGGGCAGCTCGTCGCCGGCAAAGCGGGGACGATAGTGATCGCGGATAGCATGAGCGACCTCGTCGTTCTCCCCCATCGCGATGGCGTAGTAACCGCCCATCACGCCCTGCTGGCTCGTGAACTCGACGACGGCGTTGGACACCAGGTCGGCCTTGCACAGATGCGCGGCACGGCCGGCATCGGCGGCAAGGTGGGCACCCAGGTGAGCCTCGCGGGCAATAGCGAGCGCGAGCTGCTCAATACGCTCGGACTTGGCGAGCACGCTGCCGAGCTTCTCCTGGAAAGCGACCTTGGCCAGGCGCTCACGAAACTCGTCGAGAGAGATCTTCAGATCCTCCTCGTAGAAGAACTTGGCGTCATCCAGGCGTGCGCGCACGACGCGCTCGTTGCCGTCGATCACGCGCTCGGCATTCTCGGGCTTGCTGTTGGAGACGACCACGAACTCACGCGTAAGCTTGCCCTCGCCGTCATAGATCGGGAAGTAGCGCTGGTTGGTGAGCATGGACTCGCAGATGATCTCGTGCGGGACCTTGAGGAACTCCTCGTCGAAGGTACCGACGAGCACCGTCGGCCACTCGCAGAGGTTAATGACCTCCTCAAAGACCTTCTTGGGCGTGTCGACATGGCAGCCGGGGCGAGCGGCCTCGACCTCGGCGATACCGGCAAGGATGGCCTCACGACGACGCTCGGCAGAAAGCACGCCGGCGTCCTCGAGCACCTGCTCGTAGACGGCGGGGCTGGCAACAACGTGGTCACCGGGGCCAAGCACGCGATGGCCACGCGTGGTGTTGCCGCTCGTCACGTCGGCAAACGACACGGGCACGACGCCCTCGCCCAGAAGGCAGCAGATCCAGCGGACCGGACGCACGAACGTGGCGTGCTCGTGGCCCCAGCGCTGGCTGCGGTAGTTGGGCCACTGCAGGCCGGCGATGGTCTTCTCGCACAGGGCCGTCAGGATCGGGGTGGCCGGGGCGGAAGGAATGTTCTTCTCCGCAAAGACGTACTCGCGACCGTCGGTGTCCTCGCGACGGACCAGGTCCTCGGCAGCCACACCGCACTTGCGGGCGAAGCCCTGGGCGGCCTTGGTAGCGTTACCGTCAGCGTCGAAGGCGATGTTGGCCGCGGGGCCACGCTTGACCTCGTGAACCTCATCGGTCGCGGTGGCGACGTCGGCAACGAGCGCAGCCAGGCGACGCGGGCTCGAGATCACGCGGACCTCGCCGTGGTCCAGACCGGCCTCGTCGAGACCCTTGGCGATCATGGTGCCAAGCTGCTTGACGGCATTGTTCAGCGGTGCGGAGGGCATTTCCTCCGTACCGATCTCAAACAGGAAATCCTTAGCGTCTGCCATGGCTTACGCCACCTCGCCTTCCTGATCGGCATTCTCGTTGATTCCGGCGACCTCGGCCATATAGGCCTCGCAGCACGCCTTGGCGACGGCGCGGACGCGCAGGATGTAGTTGGCACGCTCGACTGCGGACAGTGCACCGCGGGCATCGAGCAGGTTGAAGGCATGGCTGCACTTCATGACGCAGTCATATGCCGGCAGCGGCAGCTTGCGCTCCAGGCAGGAGTGGCACTCGGCCTCGTAGTCGTCAAACTTCTGACGCATCATCTCGACGTTGGCGACCTCAAAGTTGTAAGCGCTGAACTCGCGCTCGTTCTCCAGGAACACGTCGCCGTAGGTCATGGGCGTGCCGTCGGGCAGGTAGCTCCACACCAGGTCGTAGACCGAGTTGACGCCCTGGGCGTACATGGCGATACGCTCCAGGCCATAGGTGATCTCGACGGGCACGGGGTCGACCTCGATGCCGCCCACCTGCTGGAAGTACGTAAACTGCGTGACCTCCATGCCATTGAGCCAGACCTCCCAGCCAAGGCCCCAGGCGCCGAGCGTCGGACTCTCCCAGTCGTCCTCGACAAAGCGGACGTCATGGTCGTTGGGGTCCAGGCCAATGGCGGCCAGCGAACCCAGGTAGAGCTCCTGGGCGTTGACCGGCGAGGGCTTGATGAGCACCTGGAACTGATAGTAGTGCTGCATGCGGTTGGGATTCTCGCCGTAGCGGCCGTCGGCGGGACGGCGGCAGGGCTGCGCATAGCAGGTGCGCCACTCGGCGGGACCGAGCGAGCGCAGCGTGGTCGCGGTATGGAAGGTACCGGCACCGACCTCGGAGTCATAGGGCTGCATAATGACGCAGCCCTGCTCGCCCCAGTACTGCTGGAGGCGCAGGATGATGTCTTGGAAGGAAAGCGATGAAGCGTTCATGCCTCTAATATCCCCTCGTCGAAACGATTACACGGTTAGGTACTGTACTATAGCGGTTTTTAGTCGATAGCGCCGATACGGTTGAGCGGCCAGTAGCGTACAAGCGCCACGGCGATCAAGTCGGAGCGGTCGACCGGGCCAAAGTAGCGGGAGTCAGCAGAGTTCTCGCGGTTGTCGCCCATCACCCACACACAGTCGTCAGGGACGGTGTAGGGATAGCTCACCTGAGCGCCAGGGGCTTGGACCGAAAGCGGCCAGCTCATGCCGGTCGTATAGTCTTCGTCGAGCGCCTGGCCGTCGACGACAACCTTGCCGTCCTGCAGGTCGACCGTCTGACCGGCCGTGGCAATAACGCGCTTTACCAGCACGTCATGCTCGGACGTGGCATCGGGGTTGTGAAACACCACGATATCGCCCTGCTTGACGGGCTGCCCGAGTTCGAGCGTCACCTTCTGCGCCAGAATCTGATCGCCGATCTCAATCGTGGACTCCATGGAGCCGGTGGGCACCACAAAGGGTTCGACCACAAATGAGCGAATCAAGAAGGTGGCGACCAGTGCGATCGCGACGACCACGATCCACTCAAAGGCACCCCTCAGGGCAGAATGCTGCGATGGAACCATTCTCACTCCTCGCTCTGCGAATACGAAGCGTCAAGGATCTCCTGCGCGTAGGCGCGCTCCTCGGGCGTAAGGCGTGCCGTCTCGATAAGATCGGGACGCCAACGACAGGTACGCTCGATGGCGTTTTTGCGACGCCAGGCATCGACCTTGGCGTGGTCGCCGCTTACGAGTACCGGAGGCACGCCCTCGCCATTGAACTCGGCGGGGCGGGTGTACTGCGCGTACTCGAGCAGGCCACCGTCCTCGGCGGTCGAGAAGGACTCGTCCACGTTGCTCATCTCGTCGCCCAAGGCTCCGGGAATGAGTCGTACGACGGCATCGGCAACGACCATAGCGGGCAACTCACCGCCCGTGAGCACGTAGTCGCCGATCGACAGGCGCTCATCGGCATACGCATATGCGCGCTCGTCGACGCCCTCGTAACGGCTGCACACAAACAGCAGGCGCTCGCTTTTAAGCAGACGCTCGGCCACATGCTGCGTAAAGGGCTCGCCGCAGGGCGTAAAGAACACCACGGTGGGCTTGGGACCCTCGGAGCTAATAGCCTCGATGGCCTCGGCGATGGGCTCGACCTTCATGAGCATGCCCTGCCCGCCGCCATACGGCTCGTCATCGACGGTGCGATGGCGGTCGTGCGTCCAGTCGCGCAGGTTATACGCCTTAAAATCAAAAAGGCCGGCCTTGCGGGCGCGGCCCAAAATCGACGTGGACATGACGGGCTCAAACATCTCGGGAAAGACCGAAAGGGTCTCGATCAGCATGCTGTCCTCCCTACTTGTCCATATCGATCAAGCCGTCCATAACGTGGACGGAAATTGTTCCTGTGTCGGGAAGATCGAGCACAACCTGCTCGATCACGGGAATCAGCACCTCGCCGTACCGATCACCCTCGACAACCCAAACATCGTTGGCGGGCGTCGACATGATCTCGACAATCGTGCCGAGCGAACCGAAGCGCTCATCGATCACCTCGCGACCCATCAGGTCGGTATAGGCGGCGTCGAGTGAATCGAGCTCAAAATCGTCACGATTTGCCAGCACATAGCATCCCGTGATGCCCTCAGCGGCCGTCAAGTCATCAATGCCCTCAAACGAGACCAGATCGCCATCGCCCGTATCGGTGACGGACACAACCGTGCAAAAACGGTCGCGCTTGAGTGCCGGCGGCGTCAAGGCGACGCGCATACCCGGCTCCAATACAGAAGGAAGCCCCCGCAGCGGCTGCGCGAGGACCTCCCCCTTCCTTCCGTGCGGTTTGACCACACGGGCGATGTTTTTGTACTGGGACCTCAAGGTCCTAGCCCAGAACCTCTACCTCGACAGCGGTGTCGAGGCGAGCGGCCAGCGCACGGGCGAGCGTGCGAATGGCCTTGATGGTACGGCCACGACGGCCGATGACCTTAGCGACGTCATCCTCGGCAACCGAAACCTCAATCGTGGAGGCGTCGTCACCATCGATGACCTCGAGGCTCACGGAATCCGGGTCGTCGACGATCTGAACAACGAGATATTCGACGAGATCGGCGATGCGATCTGAGAGCATTGCCTCACCCTCGAGCTGTGCAGCGTCAACCTCAGGCACGATTTACTCCTCGGCGCCCTCAGCGGCCTCAGCGGCAGCCTTAGCGGCCTCGGCCTCTTTGGCGAGCTGCTTCTTGGACTTCTTGACGACGGCCTCGGTCTTCTCGCCCTCGTTGGCGGCCTTGACCAGAGCGGCGACGGCGTCGGTAAGCTGAGCGCCCTTGGACTGCCAGTCAGCAATCTTCTCGAGGTCGAGGTTGATGGTCTTGGGGGCGGTCATCGGATTGTAGCGGCCAACCTCCTCGATGATACGACCGTCACGCGGGGCGCGGGAATCGGCGACGACGACACGGTAGTACGGACGCTTCTTAGCGCCGTGACGAGCAAGGCGAATCTTGACTGCCAAAGGAAACTCCTCCAACCAAGCAGCTTTAGGCTGCAACTACAAACAAACAGTTGAACATAATACGCCATCGACGCGGGCAGGTGAAGTCCGTGAGACCAACTTCTTCGGTGTAGTCGAGGGCAAATCCATATCTTAGACAAGAATTCGCGATTTGCAAGCACATACACGCACCCCACATGAGCTGCGCGGTATACTCATGACATGGAAAGACGCGAACATACATACGGTTATGAGGATGCTGCGGGCGTCACGCCGCCGCCCTGGACGGGTCCGGCGGTGGGCCTGATGGACCTCGATGCATTTTTTGCGAGCGTGGAGATGCTCGATCATCCCGAATGGCGCGGCAAACCGCTCATCGTGGGCGGAGACGCCGAATCACGCGGCGTCGTGTCCACGTGCTCGTACGAGGCACGTCGCTTTGGTGTGCATTCTGCCATGGCCTCGGCCGAGGCGCGGCGTCTGTGCCCGCAGGCCATTTGGACGCACGGACACTTTGATCGCTACCACGAGGTCAGCGCGCAGGTCATGGCGATTCTTGCCGATGAGACCCCGCGCGTGGAGCGCGTATCCATCGACGAAGCTTTTATCGATATCACGCCGGGCCGCTTTGCGCCCGAAGACCCGCTGCTGGTTGCGCGGCGCATAAGCGACCGCGTGGCAGCGCTGGGAGTGACCTGCTCTATTGGCGTTGGGTGCAACAAGACCGTGGCCAAAATCGCAAGCGAGCGGGACAAGCCGTTTGGTCTGACCATTGTGCGCCCCGGTACGGAACAGCGGTTTTTGGCCGCGCTGCCGGTATCTGCCATGAGCGGAATCGGGCGTTCGGCCGAGGAGCGACTGCGTCGCATGCGCATCTATACGCTCGGCGAGCTTTCACGCGCGCCAGAGTCCACCCTGGCTGCAATCTTTGGCGTGAATGGCGAGCGAATGCGTCAACGTGCTTTGGGGCTCGAAGTATCCGAGGTCACTAGCCTGGAAGAGGAACGTGAAGTTAAATCGGTGAGCAATGAGCGCACCTTTGCGAAGGATTTGACTGAGCGTGGGGATATCGAGGCGGCGATCGCGCTGCTCGGCGAGTCGGTTGGGCGCCGCCTGCGCCGCCAGGGGCTGACGGGCGCCACGGTGACGCTCAAGCTCAAATACTCTTACGGCAGCGGACGCACGGCACAGCGCCGCTTGCCCCACCCCACCGACGACGAGAATATCTTTGTGGCCGTAGCGCTCGAGCTGCTCGACAATATCTGGCAAGAAGGCATGCACGTACGTCTAGCGGGTATCGGCATGAGCGACTTCAACCACCAAGGCGGTATCCAGACCGACCTGTTCTGCGAGATCGATGACCGCGGAGCCCAATCCAGCGACCGCCGCGACCTCTCCGTCGCCATCGACGCCGTCCGAGACAAATTCGGCGACACCGCCCTATCCTTCGGCCGCCAATCCCGCTTCTCCTCCCAATGATTTGCGTTTTGGGCAAAAAGAAAGCCGGGCAGCTGCAGGTAGTGCAACTGCCCGGCGAACGGTAGAGGGTGGCTCTAGAGAAGCCCCGCCCAAATAAGGTCCTAGAGGAGATTGAGGGGGAGCTGGGGAGCGTCGCCCCAGAGCTTCTCGAGGCGGTAGAAGTCGCGGGCCTCGGGGGTGAAGACGTGGACGACAACCGAGCCGTAATCCATGAGCATCCAGGTCTTCTGCTCGCGGCCCTCGATGGAGAACGGGTGCTCACCGCAGGCCTCGGCAACCTTCTCCTCGATCTCGTCGACGATAGAATCGACCTGACGGTTGTTGGTACCGGTGGCGATCACAAAGTAATCGCACACGTCGGAGAGCTCGGTCAGATCGAGCACCTGCACGTCCTCGCCCTTCTTGTCGTAGGCGGCCTGCGCGGCGGCGCGGGCGACATCCTCGGCGGCGACACCGCTCGCGGACAGCGAGGCAGCGGTGCGGTCGGACGTGGCAACGAAGCTCTTGTGCTCCACACCTTCAAGAATCTGATCGTCAGTCATGGTCTCATCGGCCATGGAATACCTCTTTCTAGACACACCCGAGCTAGCGCAGCTGGGCGTAATGGTTGTAAATCGTAATAGCCGTGGGATAAAGATAGCGCCCGGACTGGATCACGTAGACCAGACCCTGCGCAAAACAGGAGAAGAACAACTCGTCAAGCGTCGACTCCCCCACCATCTTGCGCAGCGCGTGGGCATAATCACCATGGCGGTTAGGCTCGATGGCATCGGCCACAAAGACCACCATATCGAGCGGCGTCATGTCGCAGGCGCCCACCGTGTGACGGTCGACAGCCTGGAAAACGGCTGGCGATAGCTCGGGAAATAGCTGCGGAAGCTCATAGGCGGCAACCGGGCCATGCAGCAGCGGCGTCGCGGCCGAAGGAGAGCCGGCAACCTTAATGCCGTAGTGCAACGCGCGGGCCACGAGCTCGTCATCGGAGAGTACCTTATCCCAGTCATGAATCAGGCCAGCGGCAGCGGCATCAAAGCCGTCAACGCGGTAGACCTCAGCCAGATGAAGCGCGGTCTCAGCAACACCCAGCGAATGCATGTAGCGCTTGCGCTTATCCTTCATACGCACATCGAGTAGCTCTTGAATGCGCTTGAGCAGCGCGCGCTCATCGCCCTCAAACTGATCCTCTACCGACAACGTAGACCCCCATCACTCAAAATCTTCTTGACCCAGATCGGTATACAACCCGCGTTTGCGAATATAGCCGAGCACGGACTCGCTCGTAAGATAGCGCACGCTCATGCCACGGGCAACCCGCTTGCGAATGTTGGTCGAGCTAATCGCCAGCGCCGGAATCTGGATATACCGCACGTCAAACGGCAGGCCTGACTCTTTGATTCGCGCGCGAGCAGTATCGATATCAAAGCCCGGTCGCGTCGCCGCAATAAACGTGGCAAGCTCGGCGATTCGGTCGGCATCATGCCAGGTCACAATATCGATAATCGCGTCGGCGCCCGTAATAAAGTAGAGCTTTACCTGCGGCGGGTAAAAGTCGCGAAGGGCATGAAGCGTATCGGCCGTATAGGTCACGCCCGGACGGTCGATCTCGAATCGGCTCGCCAAAAAAGCCGGATTCGCAGCGGTGGCGAGGACCGTCATGGCATAACGGTCCTCAGCAGGCGTCACCGGTTTGTCGAGCTTAAAGGCGGGAGAGCCGGCCGGCATAAAGAGCACGGCGTCCAAGTCGAGCGACTCGCGCGCCTGCTCGGCGGTAACCAAGTGCCCGTAATGAATCGGGTCGAAGGTGCCACCCATAATGCCAAGCCGAAACTCCTGCCCATCCTTGATAGGCAGCTCAGGCAGACCAATTCCACCGCGCAGCGACATGACTTACTCGCCCTCCGGGGTCTCGACATCATCCGCGACGTCCGCCGCATCGACAACCTCGACGCCCTCGTTCGCAGCATCGGCTACGTCAAAGACCTCAACGCCTTCGTCCCCAAGCTCCTCCTCGTACTCCGAGAAGTCCTCGGCGCCCTCAAAGTCAAAGGCGCGTTGGCAAATGCGGACCTCGTCGCCCGCACGGCAGCCGGCCTTCTCGAGCGCGTCGTCAATACCCATGCGCGCAAACTTATGCTGCAGGTAGATGACGGCCTCCTCGTTTTCCCAGTCGGTCTGGATGACCATGCGCTCGATGGCGCGACCGACCACGCGGAAGGCGTGGGGCTCTTCTTGAACAATGCGGAAACGCTTCTCACGCTGCAGGCGGCGGCGCTCCCACTCATCGTCGCGTAGGTCGACCGGCTCATCGGAGACAGCCAACTCGGCACGCAGCTTAGCCACCTGCTCGCCCACGGCAAGCATCAGCGTGTTGAGGCCAGCGCCCGTCACGGCGGACACAGCAAAGAACATATGCCCATCGTCGAGCGCAGCGCGTTTGAGGTCGGCAATCTTGTCAGCCGTGCCCGGCGCGTCGCACTTGTTGGCGACAACGATCTGCGGGCGCTCCGAAAGCTCGGCGCCATACTGCTCGAGCTCGCGGTTGATGATGCGATAGTCCTCGACCGGATCGCGATCCTCAAAACCGCCCGTCATATCGACGACATGCATGATGAGTGCCGTGCGCTCGATGTGGCGCAGGAACTGATGGCCCAGACCCTTGCCTTCGCTCGCACCCTCAATGAGGCCGGGGACGTCGGCAACGACATAGGAGTACTCGCCGGCACGCACCATACCCAGGTTGGGCACGAGCGTGGTAAACGGATAGTCGGCGATCTTGGGTCGGGCGGCACTCATGCGCGCGATAAGCGAGGATTTGCCCACCGAGGGGAAGCCCACGAGTGCGGCATCGGCCATGAGCTTCATCTCGAGCTCAATCCAGTGCTCCTCAGCCGGCTCGCCGAGCTGGGCAAACGCGGGCGCGCGACGCACCGACGTCACAAAGTGAGTATTGCCCAGACCGCCGGCACCACCGGGGGCCACGACAACGCGCTCACCGTCGTGCACCAGGTCGGCAATCTCGAACATCGGGGTCTGCGTCTCGGGGTCGAGCTCGCGCACCACGGTGCCCATGGGAACCTTGAGGATCAGGTCCTCGCCGCTCTTTCCGTTGCGGCGGGCGCCCTGACCGTGCGTTCCGCGCTCGGCACGAAAATGATGCTTAAAGCGGTAATCGATCAGCGAAGACAGCTGAGCATCGGCCTGGATGACGACATTGCCGCCACGACCGCCGTCGCCGCCATCGGGGCCGCCCTTGGGAACAAATGCCTCGCGCCTAAACGACATGCATCCGGCTCCGCCGTCGCCGCCGCACACGTTAATGCGGCTGATATCGGTGAACTGTGACAACAGAATCGCCTCCTACAAAAAGAGGGAGACCCTTGAATCCTAAAACTCAAGTGCCTCCCACATATGTGCTCTATGAAGGGTGAATTACGCGTTCGCGAGCGGGCGTACGCTGACCCTGTGCTTGATACCCTTGTGGAACTCAACGGTACCGTCGACCAGCGCGAACAGCGTGTCGTCCTTGCCACGGCCAACGTTCTCACCCGGGTGGATGTGAGTGCCGTGCTGACGGACGAGAATCGTGCCCGTGGTTACCGTCTGGCCGGCATAGCGCTTCGTGCCAAGGCGCTGACCGCGGGAGTCACGGCCATTACGGGAGGAACCGAGTCCTTTTTTGTGTGCCATTGTGTATACCTACTCTTTCGTTACGAGTGTAATCTACTCGGCGACGGGAGCCTCGGCAACAGCCTCGGCCTCTGCCTTGACAGCCTTCTTGGCGCGGGACGTAGCCTGGACCTTCACGATCTTCAGCTTGGTGAGCTGCTGACGGTGACCCTTCAGACGACGATAGCGCTTACGCTTGTGGAACTTGAAGACCAGCTGCTTCTCGCCCTTGAACTGCTCAACGATCTGAGCGGTAACCTTGGCCTTGGCCAGCTTGTCGGGATCGGTGACGATCTTCTTACCATCGTTGAGGAAGATGACCGGCAGGGTGACCTTGTCGCCCTCATTGCCCTCGATCTTCTCGACGGTGATGACATCGTCGGTGGCGACCTTGTACTGCTTGCCGCCCGTGTTAACGATTGCGTACATGTTTACTTGCCCTTCATGCATCAGTTAGTGCAACAGCCGAATATAGTAGCAGGCGAAAATACCCCCGTCAACGAGTATGTGGAGCAAATCCACAAGTTCGCACAGGTATGGGGCTGACGAGTCGGCCCTCGTCGTCCTCGCATGCTTGATTCTGACGCTCGACATCGTAGGAGCAGATGGTCACGAGGTCTTGCATACCGGTGGAAACAATAGGTGCATCCACGCCCGGGGTCAAGCCCTGCAACAAAACATCAGCAGCGGAAAGCAAAATTTCCGGACGCATGGAGCCCTCGTTATCGGCATGGGTGTCGAGCATGAGCACCAAATGGTCAGGGCGCTCCCCCGCCGTGAGCTCATAGCCCACGAGCGTGTGATCCAAATCCAAGCGCTTGCTCTTTTTGCCGCGCGCGTAGTCGATGCCATGGTCCGCGCGCAACGTGTCGATCGCACGACGCACCTCGTCGGCGCTTACGGGCGCCTCGAGATCCAAGTGTAGATCGATGCGATACGACAGGCGCGTAAGCTGCGCCGTCAACGCCGGCGTGCGCACGTCGATGTACGCTGCCTCAATGGGTGCCAGATCGGCCGGAGACGCCGCAGCCAGACGCCCAAACGCCTCGTCGAGCGCCACGAACTCGGTCATAAACAGGTCATACCACTCGCAGGTCGACGACGTACCCACCGGTAGTGCCGAAGAGAAGCCCACGCGCATGTGCGGAGAGAAGCCCTGCGTGACGGCATAGGGAAGTCCCGCACGGCGCACGATGCGCTCAATGGTATGGATTACTTCGAGATGGCCCAGGTACTTAAGGCGATCGCGCTTGCCATAGCGAACACGAAGCCTAAAGAGCGTGGGGTTGTCAGTCAGGCGCTCACTCATGCGCGATCACCCATCAATACATTCTTGACGTGGAGCGTGGGGCAGATTCCGCAGCCGGTGCACGACGTGCGGGTGCAGTCGGGAGTCGTGAAACCCTCGAGCGAGCGACGGTACTCGCGCTCGAGGAAGCCGCGCGTGCAGCCGGGGCTCACATGCTCCCACGGCAGACGCCAGTCCAACTCGTAGGGCAGGTGCACGAGCTCATTGAGGTCGATGCCGTTTTTGGCGGCAGCCTCCTTCCAGTTATCGAGCGAGAAATGCTCTACCCAGGCGTCAAAGCGAGACCCCGAGCGCCAAGCATCGATGATGACGGGCGTCATGTCACGACCGGCGCGGGAGAGCGCGGCCTCGATGAGCGAGGTCTCGGCATCGTGGTAATGCACGCGGACGGCACGGTTGCGAACGCTCGTGATGAGCAGCTTCTGACGACGCTTGACGTCGTCGTAGTCGAGCTGCGGGCACCACTGGAACGGCGTGGCAGCCTTGGGGATAAAGACCGAAACCGAGATGGACACCGAGATCGAGCCGCGACGAGCCTTGGGCACCACGGAACGACCGAGCTCCAGCACGTGATCGGCCAGATTGGCGATGGCCACGATGTCCTCGTCGCGCTCGCCGGGAAGGCCCATCATAAAGTAGAGCTTCATGCGGTTCCAGCCGGCCTCGAAGGCCGCCTTAGCCGCACGATCCAGGTCCTCCTCGGTCACGTTCTTGTTAATGATGTCGCGCATGCGCTGGCTGCCGGCCTCGGGCGCGAACGTCAGGCCGCCCTTCTTTTCGCCGGCGACCGACTCGGCCATATCCACGCCAAACGAATCCAGGCGCTGCGACGGAATAGACACGCGAATACCCGTATCCTCCAGGCGACGGTTGAGCCTGCCGAGCACGTCACGAATGCAGGAGTGGTCGGTCGTGGAGAGCGACGTAAGCGACACCTCGTCATAGCCAGTCTTTTCCAAGCCCTGGATCACCGATGACACGATCTGGTCGGCCGAGCGCTCGCGTACCGGACGATACGTCATGCCTGCTTGGCAAAAACGGCAGCCGCGGGCGCAGCCACGCAAGATCTCGATAGACAGGCGATCGTGGACGAGCTGCGCATACGGCACACACGACTGAGAAAGTGGATTGGTGGCACCAAAGTCCTCGACGACGCGCTTGTAGACCACGGTCGGCGCATCCTTGCCCTCGCGCGGCACGGTGTAGCCATGCGGGGAGCAGGGCTCGTCATAGCGCACCTCATACAGGGACGGCACATAGGTACCGGCGACCGTCGCGAGCTGCTCGACAATCTGGGCGCGCGAGATGCCCTCGTCGCGCAGGCGGCGATGCAGCTGGCAGATCTCGAGCAGCGACTCCTCGCCCTCGCCAATGAGGATGGCATCGAAAAAGGCCGCGTACGGCTCGGGGTTATACACCGAGGGACCACCGGCGACGATGATGGGATCGTCCTCGGTACGGTCGGCAGCTAACAGCGGAATGCCAGCGAGATCGAGCGCTTCGAGGAAGTTTGTCACAGCCATCTCGTGCGGCACGTGCATGCCGACGATGTCGAACGATGCCACGGGCGTTGCGCCCTCGAGCGACAGCAGCGGAATCCCCGCCTCGCGCATCGCATCGCCCATATCGGGCCACGGCACGTAGCCGCGCTCGCAGGAAATGCCCTCGGCCTGATTTAGGATGTTGTAGAGAATGGCGATGCCCTGGTTGGGCAGACCGACCTCATACACGTCCGGATAGATCATGCAGCAGCGATAGTCGGCATCGGCCTTTGAGAGCGTGCCCCACTCGTGGTCGATATAGCGACTCGGCTTCTCGACCTTGGCGAGCAGTGGCTCAATTAAATGAAAACAGTCTTGATACGGAACGCGCAACGGAAAACCCCTAAGCAGCGAGATCGGATGCGTCTTGGTAGGACGCCATAGGACGGGTGGCACCGGCGACCGTGGTCACCAGGTCGCGAACGCGCGAGAACGTGGCGGCAGCGACCTCGTTGGCGCGGCTGTAGTCGACATCGCGCTCGTAGAGCGACACGAGCGCGCGACCCATGCCATAGGTACCCGCGGCGGCGGTAAGCGCCTTAACGGCAAAGCCGATGTGCGGCGTCCGCTTCACCAATGCGCGGGTAACAGCGCGAATCACCAGACCGCCGGCGAGCACGCCTGCGACCTCGTAGCCGCGCTCGGGCTTAATGCCGCGTCCAAAGATGGCAGCGAGCTCAAAGAGCATGCCCACCTGAGCCAGCGCCATAACGGGATAATCGGCGCCCGGCAAAAACACCAGCGCACCGGTCGCCATATTGGTGAGCGCGCACGAGGTAATGATACGATTGGCCGCCGCGATGCGCATGAAGGCAAAGTTCGCCGCAAAAGCCGTTTCCTTTTCGGTGCGATCGAGAATCCAGCGGGCAAGCGTCTCGAGCAGATACGTCTTATCGGTTGCCGCCACCACGCCGAGCATGGGCGTGGACTCCTCGATAAACGGCACCTCCACAGCAGACTCGGCAAGCACGCACACGGGCGCGCCGGCGATCACGAGCTCCTGCACGGCACTCTCCAAGCGGTCGGAACCGCACGAGAGCACCAGTACCACATCGGTATCGGTCTTTGGAGCAATTCGCTCCTCCCCCAGACGCTCGACGCGCACAATGCCCGAGGTCGTCTGCGGCACAAAGGCGTCACGCACCGTCTCGGCCAGAAAGCGCGAGGCGGACGAATCCAGATAGACCGAGACGCGCACCGGCGTATCGGAATCCTTCTTAACGGACGCGCCCATCTTAAAAGCGCGGGTCAGCTTATCTACGGGAATTTTCATAGCAAACCCCTCCAGCGGTTACGCGGCGCCCGAACGATGCCGCCATATGGATTGTACGATACCCACCGTCAGCAGCTGAATCATCATCGAAGACGAACCGAAGCTAATAAACGGTAGCGGAATACCGGTAATCGGCATCATGCCGATGCACATGCCGATGTTTTCGAAGGTCTGGAACGCCCACATGCCAACGATGCCCACACACGAAAGACGCAAGAACAGCGACTCACACTTAAAGGCGACGCGAATCGTCGAAAAGATCAGCAGCACGTAGAGGCATAGGAGCAAAAAGGAACCGCAAAAGCCAAAGGTCTCGGACAGGAAGGCGAAGACGAAGTCGGTGTGGAACTCAGGCAGAAAGCCGCCGGCCGACTGCGTCGCATGGCCCAAACCCTTACCAAAGAAGCCACCCGAGCCAACGGCGATAAGCGACTGCTGCAGGTTGTAGGCATCGTCCGAATCGGCATTATCGGGGTCGATAAAGACCGTCAGGCGGTTCATCTGATACTGCTTGATGAGCACATCGTGGCCGAGCAACGAATCAAAGACCGAATCGAGCGCCAGGACGAGGGCCACCAGGCCCACGAGCAGGGCCAGGGTCGACAGCACCCATTCGCGGCGCGCACCGCTCATGCAGATGACGATGGCGCCCGAGACCAGCACGACCAGGCCCGAGCCCAGGTCGCCCATGGCGACGACGGCCAAAAACGGGATGGACAGCATGCCGCAGAGCTTGACGTAGTCGCGAACGGTATCGATGCGGCCGTTATACTGCGAGCCAAGCGTGGCAATAAAGAAGATGGTGATGAGCTTGGCAAGCTCGACCGGCTGGAATGTCAAGCCGATACCGGGAATCTTGATCCAGCCCGTCATGCCCAGACCGCCCGTATAGGACAAACCCGGAATCTTGGGCGAGAAGATCACGATCAGGTCGATGACGAGCAACGCCGTCGAGAAATTGGAAATACCGCGCAGGTCGGTACGCCAGACCAGCACCGCCAGCAACGCCCCGATACCAATTCCCAGCAGATGGCGTGAGAACGAAGCATCGGCCTTAAACTGCGAAGCCGACCAGATAATGATGGCACCGTAGGCGACGAGCGCCACTGTGGCCACGAGCACACCGATATGCACCTTTTGGCGAAACGTGCCGCGCGAGGCCGAAAGTTGCTTGTTGACGCGGTCCAGGCTGCTGCGAGAGCCGGTCTTGGTTGAACGGAACAGATCCGCCGGAGAAAAATCCATCGCAACCTCCTATCGAACCGAAGAATCGCCCGAGGCCGAAGAGGTATCGGGCTCGTCATAAATCACGCCGAGCACATCGCGCACGACATGCATCGCGGTATCTGAGCCGCCGCCGCCCTGCTCCAGAACAGTAGCGATGACATACTTGGGATCATCGGCCGGCGCATAGGCGCAAAACCACGCGTATTCGTCCTCGCCGCTTTTCTCGCCCGTGCCCGACTTGCCGTATACCTGCGGCGTCAGGGTGCCAAAGTGAGCCGCCAGGGACGTCGATGCCGTGTAAATCACGTCGTGCATGCCGTTGCGAACAAGAGCCAAATCCGAATCGCTGTTGATCTTGGCCTCCAGGCGCTTCTTCTTGCCTTTGCCGTTGTACTTATAGGCATCGCCGTCGCCATCGCGCGACACGGCAGACAAAAACACGTGAGGCACGTACTGCTTACCGCCGTTGGCGAGGCCCATGTAGGCGCATGCCATCTGCAGAGGCGTCACCAGGATGTCGCCCTGGCCGATGGCAATGTTGGTCATATCGCCGGCATTCCACTTGCGGTCCTCGGCAGAGGCGTCGGTAAAGTACGACTCTTTCCACTCGGCATCGGGAATACGGCCCGCGCCCTCACTCGGCAGATCGATACCGCAGGTCTTGCCTAGGCCCCAGCGACGAAAGACCTCCTGCAGGCCCTCGGAATGTTGCTCGTCATAAAAGAAGGCCTTGCCCATGTCGTAGAAGACGGGGTCGCACGAGTTGGCGATACCCGACTGCAGCGTCATGGTGCCGTGTCCAGACGTCAGCCAGCAGCGCTTGCCCCAAGCCTTGCCCAGGCCCGTCCAATAGCCCGTGCAGTTGGTTGTCTGCGTTGAAGTGTAGGTTCCAAACTCAAGACCGGCCAGTGCCGAGAGCGGCTTGATGGTCGAGGCCGACATGTACTGTCCGCTAATGGCGCGGTTGAGCAGCGGGTGCGAACCCTTGTCATCATTGAGCTCGGTCCACACGTCATTTGAGACGCCGCCGATAAAGACGGACGGATCGAACTTGGGCTCGCTCGCCATGCCCAGGATCTCGCCGTTGTTGGGATCGAGACACACCACAGCGCCGTTGCCGGCATTGCTGTAGCCAGTGGTCTTGGCAAGCTCGATGGCGCTCGCCAGCGCCGTCTCACAGGCCTGTTGGATCTTGAGGTCGAGCGTGAGCTTAATGTCGGAGCCGGCCTTGGCGGGCACGGCGCCGGCCTGACCGGTCACATTGCCCGAGGCATCGACCTTGACGGTCTGCTCGCCACGAATACCCTGCAGCAGGTTTTCGTAGTAGCTCTCAACACCCGCCTGGCCCACGATATCGCCCGACTGGTACGTAATCCGGCCAGCAGAAGCATCATCGTCGCCAGAGGTTTTCTTATTCTGGGCCTCAAGCTGCTCGGAGGTAATGGTGCCGGTATAGCCCAAAATGTGACAGGCCGTCTCGCCGTACGGGTACTGGCGCTCGGTACGCTCGGCAATCTTGACGCCCGGGAACTCGCCGGCGTGCTCCTTGATATAGGCAACCGTGGAGCGACGGACGTCCGTCGCGATGGTATGCAGGCTCTGGGCGCCCTCGGAATTGTCCTGAATATTGCGCAGAACCGCCACGTAGGGCATACCGAGCACGTTGGCAAGATGGCGAACCAGAACCTCATCCTCGGCAAGGTCGCGGTAGGCCACGACAGCAAGTGAGGGACGGTTCTGGACAAGTGCCACGCCATTGCGGTCGAGGATGCGGCCGCGCACAGCGGGTGTGGTAACGGTGCGCGTCTGATTACTATTAGCCTGCTTTTCATAATAGTCCGACGAGACCATCTGCATGCCCCACAGCTTGACGGCAAGCGCCGCGAACATCGCGCCCACACCCGTGGTGAGGATGGAGAAGCGGCCCTTAAAGGCGGTCGCCGCGGTATTGCCCTCGCCCTCGGTGGCGCGCGGGGCCGTTCCATGCTGCGTATCGTAGGTAAAACGGGAATCGCCGCGACGCATGATGACCAGCGCGACCACGATGGCCACAACCAGCACGATACCGGCGATAATAACCGTCATCTGGGAAGACATCTACGGGCCTCCCCTATTTGAGCTTACGGGTCTTGGGCTTAAAGCGCATGCCCGTCTGGCGTCCGCCACGTGCGGAGAATCCATAACCGGACTGCGGCACGACGCCGGACATCAAAAACGGAATGGCAACCAGACCCGTCAGGATCGAAGACGGCAGCGCATGGCCGAAGATCGCCACGACAAAGCTCGTCTCCATACCCATAAACAGCAAGATGATGCTGTAGATCACATTAATGACGAGCGCAAAGGCGCCCACAGTGATGCCGCGCGCACTCGGGGTACCGCTCGTTTGACCGGCAGCGCTGTGCACCAGGGCAAAAGAACCCACGGTCAGCAGGAGCGACATAACTCCCACCGGCACGGCAGCGGACAGGTCATAAAACAAGCCGCTGCAAAAACCGCACACGACGGCACGGGTCGGGTCGCCCGAGAACACGCTTAGGCACACCAGGATAATCATGAAGTTGACGCGACCGCCCGCAATGGAGATCTGCGGTGCCAGGCCTGCCTGCAGCAGCACGCACACGATGGCGGCGATTACAAACGTGCGGGAGCTCATCCCCTGCTCGTGTAGATCCATGGACATGCCCCCTATTCGCTCGAGCCGGAATCGGTCGTCTCGGACGTGTCGGAACCGTCATCCGAGCTCTCGTCCTTCGTCTTGGTCGCAGCATCGCGCGACGTTCCCTGCGGCGTGCTATTAGCGGTGCTCACGTCCTCATCCGAGGCCGACTGTTCGTCGGTCAGCGAGGTGATGACCAGCACTTCCTCGTTGTTCTCGGCCGTTGTCTGAGCGCGTACCACAATGGTGTAGTACACGTCGTTTGCCGATTTCTCAACCGACGAGACGGTGCCGAGCGGAAGGCCCTTGGGGAACACACCGCCAATGCCCGAGGTCACGATGATGTCGCCAACCTTAACGTCGGAGTCGACGCTCACGTACTCAAGACGCAGCGTGCCGTCAGCCTGACCCTGCAGCATGCCCTGGGCGCGCGTGTCCTGCACCATGGCGGACACGCCCGAGCTCTCGTCGCCAATCAGGCGCACGGTCGATGTCTTGGCCGAAACTTCGATGATCTGTCCGATAACACCGGCCGAACTCGTCACAGGCATGTTGATGGAAAGCCCGTCGGCAGAACCCTTGTCGATGGTTACGGTCGAAGTCCAGGCATCGCCCGAAGCACCAACGATACGAGCTGCGGTCGATTTGAGGTTGTAGGTAGACTGCAGGCCGACCAGCCCCTCCAGACGCTCAGCAGTCTTTTGGGCCTCGGAGAGCTCGGCGACCTTAGAGGTCAGCTCCTCGTTTTGCTTCTTAAGCTCGTCGAGCGTGTCCTGCGACGCCGTAAGGTTAGAGAACACGTTGCCAATCGCATTGAAGGGAGCCGCCACAGCCGAGCCCACAAAGCGTATCGGCGAGGTAATCGTCGTCACACCCGAGCGCACGGCATGAATCGGCCCCGCCTCGCCCTCACGGATGTAAAACGTGAGCAGCAACACCGAAATCAGGCTGAAAACAATCAACGGGCGCATACCCGTTGATTGTCGCTTGGTATTCAGATTTGTGGAGAAACCCGAAGATCGTGCCAAATGGAATCCACCTTTTGGAAATTAAGCATTGGTCTGGACGAAGCCGCCATCAAACGCATTGGCCTCGAGCACACGGGCACAGCCGTTAACGACGTTATCGAGCGCCGTGGGGCTAACGTTGACCGAAACGCCGGTCTCATCGCGTAGGCGCACGTCGAGACCGCGCAGCAGCGCGCCGCCACCGGTCAGCAAAATGCCGTAGTACATAAGGTCCGAGGCAAGATCGGGAGGCGTAGCGTCGAGTGCGTCCTTGACGGCCTTGGCCATCTCGTCGAGCGGCTTGTTGAGTGCGCGACGAATCTCCTCGCTCTCGATGCGCACGGTCTTGGGCAGACCGGTGATCACGTCGCGGCCGTTGACCTCGACATCGAGCTCGTCCTTGAGCGGCACGGCGGAGCCGACCTTGATCTTGATGTCCTCTGCCGTACGCTCGCCGATGGCCAGGTTGTAGGCATCGCGAACGTGCGTGAGGATGGCCTGGTCGAACTCGTCACCGGCAATACGGATGGACTGCGAAACGACGATGCCGCCCATGGCGATAACGGCAACCTCGGTGGTACCTCCGCCGATGTCGATGACCATGGAGCCGGTGGGTTCCTCGACAGGCAGGTCGGCGCCGATAGCGGCAGCCATAGGCTCTTCGATCAGGTAGGCCTGGCGAGCGCCAGCCTGGATCGTGGCCTCAAAGACAGCACGCTTCTCGACCGATGTGACGCCGGAGGGAACGCAGACGACAACACGTGGACGCGGGGTCCACGGATAGCGCTTCTCGGACGCCTTGTCGATAAAATAGCGAAGCATGGCCTCGGTAACATCGAAGTCGGCGATGACGCCGTCCTTCAGGGGACGAACGGCCACGATGTTGCCGGGCGTACGGCCGAGCATGCGCTTTGCCTCGATACCGACCGCCAGGATGCGCTCGTCGTTCTTGTCGATGGCAACAACAGAGGGCTCGCGAATGACGATGCCCTTGCCGCGCACGGAGACAAGCGTATTGGCGGTGCCGAGGTCGATGGCAAGATCGCCCGCATAGCTACCGAAGAACATATCCATCAAAGAAAACAACGCAACTCCTGATGTGTTGGATGATTGCTGGAAAACTACTAGCTCATCATACTAGCGCAAGCCCGGCACCTCACTTGCGGTGAAGCGCCGGGCAAAGCTAAATCCCATAAGGTCACTACTGGTTGTCAGCAGCCGAGAAATCCATATCGAGCGAGGAGACGGCCCAGCCGATATGGTTGTCGGAGCGCACGAATTTGACGGTGTACTCCTGCTCGCCGCCCTTGGACAGCGATGCCTTCACCTTGGCGGTCGTCTCGGTCATGGACTGATCCATGCCCTCGACGGACACGGTGGCACCCTGCGGAATCGAGGAGATGATCATCGACTTAGCGTCCTCGGACAGGCTCGAGGCCAGACAAGACTCGGCCTTTGCGGTGTCACCGTCGCCAGCAGCCTGGAACAGATCGGTGATAACCGACTCCTGCGAGGGGAAGCCAAAGCCGCGCGTATAGGCAAAGCCCAGACCGCCCGCGGCGATCAAAATGAGCAGAAGCAGCACGATGAAGACTTTGAGACCCGTGTGGCGATGGCGACGACGAACCTTGGCCTGCTTGCGGTCCTGACGGTCCTGCTGGACCATCTCGGACTCGGACAGCGTAAAGAAGCCGGTGTCCGAGGGATCAGGCATAAACTGACCGGTCGCGCCCGTAGGATCGAGCGGATCGACGGCAGGAGCGTCCATCGCGGGCGCCGGAGCCGTGGCCATAGCCGTCTGGGCAGACAGCGCGGCAAGCGAATCGTGCACGCGGGCAAGCTCGTCGGCCTGCTCGGAGGTGAGCTGGTAGATGCCATCGGCAGTAGCGGCGTTAAAGGCGTCGAGTGCGTCGGAGGGACGGCCGGCGGCAGAAAGCGCCTGACCCATGCCGGCGTTGAGCGCACGCGTGTCGTCGCGGGGGCCGGCAAAGTCGATAGCCGTGCGGTAGGTCTCCACGGCATCCGCCGAACGGCCGAGCTTAATGAAGCAACGACCGAGCTCGCCGAGTGCGGCGGCAGGAGCCGGATTGGCGCCGTCGATGGCGGCCTGACGGAAGGCAGTACCCGCGTTGGCATAGTCGCCCGACTGGAACAGCGCGTTACCCAGGCCCAGATAGGCCTTAAACGGCGTGGCATAGGAAGCATCCTGCGTAGCAGCAGAGAACGCCTGGGCGGCCGTCGTGTAGTCGCCCACGGCGGCGAGCGCCTTGCCGCGGTTGGTGAGCAGCGCGCCGCGCTTGCCGTAGGTGCCGTCGTTGAGGGCGGCGGCATAGGCCTCGGCGGCCTCGGCATACATGCCCAGGTGCATCAAGGCGTTGCCACGAAGGTGATCGGCCTCGCCCATAATCTCATCGGGAGTCTTTGCCGCCCCAAGCATCTGGGCTGCAGCGGAAAAATCACCCGCGCGGTAAGCGGCGCGGCCCTGTTGGATCAGCTGGCTATTCAAGGAAGTCCCCTTTACTCGTGAACGATCTCGACATGGACGATCTCGTCGCCGGCACGCAGCTGCGAAATCACATCGAGACCCTCAACCGTGGTACCAAAGACGGTGTAACCGGAATCGAGGTTATGCTGGGCGCCCAGGCAGAAGTAGAACTGCGAACCCGCGGAATCGGGGTCCATGGAGCGTGCCATGGCAAGGGCGCCATCGACATGGCTGTTGCGCGGATTAGTGGCAAACTCGCCCTTGATGCAGTAGCCGGGGCCACCGGTACCGGGCATGCCGTCGGGGCCCTCAAGACCGGCAGCGACGTCGGCGCCGGACATGTCGCGGGTATTGGGGTCGCCGCCCTGGATGACAAAACCGGGCACATAGCGATGGAACTTAAGGCCATCATAGAAACCCATCGTGGAAAGCTCGCAGAAGTTCGCGACATGAATGGGAGCGCCCTCGCCGTCAAACTTGACCTTGATGGCACCCTTCGACGTCTCGATAACGGCGCACTCGTCGCCGGCAAGCTGATACTCGGGCGTGTAGAGCTCTTTCTTAAAACCAAACATGTGGTTCCCTCCTCGTGCGTTTAAAGCATATTTGTACGAATTGTAGCAATAAGCATGGGCTTACATCAATTGCGCACGTAGGTTATGCCGACTATGGCGAACTAATTTTAGGAACGCTGCTGCGGCTTCCAGGAACCCACATTGGCATCGTACTGGTTCAGCGCGCTGTTGCCGCCCTGCGCGATGGGCGCCAGGATCTCGCTTTGGTGGGAACTCATCGACTCGCCATCGGGAATGGCCAGCGAGATATCCCAGCTCTGGCAGATCACGTCGACGCGCTCATACATCCACTCGGCAAGCTGCATTAAGTGGGCGATGTCATCCGCATAGACCGTATCGTCCTGTACTTTCAGGTTGTTAAGCTCATCTTGCGTCTTTTTGATCTGGTCGCGCAGGGCGTAGGCACTCTGCGACAGCTCCTGACGGGTGGACAGCGGCGTTCGGAGATAACCGTTGTTAAAGGAATCGATGACCTCGCCGATCTGGTCCTCGTCAGCGTAGGACACGATGGTCTGATACAGACCGTCGAGCCTGGTATAGAGCTGATCATCGGTGAGCACGGTTTCTTCCTGGACCACCTCGGCAGAATCGTCCTGCTTGGTATCGTCCTCAGTGGCCTCGCCCTTTTGGCGCGTGGGGAAGGTGGTCTGTGCAGCTTGGCCAAACTGGTCGTAAAAGCCGGGCATGACACCCATGGGATCGGTCGTCACGAACCAATAGGCACCGCCGCAAACGACGGCAAGGACCGCGATGACGACGAGCGGCTTGGGGATATGACGCTTATGCTTGTGATAGGCGTCCTCGTCGGGGTGCACCTTGCGCTTGGGTTTTTGAGCATCGTCATGCAGGGAAACGGGCGTGGGAATATCGACCTTGGGGATACCGAAATCCTTATCGAAAGCCGGCAGCACGCAGGTCTCATTGGGGTCAGCGGCGTCCGAAAGCACCGCAGCGGCAGAGGCTGGCGCATGCGGCACCTCGGTATCGATCTGCTCTTGCGTTAGGCGCGGAAAGCCCGCCGTGCGGCCCGCTGCCAGGTCGGATGCGGCCGCGTCCTCGGAGAGGATACCCGGAGCGGGGCGTCCGCATTTGGGGCACGTGCGATCATGCGGAGAAAGACGGGCACCGCAGCCCTCACAGAACACAAACTCGGTGTGCTCGGGACCATCGCCCGGACCCACATAGGCGTTGCAGTAGGGGCAGAACGAGGCGCCGTCCTCGATAGTCTTAAGGCAATGCGGGCAGATCACGGCATCCTCTTTTCGAAGCAATTCAAACAATCGAGGTTAGAGCATAACATCGCCACGGCCCCACAGGAGCAAGGCACCAATTCAACATCGCCAGGGCGCGTAGCTACTTCTTCTTTTTGCTTGGCATCGAAACTTTGATGCCTTGGGCGGACTTGGTTACGCGGGAGCGCTTGGCGCCCGTGGGCTTCTTTTTCTTGGGCTGGGCCTGGGCCACGCCCTCGAGTGCGCGGGCCTCGGCCTCACGAACGGTGCGAGCTTCGCGGCGCTGCGCCATGTCGGCGGCGACGCGCTTGGCAAAACGCTCCGCCGTCGAACCCGTCGAGCTCACCTTGCCGCCACCGCGACCCAGGCGGACGCGAACACCGCGGCCAAAACCAGTTGCGGCATGACGACGACGCGGCTTGAGCGAATCCATCATCGTGGCGAGCTTAAAAAACACCGAGCAGGTAAAGACCACGATGACAGCCAAGATAACCATCTGGCCCATTGTCAGGTTGGCAATAGACAGCAGCTCCGGGAATCCGATAACGCCCACCAGGATGCCGGCGACTACAAACACAAAGAGCACCACGCGCAAGGGCGTGAGAGGCTGCGAGATGCGCCAGATCAGGCTGACGCTCGCCGCGCACGACGTAAGCAGGCACATCGTAGACAGCGTGAGCTGGTTAAAGCCAAACACGCGCGCCACAAAGATATCGAGCGCCGCGGCCAAAATGACCGCAATCGACGCCGGCAGTGCCCGCTTGAGCACGTTCGTCAGGAACGACCCCTTCACGCGAGCATTGTTGGGCTCCAGGCCCAAGACAAAGCCCGGCGCGCCAATGCAGAAGAAGTTGATGAGCGTCATCTGAATCGGCTCGAAAGGGTACGGCGGCAGCGCGATGCACAGCGCCGCCAGGCCCATCGAGAACAGCGTCTTGGTCAAGAACAGCGAAGCCGAACGCTGCAGGTTGTTGATGGAGCGACGGCCCTCGGCCACCACGGCGGGCATCGAGGCAAAGTCGTTGTCGACAAGTACGATCTCGGCCACGTTACGTGCGGCATCGGAACCGGCCGCCATGGCGACGGAGCAGTCGGCCTCCTTGAGCGCCAGCACGTCGTTGACGCCGTCGCCCGTCATGGCCACGGTGTGCTCGCGGCGCTTGAGCGCCTGCACGAGCTCGCGCTTCTGCTGCGGGGTCACACGCCCAAAGACATGGTAGCGGTCCACTGCGGCATCGAGCTTTGCCGGCGTATCGAGCGTCGTGGCGTCCACATAAGCGTCCGCCCCCGGCACGCCCACCACGCGCGCGATCGACGACACCGTACGCGGGTCGTCGCCACTGATCACGTTGAGGGTCACGCCCTGCTCGTTAAAGTAGCCGATGGTCTCGGCCGCCGAGGTACGAATCTCGTCGCGGATGGTC
The DNA here is from genome assembly GCF_003475325.1 of Collinsella sp. AF33-16. Lineage (GTDB taxonomy): Bacteria > Actinomycetota > Coriobacteriia > Coriobacteriales > Coriobacteriaceae > Collinsella. The sequence continues at coordinate 18,689 of NZ_QRQC01000014.1, read as the reverse complement.
ACAAAGCCCACGGGCTCGGCCTCGCCCACCATATCGCCATCGGGCGTAAAGCCGTCCACGCGCGCCACCACGAGCACGCGGCAGGTATCGGCAAGCTCGGCGACACGGTTCTCGACCTGGGCAAACGCACGATCAGAGAGCACAAACTGCGCCGCACCCATCACATAGGAGCCCTGTGCAAACGACGCGCCGCTCCACTTTTTGGAAGACGAGAACGGAATGACCGACAGCGGCTCGGACACCTCGACCGGACGGTCGGCGTAATAGTTGAGCAGCGCCTGACAGGTCTCGTTGGCATCGGCCGAAGTCGCACGCGCCACGTTAGCCAGAGCAAAATCGAGCACCGTGGTATCGACGGGAACGGCGGCGTCGCCCTCCCCCGCACCCATACCCTCGACCGGCAGCGGATACGTACCCTCGACCTCCATGCGACCCGACGTGATGGTGCCCGTCTTGTCCAGGCACAGCACGTCGACGCGAGCGAGCGTCTCGATGCAGTAAAGCTGCTGCGCCAGCACCTTGCGGCGGGCCAGGCGCACCGTGGCGATGGCGAGCACCGACGAGGTCAGAAGCACCAGGCCTTGCGGGATCATGCCCAGCAGGGCGCCCACCGTGGACAGCAGCGCCGACGAAGGCACATGACCAGCCAACAGCTCGGAGAAGCACCACGAAAGCGCGCTATCGCCCGGGGTTCCCGCGGCATCCCACAGCTCGCTCACACTCGAGGCAAACAACGCCAAACCGAGCGGGATCATGATGATGCTCGCAAAGCGCACGATGGCGTTAAGCGCGTTCATGATCTCGGAATTGACCTTTTTGACGTACTTGGCCTCGTTATTAATTTTGGCCACGTAGTTGTCGGCGCCGACATGGATCACGCGGGCGCGCAGCAGGCCCGAGTCGATAAAGCTGCCGCTCATGAGCTCGGAACCGGGCTGTTTCTTAATAAGGTCGCTCTCGCCCGTCAGCAGGCTCTCGTTCACGAGCGCCTCGCCCGAAACCACCACGGCGTCAGCGGGAATCTGGTCGCCACGCCCCAGGCGGATGATGTCGTCGAGCACGATCTGGTCCAGGTCGAGCTCCACCTCGGAGCCGTCGCGCACCGCGATGGCCTTCTTGGAGGTCAGCAGCGTGAGCTTATCGACCATCTTCTTGGAACGCATGGACTGAATGACGCCAATAGCGGTATTGAGGAACACCACGAACAGGAACGTCAGATTCTTAAACGAACCGGTCAAAATGACCAGGAACGCCAAGATCACGTTGATCAAATTGAACAGCGTGCAGAGGTTCTCGATGATGAGCTCTTTGACCGACTTGGTCTTGAGCTCCATGTTGCGGTTGATCTTACCGGCGGCGATGCGCTCCTCGACCTCGGCGGTCGAGAGTCCGCGCTCGATATCCGTTGCTGCCATACCACGTCCCATCACGTCGCGTCGGTATAAGAAAAACCGCCCGGACCATGCGAGGTTCGGACGGTCTTACGTTCGATGGTGCCCCATGTTGGATTCGAACCAACGGCCTTCTGCTCCGGAGGCAGACGCTCTAATCCCCTGAGCTAATAGGGCCAACGTTTGGCATTATACCCAAGTGCACCACGGGCTATCAAAATAAAAGAAAAAGCTTTGCAATTCCGAGGAAGACGCGGTGCAACGGCCCACTTTAGAAGGCAAAAGCAAGTCAGATAGTATAAACTCTCATGCACCATATATACACGGCTCGCAATGCGGGCCGTTTTTGCAAGGACTATCCATCGAGGTGAGAGGCACACCATGATTGCAATTTTAAAGCAGAGCGCCAGCGACGAGGCCGTCAGCCACATCGTCAGCTGGATCGAGAAAAAGGGACTCAAGACCGACGTCTCGCGCGGCGAGAACGAGACGATCATCGGCCTGGTGGGCGATACGACCAAGATCGACCCATTCCTGCTCGAGTCCATGGACGTCGTCGAGCGCGTGCAGCGCGTCTCCGAGCCGTTCAAGCGCGCCAACCGCAAGTTCCACCCCGAGGACTCCGTCATCGACTGCGGCCACGGCGTCAAGATCGGCGGCGATCAGTTCCAGGTCATCGCCGGCCCGTGCTCCGTCGAGGGCGAGAACCTCATCCGCATCGCCCGCCGCGTGAAGGCCGCCGGTGCCACGATGCTGCGCGGTGGCGCCTACAAGCCCCGCACTTCCCCGTACGCCTACCAGGGCATGGGCCCCGCCGGTCTGGACCTGCTGTGCGAGGCGTCTGCCGAGCTCGACATGCCGATCGTCACCGAGATCATGGACCCGCGCGACGTGCAGGTCTTCCTGGACAAGAAGATCGACGTCATGCAGATCGGCGCCCGCAACGCCCAGAACTTCCCCCTGCTCAAAGAGGTCGGCAAGACCAAGACTCCGATCTTGCTTAAGCGCGGTATGTCCGGCACGATCGATGAGCTGCTCATGGCCGCCGAGTACATCATGAGCGAGGGCAACGACAACGTCATCCTGTGCGAGCGCGGCATCCGCACCTTCGAGACCCGTACTCGCAACACCTTCGACCTCAACGCCGTGCCGGTGCTGCACCACCTGTCGCACCTGCCCGTCGTCGCCGACCCCAGCCACGCCACCGGCTACACCCGCTACGTTGAGCCCATGGCGCTCGCCGCGACCGCCTGCGGTGCCAACGGCCTGGAGATCGAGGTCCACGACGAGCCCAGCCGCGCATGGTCCGACGGCGCCCAGGCCCTCACCCCCGATCAGTTCGACGACACCATGCGCCGCATCCGAGCCATCCGCGAGGTTGTCTGCCAAGAGACCATGGAGTAGCCCATGGGTACAGTGAGAAACGCGCGCGTTAACCAGGGCGGCCCCAAGTGCGCCGGCATCGTCGGCCTTGGCCTGATCGGCGGCAGCTTTGCCCGCGGCTATGCGCAGGCGGGCGTCCGTGTGCTGGCCTGGGACCCCGATGACGATGTCATGACGGCCGCCAGCATGGGCACCGTCGCCGGAGAGCTCAACGACAAGACGCTCGGCGAATGCGACATCATCGTCCTGGCTTGCTACCCCGAAGCCTGCATCGAGTGGCTCGAGGCACACGCCCAGGCACTCGCCGACGCCACCGAAACCGAGGCCATCATGGGCCCCGTGGTAATTGACACGGTGGGCGTCAAGGGTATCGTGTGCGAGCGCGCCTTTGAGCTTGCCCGCGAGCACGGCTTTTACTTTGTGGGCGCGCACCCCATGGCGGGCACGCAGTACTCGGGCTATGCACACTCCCGCGCCGACCTGTTCCAGGGCGCCCCGCTGGTGCTCGTACCGCCCGCGGTGGACGATGCGCTCAAGCTGGAGCTTTTGGGCCAGGTGCGCGAGATGGTGCGCCCCTTGGGCTTTGGCAAGTTCAGCGTGACCAGCGCCGCCGAGCACGACCGTGTCATCGCCTTCACGAGCCAGCTTGCGCACGTGGTATCCAACGCCTACGTCAAAAGCCCCACTGCCCAGGTCCACCACGGCTTTTCGGCCGGTAGCTACCGCGATCTCACCCGCGTGGCGCACCTCAACCCCCAGATGTGGTCCGAGCTCATGATCGACGACGCCGACGCGCTCGCCTTCGAGATTGACCATCTAATCGAGGCACTCGGAGCCTACAGCAGAGCGCTCAAAGACCGCGACCAGCGCTATCTGGAGAACCTCCTTGCCGAGGGCGACCGCATTAAGCGCGCGCTCGACGACGAGGCCTCCCACTAGACAACCCATCACGCCAGGTCGAAAGGACCGAAGCTTATGGCGATTACCATCGATATCGACACTGCACGCCCCTACCAGGTGCATGTTGGCACGTTTTTGCTGGAGCAGGCGGGGCCGCTCGTGCGCGCCACCGCCGGCGGCACCAAGGCCGTCATCGTGACGGACACCAACGTGGGCCCGCTCTACCAGATGCCCGTTAAGCAGAGCCTGGAGGCGTCAGGCTACGAGGTGAGCATCTGCACCTTCGAGGCCGGCGAGGCCCATAAGCGCGCCGAGACCTACGTTGCCATTTTGGAATTTGTGGCCGAGCACGAGCTTTCGCGCTCCGACGTGATCGTGGCACTCGGCGGCGGCGTCGTGGGCGACGTGGCGGGCTTTGTGGCCGCCACCTACATGCGCGGCTGCAAGTTTGTGCAGATCCCGACGAGCCTGCTCGCCATGGTGGATTCATCGGTGGGAGGAAAGACCGCCATCGACCTGGCTGCCGGCAAGAACTTGGCCGGCGCCTTTTGGCAGCCGAGCGTGGTTATCGCCGACGTGGGGTGCCTGGCCACCCTCACGCCCGAGCAGTTCGCCGACGGCTGCGGCGAGGTCGTCAAGCACGCCGTGATCGCCGACCTGGAGCTTTTCGCCGAGCTGGAGAAGACCCCGCTCACGCTGGAGCTGCTCAACCGCGATGTGGCCCGCGTAGCGCTCATCATCGCCCGCAATATCGACATCAAGCGCGCCGTGGTCGTCGCCGACGAGCGCGAAACCAACCAGCGCAAGCTCCTCAACTTTGGACACAGCGCCGGACACGCCGTCGAGGCCTGCGAGCACTTTGAGCTGGGACACGGCAACTGCGTGTCGATCGGCATGGGCATCATCACGCGCGCCGCGGCCCTGCACGGCGTCTGCGATGCCGCACTGCCCGGTCGTATTGAGGAACTCTGCGCCCGTCATGGCCTCACGACCCGCTGTGACCTAGATGCCGATACCGTCTTTGCCGAGGCGCTCCACGACAAGAAGCGCGCGGGCGACACCATAGACCTGGTGATTCCGCACGGCATTGGCCGCTGCAGCATCGACCGCACACCGCTTTCCACTTTCCACGAACTCATTGCCGAGGGCCTCGGCCAGAAGGGAGACGCATCCGCATGCTAGCCCGCATCACCCCGTCCCCGCTCAAGGGCACCGTTCCCGCCATCGCGTCCAAGTCGATGGCGCATCGCCTCATCATCTGCGCTGCGCTTGCCAACGGCGAGACGCACGTCACCTGCAACACCACCTGCGCCGACATCGAGGCCACGGTGCGCTGCCTTACGGCACTGGGTGCTCGCATCGAGACCGTCGAGGACGGCTTCCAGGTCCACCCCACCATGAAGAGTGTTGAGTTTGGCCTGCTCAAGGCCCTTGCCGGCGGCACGCTTGACTGCGGTGAAAGTGGCTCCACGCTGCGCTTTATGCTGCCTGTCGCCTGCGCGCTGGGTGCGGATGCCACCTTCGTAGGCCAGGGCCGCCTGGGCGCCCGCCCGCTCTCCCCGCTCTCGGACGAGATCATCGCCGCCGGCTGCGACCTACAGGGTCTGGGCGGTTTTCCGCTCAAGACGAGCGGCCGCATGCGCCCGGGCACCTTTGTGCTTCCGGGCAACGTGAGCTCGCAGTACATCTCGGGCCTGCTGCTGGCAGCCCCGCTGCTGGCCCAGCCCTCCTGCGTGCAGGTAACCGGCCTCATCGAGAGCCGCCCCTACATCAACCTGACGATACAGGCCATGAAGGCCTTTGGCGTCGAGGTCAACGTCGAGCGCATTCCGGCCAAGGACGGCCAGCCCGAGGTCACGAACTTCCGCGTGAGCAGCGGCTCGTACCGCACGCCCGGCAGCGTAGCCGTCGAGGGCGACTGGTCCAACGCCGCCTTTTGGCTGTGCGCCGGTGCCATCGGCACCGACCCAATCACCGTCGAGGGCGTGTCACTGAGCTCCGCACAGGGCGACCGTAACGTGCTTGCCGCGCTTTCGCGCTTTGGCGCCCGCATCGTGCGCTCCACCAACGCCGCCACCGTGCAGTCCGACAAGCTCGCCGGCTTTGAGATGAGTGCCCACGACATTCCGGACCTGGTGCCCGTCATCTCGGCCGTGGCCTCGCTGGCACAGGGCCGCACCTTTATCCGCGATTGCGCCCGTCTACGCATCAAGGAATCCGACCGTCTGGTCACCACCACCCGCGAGCTCACCGCGCTGGGCGCGCAGGTGCGCATTGCCGGCGATGACCTCATCATCAAGGGTGTCGATGCCTTCACCGGCGGCGAGGTCGATTCGCACAACGACCATCGCATCGCCATGATGGCCGCTATCGCCGCGAGCCGCGCCACCGGCGAGGTCGTGATCCACGGCGCCGAGGCCGTCAACAAGTCCTATCCCGATTTCTTCGACCACTACCGCCTGCTGGGCGGCAAGGTCACACTCGAGGAGGAATAGCATGTCCTCGACCTTTGGCAACGTCTTGCACTTAAGCATCTTCGGCCAGTCGCACTCCCCCGCCATCGGCTGCTCCCTCGATGGCATTCCGGCAGGTATCGCCGTGGACCAGGAGCAGCTGCAGGCCTTCCTCGACCGTCGCGCCCCCGGTCGCGACGAGACCGCGACCAAGCGCCGCGAGGCCGACGCCGCCCAAATCATCGCCGGCGTGGTCGATGGGCACACCACCGGCGCGCCCATTGCCGCGATTATCGAGAACACCAACACGCGCTCCAAGGATTACTCCGAGCTGCGCCGCAAGCCCCGCCCCGGACATGCGGACTTCCCTGCGCGCGTGAAGTATCACAACATGCACGATGTCGCCGGTGGCGGGCATTTCTCCGGCCGCCTAACGGCACCCCTGTGCATCGCCGGCGGCATTGCGCTGCAGGCACTCGAGGCCCGCGGCATTAAAGTGATGGCGCATGTGGCGCAGATCGGCGGCATCTCCGATCTGCCGATGGACGACATAGTCTATCGCGAGGCCGACCGCAAGGCGATCCTTACGAACGATCTGCCGTGCATTGACGCCGCCGCAGCCGGCCGCATGCGCGAGGAAATCCTAGCCACGCGTGACGAACTCGACAGCATCGGCGGCATCGTGGAGTGCGGCATTTACGGGCTTCCCGCAGGCATCGGCGACCCCATGTTCGACGGCATCGAGAACCGCATCGCGCAGATCGCGTTTGGCATTCCCGCCGTAAAGGGCGTGGAGTTTGGCATGGGCTTTGCCGTGGCCGCCATGCGCGGCAGCGAGAACAATGATCCGTATCGCATCGATGCCGAGACCGGCGAGATCGAGGTCGAGTCCAACAACGCCGGCGGCATCCTGGGCGGTATTTCGACCGGCGCGCCCGTCATGTGGCGCATGGCCGTAAAGCCGACGCCCTCCATTGGCCGCGAGCAGCAGACGGTGGACATGGACGCTATGGAAAATGCCGAGCTCTCGGTCCACGGCCGCCACGATCCCTGCATCGTCCCCCGAGCTGTCCCCGTAGCCGAGGCAGCCGCCGCCCTTGCCATCTGGGACGCCCTCCTCGAAGACGCCGCCCAGCGCTAACTACCCACCCCTCAACATCCCCCGACACGTGAAAGGGGTCTCCATGGACCTTGCTGACATCCGCCAGGCCATCGATGGCATCGACGCCACGCTCCTCAACAGCTTTGTCGAGCGCATGGACATTGCCACCGAGGTCGCCAAGTCAAAAATCGAGATGGGCAAGGCCGTCTTCGACCCCGCCCGTGAGCGCTCCAAGCTCAACAACCTCGCCAGCCGCGCGCCCGAGCGCTATGAGGCACAGACCATCACCCTGTTCCGCTTGCTCATGAGCATGAGCAAGGCCGAGCAGCAGCGCTACATCAACGAGCTCAAGGGCATCACCGTCTCGCAAAAGGCCCACGCCACGGCTACAGCCTCCGACACGCCCTTCCCTCAAACGGCCACCGTCGCCTGCCAGGGCGTCGAGGGCGCTTACAGCCAAATCGCCGCGTGCAAGCTCTTCGACGTGCCCGACATCGCGTTTTTCGAGACCTTCGAGGGCGTCATGCGCGCCGTACGTGACGGCTTCTGCGAGTTTGGCGTGCTGCCCATCGAAAACTCCACCGCGGGTTCCGTCAACGCCGTCTACGACCTGCTCGCACAGTTCGATTTCCATATCGTGCGCTCGCTGCGCCTCAAGATCGACCATAACCTGCTCGTCAAACCCGGCACCAAGCTCGCAGACGTGCGTGAGGTCTACAGCCACGGCCAAGCCATTGCCCAGTGCGCCGGCTTTATCGAAGCCCACGACCTGCACGCCACCAAGTACCCCAACACGGCCATGTCGGCCGAGATGGTCGCTAACTCCGACCGCACCGACGTTGCCGCCATCGCCTCGCGCAGCTGTGCCGCACTGTATGGCCTGGAGATACTGGAATCCAACATCCAGGACTCGGACAACAACTACACGCGCTTTGTCGTCATCAGCCGCGAGCCGCGCGTCTACCCCGGTGCCAACCGCACCTCGCTCATGATCACCACGACCAACGAGCCGGGCGCCCTCTACCGGGTGCTCGAGCGCTTCTACGCCCTCAACATCAACCTCATCAAGCTCGAGAGCCGCCCCATCCCCGGCCGCGACTTTGAGTTTATGTTCTACTTTGACCTGGACTGCCCCTTTGGCAGCAGGGCCCTCGACGACCTGCTCGATTCCATCGACGACGTGTGCGAGAGCTTTACCTACTTTGGCAGCTACACGGAGGTGCTCTAGATGACCGATGTCGCCGCAACCCGCCCCTACGGCGTGCTGGGCCGCGTGCTTGGCCACAGCTACACGCCGACCATCTACAAGGAGCTCGCGGGGCTCGAATACGTGCGTTTTGAGCGCGAGCCCGAGGACCTCCAGGCCTTTATGACGGGCGACGAATGGGAGGGCACCAACGTGACCATCCCCTACAAGCGCGCCGTCATGGAGTATCTGGACGAGCTGAGTCCGCTCGCCGAGCGCATGGGCAACGTCAACACCATCACACGCCTGCCTGACGGTTGTTTGCGCGGCGACAACACCGACTACTTTGGTTTTCAGTGTCTGGTCGAGGAGTTGGGCGTAGAGGTTGCCGGCAAGAAGGTCCTCGTGCTCGGAGCCACCGGCGGCGCGGGTACTACGGCCAGTATGGTGCTCGGCGATCTGGGCGCCACCGTCGTGCCCGTGGGCCGCACGAGCCAGGTCAACTACGACAATATCTCGCAGCAGTCCGACGCTGCCCTGCTCGTCAACTGCACGCCCGCCGGCATGTTCCCCCACTGTCCCGACGCCCCCTGCACACTCGAGGGGCTCAATGCGCTCGAGGGCGTTATCGACATTGTCTACAACCCCGCTCGCACGGGACTCATGCTCGAGGCCGAGCGCCGCGACATCCCCTGCATCGGCGGTCTGCTCATGCTCGTGGCCCAGGCGGCGCAAGCCGTTGAGCGCTACACCGGCCAGGTCACTCCGCGCGAGCGCATTCTGGACGTAACGGAGCGCCTGTCACGCCGCGAACAGAACATCGCGCTGATCGGCATGCCGGGCTCGGGCAAGACCCGTGTGGGCGAGCAGATTGCCCTGCTCACGGGGCGAGAGCACATCGATCTGGATCGCGCCCTCGAGGAGCGCCTGGGCATGCCCTGCGCCGACTTTATCGTCGAGCGCGGCGAGGCGGCGTTCCGCGAACAGGAGACGGCGGCGCTGGCCGACATCTCCAAGCGCAGCGGCCTGGTGCTTTCCACCGGCGGCGGCGTGGTCACGCGCGACGAGAACTACCCGCTGCTGCACCAGAACAGCCAGATTGTGATGCTCAATCGCAAGCTCGACGAGCTCGCCCACAAGGGCCGCCCCATCACGGCGCGCGATGGCATCGACAAGCTCGCCGAGCAGCGCATGCCGCGCTACCGCTCCTGGGCCGACTACATCATCGACTCACGCGACTGCGCCGCCAACACCGCCCAAGCCCTCCTCGACACCCTCCCACCCGCCTCTAACCAAAACCACCACAAAGGGGACAGGCGCCTTTGTGGTGGTTTTCCAATCGCAAAGGAAGCAACCATGAAAGCACTCGTCATCAACGGCCCCAACCTCAACATGCTCGGCATTCGCGAGCCGGGCATCTATGGCAGCGACAACTACGACCGCTTAGTGCAGATCTGCCAGGAGGCAGGTGCCGCACAGGGCTTCGACGAGATCGAGGTCTTCCAGTCCAACCACGAGGGCAGCATCGTCGACAAGATCCAGGAGGCCTACGGCAAGGTCGACGGCATCGTCATCAACCCGGCCGCTTATACGCATACGAGCGTGGCGATCCTCGATGCCCTCAAGGCCGTCGCCATCCCGGCTGTGGAGGTCCACATCAGCGCTGTCGAGACCCGCGAGGAATTCCGACAAGTAAGCTACGCCCGCCTGGCCTGCTTCGCCACCATCACCGGCGAGGGCCTCCAGGGCTACGCCCACGCGTTGGAGCTGCTGAAAGAGCGTCTCGAAAAGTAGCCTCGCGAATCCATTTATTAGCAACGATTCACACGAACAGAACTCCAGCGCCGGCAGCAGCACCTCGCTGCTGCCGGCATTTTATTACTGGCATATAATCGTTGCAGTCACACAACGTCTGGAGACCCACATGCTGAGCATTCACCTGGGGGATTACCCCGGTTCCATCTACGATACCGAAACCTATTTTAGGAACTCGTACCTGGATTCCTGGTTCGAGGACCCTATGGCAGCGCAGATGATTAAAAGTATTGACGGTTCAGAGCTCATCGGCCCCCACAACATCATCAGCAAACAGCTCGGTTCGATTACGCCCCTCGAGCTTTCCGGCGGCGTTAAGACGCTGCTGCTGGTGCGCAATCTACCAAACATGGTGTTTAATGCATCCACTTGCGGAGATAACTGCGCCCGCTGGCTGCTCAAAATTGGCAAAGAGCAGGATGTGCTGGTAACCCTTTACCACATCATGAAATTCCCCTGGAAGCATTTTGAGATTCGCATTAATAACGATGGCCGCATCGTCAGGAACATGCAGGAGCTTGTCGGCGCCACGAATGACTTTTTGGATGTTGATGAATAATGAAGGGAACACACACCGTTGTCGTGGAGCGCGCAAAAGTCAAATACACGCTCACCTTTAAACGCAATATTTCCTTCATCCGCGGCAACAGCGGCACGGGCAAAACGACACTCATCTCGATGATTCGCGACTACAACGATCGTGGACCGGAGAGCGGCGTCACGCTCAGTTGTGACGTTCCCTGTGAAACGCTATCTGGCAGGCGTTGGGAACGCGAGCTTTCGATTATCGAGGACTCAATAATCTTTTTAGATGAGGGTAACGAATTTATCTACTCAAAAGACTTCGCAAAAGCCGTTAACGGGTCGTCCAACTATTTTGTCCTGATATCTCGTCGAGACGCCAGCGAACTCCCCTACAGTGTCAACGAAATCCTAAAGCTGGTAAACACCACGAGTAAAACAATCAATGGCCGAAAGAGCGATAAACGCTTCTACTCGGTAACAAAACCGATATACAGCCACACGGCAAACATGCTTTACCAGGATCTAAATGTTGGATTCGAGGTACCCGACGCCATAGTTGTCGAGGATAGCAAGTCTGGCTATCAATTCTACAGCGCCCTTTGCAACCGACTGGGAATCCCCTGCCATACCGCTACCGGCGTAGCGAATCTAAAACGAATGATTCACGAATGTCCCGAGAAAAACATCCTTGCCATAGGAGACGGCGCAGCGTTTGGCCCCTACATTGAAAAGGTACTGGGACAGCGCGTTTACAAAAACGTTCGCTTGTTCCTCCCGGAATCATTCGAGTGGACACTTCTGCGCTCCGGGCTCATACCCAGCAGCGACATTCCCAAGATCCTCGAGGACCCCTCAAGCTATATCGAAAGTCGCGATTATTTAAGCTGGGAGCGGTTCTTCACCGATGTGCTGGTCAAATACTCAGCAGACACTCGCTACGCTTACAAAAAGGCACGACTCAACGAGCAGTACCTAAAGCCGCAGGCAATGAATGCCGTATCGAAAGTCTTACCGGAGTGTTTGAAGACGAATTAGCAGATTCTTTAAATCATCTAGAAACCGGGGCTATGCACATGAGCTGAAGCTGCTGAAAGAAAGCCTACAACACGCCTGGTACACTAATCCTTAGAACAGAATTATCAGGTTTATTTGTCCCAAATCTTAAGTAACTGTTTGATTACATACAAAGGAGCACATCAATGTCCCAGTACGATTACCTCGTCGTCGGTGCCGGCCTTTCGGGCGCCGTCTTTGCCAATGCCGCCAGGCGCGCCGGCAAGTCGGTCCTGGTCATCGATCGCCGCGACCACATCGCCGGCAACGTCTACACCGAGGACGTCGAGGGCATCCAGGTCCACCGCTACGGCGCGCACATCTTCCACACCTCCATGAGGGACGTCTGGGACTACGTCAACCGCTTCGCCGAGTTCAACAACTACGTCAACTCGCCGGTAGCCAACTTCCATGGCAACATGTACAACATGCCCTTCAACATGAACACCTTCGCCAAGATGTGGCCGGACGTCGTCACGCCGGCGGACGCCAAGGCCAAGATCGCAGAGCAGGTGGCCGCCGAGAACATCGGAGAGCCGGCCAACCTCGAGGAGCAGGCGCTGTCGCTCGTCGGCCGCGACATCTTCGAGACGCTCGTGAAGGGCTACACCGAGAAGCAGTGGGGCCGCGACTGCAAGGACCTGCCCGCAAGCATCATCAAGCGCCTCCCCTGCCGCTTCACCTACGACAACAACTACTTCAACGACCGCTACCAGGGCATCCCCATGGGCGGCTACACCAAGATGGTCGCCAACATGCTCGAGGGCGTCGAGGTACGCTGCGGCGTGGAGTACAAGGAGCTGGCCGCCGCCGAGCCCGATATCGCCGCCAGGACGATCTACTGCGGCCCCATCGACGCGTTCTACGACTTCAAGCTGGGCACGCTCGAGTACCGCAGCCTGCGTTTCGAGACCGAGACCCTCGACGAGGCCGACCACCAGGGCGTGGCCGTGGTCAACTACACCGAGCGCGAGGTCCCCTACACGCGCGTCATCGAGCACAAGCACTTCGAGTTCGGCACGCAGGACAGGACCGTCATCACGCGCGAGTACCCGGCCGACTGGAAGCCCGGCGACGAGCCCTACTACCCCATCAACGACGCCAAGAACGAGGCCCTCTACAAGCAGTACGAGGAGCTGGCGGCGCAGGAGGGCGACGTGATCTTCGCCGGTCGCCTGGGCGGCTACAAGTACTACGACATGGACAAGGCCATCGCCGCCGCCTTCGAGCTCGTCCGCAACGAGCTGGGCGTGGAGCCCACGGAGGCGTAAGAGACGAGCGATTCACAGTCCCTACTAAATGAATCAATAGGCCGGCGAAGTGGTTACGCTTCCGCCGGTCTATTTCCAAGGGTAAAATGTACATTCGCCTCAAATTGATAAAATGTAAATGATGTTTAAAGCAATCATTCCAGTCATTCATTCTTAACCAACTAGAATTTGCAAAAGAATGGATTTGATTGCTTGTAATGCTAAATAAATAGAAAGAAGTATTGAATGCTCAACAAAATTAAACAACTTCTACCAGCATCATCTAGGTCGCTTCACGCCATGCATGACGATATAAACAGGCTACATGAAGAGCTAGAAAGAATTTATCATCGCATTGAAGTCGCCGATAACGGCATCAACATGAACATCAACTACAAGTTCGACAATATGGCAATTCCAATTATTGAGTCGATTGCTCAGAACCTCGATGCCCATGATGAGCACATGAAAATGTTTGCGTGGGAAGAGTACAAGCGACCAGAAGAAACTATCCAGGAAGCAAAGGAGCGTTTCTTTAAAGAGCTCCCAAAAGCAACTGGCGGATTAAGGCTTTTGCAGCTTGGATGCGGAAAACTGTTGGGGGAATTCGACACTCTCTGCAAAGAGAACGACATCAATTATTGGATTAACTTCGGAACACTTATCGGAGCCATTAGGCATCAAGGATTCATTCCCTGGGACGATGATACCGACCTTGGAATCATGCGCGATGATCTAGAAAAGCTATGCGACATCGTTGAAGACGACAACCGATATAAAATATCAATTGTTTACGACCGTTTTGTCCACTGTCGACAAGTTAGATTTCTTTACAACGACGAAAACATACCCTGTTTTCTGGATTTGTTCATTTATGACTGGGCTCCTTCAACTGACAACAAATTCGCCGAAGAGCAGCGAAAACTCCGTGTTCAAATGGTCGAAGAAATGGAGTCAGACAGAGCGCTGACATTCTGGCATGACGAGCCTTATTACTCGGGCGAGAACAATAGCCTGATTCAGAAGCATTACGATCGATGCCTCGAAAAGTCCAAAGCGGCCGGAATCATATGCGATAAGGAGCATGCCAAGGGCATCATGTGGGCTATCGACAACCTTGATGATGGAAAACAGAAACAATGGGTCTACCCCATTGCAGACCTCTTCCCCACTAAAGCTATAGCGTTTGAGGGCACACAACTCGAGGAGCCGAATAACCCCGATTTATTCCTCTGGAGCCGCTATGGGGATATCTACGAGCTTCCAAATGACATTAACAGTCACTTCCAACACGTCAATCATAACGAGCTGGAAAGTGGGTCCTCAAATCTTGCCATGAAACGCCTGCTTGATTAATGGTTAAAAATTGCCCCGTGCTTACCATGCAATACACGGGGCAATTTTATTGAGCAAGCCTGCCCTTTACCTCAGTAGTCGAAATACCAGGAGTTCGATTCAAGTAGACAACATCGCAAATATCTTTCAATGATTCAAAGCGAGGGTCGCCAGCCCAATCGCCTCCCATGCACACAACATCAGCGTGATACATCTTTATGTCTCGAGGCTTTTGATCCCAATTGTCTTCCGGAATTACCAAGTCAACATAACGCAGCGCTTCAAGCATCTCACGCCGCACATCATAGGAATAGAAGCTCCTTTTCCCTTTTAGAGCATTGAATTCATCGGTTGAGAGCCCAACGATGAGATAGTCGCCGAGCTTAGATGCCTGCTGAAGAAGGCGAATGTGACCATAATGAAGCAAATCAAACGTTCCGTACGTAAGTACTCGTTTTAAGGAATGGCGATCGTCCGCACCCGATAAACCGTTCTCCAGAAGATCGGAATTGGCCTCAATCCGAACAGACGAAAATGTGCCCATCAGCTACTCCATAAAAGAAGAGCCGTCGATTTGACGGCTCGATAAATACAGGTGCTCCATGGCGGATTCGAACCGTCGACCTTGGGATTAGAAGTCCCCTGCTCTATCCAACTGAGCTAATGGAGCGTAGAGTCATGCAAATACGCCAAAAGCGTGTTTGCACAACGCATAAATTATACCCTACTTAAACTGGTCGTGGTACGCCTTACATACCTCATCGACAGGACCATCCATGCGCAGGTCGCCCTTCTCGATCCAAACCGCTCGCTGGCAAATGCGTTCAACCTGCTCCATGGAATGAGAAACAAACAGTACCGTAACGTCGCCGCTCTCAATAAAATGCTGAATGCGACGCTCACACTTCTGCTGGAAGAACACATCGCCAACAGAAAGCGTCTCATCAACAATAAGGATATCGGGCTCGGTAATGGTGGCGATAGCAAAGGCGATGCGCGCGACCATGCCCGACGAGAAATTCTTAAGCGGCATGTCGACAAAGTCTTTAAGCTCAGCGAACTCGATAATATCGTCAAAGCTCGCATCGATAAATTCCTTGGTATAACCGAGCAGTGCGCCGTTAAGGTAGATATTCTCGCGTGCTGTAAGCTCGGGATCAAAGCCGGCGCCCAGCTCGATGAGCGGGGCGATGTTGCCGTGAACCTTAACCTCGCCCTCACTGGGCTCCAGAACGCCAGCGATGATCTTAAGCATCGTAGACTTGCCAGAACCGTTAGTACCAACCAGACCGACAACCTCGCCGCGGTGAACATCAAAAGAGATGTGCTTAAGCGCGCGGAACTCCTCAAAGAAGAGCTCGTGCTTAGCAAGCTTAATAAAGTATTCCTTAAGGTTCGTTAAAGACTCAGACGCCATATTGAAGATCATGGTGACGTCTTTAACCTCAACAGCAAGGGGCTGCTTGCTGTAATCAATAGCAGATTCAGTCATTACAGCGCTCCTTAAATGTAGAGAATAAACTTGTGCTCGGTCTTATGGAACACGGCGTAACCGACAACCAAAGCGATAACTGACCAGATAACGCAAAGTCCGAGCGTAAGCATGGAGGGCGTCGTGTTAAACAGGAAGATATCGCGCATGAACTGCAGGTAGTTGTACATGGGATTCACAACAACCAGCACCTGAATCCAATGGGCCATCTGGCTAATGTAATCGGTGGTCCAGAAGATAGGCGTCAGGTACATCCATGCGGTGATAACGACGGTCCAGAGGTGCATAACATCGCGGAAGAATACGGCAAGCGCCGAGAGCATCATGCCCAAGCCCATGCAAAAGCACATAAGCAAAAACAGGCAAACCGGCAGCAAGATTAAATGCCAGGTAGGAAGAACATGGAACCACAGCATAACCAGCGCGACGGCAACCAGAGAGAAGGCAAAGTTAACGAGCGAGAATAGCACCTTCTGAACCGGGAACACCCAGCGGTGCACCTTAACCTTTTTAAGCAAGGACGACGCCGCGATGATGGACATGAGCGCCTGGTTCGTCGACTCGGACATAACCGAGAACGTAATGTTACCGACGATTAGGTACAGCGGATACATCTCAGGCGTAATGGAGCCATTGCGGCTCTGACCAAAAATGGTCGAAAACACAATGGACATGACGACCATCATAAGAAGCGGATTGAGCACCGACCACGCAACACCCAAAACGCTGCGACGATACTTAATCTTAAAATCCTTAGTGACAAGCTGCCTCAGGATGTATTTGTCTTTTTCGAAATCATTTTTAGTGTGAGAGGCCGGCTTAGCCACCGCTTTCTGACTATCTACGCTGTCAGTCACGGACCAACTCCTTGTCTCGTAATACATAACAGTGGAAAGTATAGCCTTCAAACGCGGCAACTAACTCAGCGATCCAAATCTGGAAAAGTACCCCATAGTAATTACAGGCACCAGCCGACAGGTATACTAGCAACCTGCTAATAACTTATGGGGGCATTCATCTTGGACTATACAGACACAGCGGTCATCATTCCCTGCTACAACGAGGCCGTCACCATCGGCAAGGTCATCGACGACTTCCACCGCGAACTCCCCGGGGCCACGGTCTACGTCTACGACAACAACTCGACCGACGGCACGTCCCGAATCGCGCGCGAGCATGGCGCCACCGTGCGCCTCGAGCCGCGCCAGGGCAAGGGCAACGTCTGCCGCCAGATGTTCCGCGACATCGACGCTGCCTGCTACCTCATGGTCGACGGCGACGACACCTACCCCGCCGAATCGGCCCGCGCGCTCTGCGACCCTGTCATCGCGGGCGAGGCGGACATGACCGTGGGCGATCGCCTGTCCAACGGCACCTACGCCGAGGAGAACAAGCGCGCCTTCCACGGATTCGGCAACGACCTGGTCCGCTCTATGATCAAGTGGATCTACGGCTACAGCTTTGAGGACGTCATGACGGGCTACCGCGCCATGAGCCAGCCGTTCGTCAAGACGTTCCCCGTTCTGAGCGAGGGCTTCCAGATCGAGACCGAGCTCTCCATCCACGCCGTCGACCACCGCTGGCGCATCAAGGACGTCCCGGTGGAGTACAGGGACCGCCCCGCGGGATCGGAGTCTAAGCTCGACACGGTCGGCGACGGCATCAAGGTCATCGCCATGATCGGCACGCTCTTCAAGGACTACCGCCCGCTCAAGTTCTTCAGCCTCATCGCGCTGCTCTTCGCCGTTATCGGCCTCGCGCTCGGCATCCCCATCATTGTTGAGTACTTCCGCACTGGGTTGGTTCCCCGCTTCCCTACTGCCATGCTCGCCGCATGCTTCATGTTCCTGTGCGGCCTCAGTCTGGCGACGGGCTTCATCCTCGACTCGGTCGCCAAGGTAGAAAAGAAACAATGGGAGCTTCAGGTATACAAAACGCGCAATTCAAAAGGTGAGTAAACTCTAATGAGCACAAGCAAGCGTCTTACAAACTGGGATCTTCTAAGAGCCCTCTCAATGTTTCTAGTTGTTGTAGTTCACATCGCACCGCAACTTGGCAGTTTTCGAAATATCAACGCTAGCGCAATAGCTAGCACGGCTGCGATTATCTGTGACCCGATATTCTTCTGTCTGTCGGGCTATTTCGCACTGAAGCCATTAAAGAAGAGTTACAAGGATTACCTCTTCGGGAAAGCCCTATCGCTACTTCTTCCCATCTTTATCTATGCAACGCTTTTGTACGCTTACAAAGCGGCGACTGGCCAGCTTCAAGATACCAACTACATCCGATACACCAGCAGCCTTGTTCAAGGCGGCTGGTGGTTTGTCCCGGCACTCATTCCGTTCATTTTAGTAGCACCGGTACTGTCCAAAATGTTCGACGCCCTCGATGATCGTACCTGCAAAATTGCCCTGTTTGTGACCTTAGGAATCTATGCATGGGGTGGTCTGTCATCCGCTGCAAACTCTTTGCTCATCAACTCTCAGCATGTCACTTTTGCGGCGGCCATAAGCATGCTTCAACGCATTATTCCGCAATCGCTTCTCGGAGGAACGTATTTCACATTCTTTTGCATGGGATATTTCGTCAAGCGTGTTAACCCGTTATTGAATAGGCAAGAAGCTTGGTTTATCAAAACAGCAGGCATCTCATTCTTTATCATCGATATTGTGAGCGCATATTTTGGACTTGAAAGATCTGACCCAAGCTTCAACTGGATGATTGTGACCGTGGCTATATTCGTTGCATTTGATGGAATCAAACTTCTGAGTATTTGCCCGCATGAGCACCGCTGAATATTGCGA
>NZ_QRQC01000013.1 GCF_003475325.1 Collinsella sp. AF33-16 | reverse complement strand
CAGTTCAGTGCGCAGCGGGGGTTCTTTCATGTCCGAGGACGTCCGCGAAGGTCAGCCCTCAGGTCCTGCGGTGGGAGACTTAGGCCTCGTTGTACACCGTCTTGAGCTTCAGCAGGTGCTGATAGCGGTCCATAGCGGCCTGCTCGTTCTCCTTGAAGAGCTCCTCGGCGCGCTCGGGGAAGGAACGCGTCAGCGAAGCGTAACGGGCCTCGTTCATCAGGAACTCCTGATAACCACCCGCGGGCTCCTTGGAATCGAGCGAGAACTTCTTGCCGGCAGCAGCCTCGGGGTTGAAGCGGAAGAGGTTCCAGTAACCGCACTCGACAGCCTTCTTCATCTCGGCCTGGCAGTTCTGCATGCCACCCTTCTTGATGGAGTGCATCTCGCAAGGGCTGTAGCCGATGATGAGGGACGGGCCGTCGTAGGCCTCGGCCTCGTGAATGGCCTTGAGGGTCTGAGCCGGGTTGGCGCCCATGGCGACCTGCGCCACGTAGACGTAGCCGTAGCTCATGGCGATCTCGGCCAGGGACTTCTTCTTGGTCACCTTACCGGCAGCGGCGAACTGGGCGACCTGGCCCAGGTTCGAGGCCTTGGAGGCCTGACCGCCGGTGTTGGAGTAGACCTCGGTGTCGAAGACGAAGACGTTGACGTTGTGGCCGGAAGCCAGGACGTGGTCCAGGCCACCGAAGCCGATGTCGTAGGCCCAGCCGTCGCCGCCGAAGATCCAGAAGGACTTCTTGGTGAGGTAAGCCTTGTCGGCGAGGATTGCCTTGGAAGCGTCGCAGCCGCACTTCTCGAGCTCGGCAACGTAGGCAGCGGCAGCGGTCTTGGAGGCCTCGGCGTCGTTGACGGAGTCGATCCAAGCCTGGCCGGCGGCCTTGAGCTCATCGGACGGACCATCGGCAGCGATGATGTCCTGGGTAGCGGCGATCAGCTTGTGCTGAACGGCCTCATAGCCAACGGCCATGCCCAGACCGTGCTCGGCATTGTCCTCGAACAGGGAGTTGTTCCACGCCGGGCCGTGACCGTCCTTGTCCTTGCAGTAAGGAGCGGTGGCAGCGGGGTTGCCCCAAATGGAGGAGCAGCCGGTGGCGTTGGAAATGAACATGCGGTCGCCGGCGACCTGGGTCACCAGACGTGCATAGGCGGTCTCGGCGCAGCCGGCGCAGGAGCCGGAGAACTCCAGGTAGGGCTGCTTAAACTGGCTGCCCTTGACGTTGGCCGCGATGAGCTCCTTCTTCTCGGAGACGTTCTCGACCATGTAGTCCCAAACGGGCTGCTGGTCCATCTCCTGCTCGGTGGGAACCATCTCGAGGGCGCCCTTGGGGCAAACCTTGACGCAGTTGGTGCAACCCATGCAGTCGAGCGGGGACACAGCCATGGTGAACTTCATGCCCTTGGCCTTGGGGCCCATGGCGTCGAGCGTGCGGGTAGCCTCGGGCGCGGCGGCAGCCTCGTCCTCGGTCATCGCGAACGGACGGATGGTGGCATGCGGGCACACGTAGGCGCACTGGTTGCACTGGATGCACTTGGTCTCGTCCCAGTGGGGAACGACCACGGCGACGCCGCGCTTCTCGTATGCGGAGGCGCCCAGCTCAAACTGGCCGTCGGCGCAATCGACGAAGGCGGAAACAGGCAGGCTGTCGCCGTCCATGCGATCGATGGGCTCGAGCAGGTTCTTGACCTGCTGGGCGATAGCGGACTTGGTCTCCTCGGAAAGCTCGACGGGAGCGGCATCCTCGGCGGTAGCCCAGTCGGCCGGAACCTCGAACTTACGGAAGGCGGTAGCGCCGGCATCGATGGCCTTGTGGTTGGCGTCGACGATAGCCTGGCCCTTCTTCATGTAGGACTTGGTAGCCGCGTCCTTCATGTACTGCAGGGCGTCCTCGGCGGGCAGGACCTTGGCCAACGCGAAGAAGGCGGACTGGAGCACCGTGTTGGTGCGCTTGCCCATGCCGACCTTGGCCGCCAGGTCGATAGCGTCGATCAGGTAGACGTTGACGTTGTTGTTCGCGATGTAGCGCTTGGCCACGGCGGGCATGCGCTCGGCGAACTCCTCGTCGCTCCACTGGCAGTTGACCAGGAAGGTGCCGCCCGGCTTGACGTCGCGGACCATCTTGAAGCCCTTAACGATGTAGCTGGGGTTATGGCAGGCGACAAAGTCGGCCTTGGTCACGTAGTACGGCGAACGGATCGGGGAATCACCAAAGCGCAGGTGCGAGACGGTGACGCCGCCGGTCTTCTTGGAGTCGTACTGGAAGTAGGCCTGGACGTACTTGTCGGTGTGGTCGCCGATAATCTTGATCGAGTTCTTGTTGGCGCCGACGGTACCGTCGCCACCCAGACCCCAGAACTTGCACTCGATGGTGCCGGGGGCTGCGGTGTTGGGCGCATCCTCGGCCTCGGGCAGGCTCAGGTTGGTTACGTCATCGACAATGCCGATGGTGAACTCGCGCTTGGGCTCGTCCTTCTTGAGCTCCTCGAAGACAGCGAACGCGGACGCGGGAGGCGTGTCCTTGCTGCCCAGGCCATAACGGCCGCCGACAACCTTGATGCCCGTCTTGCCAGCCTCGTAGAGAGCGGAGACGACGTCCTGGTAGAGCGGCTCGCCGATGGAACCCGGCTCCTTGGTACGGTCCATGACGGCGATCTTCTGGACGGTCTCGGGGAGAACGTCGACGAAGTGCTTGATGGAGAACGGACGGAACAGACGAACCTTGACCAGGCCGACCTTCTCGCCGTGAGCGTTGAGATAGTCGATGACTTCCTCGAGCACGTCGCAGAAGGAACCCATGCACACGACGACGCGATCGGCATCGGGAGCGCCGTAGTAGTTGAACAGGCCGTAATCGGTGCCGAGCTTCTCGTTGATCTTCTTCATGTAGCCCTCGACGACGGCGGGAAGCTCGTCGTAGACCTTGTTGCAGGCCTCACGGTTCTGGAAGAAGATATCGCCGTTCTCGTGGCTGCCGCGGGTGTGCGGATGCTCAGGGTTGAGCGCGTGGTCGCGGAAAGCCTGGACGGCGTCCATGTCGCACATCTCGGCCAGATCCTTGTAGTCCCACATGGCGACCTTCTGGATCTCGTGGCTGGTGCGGAAGCCGTCGAAGAAGTTAAGGAACGGGGTCTTACCCTCGATGGCGGCAAGGTGAGCCACCGGCGAGAGGTCCATGACCTCCTGGACGTTGCCCTCGGCGAGCATGGCGAAGCCGGTCTGGCGACAGGCCATGACGTCGGAGTGATCACCAAAGATGTTCAGGGCGTGGGAAGCGACGCAACGCGCGGAAACGTGGAAAACGCCCGGGAGCTGCTCGCCCGCGATCTTGTACATGTTCGGGATCATCAGGAGCAGGCCCTGAGAAGCCGTGTAGGTGGTGGTCAGAGCACCGGCGCCCAG
This sequence comes from Collinsella sp. AF33-16, assembly GCF_003475325.1. Taxonomy (GTDB): domain Bacteria; phylum Actinomycetota; class Coriobacteriia; order Coriobacteriales; family Coriobacteriaceae; genus Collinsella. The sequence goes on along the minus strand of NZ_QRQC01000013.1, from coordinate 73,979 downwards.
CGAACCGTGAACGGTACCGACTGCACCTGCCTCGGACTCCATCTCGACGACCTTGACCGGGGTGCCGAAGATGTTCTTGCGACCCTGGGCCGCCCACTGGTCGACATGGTCGGCCATAGGGCTGGACGGCGTAATGGGATAGATTCCCGCTACCTCGGTGTACGCATACGAAACATATGCGGCCGCCTCGTTGCCGTCCATAGACTTAAACTTACGCGCCATATACCCCTCTCCTCTCATATAGGTATACAGGCCCCGGCGATCGCCGGGATGTTGGCGTGATGGGATTTTCGCTGTTGCTTCCAATCATCTGGCAGGCAGGCTCAGCAGCAGGTACATGGCGTGGAGAGAAGGCATGCCGAGGCGAGGAGCGCTTGCGCCCCACAGACCCGACCGCCCGTCTTGCACATGACCGAGCGCCGCAAAGGCCGCATGCCGGATGCTCCCGGGCACGCCCCGGCGATGGGAAGCGCCCGCAACGGAAATCCGCATGCGGGTTTATTGTACCCCGCCTTCAAGTGTAATTTCGGCAAATATAGGCGGGCGGTAAAGGTTTACCTTGGGTGACTGCCAAGGGCCAAAATGGTCCCTCCATCCCCGGGCGACTGGCCCTGGCGCGCCAAGGAGTGTCCCCACGTGCCGGCAGAAAAGGAACGTCCCTATCTGCCGGCTAGAGGGCACCGAAGAGGATGGCGTAGGTAGTGGATTCGCCGAGCTTGAGCTCGTCGCCGGGATTGAGTTGGGCGGAACGACCGGGCTCGACCTGAATGCAGACGCGCGTGGCCCCGTTTACCACCACGGTTCCGTTGGTGGACGACAAGTCCTCGACGTGCCAAATATTTTGAGCATCGCACCAGATATGGGCATGGCGGGCCGAGACATCGTCGCCGACGTCGGTAATATCGCCCTCACCAGTGGCCAGCGCGCCAATCTCAACACCCTGCTCACTCGGCTGAATCCAGCGCGGGGCGCTCACGACAAAACTGTTTTGTACGCGCAGCAAGCCCAAGGGGTGCGCCGGGGCGGGTTCGCGTTCGCCCGCGGTCATCGACATGCCAAGCGAACGCAGCGTGGATGTGCCTCCGCCACAGGTCGCGTGCGCGTAGTCGATGGCATAGTTCACCGAGGACCGCACATCCGCCGAACAACCGACGGCGACAAACAGCACCAGCACGGCCTCGGCGCGCTCGGCGGGCATGAGTTCCGCCGCCTGGGACAGGCGATCGAGCGCGTTGCGATAGAGATTCGTGTCCTGGTGGCACTCTTCGAGCGCGCGTACCATCGGTTCACCTGCAGGACCGCACACCATATTGATCACAGCCGTGGAGTCCATGGGATTTCGCTGGCGCAGGGCCAGTTGCGACATAATACGCGCAGCCGAGGTACCGTATTCGGCAAAGTAGCGCTGCTGAAGCGTGCCGACCGGCGCGCGAACGATAAAGCGGGAAACCCAAGAGCGATCAGCGGCCCGGCTCTGCGGGCTGCGGCCGTCGGCGAGCGGACGGGACGAAAGCACCAAGCCGCACAGCTCGATATGGCTCAGATGCGCCGCGCGCTTAAAGATGTCAAACATGGCCCCGCATGGGGTGAGCTCAACTTGAGATGCCATGACCTAGGCCTCCTTGGTCGTAGAAATAGAATCGGACGATACTTCGACAGGTCCGCCAAAAGTACGGGCAGCTGCGGCTCCGCCGGCAAGTGGAGTCGCCATCTGGGCTTTTGTGCGTCGCGGTGCCGAAACGGGAAGTTCAAAGGCAAAGCCCATCGCAAGCAAAAACCACGTAAGCGTATAGGTTGCAACCAGAGCGGCAACAAGGCCGCCCATCACGGCGCGTTGGGAAAATACGCTACATGCAGCCACAACCAGCACCGGAACCTCGCAGGCAGAAAGCGCAAGCACACCCTGCAGGAAGCCCGTGCGCCGATCGCGCGCAAGTGCCCCCGCGGCAACGCCGGCTATGCCTGGCAGCGCCAACGCCAGTGCGGCAATAATACCCGGTAGCGGCCCAGACCACACGAGCGATCCCAAAGTCGCCGTCACGCGAGCGCCCGACGCCAGCAGCGCGGCCGAAACCACGACCACAGCCCAAACCACGCCGCAGACGACCGCCGCGCCGACCATCAGCGCGCGACGAACCGCGCGGCCGGACGCATCCATAGGGCACGGCGTGAGCGGCTCGCCGCGGAGCGAACGACCGACATTTTGCGCATAGTGGTCACAAAACGCCGAGAGCGCCGCCTCGACCGCCGCCGGCTCGGGACGATCTTTTTGATGGCTGGACAGACAGGTCATCACCACGTCGAACAGCTGGGCATCGACAAACGCCAGCGCATCGCGTAGCTCTTCGGAATCCGGCTCAAGCCCTAGCTGCTGGGCCTGCTCGGCCGCGGCGAGCGCGACATCGGGCTCACGACGAAGCAGCTGAGTCAAATCGCAACCGGGCGCATGGGCACCAACGGGATAGTCGGGCCGCGTGTCCATCTTGAGACGGTAGGGGCTGGCGATGTCGCGCGTCTTTTTGCGCGAACCCGAGGTGCCCGAAGTGCTCGGCGCGGCTTCGTATGGCGCGACGCCGGCAATGAGCTCGTAAACCGTGCTTGCCGCGGCATAGACGTCAATCGCCGGCGACATACGCAAAGCGCGCAGGTCGGGAATATCGTCGGTGAGCATCTCGGGCGGAGCGTAGGCCACCGTCGCGCGACGCAGCGTGGCATAGCGCTCGGTAAAGGATGCCTTGCCGCCGGTACCGGCCACGGCCGACGCAGGCTCGAGCGCCAGCGACGAGCCAAAGTCGATCAGGCACAGGTCAAAGGTGCCCTCGGCAAGCTGCCGGTCAAGCGGTAGACGCGCCGTACGCACCATAATATTAGCGGGCGAGATATCGCGATGGACAAAGCCCTCCCCCACCAGGCTCATGCGGCAGAGCAGGTCGAACAGGTCGCGCCCCAAGCGCGCCGCCACAAGCGGCGATAGGCGGCCGGCATCGTCCACGGCAAAGCGCGAGCGCAAGCGGGCGAGCGTCTCGCCCTCGACCCATTCCATGACAATTGCAGGCACACCGTCAACCTCGCCCCAGCCATAGAGGCGGGGAAAGCCCTTAAGGCCCGAAAGGGCGCGATGGCATTCATATTCCTCGCGAAATGCCGCTTTGAACTTGGCGACCAGCGCCTCATGGGCGGCATCGTCGTCAAACTCATCGCGCGTCGACAAGATGAGCTGTTTGAGTGCTACGGCCTCGCCTTGGGCGTTGACGGCACGCGTCACGCAGCCGATACCGCCACGTCGCATGGTGGCATCGTCGGCAAACAGTATCGTAAAACGACGCAGATAGGCAGGCAGTTCGTCCTGACCGAGCGCAATGGCCGGCTCAAACCCGTCGACACGCGCCAGGCGCAGGCCGACCATGGGATCGCGACCGAGCGATTGTGGTGTGGTGGATACAAGATCGGTCATCATAGGGCAAGCGCCGCCACGCTATTGTTGAAGTTACCGAGCGCGACGTCATCATCGCCGTAATGGCCGACCCATTGACATAGGTTGGTGTAACAGCCCCACAGATTGGCATACTGCTGATACCACTTTGACCGGGGCGAGAATGTCTGACGACCGAACTCGGCTCGAATGACAAACATCTCCCCGACCAGGCTGTCGCACGGCCTGGGATCTCCCGTAGAGTTATAGGTCGAAACCACGTCATTGGCACGAGAAACATAGCCGTCGAGCATGTTGTACTTGGTCACAAGCCAACTGTGAATGTTCTCTTCCTCAGCAGCGGAAAGGCCACCGGAGTTTGCATCGTTGTCAGTGTTGCCGCCCGTCGAGCCGCCGTTTCCAGACCCTCCGGCAGAGGAACCCGACCCAGAGCCGCCGCCCGAACTCGACGAATCCGAGCCGGAGCCAGAAGTATCCGAGCTACCGGGCTTTCCGGACTGCTGGGCGTCCTGCTCCTTTTGCTGCTCGACCTTATTCACCGTTGCCGCCACGCTATTGTTGGACAACCGATCGATGATCTTGGTGTTGGTGAGCACGATGGTTTTGCCATTGGCAAGCGTGACTTCGTTGTCCGGGGCCTCGGCGCCGTCCGCGTCGTCAGTGCCAAACACAATATGCGTGACCACACTTGCCCAAGCATATCCAGTCGTGGTGCCCAGGTCACTTTTGACCTCATGCCCCACGCGCGGTTCGCGTGCGGCATGTGCCTGCATCATGGACGGCACGGTCATGCCATAGGCAGAAACGCCAGCTATGACCAGCACCAGCGAGCACGACAGCAGCGCGTACGCCCGAGGCGCCAAGCCCAGTCGGCGTCGCATGCGCACCGCGGCGCCGCGCTTTGTCTGAGTGCCACCGGGCCGCATGCGTTCTCCTCCAACAAAAACACGCCGCTCGGGAGCGGCACATTCATTCGAATCCATATTTGAGTGTATCAGCGAACCCAAAAGGTTGCGCAACGAATGGGCAAATTAAGGATGCGAGCGGAAGCATCCATGCGATAAGCGGATACAAAGCATCTTTGTTGCACAACAAACTTACAGTCGCACGGGGAAATTATGACTACCCCGTGCGTCGCGAGGAAAACATACGGCAGGAGCAGGCTCGCCACCTAAATCGTGCGACGGGCCTCGATGGCGCGCCCAAGCGTAAGCTCGTCGGCATACTCCAGGTCGCCGCCCACAGGCAGGCCGCTCGCCAGACGCGACACCTCAACGCCCAGCGGCTTGATAGTGCGAGCCAGGTAGCTCGCCGTGGTCTCGCCCTCAATATTGGGGTTGGTGGCGATGATGACCTCGTGGATGTCCTCGTGGCCCAAGCGCGCCAGCAGCTCGCGGATATGCAGCTGCTCGGGACCGATCTTGTCCATGGGACTGATCACGCCGCCCAGCACATGGTACAGGCCATGGTAGCTGCCCGTGCGCTCGATTGCCTGGACGTCGCGCGGCTCGCCCACCACGCAAATGCGAGTGGTATCGCGCATCGGGTCCTGGCAGATGGAGCACTCGTCGGCCGTGGCGTAGTTAAAGCAACGGCTGCAAAAGTGAACCTCCTGCTTAACCTCCAGGATGGCCTCGGCCAGGCGGCGCGCCTCCTCGGCGTCAGCCTCCAACAGGTAATAGGCGATGCGCTGAGCCGACTTGGGACCAATGCCCGGCAGGCGACCCAGCTCATCGAGCAATTTCTGCAGGCTATGGTTAGCACTCATATATATGCGCGTCTTAGAACGGCATGCCCGGGATGTTGAGGCCGCCGGTGATGGCGCCCATCTGCTTGTTGGCGAGCTCGTTGACGCCGCGAACGGCCTCGTTGACGGCAGCCATAATCATGTCCTGCAGCATGTCGACGTCCTCGGGATCGAGCGCATCGGGATCGATGGTGAGGTTGACGAGTTCCATCTCGCCGTTAACGGTCACCTTGACCATGCCGCCGCCGGCAGAGGCGTCGACGGTCTGGGACTTGAGGTTCTCCTGCGCGGCGGCAAGCTGCTCCTGCATCTTGCGAGCTTGCTTCATCATCTGCTGCATGTTCATACCGGCCATGATGGCTCCTTTACGTGCGGCCGCACGCCGAGCTGCAAGGGCAGCCGGAGCACGGCGGGACTTTCAAACTCAAAAATCGTACCACGGCGCGAGGCCAGCGAGCGGGGCGGACGTGTTACCTCAGTCGATATACATGTCCTCCAATACAAACCACGCGCAAAGATTATGCAAGGCCGAATTATGCAAGGTTGCATAATATCGCATACTCAATCTAGTAGAGCCGAATCCGGCATTTCATGTGTGCCACTAAATAGCTAAATGCCAAACCGCTGCTCGAGGCGGAGCACATGGCGGCAGGGTATAATTTGATTGTCATAGATTGCAATTTGGAGGTGCCCCATGAATGCCCCCGACGCGCTCCAAAACATCCGCTCAAAACACCCCGTTGCATATGTGGTTCTCTATCTCTTTGTCGGCTGGGCATTGCTGGTTGTCATCACCCATGCCATAGCTTTTGGAGCAGAACTGCTGATAGCCAGCTCGGACCAGCCCGTCGTCAAATGGGAGACGACCGATGAATGCACCGACGGAACCCGAACCATTTACTACAACAGCCCGTCCCTCTACCAAGAGTTCAAGGTCAAGATAAAGGACTCCAAGATTGTCGATGCCGAACTGGGCTCTTTATTTACAATCGGAGCAACCGTCAACGCCGAGCAAGTCGAGTACACGGACGGCCATGCGACGTATCGTATCGACCTCAGCATCCTAGGCCGACCGTCACGCGCTTGTCTGCTCGAATGCGATATACGCGGCACCACACTACACATGTCCGAAATACAGATGCGCCCGGACAAAAGAAAGTGATATATGGCCGAGTCGGAAGAGACTAGGCATAGACTCGTCCGCCTTCGTAGGCAAAACGCAGGATGAGCGGGGCATTGTTGCGCACGAAATCATCGAGTTCTTTGAGGTTCGCTTCGCTAAAGCCCTCGTGTGACACCCAATTGAATGCCGGCAAGATACACTCCGCCGTGTCAAAACCCCAATCGCGCGGGCGCTCCACAACAACCTTCACCGTGTTGTCCTCCCGGACTTCGGAATACGAAACCTGCGTATCGTCCTCGAGGCGGACATATTCCCACATCATAAGCTCGCTCCGTTCAAAGGGTTCTCTTCTTGAGCAGTATACCCGCCTGCGCAGCTACTCCACCGGCTTGAAGATGGTGGCCTGACCGAAGACGCTGCGGATGAGGTCTTTGGCCTCGTCCTCGGTCTGCGGGATGCTCGGGGCTGCGCCCTGATGGCCGAAGGGGCTGCCCGCACCGGGGTTGGACTCCCAGGGAGCCGCGGGGGCGTCGTCGCTTGCGGGGGCCGCGGGTGCCTCCGCAGCGGGCTTGGGCGCGGGCGTCGCACCCGGCACGTCGAACGGAGGCAGATCGTCCCCGCTCGCATCGCCAGCGAAGCCGCCGACCATGGCGTCGTCGTAGGGCACCTGCTCGGATTCCCACGGCGCGGACTGCGCGACAGGCTGAGCCTTCGGGGCAGCCGAGCGCTCGGGCGCACGGGGTGCGGGCTCGGTCGGGAGCTTACCCGTGGCAGGAGCGCCGGCGGGGTTGTCGGAGCGTAGCCAGGGGGCTTTGCCCAGGTCAGACGACTTGGGCGCGGGCGAGACGGGCTTGGGCGCGGGTGTCGGAGCAGCCGGTTTGGGTGCCGCGGGCTTAGGCGCCGACGGGGTCGATGCCGCTACCGGCGCCGCTTGCTGCTGCGGCGCGCTGGCGCTCGAGGATACAGGGGCCGCCGAGGACACGGGTTGCGGGTCCGCAGATGCCGCAGCCCGTGCAGATGGAGAATGCTCCTCATGTTGAGGAGCCGGCGTGCCACCCCCACCCAGGACATAGTCGACGGTACGACGACCGAAGACCGCGCAGACCGTCGGCAGGACCACCGACTGCGTATCGGCGCGACCGAGCATCTTAATGGCAAAAGTCGAACCCGCGGGGAACGAGACCGTGAGCTTGGAGCCGTCGTCGGCCGTGGCGCGGGCGTTGAGCAAAAGCCCTGCGTAGGAAGCCTGACGCGCCTTGACACGCTCGACAACCTCGGCCCATTTGCGCTGCAGCTCTCCGGCATCATCGACCGCGGGCGTCTCGGCAGTACCGGCGGCGGCAACCTGGGCGGCATTGTTGGACTGGGGCTTAGGTGCCGGAGCGGTGGCAGGCGCGGGGGCCGCAACGGGCTGAGGCGTCGGAGTTGGCGCAGGCTGAGGTGCAGGCGCTGCAGGCTTGGAAGCTGACACGGACGCAGAACGGGACGCAGGCTGGGCAGCCGGAACAGCAGCACCACGGTCCCAAGGCATACCGCCCTGGCGCGCGGACGTAGCAGCGGGGGCAGCGGATGCCGCCGGAGCGGCAGCACGAGCGCCCGAAATGAGCGTCGGCTGTTGGGCAGCAGCGGGTACGGATGCTGCAGGCGCAGCGGCCTGAGCAGCAGCCACGCTCGCCGGCACGGCGCCGTTGGCAACCATGGCCTCCAAGCGAGCCACGCGCTCGGCCAATGCTTCAATCGTTAAATCAGCCTCGGGACGTGCCAGACGCGTACAGGCAATCTCGAGCACCAGGCGCACGTCGCTCGCGCCCCTCATCTCCAGTGCGGCATCGTCGAGCACCGTCAGCACGCGGGCCAGGCGGTCGGCAGGATGCTCGCCAAAGGCAGCGGCCTCGGCAGCAAGCGCCTCGGCCTGCTCGGAGCCGCCCTCAAACAGCTCGGCACGGGCACCGGCAACGCAGGCAACGTACACGTCACGCACATGCGCTACCAGGTCGCGCGTCAGCTCCAGCAGGTCGTTTCCTTCCTCGACCTGCGCACGGATCAGTCCATAGAGCTCGGCAACATCGCGATCGGCAATGGCGCGGGAAAACTCGCCCAGAATCTGGTCCGAAACCTCGCCTAAAAGCGAGCGGGCATCGTCCGCATGCACAGAACCGTTGCCAAAAACGCTCAGCTGCTCCAGCGTGGAGAGCGCGTCGCGCATGCCGCCCTTGGCATGGCGCGCCACGATGGCGAGCGCCTCGTCGTCGTAATCGAAGCCCTCCTGCTCGCACACGTATGCCAGGCGACGCTCGATATCCTCGTTGCCGATGCGGTGGAAATCGAAGCGCTGGCAGCGCGAGAGGATGGTCTCCAGAATCTTTTGCGGGTCGGTGGTGCACAGCACAAAGATCACGTGCGCCGGCGGCTCCTCGAGCGTCTTGAGCAGCGCGTTGAACGCCGCCGTCGTGAGCATGTGGACCTCGTCGATGATATAGATCTTGTACTTGCCGCGTACCGGGGCAAAGTTGACGGAGTTGATGATTTCCTCGCGCACATTGTCCACGCCCGTGCGGGAGGCGGCATCGAGCTCGTAGACATCGGGGTGGTTACCCTCGGCAATGAGCTCGCACTCCTCGCAAGTACCGTCGGGCATGCAGCCGCTTGCACCCTCGGCGCGCGCCGCCTCGGCATTGCGGCACAGCAGCGCCTTGGCCAGAATGCGCGCCATGGTGGTCTTGCCCGTGCCGCGCGGTCCGCAGAACAGGTAGGCGTGGGACAGGCGCCCCTCGGTGATGGCGTGCTCGAGCGTCGAGACGATATGCTGCTGGCCCACCACGGAGTCAAAGGTGAGCGGGCGATACTTTCGGTACAACGATTCCATGGGTGCTCCCCCGGGTATACTGAGTCCTGTTGCCGCGGCGGCCATGCGGTCGCACGGCATACTGCATCCATAATAACCCGTACGGCGAGCCCGCCGCGATAGGAGTCCAAAGAGCATGGCAGACGCAGAGAGCAACCTCGTTCCCTCCGAAGCAGCCGACCAGGTCGAGGTCGCGCTCGAGGCGCAGGCAGCAGCCGATGACGGCATCCTGTACCTCAACGAGTATCAGTACGAAAACGATCTGGTCACCGACTTCGCCCGCCTGGTCGCCTCGCCCAGGCGTCGCGGCTCGCTGTATGTCGCCGCGGCAATTGCCGCGCTGCTCGGTATTGGCATGCTGTTGGCCGGCGGTAACTGGATCAAGTTTGGCGTCGTCCTGATCGTATTCGGCGCCTTTTTGGCCTGGTGGAGCAAAAACCTGCACCACACCCTCGCCCGCGACTTTATCGATGCCGTTGAGGCCGACGAGTCCATGGGTGGCCGCTACCGCCGCGTCGCCGCCAACGAGGACGGTCTGATGGTCTGGGGCAAGAGCGGCAAGTCGCAGTTCTTCCCGTTTGAAAAGCTCGACCACGTGCTCGACGGCGAGCGCATCTTTGTTGCCATGTTCGCCGACCAGGGCGTGGCGATCCCTAAGGACACCTTTGTTCGCGGCGATGCCGAGCAGTTTGGCGCCTTCCTTAAGGCGCGCATCAACAAAAAACTCCGCATCGAGACCAAACGCAAGAAGATGAAGGCAGAAAAGGCCGCTGCCGAAGCAAAACAGGCCGACAAGCCCCAGGGCAACAAGGGCAAGCAGCGCAAGCAGAAGAAGAACAAGAAGAAGCGGTAATCCGGCCGACACCGAAGGTGCCTCGTCCCGCGCCCGATTCCGAGTCGGAGCGCCTGAAATCGGGCGCGGGTACCGCCGATGGACCCATTTTGCCTAACTCTCGAGCTACTTCACTTCAAACCTTAAGAGCCTTCTCTCTGGCAGATCGGTCATCTTCATCGTATAAGTCCCAGGAAAAGCCTTCTCAAAACGGACGGTCTCGTAACCTTCGAAATAGTCGTTGGTGTTTTGCATCATGAATGGGACAAGCAACTCGTTCTCCGCCCCAACCTGTACAGCAAACGCAGCAGAACCGCCCAGAGCCGGCATTGCCTGCGTTATCAGATCGGTATTGACCACAAAGTCATAGTTTGGCGCAGACTCCGGCACCAAATGCCAAACATACGTTTTGATTCCGCCTTCGACATTGTCCTTATTCCTGACACGCATCTTTACGGCGATAACACACGTGATGTCGGCGTCCTTCAATTTCGTTTTCGTATCCACGATGCCATATTTTGAATAATCATCATGCGCACGCTTGAGATACTCGCGCGGCGTGAGCAGCTCTGCCCCGTCTATGCAAAACGAATACCCGTCAGTCGCCACATCCTTCGACCCCAGAAACGCCCCATCCATCGAGAGCCATTCGCCCTCCGCATAATATTTCTCAGGAATGACCGTCCGGTTCCCGTTAACGACGCTCGCCCTCATGCCCGCAAGGCCAGTAACAGCACAGCCGAAAAGCGCAAGCGCCGACCTTCTTGTCCACAGGGTCTTCTTCATCGCGCTCACGACCTTTCCCGAACTTTCACAACGGCACCGTCGCGCATGCAGTAAACCCGATCGGCCAGCTCCTCGAGCACCTCTCCGTCATGGCTGGACAGAATAACCTCGCGACCCGTTGATGCCGCCATCGCCACAACGCGCTTGAGCATTTCCACGCCCGCTTCGTCGAGGGCATTTGTTGGCTCATCGAGAACAAGCAGCTTCGGCTTTTCCATAATTGCCGCAGCTATCCCCAGACGCTGCTTCATCCCAAGCGAGTATGCTCGGAACTTCTTTTTTTCGTCTGCATCGAGCCCCACGAGCCGCAGGGCAGAGCGAATGTCCTCGCGGGTTGCAACGCCCTTGATCTGAGCAATGAGCTCCAGATTGTCGTAACCAGACAGATAGCCCAAAAAGGAAGGCGCCTCGATCAACATCCCCAGACTCGGCGGGAAAGAGATGTCCGCCCCAAGCCTTTGGCCATCGATAGAGATTTCGCCTTCGGTAGGCTTGATCAATCCGCAGACCGCTCGCATAAGCATGGTCTTACCCGAACCGTTTATCCCCTGAAGACCGACCACAGTCCCAGGGTCAACCTCGATGGACACGTTGCGCAGAACATCGTTTTTCCCTATGCGCTTCGATACGTCCCTAACGATCACGCTCATATCTTGTCCCCCTTTTCTATAAGGTCGGCCCTTCGAAACCACAGTCCACCCAACGATAGGCATAACGACATAATCACAATTGAAAACAAGCCACTCGAGCCCGCCGCGATTCCATCTTTGACAATTCCGCCCCAGCGCAACAGCATCAAGGCGTTACCCAATAGCGCCCAATGCCGTGCATATGCCGAGCAGATCAGGTAGCTCATTAAAACCACAAACGAGACCGACGGCCCAAGTACAAAGCCAATCACTGCCTGCGCAAACGCAAGCGCCTCGAAAGCAAAAAAGAGACCTGTGAAAAACGGCAGCGCATCCGCCTCGCCAGCTTTGAGAAACCACGGCGCCAAATTAGCCAGCTGAAGCGACTCACCATGAATGACCGCGCTGAACGAGGCGCTCACCATCAAGCTCCAAATCACAACAGAGCAAACCACCACGAGCAGCGAAAATGCCGTTACCGCCGCCACCAAGATAAAACGCGAGACCCACCAAAGGGTTCTTGACCGGCATCGAACAAGCGCTTGCAAACCAAACCCGTGCAACGATTCGGTCGGATAATCGAGTGTTGTATAGAGAATAAGCAGAATGACAAATAGCCATCCTAACGGAGGCACAAACATGAGCCCGGGCCTAGGCTCAAACGGAGCGGATCCGGCAAACACGAGCGCGAGATTATCAGCAAACCCCAAGGCATTCGTCCGAACCCCATACACAGAAGACAAGCCGTAGGCGTACACCAAGTTCGCAACGGTCACTGCCGCAATCGCAATAAAAGTAAGGATGTTCTTCTTCAAAACGGTCCTCAGGTCCGCGGCGACCAGCCTAAACAGCATCAGACCACCTCGCGTCTTTTTAAGAATCTCGCGAAAATCAAAGAAAAGACGAACAGCAAAATGATTTCTGCAAACCCTGCTCGAATGTCGGGCCAGTTATTTAGTGATTCCGACCTGATGCTGTTAAGAATGTTGCAGTTAAAGCCGACGCATGAAAGGACGCTAAAAATCCAGTCGTTAACAAAGTGCCATGCAACCATAATCAGATATGGAACGACCATCGCCTTGATTCTGCTGCGAAACACAACCGACAGACCGGTCACGGCCATGGATAGAGCCCCCAGCGTCACCGCATCGAACAGTGTATAAACCAGCACGTACAACAGAGGCCGGGAATAAAACAGGCCAGAAAAATAGCTATGCAGATAGAGCCCGACGTAAGTCGATTCGTCGACCCGGGGGAGATACGCGGGAAATAGCATTGAGACAATCAGGAAGTTCACGAGTAGCGGAATAGCCGTGACCGCAAACGCAGAGAGGAAAGCAGACAGCATCTTCACGTTCACGTATGCATTTCTAGAAACACGTGTGCAGATCTGCGCCTCGTAACCGCTCAAACGCTCGGACAGGCATGACCACGACCCGGCCAGCATGGCAAGCAACGGCAGCGCATAGAAAAACACTGATGCCGATAGCGGTGCATTTGCACTCACAACGATCCAGTTACCAAAGCTACTTTCACGCGTTTGGCCGAGGTATGCCTGGGCTTGCAAACCAACGCCATAGCCAAGCGATAACAGCTGCTTGCGCTCAGTCTCGAGCGTCCACCATGCCTCAATGGCAGCCGCCATCGAAATTGCAGTTGCAACCATAAGGGTCAACGCAAATATAGGATTGCCAAATATCTTGGACAACTCGTGCCGCATTAGATTTCTATTCAAGCGACATCACCCTCCCTTCGGCCGGGCCGAGTAGCAACACTCGGCCCGGCCCTAATCACAACAAGAAGCTGCGGATTGGCTAGGAGGGAAGTTTGTTAAAATGGCCGAAGCAATCGGGGCTCCACTTTCCATAGACCGTGCCGTATCCGGACTCGGCCCATGCAGTCAGACGAGCATAGCTGCGTTTATTCTCACGGACGAGATTGTATATCTCCCATTCACGCTCATGGTTGGAGCGATACACGCCCTGCGTGCAATTCAAATTGCCCGTTCCTCTATTGTCATAGGCACCGTCCACGTACAAACGTAACGGCTTTCCTGAATAGCCTTTGATCCAAATGTAGACTGAAGATGAATCTTCTTTCTGGCGATAGCCGGTTGCGCTCGTGCCAGAACATTGAAAAGCGAAATCTCTATCTTCGTTGTTCTTGCATGTGGCAATTCCGGCATCCGCGCTCTGCGAAATGCTAGAAACCTGGGAAGTGTCAAACTCCTCTTGAGCAAATGATGCGGCAGGTGCACCCATCGACAAGCCCGCAACAATCGCCAAGCCGACTCCGATTCGAGCAATAGCGCTCCTTGGCTTAATCATGGCCTTCTCCAATCAAAAGCGGTTAACAATGCGTCGACGCACGGCAACCTTTGCATGAATAGAGAAAGATGTCTGTAAACACCCGCTATTGAGTTGATCGCTCAGGCGTTTACACGTTATCTACCTGCGATAACAATGAAACAAGCTCCGCTTTATTCTTGATCTTCAACTGGCGGTAAGATGCAGACCGCAGTGCTTGCACCGTAGATGCAGCGTAACCGACATCCTCCGCAATGGTCTTTGTCGTTGCGCCTTCTGCCGTCATCAGCAAAATTTGCGACTGAACATCAGAAAGGGAGCGCGACGCAAGCAGGGCAAGCTGGCGCACGCGAGCTGCTTCGGTAAGCCCGTTCGCGCGGTACTCCAAGACGGCCTTCTCGTTCTCAACCGAGCGGGTGAGCGCGATGTGCGTGACGAACATGGGCGCAGACCAGCAGACGATCACCGTTGCCACGACGACATTGACAGCCGAACTTTGCCCCAGCAACGAAGTAAGGAACAACGGCTCGAAAACCATCAGATCCTGCGCCATGTTGAGCAAGACAACCCAAACAGGAGCCGTCGCCCCAAAGCAAAGCATCCATACCCCGAGCATTTTGCGCTGCGGACAGCTACGCAGCACTATATATGTGAACAGTATCCCCGTCAGCACCGCAAGTCCATGGATTCGCCCCCTAGTGGCTGCATAGATTAAAGCGGATACACCTATTAACGCCAACGGCACGATAGCCCGAGTACGGCCACGCGCCTTAAATGAACACAGCCCAACAGCGAGCGAAGCCATAGACGTCATGCCGCAAAACAGGACCGGCACAGCCATCAACGGATCGCGTACGCACCTCCATGCCGCGATATAGACAAAAGACCATTCCACGGCAGACAGTATCGCCCACACGCACGGGCTTCCGAGCCCAATCGCCCCATCCGTTCTAGTCAGTGCAGCTTCACGATTCAGTTTTTCACCCGCGTAGTGCAGCGACAGAAGCAGTCCGAGACCCAATGCATAGCTTGAGAGAGAAAAGGTAACAGCCCATGAAACACCGGATCCCCAATAACTATCCGCCATTACCAAGGGGCCCGCCGCAAGGAGGATAAAAAATAATGTGAGCAGGTATCGAAACAGCCGGCGCGTCCGAGCTGATGCCAACATATCGTCAGCATGCCGCCGCGACAGCTCGGGCCCTACAGCATCACCCTCGTCCACAAACAACGCCACGAGCTCGCGTGAGCCCGCAACCGACGCCTTCCCGTATGCTCGGTGAAGCGTTGTTCGCACCGTCGATGACTTCGTATCCGTCTCCTTGGCAATTTCCGCCGGCGTTTTCCCTTTGAGCAGCAGTCGAACAAACTGCTCTTCTCTAGGCGACAGGCCAGGGGAAAACACCCCCGCATCGAATGGGTCGGACACGCAGGCGATATCCGAATTGTTGTCCCGTTTTCTCTTTAGCAACATGCATACGAAGGCAGCAGCGATAGCGGACCCCATCGCAAGCAATGCAATGATCGCGTCATCGCTTGCAAAGTATGCCGCCTCAACAGCCGGAACAAGGCCAATAGGGACTGCCACGAGCGCAGAACGGGCAAACACGTCGCTCTGTCCCCGACCAAAGGCGCTGAAACAGCAAAACAGCGGGACCGCAACCAATACGAGATAGACCAACGGAATTAAAAGCACAAGACCAATTGACGCGGCCGAAACAGAGAGTGCTCCCCATGGCTCAGGGATGACTCTCCATGAAACTCGACAGCAGAACAGCAGACAAGACATGACGGCTATTGTTTCTGTAAAAATCGCGTCCTGCGGATGACGAGTTTCTCTTTCGTCAGCCCGCGTCGCCCCCCGCGTCAAAGGAGAGCCCGCCGTATCCCAAATTACATATGAGAGGAGCAACGACCCAGCAAAGCACGAGGCGCATGAAACGCCGCGCAACAGCCAGATAGGCGCAAACACGAATGGAATAGAATCTCCGCGAGCATAGAAGGCCAGGTCGGCCCATTCGGGAACCGTTGCAATAGCAGCAAGGAAAATACCGAAGGCGCCAAGGAACCCCGGCCGCCTTATTTCTCTCCCCTTGCGGAGCGCAACACCGTGACCAAACGCCGCGAGGCATGCGCCCAGGATAACGAGCCAGGTCATTGCACCTGACGCCAGGCCGATTGAAGATGAAAACCGGTGATAAGGGGTGACCGCCATTACGACAAGCGCAATGGCGCAGGCAGACGTAGCAGAACGGCGGGAAAAAAGCATATGGCCTCCATAGCGTGTCATTATATCGCTCGAGCCGCTCGTTTATCTCTGTTCTCACACCAGCCAGCATCAATGATTCAGGCGAACTCCAATCCGCGCCAGATCACGGTCCGGCTTTTGTTCGCAGTCCCCACATCAAAGCGGGATGCGGTTTCCTTTTAGACGCCGGTTCGGAAAGCGCATCCCGTTCCAGGGCAATATTCTGGGATGCAGTTTCCGCAGCCCACCCCATTTGGAAGGCGCATCCCATTATTTGGCTGAAAACTGGGGTGCGCTTTCCGAACGAGCCGAAACGGCCCGAATCGATCGGACCACCTCATCCCCGTTTCCTCGCCATCTGCCCGAGCGTGCTACACTAGCAGCATCTATGCCACCGCGAACGGCTCGGCCCCGCGCCCGCCGCTCGCAAACGAACTTTAAACGCACGAGGATTGGCCATGCCGCTTTTCTCGCAACATACCGCCCGGTTCTCGCCGGACGTTCCTTTGGAGGGCACCAGCTCTCGCGAGCTGCTCAAGCGGTACCAGCCGCTCGAGACACTTGCGACCGGCGGTTTTGGCTCCATCGAGATTTGCCGCGACACGCACCTGCGCCGCCGCGTCGCCATTAAGCGCATCCCCCTTATCAACGGCGCCGGCATGCCCGCCAGCGACATCATGGATGTCCTGCGCGAGGCGCACACTGCCGCCATGCTTCAACATCCCAATATCGTGCAGGTCATCGACTTTACGCACGACACCGCCTATGCCTACTTGGTCATGGAGTATGTCGACGGTATGTCGTTGGCCGAGTTTTTGCATCGCGTGGACGGCCACTCGCTCACCTTTGACGAGGCCGCAGCCATTGCCGATGCCCTGGGTCAGGCGCTCACCTTCGCCCACAGCAATGGCGTACTCCACCTGGACATTAAGCCCGCCAACGTGCTCATCGACCACTCGGGCAATGTAAAGCTCACCGACTTTGGCATGGCGCGACTGTCGTCCGCCGGTGGCTTTGGCGGCTCGCGCGGCGGCACCATCGGCTACATGCCGCCCGAGCAGCTCGATATCGAGACCGGCACGGTCGACGAACGCGCCGATGTCTTTGCCCTTGCCTGCGTTATCTATGAGGGCTTGTGCGGCAGCGCTCCCTTTATAGCGGCCACGCCCGCCGACTCGCTCGACCGCATCATCGGCGGCGCCACCTATCCCAGCGAGCTGATACCACACTTTCCCCCGGGAGCCGAGGCCGCGCTCATGAGCGCGCTCTCCCCCATGCCGCAGGACCGCCCCAACAGCATCGAGGCATTTTGCGACCAACTCCTTGCCGGTCTGGGCAGCGTGCGTGAGGGCCGTCGCAGTCTGGAGCAAATGGTTAGCGAGCTTTCGGATGACGAGCAGGAGCTCAACGATATCGAGCCGTCGCACTACGAGGACGACGCCATCGAGGTCGACCCCGCACTCGGCTGGGCGGGCACGCGCTGGAGCCATGCGCGCGACTACACCATGCGCGCTATCTCGGCGCTAACGTGTGGCACCTTTAGCTTTTTGCTGATGCAAACGGCCGGGGTCGCGGCGCTTCCCGGGTTGGTCGTCGCGGCTATCGCTATTGGCGCGGCAGCCGGCTTGGCACCGCAGATTGGCTCGGCCATCTCGGCCGTGGGCTTTTTGGTGCTCATGGCAAACGCCACCATGCAGGCGCAGGGCATCCTGTCGATGTTGCCCGTCGCGGTGATCTTTGCCGCTGCCATGTCCGGTTGGTGGATCGCCTGGGGTCGCACCGAGGCTGCCGCGAGCGCCGCGCTCACCTGTGCACTCGCGCTCGGCTGTCTGACTGGCAATACCTTCCTGGCAGCTGGGGTCGCCGCCGGCGTCGCGTCATTTTGGCTCGGCCCGGCAAGCGCCGCCGCGGCAACGGGCATGGGCGTGCTTTTTGCCCGTCTGGCCACGGTCGCGCTTTCAGCCGGAGGCGTGCTGGGGCTCGGTAACGTTGCCGCAGCGCTGGAAGACCCGCTCCTTTGGGCTGCCTTTGTGCTGGTCGCGACAACTGCCGCGGCGTCATCTGCGCTGCTCAATGCCCATGCCAAGCGTGCTGACCAGGGCTCAAACCTTGCCGCCATCGCCGCCATCGCTGTCACCGGCATCGGCTGCGCAGCGGCATCCTGTCTTGCACACCATATGGAAATTGCCAGCCTTGCAGCCGCGGTCGCCGCCAAGGCGGCAGTTGCGGGAACCCTATCCTCTATAATCGTTGGGATATGCCTATATTTGCTCGGATACCAAAGAACCTATACGGAGAGTGATCTTTCGTGAACTTCCTGAACATCTTCGAGGACCACGTGGCCGGCATCTTCGGTGCCACCCGTGCCCCGTTCTCCTTTAAGAAGCTTGCCAAGCAGGCCGCTCGCGACATGGAGGATCAGACTCTGGTGATTAACGGCGTCAACACGGCGCCGGCACTCTATACCATCCTGATCGCCGCCGACGACGATCCCATGCTCGCCCCGTTCTACCCCGAGCTTTCGCGCGAGGTCCGCGAGTTTGTGAAGGCGCAGGCCGAAAAGCGCCGCTATGTCTTTGTCGGCGAGCCCCTCGTGCGCTTTATGATCGATCCGCAGCTGCGCGCCGGCAAGTTCTCGGTCTTTGCCGAGAACGTCGATGCCCCCACGCTCGGCCGCCTGTACGAAGAAGAGCGCGCCTATCAAAACGGCCTGGGCCAGAACAACTCCGCGGTAAGCCGTGCCGCCAGCGCCCCGCGCGCCGGCCAGCAGCAGTTTGCTGCCCCGCAGCAGCAGCGCCCCGCCGCCATGCCCCAGCAGCAGCCGACGCCTCGCGCCGCCACTCCTGACCCGCTTGCCACGGCAGACCCCTTCGCGCCTAGCGTCCCCGACCCCGCCGCCGCACCCATCCCGGTGCCGCAGACCATCTCGCGCGACGCGCTTGCCGGCATGGGCGGAGCCGCCGCGACCGGTGCCGCCGTGGGCCTAGGCGCCGCAGCCGGCATCGCCTCCAACATGGCGAGCACTCGCGCCCCGCAGCGCCCGCTCGCCCAGCTCGTCGACGTCGTGAGCGGCGAGAGCCATAGCATCACCTCCGCACAGGTGACCATCGGTCGCGAGCGCTCAGTTTCCGACATTGCCCTGCGCGACCCCAACGTGTCGCGCCGCCACGCCCAGCTCACCTTTACGGGCTCGGATTGGTCGATCGAGGACCTCAATTCCACCAACGGCACACTCGTCAACAACCGCCGCATTACGCGCTGCCCGCTGCGCAACGGCGATCTGCTGACATTTGGCCTGAGCACCTTTGAATTTAGGGGATAGTCGCTTATGAACATCGATATCGTCCTTTTTGCAGGCCGCATCGTCCTGGTCGCCCTGCTCTATATCTTCCTGTTCGCCGTCATGAAGACCGGCGTGGGGCTTGTGCGCGGACAGCGCCGCGACTCGGCTATCTGGACGATCGATGTGGACAAGGGTCCGCGCGGTATCCGCGGCATCCACGTAGATATGCTCGGCCCCGTCATCGTCGGTCGCTCGCCATCTTCGGACATCTGCATCAACGAACCATTCGTCTCGGCCTCGCATGCGCGCTTTTCGCTGCAGGGCCCGGCGCTCATCATCGAGGACCTCAACTCGCTTAACGGCACGCTCGTCAACGGCCGCCAGCTCGTGGAGCCCGCAACGCTGCGCGAGGGCGACGAAGTCCAGATCGGCGACGTGGTCATGAAGGTGAACCGTCGATGATCGACGAGGAGAACAAGTCCGCGACTATGACCGAGGCACCGGCTGCCGCCACAGCTGCGCCGGCCCACGCCGCTCCGGCGGGCTCCGCACCCGTGGAACCCGAGGACACCGTGTTCTCCCTGCCTCTTTCGCATGTAACGCATGATATTTCGGATCTCGCCGATAACGAGGACAAAGAGGATGCCGTAGCGGCGCCCATCGGCGCACATGCCGCGGAACAGCCCACAGCGCCCGAAGCAACCTCGGCGCCAGCTCACTTTGCAGAGCCCGTCGCCGCGGCAATCAACGAGAGCGCTGCGGTGTTTGCGGCACCCGAGCCCGCCGCGCCGGCGTTTCCCATAGCCCCGGCATCCGAAGTTGCGCCCGTGTCTACGCCGGCGCCCGAGGCGGGGCCATCCCCCGAGGACGGCCCTGCGCCCAAGACCCCGCAGCCTGCGCCCGCAAGCGAGTCCGATGCCGTGGCCGAGCCCGCCGCCCAGTCGCAAAGCACGCCCGCGCCGTCGCACTTTGCGACGCCCGAGCCTATAGACGTCAGCCCGCAAGACGACGAGTCGACCGCCCGCGCGTCCGAGGAGCCCGGCTCCCCGGACGCCGGCGATTCCGAATCAAACGCCGAGACCGACACCGTCTCTCCCGGTGACACAGCCGAGATCGACGTTGCCGCCGTTGAGGCCAAGCTCAAAGACCCCGGCTCGACCATGAGCTTTGAGCCCCTGACCGAGGAGCGCATCGAGACCGACTCGACCTATGATGCCGGCACCACCACGCAACTCATGTGGGGCGCCCGCTCTGACGTTGGCTGCGTACGCCCGCACAATGAGGATTCCTACCTGGTGCAGTCGCCGCTCTTTTGCGTATGCGACGGCATGGGTGGTCACGCCGCCGGCGAGGTAGCCTCTTCCATCGCCGTCGAGACTATTGCCAAGACGGCCCCGCAGTCCGCCGACGCAGCACGCCTGGCCGCAGCCGTCGAGGCAGCCAACGCCGCCGTAATCGAGGCGGCCCTGAACGGCCTGGGCAAGCCCGGCATGGGTTGCACAGCCACTTGCGCCTATATCGAAAACGACACGCTCGCCATCGCCCACGTGGGCGACTCGCGCGCCTACCTGCTCCACGAGGGCACGCTCATCCGCGTGACCCGCGACCACTCCTATGTGGAAGAACTCGTGGACGCCGGCGAGATTACGGCAGACGAGGCTCGCGTCCACCCCAACCGTTCGGTCATCACCCGCGCGCTGGGCTCGGACCCCGCCATGTATGC
This sequence comes from Collinsella sp. AF33-16, assembly GCF_003475325.1. Lineage (GTDB taxonomy): Bacteria > Actinomycetota > Coriobacteriia > Coriobacteriales > Coriobacteriaceae > Collinsella. Next base: position 53,024 of record NZ_QRQC01000013.1, on the reverse strand, counting down.
CGACCACTTCACTCTGCATATCGAGGAAGGCGACCGCCTGATCCTGTGCTCCGACGGCCTTTCGAGCATGATTCCCGATAGCGATATCGAGAACATCGCCACGCAGTCCTCAACCGCGCAAATCTGCGTCGATAACCTAGTGGACGCAGCGCTTGCCGCCGGCGGCCACGACAACGTGACCGTAGTAGTCGTTGACCTGGTTGACGATGGCGTTATGCGCGAGGCGCAGCGCGTGCGTCGCCGCAACATTACTATCGCCGCCATCCTGGCCCTCGTCTTTGTGCTGGCAGCTGGCATCTGGGCCTACACGGGTGTCACCGGCTCGTACTACCTGGGTACCTACCAGGGCAATGTCGCCGTCTGGCGCGGCCTGCCCGGCAAGCCGCTTGGACTCAAGCTCCACTGGCTCGAAAGCGAAACCAGCATCAAGCTGTCCGACCTGCCCGAAGACACGCAAAACCGCCTCAAGGCGGGTATTCCGCAAACAAGTGTCGACGATGCGCAGGACACGATATCCAAGTACCGCCACCAGATCGACGAGGAGCAGACCCGCCAGGTGATCGACGCGCAAACGATTCGCGACAACACCAATCAGGGATCGACCTCCGAATCAGATTCCGAGAAAACCGCCGAACAGTCCGCCGAGGCCGAAGCCTCCGATAAGAATTAGAAAGGGAGTGCCGCTTATGAGTCGCCGCAACACCGAGCTGCTCTTGCTCATCGCCTCGGCGTTCCCCGTCATCCTGCTGTATGCGATGTACGTCCTCACCGCGGGCGCTGCCATCTCCTTTGAGACGCTCGCCGTACCGATCGGCCTCTTTGCCGCCTTTGCCGCGGCCCACATTGCCGTGCGCATCTTGGCGCCCGGTGCCGACCCCGCCATCCTGCCCATTGTCTTTGTGCTTTCGGGCATCGGCATCACGTTCGTGACGCGTCTCGCCCCCGCTCTCGCGATCTCACAGCTCATCATCCTGTTTGTCTCGGTGGCCCTGATGGTGGGAACGCTCGCACTGGTCAAAAACCTCGACGTGGTCATGCGCTACAAGTACACCTTTGGCATTATCGGCATCATCCTGCTGATGCTGCCCATCTTTATCGGCACCACGATCTCGGGCTCCAAGCTCTGGATTCGCATCGCGGGCTTTACCATCCAGCCCGGCGAGTTCGCCAAGGTCTTTATCGTGCTGTTCCTGGCCGGGTACCTGGCCGAGAACCGCGAGCTGCTCTCCATCTCCAACCGCAAGATCCTGGGCTTTAAGATCCCTCGCCTGCGACTGCTGCTGCCGCTGTTTGCCGTGTGGGGTGTGTGCCTGCTCGTCGTCGTCTTCGAACGCGATCTGGGTTCGGCCGTGCTGTTCTACACCATCTTCTTGCTGATGCTCTACGTTGCCACGGGACGATTCTCGTATGTCGTTATCGGCCTTGCGCTCTTAGCCGTTGGAGCCGTGGGCGCCTACAAGTTCCTGTCTCACGTTCAGGTGCGTTTCCAGGTTTGGGTCGATCCGTTTAAGGACGCCCAGGGCCAGGGCTACCAGATCGTCCAGTCGCTCTTCTCGCTTGCCGATGGCGGCCTGGTCGGTGTTGGCATCGGCAACGGCATGGCCAACAACATCCCTGTCGTCGAGTCCGACTTTATCTTCTCGGCCATCGGCGAGGAGATGGGTCTTTTGGGCGGCGGCGCCGTGCTCATCCTGTTTATGCTCTTTGCCGTGCGTGGCCTCACCACGGCCGCCCGCGCTAAATCCGACCTCGCAGCCTTTAGTGCCACGGGCCTTACGGCCGCCATCAGCTTCCAGGCCTTTTTGATCGTTGGCGGCGTAACCCGCCTGATCCCGCTGACCGGCGTCACCCTGCCCTTTATGAGCCAGGGCGGCTCCTCGCTGCTGGCGAGCTTTATCATCGTCGCGCTCCTGCTGCGCGCCGGTGACGAGGCGACCGGACGCGAGGCCGAGCTCACCGGCACCGGCACCATGACCGCCATCACCGATGATCAGGTCGCATCTGCCGCCGCCCCGACGGGCACGCGCTTTGCCGCCTCGTCTTCCTACGGCAGCGGCAGCCATTCCGTCGGCTCGCGCATGCGCCGTCGCCTGCTCGACACGCCTGAATCCGGCGTGCTCGGCCGCGTTGCGCTCGCCAACCGTCTAACCCGTGCGGTGCTCGCCTTTACGGCGTTGTTCGCCATCCTTATCGGCAACCTCACCTATGTCCAGGTCATCAAGGCCAAGGACTATCAGGACATGCCGACCAACAACCACACCATCGCCCGCTCCAAGTACATCCAGCGCGGCTCCATCATCACGTCCGACGGCGTGACGCTGGCCGAGTCGCTGCAGCAGGAGGACGGCACCTACGTACGCTCCTACCCCAACGGCAACCTGGCAGCGCACGTGGTTGGCTACGTGAGCCAGCAGTATGGCACCACTGCCATCGAGAGCGTCATGAACGACACGCTCACCGGCTCCAAGGATTACTCCAGCTGGAACAACGCCATCGCGTCGCTCGCGGGCCAGACCCAGCCGGGCAACACCGCCAAGCTCACCATCGACTCGCGTATCCAGACGGCGGCCGAGCAGGCGCTCAAGGGCTTTAAGGGCGCTGTAGTGGTCATCGACCCGCGTACCGGTGCGGTGCTCGCATGCGCCAGCTCGCCCACCTATGACAACACCAACATCGACGCCCTGCTGCAAGCGGGCGGCGGCGAGGACGGCTCTATGTACAATCGCGCCATGGACGCGCTGTACACGCCGGGCTCCACGTTTAAGGTCGTTACGCTTTCCGCGGCACTCGAGACCGGTACCGCCAGCCTTACCAGCACCTACCAAGCGCCCGGCTCCATGGACATCGGCAACGCACCGGTCACCAACTATGCCAACGAGAGCTACGGCACCATCAGCCTGCAGCAGGCCTTTGCCGTGTCCTCCAACGTCGTCTTTGGCCAGGTGGCAAACGAAGTTGGCGCAAACACGCTCGTGCAGTTTGCCAACGCCTTTGGCTACGGCCAAAAGCTCGGCCAGGACCTGACCTCCGCGGCCTCCATCATGGCAGACCCGTCGCTCATGACCGAGTGGGAGACCGCTTGGGCCGGCGCCGGCCAGCCTGTCGGCATGGACCACACGCCCGGCCCGCAGACCACCGTCATGCAAAACGCCGTGATTGCCGCCGCCATCGCTAACAGTGGCGTGGTCATGGACCCGTACTTTGTAGCCCAGGTACTCGCCCCGGACGGAACTGTGGTCAAGACCACGCAGTCCCGCTCGCTGGGTCAGGCCGTCAGCTCCGCCACGGCCGACCAGGTCAAGCAGGCCATGCTCGCCGTCGTCCAGTCCGGTACCGGCACCGATGCCCAGGTCCCCGGCGTCAAGGTCGCCGGCAAGACCGGCTCGGCCGAGACCGGCGGCACCAACGTCAACTCGATGTTCGTTGGCTTTGCACCTTACGATTCACCCATGGTCGCCATCTCGGTGGCCTTGGAGGATTACGACAAACACGACGTCAAGGCGGCCAAGATTGCCGGCATCGTCCTGACCGCAGCGCTCGCCGCACAGGGAGCGTGATGCCCATGATCGAATCGGTCACCCGAGGCGCGCCGCGGCCGAAGAGTTAGCGGCAACGCGCCACACGGCCCCAGCGGCCACATCGTAGGTACTACACACATCGTTGAGCGAATAGTTATGTTAGGAGCAGGAATGGAACAGAGGGTCCTCGGGGGAAGATACCTCCTCAAGGATAAGGTGGGGACAGGCGGCATGGCGACCGTCTACCGTGCACAGGACCAGGTCCTCGACCGCACGGTTGCCGTCAAGATCATGCTGCCGCAGTATGCTGGCGACGCAACCTTCGCCGCACGCTTTAAGCAGGAGGCCCAGGCAGCAGCCGGTCTCTCCTCCCCCTATATCGTGGGCGTCTACGATTGGGGCAAGGACGGCGACACCTATTACATCGTCATGGAGTACCTGCGCGGTACCGACCTTAAGAGCGGCATCAAGAGCCACGGCGCCCTCGACCCCAAGAAGGTCGCCCAGATCGGCTCGCAGATCAGCTCCGCGCTTTCGGTCGCTCACAAGCACGAGATCATCCACCGCGACATTAAGCCGCAAAACATCATGGTGCTGCCCGACGGTAACATCAAGGTGATGGACTTTGGCATCGCGCGCGCCAAGAACAGCCACCTCACGCAAGACAACAACGTGCTCGGGACCGCCCACTACGTCAGCCCCGAGCAGACCCGTGGTCAGGACCTCGGCCCCACCTCGGATATCTACTCGCTGGGCGTCGTGATGTACGAGTGCGCCACCGGCCGCGTTCCCTTTGACGGTGACGACGCCATCTCGGTCGCACTCAAGCAGGTCAACGAGCTGCCTATTCCGCCGAGCCAGATCAACTCCGGTGTCGACGCCGACCTTGAGCGCATCATCCTCAAGTGCATGGAGAAGGACCCGGCAAACCGCTTCCAGACCGCCGACGAGCTGCGTCAGGTGCTCAACAGCTACCTGTCGGGCCGTGCCGTCAACATCTCGGAGCCCACGCGCATCATCGGTGCACCCGGTGAGCTGGGCGCCACCAAGACTCGCGAGCTTTCCGATCAGACGCGCGCCATGGTACGTCCCGTCTCGGGCGTGAGCGGCCAGAATACCGCCCGTAGCTCGGTTTCGGGCTCCACCGGTTCCTACGAGGTCGAAAAGCCCAAATCCAACAAGAACAAGATCATCGCCGCCGTGGTGGCAGCCGTTGCCGTCATCGGTATCGTGGTGGCCTTTGCCACAGGACTCTTTGGCGGCGAGCAGGTCACCGTGCCCGATGTGCTGGGCAAGGACCAGCAGACTGCCGTCGAGCAGATCAAGGAAGCCGGCCTCGAGGTCGGCACCATCGACCAAAGCTACAACGACGATATCGACGAGGGCAAGGTCGCCGAGCAGACGCCCAACGGCAAAACCAAGAAGGCCAAGGGCACCAAGGTGAACCTGGTAATCTCCAAGGGCCCCAAGCCCTCCGAGAAGGTTGAGGTTCCCCGGCTTGTCGGCCTGACCAAGGACCAGGCAGAAGCCGCGCTGGCAAGCGTTGGCCTGAAGGGCAACGCCTCCGAGGAGGCCAACGAGGCCGATGAGGGCCAGGTCTTTGAGCAGGGCACCGAACCCGGTAAGGAAGTCGAGAAGGGCACGACCATCTCGTACAAGGTCTCCAGCGGTCCTGACACCACCTCCGTCCCCGATCTGACCGACATGACCGAGGCCCAGGCGCGCAACGCCCTCGATATGGCAGGCTTTGGCGTCGACGTGAGCTACCAGGAGAACGATTCGGTTACCGAGGGCACCGTGATTAGCTGGAACCCCAGCGGCAAGCAGAAGCCTGGCGCCACGATTACCGTCGTCATTGCCAAGAAGTCCGGCAAAGCCAGCGTTCCGGGCAACCTGTACGGCAAGAGCATCTCCGCCGCCGTTACCGCGCTCAACAACGCCGGGTTCTACAACATCGCATTCTGCGATCAGAACGGTAACCCCGTGAGCGGCAACGAAAACGCCACCGTTACGGGCGTCTCCCCCACCGGCAAGCAGTCTACCGACAGCACGATTACGCTGACGGTCGCACTTTCTGGCTCGGGTTCGGGTTCGGGCTCGGGCACGGGCGACGATTCCGGTACGACCAACTAGTCGCAACCCAACCGCTCATTACGGCTCTCGCCGCAAACATATTCGCTCACAGGCGCCCGCTTGCTCCCCCAGCAAGCGGGCGCTTCATTTTTGACATGGCATTGAACCAGAAGAGCCCGGCACCGTGGCGGTACCGGGCTCGGCAAATCTCTGGTACCCCCGGGCGGATTCGAAAACTCCCCCCGCCGGGAAATTGGTGACGCGGGTGCCGACGGTCCGAATCCGGCCTTTAGACCAGAAGAGCCCGGCACCGTGGCGGTACCGGGCTCGGCAAATCTCTGGTGCCCCCGGGCGGATTCGAAAACTCCCCCCGCGGGGAAATGAGTGACGCGGGTGTCGACGGTCCGAATCCGGCCCTTAGACCAGAAGAGCCCGGCACCGTGGTGGTACCGGGCTCGGCAAATCTCTGGTGCCCCCGGGCGGATTCGAACCGTCGACACCCGCTTTAGGAGAGCGGTGCTCTATCCCCTGAGCTACGGAGGCATGTTGTACTAGTGTAGCAGATTTACTGCATCGCTATACGTCGCATGACTAGACTTCGAAGTTGCGATGGAATAGTTCCTGCCTAAAGCATCTAAAGCCGTATATCAGAGCTATTTCACCACAACTTATGGGGAGCTAGTCGCCTTTATGGAAGAGGCTTTTGATGACGGAGGGGATGCTCTTGGCGCCCTTGGCCGTCACATCGATAAAGTCGGGCGAACGAACGAGCTTGTCCTCGTCAATGTACTTACGCACCGCGCGAAGCGTTTCCTTGTCATTGCGCGTCGAAAACGTAAAGTGGCCATTCTCTTTGGTAAAGATGGCAAAACGCGTAATCTTCTTGGTGCCGCGCAAAACCTCGGCGGCAATATAGTCGACCTCGTCCCACGGGATTTGGATATAATCCTCGGGATTACGCTCGTTATAGTACTCAAACGCCTTATTGCCCACCATCACGTTACCGTGACTGGTAAGCCCCATCAGGCAGGTTGCCGGCGTTGCCAAATCGACCGTGCTGTTCTGAGATTGCGCCATACGCGCCTCGCCCTCCAATAAAAACAATCGGACCGCATCCAGTGTACCCACCGGGTGCGGTCCGTTTCAATGGCTCAAAAGCCCTTGCCTAGCAACTCTCGGTCTTAAGCCGAAGCGTGCTTACATGAAGCCGCAGACGCGACCGATGATGCCGACGGCGAAGAGAGCCAGGATGATGACGATCGGGCTGACCTTCTTCTTGAGGAGCTTGCAGACCAGAAGGGTCAGGCACACGGCGGCAAGGCCGGGGATGAGCTGATCGAGGTTGGCCTGAAGCGTGGTGACCTTCACCGGGTCGAGTGCGTTGGCACCGACAGAGCTGTACATCGTCAATGCCTGCTTGATGCCCTCAGAACCGGCGGGCAGGTTGGCCCAGTCGATATAGGCGCCAGCGGACTGCGTGACCTTGGAGACGACCGGGGTGAAGGAGATGGACACCCAGCGCTCGACCAGGGCGCCGATGATGAACATACCCAGGATGGAAGCACCCTCGGTGACCTTGCCCATCAGACCGCCGGAGAGGTCCTTGGCGATGGAGGAGCCGACCTTGTAGCCAAACTCCTGCGTGTACCACAGGAAGGCGTAACGGATGATGTTCCACGCGAAGAAGAACAGCAGCGGACCGGCGATGCTGCCGGACAGGGCCAGGGAAGCGCCCAGTGCGCCCAGAATCGGGCGAAGGGTGAACCAGAAGGCGGGGTCGCCGACGCCGGCGAGCGGGCCCATCATACCGACCTTGACGCCCTGAATGGCGACGTCGTCAATCGGAGCACCGTTGGCGCGCTCCTCCTCGAGGGCGAGGGTAACGCCAATGACGGGGGCGGAAACATAGGGGTGGGTGTTATAGAACTCCAGGTGGCGCTTAAGAGCGGCAATCTGGTCATCCTTGCTGGTGTAGAGCTTCTTGATCGCAGGGATCATTGCGAAGCACCAGCCGCCGTTCTGCATACGCTCGTAGTTCCACGAGCCCTGAAGGAACTGATGACGGAAGCAAACCTTCTTACGGTCAGCCTTGGTGAGCTGAATCTTGTTCTCTGCCATATGTATCACTCCCCTCCTACTCGTAATCGTTCAGAATGTCGCCGAGCGGGTCACCGGAGCCACCGCCCATGCCGCCACCCTGCTTGGCCAGATCCTTAAGGCCAAGGTAGATGAGGGCAAGGGAGATGCCGATGAGGCCAAGGGCGATCAGCGTGAGCTGAGGGATGGCAGCAAGGACAAAGCCGAGGATGAAGAACGGCCAGGTCTCCTTGGTGGCCATCATGTTGATGACCATGGCGTAACCGACGGAAGCGACCATGCCGCCGCCGACAGCCATGCCGCCGGACAGCCAATCGGGCATAGCGTTAAGCGCGTTGGTAACAGCCTCGGCCGGGATGATGCACAGAAGTACTGCCGGGATGGCGATACGAACACCCTGCATGAGGATGCCGGCGTACTGCCAACGCTCGATGCCGGCGAAGTCGCCCTTCTCGGCGCAGGCGTCCATGCCGTGAACCATAGCGGTAGCCAGGGTACGGCAGATCATGGTCAGGAACAGGCCAGCGACCGACAGCGGAACGGCGACGGCGATGGCGGCGGTAACAGCCTTGGCCGAATCGGTGGCGCCGCCGTTGAGGGCGAGCACCATGATGATCGAAGAAGCGACCGAGGCCAGAGCGGCGTCAGGCGCGACGGCGGCGCCGACGTTAGCCCAGCCAAGGGCCATCATCTGGAGCGAACCGCCCAGGAGGATGCCCTCCTGAAGGTGACCGGTTACGAGACCGATAAGCGTGCATGCCACGAGCGGCTGATGGAACTGGAACTCATCCAGAATGCCTTCCATACCGGCAAGCAACGCGACAATCGCAACAAGCAGAATAGTGATTGCAGACATGTATCGGACCCTCCTTTACTATGCTTGAGCGGCCAGTTCGGCCTTAGCTTTCTTCAACATGGCGTCGAGATCCTCGGAGGAATCCGAAGGAACCTTGCGGACCTCGAACTTGACGCCCTTGGCCTTGAGAGCCTCGATGGTCTTGACGTCGTCATCGCCCATAGCGACAGCGTTAGTGACGACGACCTTGCCCTTGGAGTGGGCCATGGAACCGATGTTGGCTTCCTTGATGTCGACGCCGGCCTCGATGGCCCTGAGCAGATCCTGCGGGTTCTCGAACAGCAGCATCGCCTTGGTGTCGCCAAAGCGCGTGTCCTTGACGACCTCGGCCATCTTCTTGATGGGCACGACGTTGGCGTGGACTCCCGGAGGGGCAGCCTGCTCGATCATGGTCTTGCGGAGCTCGTCGTGAGCAACGCCGTCGGAGACCACGATGATGCGGTTGGGGTTGATCTGCTTGGTCCACGTGGTGGCCACCTGACCATGCAGCAGACGCGTGTCGATACGGACGTGGGCGATCTTGATGTGCCCGTCGCCGATCACCGTTCCCGGAGGAATGGCACCCGCAGGAGCAGCGGCGGCCGCAGCCGGCTTCTTCTCCTCGGGCTCCAGAGACTCGGGCTTGACGCGCACGCCGGCCTTAGCCTCAGTCACGAGATGTTTTGCGATCGCATGTGCAGTGTTCTTTGCGTCAAAGCGCTGCGAATATGCCTCGATGAGCATAGGCAGGTTGACACCGGTGACGATAGCCCAGGAATCATGGCCCTCGATGAGACCGCTGATCTGGTTGAAGGGCGTGCCGCCCCACAGATCAACGAGGAAGAGCACCTGCTCCTGGTCCTCGAAGGAAGCGACTGCTTCCTCGACCTTGGCTCGGAAGTCGTCGGGGCCCATGCTCGGCTCGAGCGAGACCACGGCTACAGACGGCTGATCGCCAAAGACCATCGAGCCCGTCTGCTTGATTCCAGCCGCCAAGTCACCATGGCTAGCAAGAACAATACTTACCATCACATAACCTCCTTTTTGTCTACGTATTTCCTACACGACAATAAAGGAGTATACCTGTTCGCCTTGTGGATTTATAGCTAAATTCGCAAACGGTTGCATTATTTGTTTAAACGTCTAAGTTTGTTACAAATTGATTACGTTGCTGATTTACAGCTCATTGCCTACTAAAACGTGATTTCCCAATTACTTTCACAGATATATACAGACACTCTGTTCATTAACGCCGCTTTTAGGTTAATCCCAATGCGCCTGCGTGCCGCTATTTTGTTTAAGCAGACATAACTTGACTAATTGTATAACTTATGATCTAGCGCAAGTAGTCGTTGGGGACGTTCTTAAACGACTAGTCAAACAAGAACGTCCCCAACGACTAGGGGCTAGACGATGTGGAGAGGGTTAGCGGCGTCGACGGCGTCGGGGGCGTCAGAAGGGCCGTCGGGGGCAGCGTCTGTCGGGTCCTCGTCGGGGGTCTCGATCTGCTTGATCATGACCTCCTGGCCCTGCAGCAGATAGGTCTCGCCGCTACCGCAATGGGGGCAGGTCTTGCCGTGCTCGACCGTCGCGTAGTCGCAGCCGCACGCCTCGCAATGCGTCACGGCCTCGACAGGCTCCACAATAAGCTCCGCGCCCTGCGTGATAGGCTTTTTATCTGCCGCCCAGCGCCAAGCGTCAAGCAGCAGATCGGGAACGACGCCCGAGACCTCGCCCAGCAGCAACGTCACACTCGAAACGCGACGCACGCCATTGGCGCGCGCCACATTCTCAACATCGCGAATGATGTGATACACAATCCCTAATTCATGCAAGTCGAAACCCTTTCTGCAGAGGTTGATTCGATGCAAACTCAAAGCAAGGGGACGGCGAAATCTAGTCTGCGCCGTCCCCTTACCCGCCATGGTTACCTATTTACGACCGAACTTAATCTTGATGGCGCGCTTCAAAGCGTACTTGCCGAGGCTCGGGAGCTTTTGCTCGTATTTGACCATCGTGGAGCACTCGGGGCGGTCGCGATCCAGATGGATGGCGTCAAACGCGCACTTGGTGGTGCACAGGCCGCAGCCGATGCACTTGTTGGGGTCGACGATCGAGGCACCGCAGCCCAGGCAGCGAGCGGTCTCGGCGCGCACCTGCTCCTCGGTAAAGGTCTCGACGTACTCGCTAAAGGGCGCAGCCTTCTCGCGCTCGCGGTCGACACGTGCCACCTCGCGGCTTGCGTTGTCATAGCTCTCAATCACAACATCGTCGCGGTCAAGCGCGGTGTAGCGGCGCTGGTTGCGGCCGATGGTGAGCGTGGAGCCCGGCTGCACAAAGCGATGGATGGACACGGCGGCCTCGTGACCGGCGGCGATGGCGTCGATAGCAAAGCTGGGACCGGTATAGACGTCGCCGCCCACAAAGATGTCGGGCTCGGCGGTCTGGTACGTCTGCGGATCGGCAAGGGCACCCTGGCCGCGGCCGAGCTCCACCTTGGAGCCAGCCAGCAGGTCGCCCCACACAATGGACTGGCCAATCGACATGACGACACGGTCGGCATCGACACGACGCAGGTCGTTCTCGTCGTACTCGGGCGCAAAACGGCCCTCGTCGTCAAAGACGCGCGTGCAGCGCTTGAAGGTGATGCCGCACACACGACCGGTCTCGTCCAGGTGAACCTCCTTGGGACCCCAGCCGCAGCTGATGTGAGCACCATCCTCGATGGCCTCGCGACGCTCCTCCTCGCTGGCGGGCATCTGAGCCTCGCTCTCCAGGCAGAACATCTCAACATGCTCGGAGCCCAGACGGCAGGCGTTGCGCGCGACATCGATGGCCACGTTGCCGCCGCCCACCACGATGGTGCGGCCGGGCAGCGCGTTGATCTTGCCACTGTTGACCTCGCGCAAAAAGTCGACAGCCACCGTCACATCCTCGGCATCCTCGCCCGGAATGCCGGCAAGGCGTCCGCCCTGGCAGCCGATGGCAACATAGAAGGCCTTAAAGCCCTGCTCGCGCAGCTCGTCGAGCGTCACATCACGACCGACCTCCACGCCATAGCGGAACTCGGCACCCATCAGGCGAATAACCTCGACCTCGGCCTCAATAACGTCCTTCTGCAGCTTAAAGCTGGGAATACCGTAAGTGAGCATGCCGCCCGGGCGCTCGTTCTTCTCGAACACGACGGGCTTGTAGCCCTTCTCGGCCAGGTAGAAAGCGCAGGACAGGCCGGCCGGACCGGCACCGATAATAGCGATCTTCTGATCGAAGCCGCCAGCGCGCGTCGGCGTCACCACGGGCGGGACATAGCGGGTCGCGGCATCCAGATCGCGCTGGGCGATGAACTTCTTGACCTCGTCGATAGCCACGGCGGCGTCCACACGACCGCGGGTGCAGGCATCCTCACAGCGGCGGTTGCACACACGGCCGCAGATAGCGGGCAGCGGGTTCTCGCGCTTGATGAGCGCCAGCGCCTCGTCATAGCGACCCTGCGCCGCGAGCTTCAAATAGCCCTGAACGGCGACATGCGCGGGGCAGGCCGTCTTGCAGGGAGCGGTGCCGGACTCATGCGTCTCGATGCGGTTGTCGTTGCGGTAGTTGGGCGACCACTTGGTATGGTCCCACTTGGTGGCATCGGGCAGCTCCTGGCGCGGATACTCGGGCACCTGTCCGCCCGCCTTTTTGCTGCAGAGCTTCTGGCCCAGCTTGGCGGCGCCGGCCGGACACACCTCAACACAGCGACCGCAGGCCACGCACTTGTCCTTCTCGACCTTGGCGACATAGGCCGAGCGCGACAGGTTGGGCGTGTTGAACAGCTGCGAGGTGCGCAGGGCGTAGCACACGTTAACGTTGCAGTTACAGATGGCGAAGATCTTGTTCTCGCCGTCGATGTTGGTGATCTGGTGCACAAAGCCGTTGTCCTCGGCCTGGCGCAGGATGTCGTAAACCTCGTCGCGGGTCACGTAATGGCCACGGTCGGTCTCGACCACGTAGTCGGCCATATCGCCCACAGCGATGCACCAGTCGGCCGGATCGTCGGCGCAGCCTTCGCCCATCACGCGGCGGCTCGCGCGGCAGCTGCAGGTGCTGGCGGCATATTTGCCATCGTATTTGTCGAGCCAATGCTCGATATGCTCGATCGGCACCGAGGTGCTCGCGGCATCGATGGCCTTCTCGACCGGAATGACATGCATGCCGATGCCGGCACCGCCGGGCGGCACCATCGGCGTGGCCTTGGACAGCGGGCCTTTGGATGCCTGCTCAAAAAACTTGGCATAGACCGGATGCTCCTCGAGCTGGCTCACGCGCATGTTGAGGAACTCGGCAGAACCCGGCACCAGCATGGGCAGCACCCACTGCTTGGCGCGCTCGGGGTTTTCCCAGTTGTACTCGAGCAGACCCGTGTAGCTCATGTCGTCGAGCATTTTTTCGATATCGGCCTCGGGCATGCCGGTGAGCTTGACCATCTCGGGCAGCGTATAGGGACGGCGCATCTTCATCTTGCAGAGCACTTCGGCCTGCTCGTCGGTTGCGGCCTCGGCAAACGACCAGTACTCGTAGCCCAGCAGCTCGTCGCGGTGCAGCAGGCGGTTGGTGCAGTGCTCACACAGTTTGACGATGGCCTCGCGCGGATGCTCCGGTATCGGCGGCACGAACTCCGCGCCGATATCGGGCTCGGTATAGCTAATCCCCGGTCCGTTGAGAATCATAGTCGTCCCTTCTCTTGCCACAGCCCGGCGAGACCGCAGCGCCCCTCTTTTTTTGCAGGCCGGGCATGCCCCCATGCCTTTCACCCGCCATTGTTGACATTGTGTCAAAAATAGTATTGACGAACCGTCAACAATATTCAAGACTGTTAGGCGAACGGTCAGGCAAAAGAGGATGAAAGGCGGCAAAACATGGGCAACAACGCAGCAGATATCTCTGTGGTCGATGCCGTCCCCGCATCCGATAGCGCGGCAAAACGCCTGACGGGCGACGAGCGCCGTCGCGAGATCCTCGCCGCTGTGCGCGTCGTGAGCGCCGAGCTTGGTGTGTCCCATCTTTCGGTATCGGCCGTGACCAAGCGGGCTGGCTGCACGCGTTCGCTGTTCTACCACTACTTTGCCGATATGGATGCCGCCGTCACCGCCGTTATGGACGAGGCAATCGACGGCTTTATCGCCGAGCTCGAGCAGTGGAACGCCAGCCGCACGGTTGGCGACATCGAAGGCGCACTCGACACCGTTGCTCCGCTCTTTAAGCGCCTGGTCGTGAGCGGCCACGAGTTGCCGAGCACGCTCACCTCGAGCAGCGGCGCGCTCTACGGCGGCTTTTTGCACAACGTGGTCCAGCGCGTGGCGCAGTATATCTGCGATACCACCGTGGTGGATTTTGTCGCCCATCACGAGCTACGCATCGACCATGTCTACGAGACGTTCTACACCCTCATCATGGGGCTGCTGATGTATATCCGCACGCACCCCGATGTGCCCGACGAGACAGTCAAGGAAATCATCGCCTCGACGCTCCATATCGAGGGCTATACCGCCAAGTATCAGGAGCGCAAGCCCCAGAACTGACGACATTTTGCCAAACTGCCCGCGACGGAAGAGGGGACGCGGGCGCATGAAAGGAGAGCAGCATGCTGTTCGATGTCTGGGGTAGCGATACCCTTATCCACTGGGTCGGCTGGGCGATGGTCTTTATCGGCCTGATCGTGCTCAACGAGGTCGGCCGCCGCACCAAGCTGGGCGCGGCAATCATCTTTGGCGTAGCTCCGCTTGCCATGACCATCTACTGCGTCGCCATCGCCATCGGCGTTTCGCAGGGTGCCGAGTGGGCACTCACCAACCCCACCCATGTGTACCAGAACAGCTGGTTCCACTACGCCAAGGTATACGCGGCGCTGGCCGGTTGCTGGGGCTTCATTGCCATTAAGTACCAGTGGGGCAAGATCGGCAAGGCGCATTGGTTCCGCGCGTGGCCGTTTGTGATCGTCGCCATCAACATCATGATCGCCGTCGTGTCCGACTTTGAGAGCGCCTATCACTTCTTTGTCCTGGGCCAGTCCACCTGGGTCACCTCCGAAGGTGCCACGCAGCTCGCCGGCTGGAACAACGTGTTCAACGGCATCGCCGGTATCATCAACATCTTCTGCATGACCGGTTGGTGGAGCGTCTACGCCTCCGAGGACAAGACCGACATGCTGTGGCCCGACATGACCTGGGTCTACATCATCGCCTACGATATCTGGAACTTCTGCTACACCTACAACTGCCTGCCCACCCACTCCTGGTTCTGCGGCTTTGCGCTGCTGCTGGCGCCCACCGTCGCCGCCTTTATCTGGAACAAGGGCGGCTGGATCCAGAACCGCGCCTTTACGCTTGCTATTTGGTGCATGTTTGCCCAGGTGTTCCCGTACTTCCAGGAGGAGTCCATCTTTGTGACCCACTCCACGCTCGACCCCGGCGCCGCTACCGCGGTCTCGATCGCCGCACTGGTCGCCAACATCGCCGCGATCATCTACATCGCCTACCGCGCCAAGAAGCTCGGCCGCAATCCCTACAAGCAGGATGTCTTTGAGGGCACCAGCGATTGGGAGAAGGCTACCGCTCGCCGCGCCAAGGTGGATTACGCACACGCCGAGTAACGCGCTCGCTGCCGTCCGCATTTGGATGCAGGCGCGTCTCTTTGGCTCCGTAATCTCGCGTTATGCGCAGCCCCCGGAAAGCAATTCGTTTGCTTTCCGGGGGCTTTTTGCTGTCGCGCGTGCATTCATGCACATATTCACAATGTATCGCGCAGATAAAATCGAATTTCCGACTGCACGCCAGCTCTATGTGACCTTAATTTTGGGTACATTGTTGTCCCGATATTGAGCTTGGGGGATATATGGAAAATGAGACGAGGGGCCAAGAGGACGCGGCCCAAGATGCAGCGGCGTGCGCCGAGGCCTTGGAGAGCCTAGACCGGTTTTCGCTGGACGAAGTTGCGTTTGACGAGACAATCGTCGACATGCAGGACGCGGCGGGCGATGGCATACCGGATACGGGCGACGACGTCGAGGATGCTCGCGATGAAGCCGATGTCGAAAAAGGCGATGACGAGGGCAATGGCCAACCGGAACCCAACGCGGGAGATGAGACCTCCCTGCTTGGCGACTTGCCCGTCGACGAATCGCTCACCCGCGAGCTCCCCGGCTTGGGCTCTGCGCCAGTCGTCGACGAGACCATCGCCATGGGAGATATTCCCCTGCCGTCCGCTCCCTCGGCACACGAAGCCGAGGTTCGTCATCGTAAGATGTCGCCCAAGCGCCGCAATCTGATGGTCGCCGGTGTCGTGGCCGTCGCGCTCGTCGCCGGCGGCGCGGGCTATGCGGCTTGGAACGGATACCAGCAAGAGCAGGCCGCCGTAGTTGCCGCAAACGCCCATACCATGATGTCGGTGCAAATTGGCGTACATGCCGCGGGACTCGACTGCTCCACCGGCTCAAAGATCCCCGTGCAGGTGAGTGGCCAGGACTCCGACGGCTCTTCTGTGAGCGAAACGCTCTACGTTGACGAGCACGGCCGCGGCATCAAACTGCTGCCCGGCGATTACACGCTCTCCATCGCTGCCTCCCCCATCGCGGCCGACGGCACCATCTATACCGTCCCGACCACCAAGACGCAGGTCACCGTTAAGAGCGATGGACAGGATTTAAGTGCCCAGGCTGCCTTTAAACTCAAGGTGCCTTCGGCCGACACGGTAACCAACGACCAGATCGACGCCGCCGCCAAGTATGCCGAGGAAGGCGGCGCGAGCTCCGCCGCCACCGCCAAGGTGCTCCAGCAGGCGGCAACCGCGCGGCGCGACGCCGCCGTCAATGCCGTGAGCGCGCAAAAGGCACAGGCAGCCCGTGATGCCGACGCCCGTCACAAGGCAACCGACCTCTACCAGCTCGATATCCCCGTCGAATGGTACGGCAAGGTCGAGACTTGGCAAAATGGCAGCACGCTATGCATCTATCTTGCCGGCGACAGCGATACGCCGATTGTGACGCTCGTCGCGGTGCGCGAGGGCGAGAGCTTTACGCCCGATGAGGGCGATACGGTTTTGGGTGCGGCCAATCTAGGCAACGGTTATACCGTCTACGCCAGCGGCCCCGTCTATCCGTACGTGGTGCCCCAGACCATCAACGGGCGCACGCAGAACCCCGTGTCGACCTATCCCATGGACACAGCCATTGAGCTTGTCGAGCTTACGACCGGCAACCGCTACACCTACAGCCAGATCAAGAGCGTGCTGGTCGGCAAAGACGGCAAGGCCGACGCTGCCACCAAGCTCGAATGCGACTACATCGCCCAGATTCTGCTGCCGAGCATCAAGGCCCAGGACTAGCCGGGCGCATCATGGTACTCCCCAACCGTGATGAAGGGGCCAGGAGGTCCTGGCCCCACAGATCCGTAGATGATTAGGCAAGGAGCCACTTCCATGCGGGCACAGCGTGTACCACACCGTGTTCACATGGAATATCGGCCTGTTCATCCATAGTAACGATTACCGACTCGCCAAGATCAAACTGGGCCATCGAGGCATCGAGGGCTGCAATTTCGCGTTCGCGCGTTTTCTCGCTTGCCATATCCACACTCACCTGAGTCAGGCTATAAGCCTGCATGAGAAGTGCATCCCCAGCCACAAAGTCAACCTCATGGCTTTTATTCTTCTCCTTGACCAGTAGGCGGCAGACCGAACCGACCCGCACCGCAGGAGTCCTTCTTCTGAGCGCATTGAACACCGCAGTCTCGAGCCTCTGGCCCTGGTCCAATGCCGATGCGGGAGAGAATGCTCCAAACATCGCAGGATCGACAGCGTAGACTTTAGACGCAGACCGCGTATTATTTGCAAGTGAACGCGTAAACTCCGGCACAGAAAACAGCAGGTAGGCGTCCTCGTAATACTCAAGTAAGTCGCTGAGCGAATTACGACTGACGGGTATCTGCCTGCTCTTGAACTCGTTGTACACCTTGTTCACCGACAGCTCTCGTCCCGAAGATGCCATACACCGCGTCAGAAACAGTGAGGCCAAACGAGGGCTCTTGACGTCGTAACGCTCCACAACGTCCATAGCGACCGTTCGCGACGCATATTCCTGTAGCAGCTGAATCGCGTCTGCGGGCGTCTGCTCAAGTGTCGCGATGAATCCCCCTCGCTCGAGATATCCGACCAGATGGTGTCGGAGCAACGCTGCAGCGCTTGAGGAGAAGGGCGCGTTCGACTCAGGAACGCTCCCCGTCTTATATCGGACGTATTCCGAAAAACTCAACGGAAAAAGCTCTCGCACAAGAGAACGGCCCCTGAACTCGCTCTTAAGTTCTGAGGACAGCATCTTAGAAGAAGATCCCGTCACGTAAACGGTCGCCTTCTCCGTATCGACCACGCGTCGCAGAAACGCACCCCATTCGGGTATTTCCTGGATCTCGTCAAAGAAAAGGTAGGCGCCCTCGCCTCGAGCAGCAGGATATAGTGCATAGAATGTATCGAGCACGTCCGCTAGTAGCGATGGCTCATACGGACGCAAGCGCTCATCCTCAAAATTGAAATATAGCATCCGGTCAAGCTCGACGCCTTGGCCCTGAAGCCGCCGCATCTCCTGATACAGGCGATACGTCTTTCCACAACGACGGGCGCCCACAATCACATATACGATGTTGTCGCGCTTTGGCTCCTGCGGGTTGCCCAGATCAAGGTCGCGCTCAAAGACCTGCGGAATCCCCTGTTGCTCAAAGTCCTTTATTTTTTGAGCCACCAAGTCGTTGAATGCCATAATTCTCCAATCTTGCTCTCCTGCTAATCAAGATTATAACGATTCTTGATTAGCAGGAGAGCAAGATTGTGCGTATCTTGATTAATGGATAAGCAAGTTTTCTATTAGTGGCCCCTCCCGGAGGATATCGAGCGGCCGAGGGGGGCAGGCATGAACGCCTCTAGCCGAAAACAAAGTAGCTAAAAAAGCCCCGTCCCAAATGAGCTACTTAACGCCAGGGGTCAGCTTCGAAGAGGGGCTCGCGCTCGGGGCGGCGATCGCTGTAGGGATCGTAGCCGTCATCGTCCTCGTTCTCGGCACGGATGTAGGGGTCGCGCGGCTTGGGCGCCGGCTTGGACGTGGGCCTGGGCGCCGGCGCGCTTGTCTTGATCTCGTCTTTCATCTGCATAGCTCCTTACATCGCATCCGTTCGGCATCATCGATTGTCGCACGAAAAAGGGCGGCGGACCCAATGGATCCGCCGCCCTTGGCGTTTAGAGACGGCTGGTAGATTTTAAGGCATATCCCAAAAATCTACTCGGCGTCGGGGACCTCGTAGGTGGCCGCCGGCGTGTTATCGCACACGACGGTAAAGCCGCCGTCCTTGTCGGCATCGACCGTCACCTGATCGCCCTCGCGCACCGTGCCGTCGATGATAGCGGCGGCGATGGCATCCACGACCTCGCGCTGAACCAGACGCTTGAGCGGACGGGCGCCAAAGACCGGGTCCAGGCCGCCCACGGCGAGCATCTGCTTGGCCGCCGGGGTGATGGCAAGCGTCATGCGCTCCTTGGCCAGACGCGCGCGGACGTCGGCGAGCTGGATGTCGACGATCTTCTCGATCTGCGCCATGCCGAGCGGATGGAACACCACGATATCGTCGATACGGTTGAGGAACTCGGGGCGGAAGGTTTGAGCCATGGCCCCGTCAACCTGATGGCGCATCTCCTCCTCGTCCTTGCCGGACAGATCGGCGATAGCCTTGGAGCCCACGTTGGACGTCATGATGATAATCGTGTTCTTGAAGGACACTTGGCGACCCTGACCGTCGGTCAAACGGCCGTCGTCGAGCACCTGCAGCAGCACGTTAAAGACATCCGGATGAGCCTTCTCCATCTCGTCGAGCAAGATCACGGAGTACGGACGACGGCGCACGGCCTCAGTGAGCTGGCCGCCCTCGTCGTAACCCACGTATCCCGGGGGCGCACCGATCAGACGCTGGACGCTGAACTTCTCCATGTACTCGGACATGTCGATACGCACGAGTGCGCGCTCGTCATCGAACAGGCACTCGGCAAGCGCCTTGGCGAGCTCGGTCTTGCCCACGCCGGTGGGGCCCAGGAAGAAGAAGCTGCCGATGGGCTTGTCTGGGTCGGAGAGACCCGCACGGCTGCGACGCACGGCCGCGGCTACAGCGGAGACGGCCTCGTCCTGACCGATAACGCGCTTATGCAGCTCGCCCTCCAAGCCCTTCAACTTGTCGAGCTCGCCCTGCATCATCTTGGACACGGGCACACCGGTCCAGGCGCTCACGACCTCGGCGATCTCATCGGAGGTCACCTGTTCGTTGAGGCCCTCGCCGTCCTGCTGCTTTTGCGCCTCGAGCGCAGCCTCGGAATCCTGAATCTGCTGCTGCAGACCCGGGATCACAGAATAGCGAAGCTCGGACGCACGGCCCAGATCGCCGTTGCGCGTCGCGCGCTCCTCTTCGCTCTTGGCCGCGTCAAGCTGGCCCTTAAGCTCCTGCACGTGGTCGATGGCGTTCTTTTGGTTGAGCCAGCCGGCCTTTTGCACGTTGAGCTTTTCCTGGACTTCGGCAATCTCTTGGCGCAGAGCCTCCAAACGCTCCTTAGAGGCGTCGTCGGTCTCTTTCATGAGCGCCTGTTCCTCGATCTGCAGCTGGGTGAGCTGACGCGTGGTGGCGTCGATCTCGACCGGCATGCTGTCGAGTTCCATGCGCAGGCGGCTCGCGGCCTCATCGACCAGGTCGATAGCCTTGTCGGGCAGGAAGCGGTCGGCGATGTAGCGGTCGGAGAGGTCGGCGGCAGCCACGAGCGCGCTATCGGTGATGTGTACGCCGTGGAAGATCTCGTACTTCTCCTTCAGGCCACGCAGGATTGAAATGGTGTCCTCGACGGTAGGCTCGCTGACCATCACGGTCTGGAAACGACGGGCGAGCGCCGCGTCCTTCTCGATGTACTTGCGGTACTCGTCGAGCGTGGTCGCGCCGATCGCGTGCAGGTCGCCACGAGCGAGCGCCGGTTTGAGGATGTTGCCGGCGTCCATGGAGCCCTCGGTGGCACCCGCGCCCACGATGGTATGGAGCTCATCGATGAACAGGATGACCTTGCCTTGCGCCTTTTGCACTTCCTTGAGCACGGCCTTCAAGCGGTCCTCGAACTCGCCGCGATACTTGGCGCCGGCGACCAGCGCGCTCATGTCGAGCTCGATGAGGTCGCGGTCGCGCAGGGTGCTCGGCACGTCGCCGGCCACGATACGCTGGGCGATACCCTCGACGATGGCCGTCTTGCCGACGCCCGGCTCGCCGATGAGCACGGGGTTGTTCTTGGTGCGGCGGGACAGAACCTGGATGGTACGGCGGATCTCGTCGGTACGGCCGATGACCGGGTCGAGCTTGCCGGCGCGGGCCAGATCGCAGATGTTGCGACCGTACTGCTCCAGCGCCTCAAACTGGGTCTTGTCCTCGGCAGACGTCACGCGGTCATCGCCACGCAGCTCCTCG
The DNA here is from genome assembly GCF_003475325.1 of Collinsella sp. AF33-16. Classification (GTDB taxonomy): domain Bacteria; phylum Actinomycetota; class Coriobacteriia; order Coriobacteriales; family Coriobacteriaceae; genus Collinsella. The sequence continues at coordinate 31,992 of NZ_QRQC01000013.1, read as the reverse complement.
TAGACCTGCTCGATGCGCTCCTTGGTCACGCCAGCGTCACGCAGTACACGACCAGCCTCGCCCTTGTCCTCGGCAAGCGCCATCAGCAGATGCTCGGTCACCACAAAGCTGTCACCCATCTTGGTGGCCTTCTTCTCGGCCTTCTCGATGACACGGACGAGCTCATTGGAAAGGCCCATCTGCTGGCCCTCGCCCGAAACCTTGGGCGCGCGGTCGATGGCATCTTGTGTGGAGCGTGCAAGCTGGGCCGGATCGGCGCCGATGCGCTCGATGATCACGGAGATATTGCGCTCGCCGGCACCAAGCAGGGCGGACAGCAGGTGAATCGGCTCCACCGCGCCGGCCTGCGCGTCGGCAGCTGTGCTCATGGCGGTCTGCAGCGCCTCGCGCGACGTCATTGCTAGCTTATCGATTCTCATGGAATCACCTCTCTTGGGGCGGCCGCCCTACGGGGCGGCTTCACGTTGTTCGAGAAGTATTGTTGCCAGCTTTACGCGATCTTATACACAAATCTAAGTCTCTATATATAAGATTTTCTGAGTGATTGAGAGATAGGACTTGAGAGTGTCGGTCCGGCGCGACCGTGGAACCCAACTGTCTCAATCTGTAACATCTGGCAGCCCTTTTCGGTCCCAGGTGTTACAGATTGAGATGGAGCGCGGAGCCCCGCCCAAAAATCTCAATCTGTAACACCAGGCCCGCTTTTAACAGCCCAGCTGTTACAGATCGAGACAAACGGAACCACCACAAAGGGGACAGGCACCTTTGTGTTGGTCCACATCAACATCGAGCTCGCTCCTAATATCCGTTATTCCTGCTCGTATTGAGGTTAAAATGAACTGTGATTAAAGCATATTCATTTCTCTCGTTCTTGATAGCTCTTCGTCTCAAGGAGCAGATATGAAGTCGTCTTATTCTACTGCTCGCAACGTCATTGCCATTCTCGCCATACCCATCGTGATGCTCTTTCTTATCGTCGTCACACCCTTTTCCCTGGGTATCGCCTCGCCCTTCGATTTGTGCGGGATGGTCGACGCCGGCTCGCGTGCCACCTCGCTCTCCTTTATCTGCCGCGGTGTGCTCTACGAAGATGCAATTCCCACCGGGCTTTGGCGGTCAAAGCTGCCGCTGCTCGGTCAGGTCGACGGACGTTCTCCCTACTTCAACCTTGAACCTCAAGCGATGAACTATCTGATCGATGACCAACCCCTTGCCTCCATCACCCTCGCTTACGACTATGCTCCAAACACCGATGAGCGTCACATGAACCAAGTCCTCGACAAACTGCTTGAACAGTGCGGGCTCACCGATGAGGTCGGCCGAACCGTCGACAGCGACCAGAAATTAAAGCGAACAGAACTCCGCCGCATAGGAAAAATCAGAGAGCGAGGCAGAGCTGCCTACTGGCAGGCCTGGGCGATACGCGACAAAAGCGAATTTGGGCACAGCACCTATACGGTCACCGTCTTCACTAAAGATGGAATCAAGGACAATGTTGACGATTTCGCATCGTCCAAACTCGGCATCCCCAAAACGACCAAATCCGCCAGCCCGGACGAAATCCTGTAGAGGTTTTCATTGAAATGTTGCTCAACCCGAACGGCGACATCGAGCTCGCTCCCCACCACCACAAAGGTGCCCGTCCCCTTTGTGGTGGTTTTCGGCGATCATTTCCGCCCTACGATGCAAGAAGCCGCCGCAGGAACCATCCCTGCGGCGGCTTCTTTGGGTTGGCAGGGACCAATCGCCGGCGTTGAAGGCCGTTTTTAGTCTCTGACGTTGGCTTTTGGCCCCTTCAAGCTATCCGACAAATATCAATATCTTGATAGGATTTCATTCGAGCTCTTAAGCAGATATTCGCGCAGCAATGGAATCGAGAACCTCACCATGCCACGTGAGGGCGCATCGATAACCTGTGCCTTGATAAGTTGCCGTCGTGTCGCTGTCAGGCTCGCAGGGGGCAAGGAGAGCCCCGCTGCGATCTCTTTGGTCGGCACATTCCCCTCATGCTTGGCCATGGCAATGAGGTACTCAATCGCGCGAAGCGGCAAATCGGCAAGGGCAACGTCGAGCACGGAGCCCTCAAACTCCCCATACGCATCTTCAATGCCCTTCTGGGCATCCTCAAGTGAAATCGACGCATCGCGGTCGGCATGCCTGCGCGCATTCGCGAATACGCGATAGCCCACGAGTTGCACGAGATACGCATATCCCCTCGTAGCACAAGCCGTCATTTCAAGCGCCTTGCCATCCAAGTGCAAACCGGCACCTTCCACGGTTGAAGCCATCGAATCCGAAACATCCGACAGCGGAATCGAGGCGAGCTCCTCAGCCTTAGCTCGTTGTAGAAATGTAAGGGCACGGCCGTTGATGAGGTCCATTACGCCCATGGTCAAGCCAGCAAATACAAACGCGATATTCTTGCGTTCGCGGATAAGGTGCTGCACGGCCGCTGCAACGAGCCGCACGTCATCAGCATCCGCATCCTGTATTTCATCGACCGTCACCAGCAGACCGGCACCATGTTGCGTTTCCCGCGACGCCACGCTCGTCAAGACGCCCCGCAACGTCTCAGGCCCGGTCAAGGACTTAGATACGCCCGCTTTCACCACACCAAGACTTGCTTCTAAATGAAGCTCGGTATTGTCCGAGGTGCGTGCGAGCTCATGTTGAATGGCGTCGACGATACTGCCCGCCGCAGTCACGTCAACCACGCGCCAACCATACGACTTCGCAATATCGCCGAGCTCTGTCAACAGCGCCGTCTTGCCCGACCCGCGCGGGCCGGTAATGCGCATGAGCCTTCCGGGGGCGCCCACGCCTTCTTCGATGCCGTCCCTAAAATCATCAATAACCCGCTCGCGTCCGATAAGGACCGGAGGTTCAGCGCCAGCGGTCGGCTTAAACGGGTTGATTATCGTGCGCTTCAATGTCCCCACCTTCCTACTGTCGTCGTTATCGTGATTATAGTATCAATAGTGCAAATAGTGAAAGTAGTGAGAATAGTTCAACTATTTAATCATGCGGCCGTTTCCCGCCGCTAACAACTAAAGGTGCCAACAGTCCGCGTTGGACTCTAACAGGAAAACATTTGGCCCCTCAAAAACCACCGCAAGGGGCCTTTGTGGTGGTTTTCGCTCCAACACACCCCGCTGTCTCAACCTGTAACATCCAGCGGCCCTTTTCGGTCCCAGGTGTTACAGATTTAGATGAAGCGATCGACGGCAACCGTTTGTCTCAATCTGTAACAACTACTCGGCAAATTGGGGTCCAGATGTTACAGATCGAGATTAACCGCGGAGCCCCGTCCGAAAATCTCAACCTGTAACACCAAACCCGCTTTTTGCAGCCCAGCTGTTACAGATTGAGACCAATGAAACCACCACAAAGGCGCCTGTCCCCTTTGTGGTGGTCCAGAGAAGAATCAGCCCCGATTAAAAGAGGCGGCATCAAGCCCAGTCTACGTTTAGCGATCCCAAATCGAAGCCCAATAGGGCCTTTTAGCCCTCTCATTCCGGGCGGTCGCTTTCTTTTGAATATTGTCGTAAGCTGGTATCACTTATCTTAATGAATGCATGCTGTTTGCGAGGTACCCGCCGTGAAACGCTCCACCTATATCGGCCTGCTCGTCTTAGCGTTTGCGATTGCCGCAGTCGGCGTAGGCATTATCTATCTCGCATTTCTCCCTGCCTCGGCGACGCAGGCGGCGGTTGAAACCATAAGCTATCCCATCGAAATCCTCACCGATATCGTCAAACCCGATTCAATCACCGTCGATTTCGACGGTACGCCCGCAGCGCTTGGGGTCAGCAACTATCCCCGAATCGAACTTGGAGCCACGCGCTATACCCAAAATGAGCAGCTTATCGGCAAGGCAACCAGTTTACTCAAAGGCAAGACGTTTAAGCGATGGTACGGCGCCGCAATATATCGAGCCAAGAAAGGCCAAATGAATGGCGGGTATTATTCGACCCTTGAACTCGATGCGGCAAACGGGAGCAGACTGTGCAACGTTTCATACGACCCCGGCTACGTGGACAACGAAGGGCCGGGAGTCTATATCTCGGATGGCAACGTGATCTACGTCATGGAAGGCGACCAGACGGCAGTCGTCGATTTTATGGATCGGTGTACCGAGGATGCCTACGAACAAACCTGCGAGCCCGATCCGCAGACAGCGCGCGACAGCGGCTCAGCACGCACTTGGCTATTTGACGATGAGATAACCTGGCCCCCATCGAAATAAGAACCCGCCGGACAGACACCTTTGTGGTGGTCCAAAAAGAAGCCGCCCCAATAAAAAGAGGCGGCATCAAGCAAGTCTATTTATTCGCGTCCCTCAAGACCCAACGAGAACGCAGAAACGTAGCCCGGGGCCACCCTTTGCCGAACGCGACCCTCGCGAAGCGCGTGAGCGGGCGGGAAAGGGTGGCCCCGGGCGGACAATTAAGTGCGTTACTCGGCAGCGGCCTTGAACTTGTTGTAGTTGATCAGGCAGCCGGCCTTAACGATGGCACGCTCCTCCGCCGTCATATCGGCAATGTAGAGCTCAATCTGCTCGACCGCACCGTCGACGCGCACCACGTAGGCGGCGATGTTCTTGAGGTCGCCATCGAGCGCGGCACGGATACCCGGCACAAAGACGTAGTCGCCCACCTCAAAGTTGGGCTCCGTCTCCATCTGGAAGGGCACCATGCCCCAGTTCATCACGTTGGAGCGATAGCGCTTGGTGGCGTACTCGTGAACGATGTTGGCTAGGCCGCCGATCACGCGCTGGCAGCTCGCGGCCTGCTCGCGAGCGGAACCGTCACCGGGCTTCTTGGCATAGAGCACGGAGCCGTATTCTGTCGCCTTGGCATCGGCCGCGACGCCCGCGCCCGCCAGTGCCTCAAACACGCCGGCAAGCTCGGCATCAAGCGCCGCTAGGTCGCCCGCGGACTCGCCGGCGACGCGGCGCTTCTCCACGGCGTCGACCTCCTTGGAGCGGCCCACGTAGGCCGGGTCGCGGCGGCTCAGCGTAAACTCGGCCAGACCCAGCGGGTTGGAGCGGAAGGAACTCGTCTCGCCCGAGGGAATGAGCTCGTCGGTCGTGGTGACCGGGTCCATGATCTTGGAGCACACCTTGAGCAGGATATCGTCGCCGAGCGGCTCCATCGCGGGCCACGGCTTGATGTTGGGGCCTTCGACCAGCTCGTCGGCAGGCTCCGCCTTGCCAAAGCCCCAGTACACGCGCTTTTTGTACGGCGCATCGTCAAAGGTGTACTCGCAGGCCTCGTCCCAGGTGTCCTCGGGCAGGTCGGTCGCCGGCGTCAGGACGCCGCCGTTGGCAGCCGTCGCTGCAATGGAGCGGGCGTCCATCAGAGCCACAGCGCTCAACTGGCCGTTGCCCGGCTTGGAACCCTCGCGGTTGGGGAAGTTGCGCGTAGTGTGGCGGATCGAAAGGCCGTTGTTGGCGGGCGTGTCGCCGGCACCGAAGCACGGGCCGCAGAATGCCGTGCGCACAATCGCGCCGGCCTCCATAAGGTCGTAGATATAGCCGCGACGTGTAAGCTCGAGTGCCACGGGCTGGCTCGTGGGATAGACCGACAGCGAGAACTCGCCGCAGCCGGTGTTGGCGCCCTTGAGCACGCGGGCAGCCTGGACCACGGAGTCGTAGTTGCCGCCCGAGCAGCCGGCAATAACGCCCTGCTGCACGCGCAGCTTGCCGTCGACGATCTTATCGAGCAGGCTAAAGTGCGTCTTGCCCTCGCCGATCTTGGCGGCCTCGAGCTCCACCTCGTGAAGGATGTCCTCGAGGTTCTCGTTGAGCTCGTCGATCTCAAAGCCGTTGGAAGGATGGAACGGCAGTGCGATCATGGGCTTGATGCTGGACAGATCGACCTCGACGCAGCCGTCGTAGTAGGCGACATCGGCGGGCTTGAGCTCGCGGTAGTCGTCGCCGCGACCATGCATGGTCAAAAACGCGTGCGTGTCCTCGTCGGTGGCCCAGATACTCGACAGGCAGGTGGTCTCGGTGGTCATGACGTCGACGCCGTTGCGGTAGTCGGTCGTCATGCTCGCGATGCCGGGGCCCACGAACTCCATGACCTTGTTCTTGACGTAGCCCTTGGCAAAGACGGCGCGGATGATGGCGAGCGCCACATCGTGCGGGCCGACGCCGGGGCGCGGGGCACCCGTGAGGTAGATGGCGACGACGCCGGGATAGGCGACATCGTAGGTGTCGCGCAGCAGCTGCTTGGCCAGCTCGCCGCCGCCCTCGCCCACGGCCATGGTACCCAGGGCGCCGTAGCGGGTGTGCGAGTCGGAGCCCAGAATCATCTTGCCGCAGCCCGCGAAGTTCTCACGCATAAAGGAGTGGATAACGGCGATATGCGGCGGAACGAAGATGCCACCGTACTTCTTGGCGGCCGAGAGGCCAAAGACGTGGTCGTCCTCGTTGATGGTGCCGCCCACGGCGCACAGCGAATTATGGCAGTTGGTGAGCACGTAAGGCAGCGGGAACCGCTCCATGCCCGAGGCGCGCGCCGTCTGGATGATGCCGACAAAGGTGATGTCGTGGCTCGCCATGGCGTCGAAGCGAATCTTGAGTGCCTCGGGATCTCCGGACGTATTGTGTGCCTGGAGGATCGAATACGCGATGGTGCCGCGCTTGGCATCCTCGGGCGTCTGCGTAATACCGCGCTCGGCAGCCTCGGCCGCAGGCACAACCTCGCTGCCGCCGCGCAGGTAGATGCCATCCTCGTACAGCTTGACCATACTGTCTCCCACTCTGCCCAAAACGATTTGGGCGCATAGCATACATTCGTTCAATATCGTGCCATAGAACGGTTGCGAGTGGGTTACGAATCTCTGCGTTCACTTTATCTCAGTAAAGCAGAGGACGAGTTAGGTCCTGGGGAGGCAGACTTAGACGCTCAAATGACGAGAGTGGATAATCTCCCACTTTGAGCCTGCAAACAGGCAAAAAACGGGAGATTATCCACTCTCATTCTGCAGGTACTCATTTAAGTCTGTCCCCAATGAGTGCCTACAGGTCGCCGCCCGTGCCCAGCAGTTTGCGCATGACTTGCTCGGGGTTGACCGAGCCATCGCGCGGGGCCAGGGCGGTGATCTTCTTCTGCATCTTGTACTCGTGCAGCTCGTCCTCGAGCTGGCGCACACGGGCGCGGAGCTTTTCGTTCTCGCGCTCGCGCTCCTCGGCACGCTCCTTCATATCGAGGATGCGCACCACGCCGGCAAGGTTGATGCCCTCGTCGGTCAGCTGGTTGATGAGCTCCAGGCGCTCGATATCGGCACGCGAATACAGACGCGTGTTACCGCCCGAGCGCTGGGGATTCACCAAGCCTTTGGACTCGTAGACGCGCAGAGTCTGCGGATGCATGCCGGTCAACTCGGCCGCCACGCTGATCATGTACAGCGGTTTATTCCTATTGTCCTCGGCCATGCTACCTGACCCCTTTCCGTCTCGTTATCGTCCATCATAAGCCCGCGGGCGTGGGCGTGCGCCGCGACCGCCCTAGTACGTCGCCTTGTAACGATTGACCTTCTCGCGATAGTCGCGCGTGTCGGCCTCGCGCAGCTTGGCCATGGCATCGCGCTCGTCATCGGATAGGTTCGTGGGGACCTGCACCTTGATCTCGACGAGCAGCGCGCCCGTACGGCCACGGTGTTTAACGTCGGGCGCTCCCATCTCCTTAAAGCGGAACTTCTTGCCCGTCTGGGTGCCCGCCGGCACCTTCAGACGAACCGTCGCGCCGCCGGGTGTGGGCACATCCACCGTGCAGCCGAGCGCCGCCTCGTAAACCGAGATCGGTACCTCCATGGTCACATCGGCACCTTTACGCTTAAACAGCGGATGCTCCTCCACGTGCGTGGTCACGACCAGGTCACCGCGCTCGCCGCCGGCAACGCCATACTCGCCGCGACGCTTGTAGCGCAGCTTGCCGCCATCCACGGCGCCCGCAGGCACCGAGACCGTAATGGTCTGCTGCTCGCCCGTCGAGGGAATGCGGTAGGTGACCTTGTGCGTCACGCCGCGGAACGCGTCCTCGGCCGTCACGTCGACAGTCAGCGACAGGTCGCCGCCCTTGCGAGCACGGCTGCGGCCCGCGCCGGCACCGGCAGCACCCGCAGCCCCGGCAAAGCCCGAGCCCCAATCGCTGCCCCAGGCGCCGTTGCCGCTAAAGATGCTGTCGAAGATATCGCCCCAGCCGCTCGCACCGGCGCCGGCACCGTAGCCGCCGCCATACGCGCCGCCCGCGCCCGGCATGCCGCCGAACATGAGCATCTGGTCGTACTCTTTGCGCTTCTTCTCGTCCGAAAGCGTCTCGTAAGCCTCGCTAATCTCCTTGAACTTGGCCTCGTCGCCGCCGGCATCGGGGTGGTATTTTTGCGCGAGCTTGCGAAACGCGCTCTTGATCTCTTTGTCGGAGGCGCTCTTGGATACGCCCAGGATGTCATAGAAGGTTTTGCCTGCAGCCATCGTAGCTCCTCTCCTGTTTCATCCACCGCTCAACGGGCGGCGGCTCATACTGTCATATGGCACTAGGCCAGAAAGGGCCCCGGGTGTTGCCCCGGGGCCCTTCTCAATTACTCCTCGGTGCTCTCGGCCGTATCGGCCGTAGCATCCTCGGGCGCCGCTTCGGGCTCCGGTGCGGGGCGTTTCTCGCCACCGTAGGTCACCGTCACCATCGCGGAGCGCAGGATGCGATCCGCCATGCGGTAGCCCTTCTGGTACACGTCGTTGACGGTCTCGTCGTACTGCGATGCGTCCTCGACACGCCCCACGGCCTGGTGCTCGAGCGGATCGAACGCCTCGCCCTTGGGGTCGATGGGCTCAACGCCCTCGTGCGCAAACACATCGAGCAGCTTGGCATGCACCGCATCAACGCCATCGACGAACTGCTTAAAGTCGTCGGAAAGCTCCTGGCTACGGGCATGGTCGATTGCACGCTCGATATCGTCAACCACCGGCAACAGCGCGGTGACAAGCTTCTCGGTCGCGCGCTCGCGCTCGGCGATACGCTCGCTGGCGGTGCGGCGACGGAAGTTCTCCCAGTCGGCCTGCAGACGGGCGGTACGCTCGGTGGCGTCCTTTGCCTTGTCCTCGGCGGCCTTCTGAGCCTCTGCCGCAGCATCGAGCTCGCTGCGTACGTCGGCAAGCTCCTTTTGGGCCTGCTCGAACTTGAGCTTAAAGTCGTTGTCGGCGGCTTCCTCACCGGCGCGGATAGCGGCTTCCACCATCTCGTCCTCGGTCATCGTCGCCTCCTTGTTGGAATCCTCTACCTGGTTCTCGGCAGCCTCGGCGGCCTCGGCCTCGTTGGCCTCGGTATCGTCGACGGCCTCTACGGGAATCTTCACGTCCTTCTCCTCAGAGTCAACGGGGGCGGCGCCAGCGGCGGCCGCCTCCGTGCGAGCTTTACGGGCGGACATGATTACTTGTCCTCGTCGTCCACAACCTCGTAGTCGGCGTCGACAACGTCATCGTCGGCAGGCTGGGCACCGGCGGCGCCGTCGGTCTGCTGCTGAGCGTCGGCGTAGACAACCTGAGCCAGCTCGTAGGCTACGGACTGCAGGGATTCGCCAGCGGCCTTGATGGCCTCGACGTCAGAGCCCTCGAGCGCCTTCTTGGCGTCGGCGATAGCGGCCTCGGCCTTGGACTTCACATCGGCGGAAACCTTGTCGCCCAGCTCGTTGAGGGTCTGCTCGGTGGAGTAGCACAGGCTGTCGGTCTGGTTGCGGACCTCGACCTCTTCCTTCTGCTTCTTGTCCTCCTCGGCATGAGCCTCGGCGTCCTTGACCATGCGATCGACTTCGTCGTCGGAAAGCGCGGTGGAGCCGGAAATGGTGATCTGCTGCTCCTTGCCGGTGCCCTTGTCCTTAGCAGAGACCTTGACGATGCCGTTGGCGTCGATGTCGAAGGTGACCTCGATCTGCGGCACACCGCGGCGGGCAGCCGGGATACCGGTCAGCTGGAACTTACCGAGCGACTTGTTATCGCGGGCAAGCTCGCGCTCGCCCTGGAGCACGTTGATCTCGACGCTGGTCTGGTTGTCGGCAGCGGTGGAGTAGACCTCGGTCTTGGAGGTCGGGATCGTGGTGTTGCGGTCGATCATCTTGGTCATGATGCCGCCCATGGTCTCGACGCCCAGCGACAGCGGGGTAACGTCGAGCAGCAGGATGCCCTCGACGTCGCCGGTGAGCACGCCGCCCTGGACGGCAGCGCCGTCGGCAACGACCTCGTCGGGGTTCACGGACATGTTGGGCTGCTTGCCGGTCATGGTCTTGACCAGATCCTGGACGGCGGGCATACGGGTGGAGCCGCCGACGAGGATGACCTCGGTCAGATCGGAGAGCTTAAGCTTGGCGTCGCGCAGGGCGTTGGTGACAGGCTGCTTGCAGCGCTCGAGCAGGTCGCGGGTGATCTTCTCGAACTCGGCGCGGGTCAGCGTGTAGTTGAGGTGCAGCGGGCCAGACTGGTTCATGGTGATGAACGGCAGGTTGATGGTGGACTGCTGGGCTGCGGAGAGCTCCTTCTTGGCGTTCTCGGCGGCCTCCTTCAGACGCTGCAGGGCCATGGGGTCCTGACGCAGGTCGACACCGTTCTCCTGCTGGAACTTATCGGCCATCCAGTCGATGACGCGCTGATCCCAGTCGTCGCCGCCCAGGTGGTTGTCGCCCGAGGTGGACAGAACCTCAAACACGCCGTCAGCGAGGTCGAGGATGGAGACGTCGAAGGTGCCGCCGCCCAGGTCGAAGACCAGGATGCGCTGGTCGGAGCCCTGCTTGTCCAGGCCATAGGCCAGAGCAGCAGCGGTCGGCTCGTTGACGATACGCTTGACGTTGAGGCCGGCGATCTTACCGGCGTCCTTGGTGGCCTGACGCTGGGCGTCGTTGAAGTAGGCCGGGACGGTGATGACGGCGTCGGTGACGGTCTCGCCCAGGTACTTCTCAGCGTCGGCCTTCATCTTTGCGAGCACCATGGCGCTCACCTGCTCGGCGGTGTAATCCTTGCCCTCGATGTCGACGACGGCACGGCCGCCCTGGCCCTCCTTGACCTCATACGGCACGGTCTTGAGCTCGGAGGTGCACTCGGAGTACTTGCGGCCCATGAAGCGCTTGATGGAGAACACGGTGTTCTTGGGGTTGGTGACAGCCTGGTTCTTAGCGGCCTTACCCACGACGCGGTCGCCGTCGGCACGGAAGCCCACGACGGACGGGGTGGTGCGGTCGCCCTCGGCGTTCACGATGATGGTCGGAGAACCGCCCTCGAGGACGGCCATTGCGGAGTTAGTAGTACCAAGGTCGATACCAAGAATCTTGCCCATTAGAAATTCCCTCTCTCTTTTGCGTTCGCGCCGCCTCGACGATCTGTCGCGCGGCGCTTCGGCTTGTCTTTCAGGATGTAGTGTATCCCCTTATGGGCCGGAATATACAAAATCTAAGTCAATTCATATAAGATTTCTTATTGTTGAGAGTTTAGGTTCTTAAATGCGCAGGTAGATGCGCTGAATGAGTTCTCGGCAAATCTATTGAGATCTATGTAGAGATGGCTGAGGTTTGCGTCCGGGGGTGCCTGGGGGCCGTCTTGCGGCAAGCGCATCCCGGTTTGAGCGTGGATTCCGGGTCGCAGTTTCCGTCTGAAGGCTCAACCGGAAACCGTATCCCGTTTTGAGAGCTGATACCGGGTCGCAGTTTCCGCTAGCGGGCCCAACCGGAAACTGCGACCCGGTTTTCGGCCAAATAACGGGATGCCCTTTCCGCAGGCGCGCTCAATAGGTCAATATTACAAGTCACCTATAGCTAACATTTGCGCAGCTCAACGGCCCCACCTGCGCGTTTTTTAGTAAACCTTGGCATACTCGGCGAACGGTATGAAGATGCCGGCCAGAGGGTATTGCAAACGGTCGCTCCCGTGGTATGTTTTTGCCCGAATCAAACCGACGCGCATCGCCTGTAGCGTCGGTCAACAGAGAGGAAACTACCATGGCTCATCCCGTAATTGATGCCGACGAGTGCATCGCTTGTGGCGTTTGCGTCGACTCCTGCCCCGCTGGCGTTCTGGAGCTCCAGGACGTCGCTACCGTCGCCGACGAGGACTCCTGCGTCGCCTGTGGCGCTTGCCAGGACGCTTGCCCCGCTGGCGCGATCACCGAGATCGTCGAGGAGTAACAACTCCCCCACTTGCACACTCAAAAGTACACCGTGCACAAAAAAGGAGGCTTCCGCATCGCCGCGGAGGCCTCCTTTTGTTTGTACAGGCAGCTAATTGGGGACGGGGCTACCTTGGCAGTTGCGGTGGAATAGTTCCTGGCTCATTGCTTAGGTGCCGATTGTAGGAACTATTTCACCGCAACTTATAAAGACAGTATCGGGTTAGGACAAATCATCCTCGTAGGGCATTAAATCGGCAAGGTAGCCTTTCTCCTTGAGTATGGCCTCGATCTCGTCGAGGGTCTGCTCGTCTTCCGCCGCGATGCGATGGAAGTGGTAGCCGCTCGTCACCGTCAGCAGCGGGAAGCTCTTGCCGCTGGCGATGCCCTCTAGGTAGCGCTCGACATCGCGGCGGTTGCGGATGTCCAGGTCGGCCGTGATCTTGCCGTACACGCGGTGATTGACGATCACGTTGAGCACGGCGCCACCGGCGTCGACGATACTCGTGAGCTCATCGCCTGCCTGCTCCACGCTGTGGCGAACCTTGACCAAGCGCGTGGGCACGGCGGGGCTGCTGGGGGCCTCCTGCAGCACGTAGCCGCGGTTGGTCGCCACGATATCGTGCCCATCGGCACGCAACAGGGCAATATCCTGAACCACGACCTGACGGCTCACGCCAACCTCGCGGGCAAGTGCGCTGCCCGAAACGGGCTCCTTGGCTCCTTCGAGCACGCCCATGATGGCACGGCGACGCTCGCGGGCGTTCATTATTTACCGTCCAGCAGACGCAGGTGCTTAAGCGAGAGGTCGAGGATCGGCGCAGAGTGCGTCAGGGCGCCCGAGCTAATATAGTCGACACCCAGATCGGCCAGGGCGCGAATGTTGCTGGCGTCCACGTTGCCCGAGCACTCGGTCTTGGCGCGACCGGCGATAAGCTCGATGGCGGCGGCCATGTCGTCATGGGTCATGTTGTCGAGCATGATAATGTCGGCACCGGCCTCCACGGCTTCGCGCACCATGTCCAGGTTCTCGCACTCAATCTCAACTGTCGTGGTAAACGACGCATGGGCGCGCGCCATCTCGATCGCGCGCGTCACGCCACCGGCGGCATCGATATGGTTGTCCTTGAGCATGACGGCCGTCGACAGGTTGTAGCGGTGGTTGCTGCCGCCGCCAATCTCAACCGCCGCCTTCTCAAACACGCGCATGCCCGGCGTGGTCTTGCGCGTGTCGACGAGCACGGTCTTGGTTCCCTCGAGCGCCGCGGCCATGCTGTGCGTGTAGGTAGCGATGCCGCTCATGCGCTGCAGGTAGTTGAGCGCCACGCGCTCACCCGAAAGCAGCACGCGCGCATCGCCGCGCACCTGACCCACATGGTCGCCGGCGTGCACCTCGTCGCCATCGGCAACGTCGAGCAGCACCGAGCTCTGCGAATCCAGCAGCTCAAAGGTACGGGCAAACACATCCAAGCCGGCGATGATGCCGTCGGCCTTGGCGATAAGCTCCACCGTGGCGGGACGCGCCGTGGGGCACACGCTCGCCGTGCTCACGTCCTCAAACGTAATGTCCTCGCGCAGAGCCTGCAAAATCAGATCATCGACGACGAGCTTCATGGTAATGGGATTCATGGTCTACTCCTCTGCGGCCTGCGTGCCGGCGGCACGGGCCAAATCATCGATTGCAAGGGTATCGGAACTCAGGGCGCGATGGCGTCCATCGAGCGCGGGCTCGCCCGCCTGCTCCACGGCCAGCGACTCGCCGGTGCGCATGTACCACGCGGCGCGACGACCCCAGACCAGCGCCTCGAGCAGACTATTTGATGCAAGGCGATTCTTGCCGTGAACGCCGTTGCAAGCCGTCTCGCCCGCGGCGTAGAGCTCGGGCATCGAAGTGCGGCCGTCCTTATCGACCCATACGCCGCCCATAAAGTAGTGCTGCGTGGGCGTAACGGGGATGGGCTCGTCCAAGATGTCGCGGCCGTCCTCCAAGCAGCGTGCGCGAATGTTGGCAAAGTGCCCGGTCACTACATCGCGCTCGACGGGGGCAAAGCTCAGCCACTCGTGCTCAGTACCGTCCTGCTTCATCTGCTCGCGAATAGCGGCAGCGACCACATCGCGCGGCTGAAGCTCGTCGGTAAAGCGCTCACCGGCGGCGTTGAGCAAAATCGCGCCCTCGCCGCGGCAGCTCTCGCTGATCAGGAAGGTGCGGCCTGGCTGCGGCGAGAACAGTCCCGTGGGGTGGATCTGCACGTAGTCCAGGTGCTCCATCTTAATGCCGTGCTCCTGCGCGATGTAGCAGGCGTCGCCCGTGAGCTGCGGGTAGTTGGTCGAATGGTCGTATACGCCACCGATGCCGCCCGTCGCCCACAGCGTATGGCGGGCATGGATCTTAAACGGCTTACCGACATGCACGCCCTCAGCGGCATTTGCCAGCTCGTCGGCGGGGCGAGCTGAATCGTCCTCGTCCACGGCAACAGCGACGACACCAGTGCACACCGTGGCCCCATCGCGCTCGGCCGTCAGGATGTCGGTCATGGCAACGTGTTCGAGAATCTGCACGTTGTCCAGCTTGCGGACGGCCTGAAGCAGCTTGGTCGTAATCTCCTTGCCCGTAATGTCGGCATGGAAGGCAATGCGCGGACGGCTGTGCGCGCCCTCGCGGGTAAAGTCGAGGCCGCCATCGGCCTTGCGCTCAAAATCCACGCCCATCGCTAGCAGGTCGTTGATGACCGAGCGGCTCGAGCGGATCATGATGTCGACGCTCTCGCGGCGGTTCTCGTAATGGCCGGCGTGCATGGTGTCCTCAAAGAAGGCATCGTAGTCCGAGCCCTCGGGCAGCACGCAGATGCCGCCCTGCGCGAGCATCGAATCGCACTCGTCGACCGCGCCCTTGGAGAGCATGATCACGCGCGTACTCGTCGGCAGGTTGAGCGCCGCGTACAGGCCCGCCACGCCGCAGCCGGCAATGACGACGTCGCACTCCATATCGGGGTATTGCTTGGTTTCCACAGGAATCCTCTCCCTTGAATGTGACATAAGGAACCGTCCCTCATGCCACATTGTTCTAGCGTGCTGCGTACTCGAGCATGCGGTCGAGCGTGAGCTTGGCCTGGTCTGCCGCCTCGTCCGAGACGCCGATCTGCACCTCGCCCTCGCCCGTCTCCAGGCAGCGCACGAGCTTTTCGAGCGTGATGAGGTCCATGTTGACGCAGGTGGGCTGCACCGCGGGGAAGTAGAACTTCTTGCCGGTGCCCTGGCAGCGGCGCTCGAGCTCGTAGAGCACGCCGCGAACCGTCACGATAATGAACTCGCTCGCGTCGGACTCCTCGGCATACTTGATGATGCCGGCGGTGGAGCCGATGTAGTCGGCCTCGGCCAGGACGTCGGCCTTGCACTCGGGGTGCGCCAGCACGAGCGCGTCGGGGTGGGCCTCCGTCGCGTCGACGATCTGCTCGACGGTGATGATGTGATGGCGCGGGCAGTAGCCGTTGTTGAGAATGACGTGCTTTTGCGGCACCTGCTCGGCTACGAAGCGGCCGAGGTTTTGGTCGGGAATGAACAGGATATGCTGCTGCGGCAGCTCGGACACGATCTTGACGGCGTTGGAGCTGGTGACGCACACGTCGCTCCAGCTCTTGATCTCGACCGTGGAGTTGACGTAGCAGACCACGGCCAGGTCGTCGCCGTACTCGGCGCGCGCCGCGTCGACCGTCTCGCGCTTGACCATATGAGCCATGGGGCAGTCCGCGCCCGGCTCGGGCAGCAGCACGGTCTTGGTGGGGTTGAGCAGCTTGGCGCTCTCGCCCATAAACTCCACGCCGCACAGCACGATGGTCTGCTGCGGCAGGCTCTTGGCGAGCTTAGCCAGGTAGAAGCTGTCGCCGACGTAATCGGCCACAGCCTGGACCTCGGGCGCCACGTAATAGTGCGCCAGGATCACCGCGTCGCGCTGGGTTTTAAGTTGCTGAATGGCCTCGACGAGCTCTGCGGGCACCAATGCCGCGCGCTCCGTTGCCGTCGTTGCCGATGCCAGGCCGGCCGCAATGTCGCGTGCAAGCTCCGACGCATCCATGTTCGCGCTCTGTGCCATCAAGGCCCCTCTCTTTTGGCGAATCTTGGGGCTTTAGTATGACACCTAGGTTTACAGCTGACAAGACAGCTGTAAACCTAGGTGTAAAGTTGGAATAAAGATTCAATCTTGGAGCGGGTCCGTTTTCGAACTAGCAAGCTGAGGATAGTCGAAAATGGATCCGCCCCAAGATTCGAGCAGCCCGTTTTGTCCTGGACCAAGGGGCAGTGGTCAAAAAAGGCCAAATATGAGTACTGTCACCAAATTAGTAGCAGCGATTTTCCGGTCCAGATCAGCAAAATCGCCTTGTTTGGAGCCCGATCGTGACTCTGACGGACGAAAATCGATGCGCTTTTGGCCGCTGGCACCGATTTTGGAGGCCATTTGGCTGCCACTAAACTGGTAACAGTACTCATATTTGGCCTTTTTTGACCACCGGGCTTCCGGCAGACCCCAAAAGCGGGCCCGAATCGCTCGATTCGGACCCGCTGGGGGTAGCGAGCACAATCGAGGTGTAAGAAGCAAGAGAGGGCCATCGCCTAGAATCGTCAGCGCCTAGATATTCAACGAGAGGAAAGACAATGGTCCGCAGCGACATGCTACCCCAGCCGGACCGGGGGCTCGGCCTCGACCGGCCCCAGACCGAGGCATTTCACCGACGAGTTCAAGAGGAAGATAGTCGATCTCCACAACGCCGGAAAGCCCAGGCGCGAGGCCATGGACGAGTGCGACCTCGACAAGAGCACCGTGGAGAGGCGGGTCAAGTCGATAAACGAGACCGGCTCGCCGCGCGCCGCGGACAACCGCACGCCCGAGCAGAACCGGATCCTGGAGCTCGAGCGCGAGAACCGCAGGCTCCGGATGGAGGTCGATGTCTTAAGACGAGCGGCGCCAGCATACGCTCGGAAGTCAGGGCCATGGCGGCCAACGGGGGGCCGCTGCCCCATATCGGCGCAGCGCTGGCATCGAGGCCTTCTGACCTGTGTCAAGATTTCGGACACGCAAGCTCGAGGAATCAAGCGGCCATAGGCATGGCCTCGGGCTTGGGCTCGGTTCTCTCGAAGAAGGCCGCCATGGCCTCGGCCGGCACCTTGTAGCCGATCGTCGAGCGGGGCCTTCGGCGGTTGTAGTACGCCTCGATGAACTCGACCACCGCGTGCTTGGCGGAATCCCTGGTCGGGAAGCTGCGCCTGTAGTACATCTCGTTCTTCAGCGTGGCGAGGAACGACTCGGCCACCGCGTTGTCGTGGCAGTTGCCGGTGCGGCTGCAGGACAGCCGCACGTCGTTGTCGCGCGCCCATTCGGCCAGAAGCCTGCTGGTGTACTGGGCGCCGCGGTCGGCGTGGAATATCGCGTTGCCGGCCACGTAGCCGCGCGATTTGGCCGACGCCAGCGCCGAAACCACGATGTCGGCGGTCATGCGCTCGGAGAGCGACCAGCCCACCACCATGCGGGTGTTGAGGTCGATGACCGTCGACAGGTACAGCCATCCCTCGCCGGTGCGCAGGTAGGTGATGTCGCCCACGAGCTTGCAGGTTGGAACGGGACTGGTGAAGTCGCGGCGCACCAGGTCGGGCCGGGGCCTGGCCTTCGGGTCGGGGATGGTGGTGCGCTTCCTGGCGTTGGGCGTGCAGCCGCGTATTCCCAGCTCGCGCATCAGCTTGCGCACCCTGTACAGGGTCAATCCGGAGAACTCGCCGGGCAGGAAGCATTTCACGAACCGGAAGCCGAACCTGCGGTCCGACTCCAGCCACACGCGCCGGACCGCCTCGCGCTCGGCCGACCAGTCTTCTCGCGGGCAGCCGTTGGAGAGCCACGAGTAGAAGCCCGATCGGCTCACGCCGAGCACGCGAGCCATCATTTTCACCGGGAATTCGGCCTTCTCCGCCAACATCATCCGGTAGCATGCGGCTACGCCTGGCTTTTGGCGAAGAAGGCCGCGGCTTTTTTCAAGAAGGCGTTCTCCATCTCGAGCTCGCGTATGCGCCTTTTCGCCTCGCGAAGCTCGCGGTCCTCGGCCTTGGGGTCGGGCCCGCCGGCAAGCTCGCGCCGGCGGCTCTGCACCCACTTGTTCACGGTCTTGGAATTCAGGCCCAGTTCTGCGCAGTATTCCGTTATCGGCCTGCCCGTCGAGATGATGTAGTCGGCGGTCTCGCGCCTGAACTCGTCGGTGTACTTGGCGGCTGGGTTGGACATAGCATACCGTCCTCTCGGTCGTCGATGAATGCATTCTAAAGGATTGGGCCTCTAGCATGCGTGTCCGAAAAGACGATACAGGTCAGACAACCCAATCAGACGTCGTCTCGAGCACGTCCTCTGCACGGTCGAGCGTGCTTCTGGCCTTGGCACCCTGTTTGAACCACGAGCGCAGGTCCTCGAGCGTGCTGCCCGCTGCGTACACCTTGATTTTGCGACCGCCTTTCGTGGTCACCGTGCAACGGTCGCCGCTCTCGCTATCCTCGTGCGCCGTGACCTTCTTGAGATAATCGCGGCGGAACGCCACGACGCGGGCGTTGCTGATCTCGATGAACCAATCGTCGTCGACAAGCGAGGTGCCCGTGGCACCTCGGCTCGCCATCTCCTCGGCGAAGGAGAAACCGAGTTCGCGCTCCTGTCTGCCGATCTCGTAGATACCACGGGCGGGCATGCTGAGCATGAGCAGAGGCAGGAGTCCCCCTATGAACAGGAAGAGGCATGGGACGAGCAGGAGCAGACGAGCACCGGCGTCGGTGAAAACAGCCATGAAGGCGATCACGAGCGAGAAGACGAGCGCCATACCGTTGAAAACAATCGTCAACGGCTTGATGGCAGACCAACACAGACCCGCCTTGGTCATCGGGCCGTCAACAGCGTCCGAGACCTCGATGCCCTCTTCCTCCAGACGGGCGAGGAGGTTGAGCGAGCACACCCCCTCGAGGCTTATCGAGCAGAACTTCCGGTCGCCCTCGAACAGGTCGATCCTCATCATCTGCGTGTGAAGCGTTGCACGGGTGATGTTGCCAAACGTCGTCTCCTTGCGGATGCCGAAGGCGTTACGCGAGAGAATTCGCTCACCGTCCACGTCGATGCGCGGGATGCTCAGCAGGGCCCAGATGGCCATGCCCGCGAGCGCCATGGCGTGACCGAACCACACAAGTTCGTGGTCCCACTCGCCCAACGAGACGCCCTGCCAGACGTAGACACCCAGCATGAGCAGTTCGAACGCGACGGCGCAGCAGGCGATGATCGTGCGAATGGCAGCGGGCATGCGCACCGTGAAGCGATCGAGGCTGTCCGTCGCCTCACTGCGCTCGCGCGCGCCGCGACGGGCGACCCATGCAGTGAGCGGACCGACGATGAATACCACCATCGCCACGCGCAGGAACGATTCGAGTATGTCGCCCATATTAACCACCATCCCAATAGAAAACGTGAATTTGGGAGACTATAGCAGAGCGAAGCGATCTGCACGGCATCGTCCGGGTGTTTTCGGCATACGGTGGAAGCTGGTGGGGGTCGGCGCCGTAACCGGATGCGCATTCGGCCTCGCCAATGCCGTCGGCGGCGAGCTTTTCGCCCGACAGGCCTATCCACTCGTCGTGTATCTGCCGCTTGTCGTCTACCTGTGCGTACGCTATCGCCTGAGTCCGCTGCTCGCCATCCTGGGCGTTACCAGTGCCTACCTGAGCTGCCAGTTTAGCAACTGGATGGGCATCGCCGCATTCGCTGCCACCGATTCGCAAATCGCATATTACGCGGCGCGCATCATCACGACGCTCGGCGTCTTTGCGATCTTGCTGCATTGGGCCAGAGACATCGGTCCGCGCCTGGCGGCCAAAAGCCCCACCGAGTTGGAGATTCTGCTCATCCTGCCGCTCGTCTACTACATCTTCGACTACGCCACCAACGTCTATACCACGCTCTTCCACTCGGGCTCGGTAGTAACCGTTGAGTTTTTGGCGTTCGCCCTCTGCGCGTTCTACCTTATGTTTCTTGCCGTCTACCTTCGCGAATACGAGGCAAAGGAAATCGCCGAGCGCGAGCGCTGGATGCTCGCGACCCGCGACAGCGCGGCCATCAAAGAGCTCGAAGCCTGGCGCCAGTCCGGACGCGAGCTCTCGGTTCTCCGTCACGACATGCGCCACTACCTGCGCGGTCTAGCGGCCCTGATCGAAGAGGGTCACACCGATGAGGCACTCGAGCGCATCGACGCGCTCTGCGAGACCAACGACCGCACCGCCGTGCGCCGCTACTGCGCCAACGAAACGGTCAACATTGCGCTCTCGTCGCTTTCCGCGGACATCAACGCGCACGGCATCACCGCCGACCTGCACGCCGCCGTGCCCGAAACCGTCCACGTGGGCGATGTCGATCTATTCAGTGTGGTATCGAACGCCCTGGACAATGCCATCGCCGCGGCGAGCGCCGCCCCCGAAGGCAAGCGGTTTGTCGACCTGGACCTTCGCTACGAAGACGGTCAGCTTCTATTGCTGGTTTCCAACACGTTTGGCCGTGCGCCGCACATGGTCGACGGCATGCCCGTGGCTCAGCACACTGGGCACGGCTTTGGCACCAAGAGCATTATGCTTGCCGTCGAGCGCATGAACGGCAACTGCCAGTTCCGCATTAACGGCGACCGGTTTGAGCTGCGCGCCGTGATGTAGGGGCTGCCGCCAACCTCGCTACAGCGGTGCAGCCGCCGGGGTCAGCTGCTTAATGTAGGCCCACATGCGCTGCTTGGCGGCCTTGTCGGTGAGCGCCGCCTCAAAACCGTCGAGCGCCAGCACGCGGCGCCCCTGCACATGGGCGACCAGGCCGGGCTTGAGCATGGCGGTGTCAAAGTCATCAATTGCCACAAGCATATCGGCATAGGTCTCGCGCATGACATCGGCCGCACTGTTGTCCAGCAGCAGCACCGCCTCGGGGTCCAAGGTCTCCAGCGCCTCGCGGAACAGGTCGCACGTCAGGGCCTCGCCCGCCGCGACCGCTCCGTCGCCCGCGCCGGCGACGCTTGCCAGCACACAAAAATCCTCGGGGGCATATCCGATGGCACCGAGCGCCTTGCGCAACGCGGCGCCATCCGCGCCGGCGGCCAGCTCGCCGCCCGAGCACTCGGCTTCATCCAAATCGCCTTTGACCAGCACAATCGGCGAGCACGCGTTGCCCGCGATACGCACACCGCGATCTGCAAGCGACGCGAGCTCCTGCTCGGTCGCCTGAGCGATGGCTTCTTTTTTCTGGCTTTGTGACGTGGGCATGCGCTCTCCAATCGTTTGCGTGCCCACCATTATATAAAAGAGCCGCCCGCGAGTGGTTGCTTTGCGGGCCGCTGGGTATAAGCACGGTCGTACTGAGTTTTACGCGGCCGAGCCGCGTCGTATTATGGAGGTCACCATGGCTGACATTAAGCAGATTACCCCCGAGAACTTCGGCGCTGTCGTCAACGATAGCCTGCCCGTACTGGTTGATTTTTGGGCCCCGTGGTGCGGCCCCTGCCGCTCGCTCTCGCCCATCGTAGACGAGGTTGCCGACGAGCTGGCCGGCAAGTTGGCTGTGGCCAAGTGCAACGTCGACGACAACCAGGACCTGGCCATGAAGTTTGGCGTCATGAGCATCCCCACGCTGATCGTCTTTAAGAACGGCGAGGAGGTCGACCGCTCGGTTGGCGCCTTACCCAAGGCAAGACTTCAGGCACTGCTGGAGAAACATCTGTAATACGCTTGTTACTTGTCTGCCGTCCATGAGCGGTTTCGCACCGCTCACCGGAGTGCCAAACGCAAGGCATGCGACCACGGATAGTATGGTAGTTACAAACAGCCCCCAGTGAACGGGTGCGGGTCGCACAGGCTCGCACCCGTTTTCTTATGCAGCTGCGCGCAAAGCGGGCGTAGTAAAATCTGAACCACTGAACTGCCCCATACAAAAGGAGATTTCCCATGCATGATGTTGGAATGAACATGAGCCAGCTTGCCATGAGCGTCAAACAGGTCGACGACACCATCGAGCTCGCTCACGAATGGAGCCATCAGTTGCTGCATGCGACCGAGAATTTTGACATGGAGCGCATCGGCGCCAAGCTCGAGGCCGCCATGGCCGCGTTGCACGAGGCGCATGACGCGCTCGAGGGCTACGAGGAAGCCATCGAGGCCGACCACAACTCCGTCGGCTCCGTGAAGCTGGTGTAAGGTGGCCGAACACGAGCACGCGCACGATCACGGTGTGGACGACGATGCGAGCTGCCGCTGCAGCGGCTCCAGCTCCGAGCTGGTCCGCTTTTCGGTCACCGCGCCCGACGACCTGCTGCGCCGCTTTGACGAGCAGATCGCGCGCCGTGGTGACGTGGCTAACCGATCCGAGGCCGTACGCGATCTGATTCGCGCCTCGATCGCCAAGGAACAGATGCGCACGCCCGACGAGCAGGTCATCGGTTCGCTCACCATGATCTATGACCACCATACCGGCGATCTGACGCGCCGTCTGGACGAGGTGCAGCACGACTACACCGACGAGATCGTCTCGACCATGCACGTGCATCTGGACCACCACAACTGCCTGGAGATTCTGGCGCTCAAGGGTCGCGGCAAACGCGTCTATGAGCTAGCGGACCGGTTGCTGGGGCTGCGCGGCGTTAAGCACGGCGAGCTCACCTGCGCCGCCACCAAGCAAAGCCTGGGGCTGTAGCGGGATTTCCCACAGCGCACCTGCCAAAAAGGGACAGGTTTCAACGAAGGAAGGTCGCATGCGACATGTGCATATCCATGTAACGGGCATTGTGCAGGGCGTTGGCATGCGGCCATTTGTGTATCGCGAGGCTATGGCGCATGGCATTTGCGGCTGGGTGCTCAACGCGGGCGATGGCGTGCACATCGAGGCGCATGCTTCAGTCGAGGCACTCGACGAATTTGTCACCGCGCTGTCGGAGCACGCGCCTGCCGCGGCCCGCGTTGAGCATGTCGCTGTTGAGGACCTGGAGCCCGACGCTTGGGATACCGACGATGAGCAGGCCTTTCGTATTGTAGCGTCGCAGGATCAGACCGTGCACACGACGCTCATCTCCCCCGATATCGCCACCTGTGACGACTGCCTGCGCGAACTGTTCGACCCCACCGACCGACGCTATCACTACCCCTTTATCAACTGCACCAACTGCGGGCCGCGCTTTACCATCATCCGATCGCTGCCTTATGACCGAGCGGCCACGTCGATGGATTGCTTTCCTATGTGCCCCGAGTGCGCCGCAGAGTATGGCGACCCGCTTGACCGGCGCTTTCATGCGCAGCCCGATGCCTGCTTTGACTGCGGGCCACATATTACCTGGCGCGAGGCGGCGGGCGACATGGAGCTCGAGGGTCTGGGGGCGATGCCGGCCGTCGGCAGCACGCGCGAAACCAGCGATGCCATTATTGACCGCTGTGTCGAGCTGCTGGCCAGCGGCGGTATTGTCGCCATCAAGGGGCTGGGCGGATTCCATCTGGCCTGCAACGCCGCCAATGAGCAGGCGGTGGTCGAGCTGCGCCGTCGCAAGCGCCGCAGCAACAAGCCGCTTGCCGTTATGGTGCGCAGCCTTGCCGATACTGAACGCCTGTGCCATGTCGATGATGCCGAGCGCGACTTGCTGGCCGGCAGCATCCGCCCCATTGTGCCGCTGCGCCGCCGTGTTGTTGGCGAGGGAGATTCCCCCGACGGCCTTACGCTCGCGCCATCCGTCGCGCACGATCTACCCGAGCTCGGCGTCATGCTCCCCTATACACCGCTTCAGCATCTGCTGCTTGCAGCTGCCTCGTCGCATGGCATGCACGCGCTGGTCATGACCAGCGGAAACCTGAGCGAGGAACCTATCGAGACCGACGATGCCCTTGCATGGGAACATCTTGTTGCCGCTGGCATCGCCGACGCGCTACTTGGCAACGACCGTGCGATTCTCTCACGCTACGACGACTCCGTGGTACGTGTGGTCGACGGCACCGTCATGCCTGTGCGTCGTGCACGCGGATATGCGCCGCAACCGTTGTCGCTGCCGGCGCTCGACGGCACTGCACCCTGCGTGCTCGCCTGCGGGCCGCAGCAAAAAGCCACGATCGCGCTCACGCGCGAGGACGCCGACGGCCATGTGGCCTGTTTTGTGTCGCAGCATATCGGCGATGTCGAAAACGGCGCGGCCTTCGATGCCTGGAGCGCCGCCCGCGCACGTCTAGAAAACCTCTTTGACCTGACGCCTGCCGCCCTGGCATGCGACATGCATCCCAACTATCTATCGAGCCAGTGGGCGCGTGAGCGGGCACGGGAGCACAGTCTGCCGCTAATCGAAATCCAACATCATCATGCGCACATCGCGAGCGTAATGGCAGAGGCGATTGTCGCTGGCCGGCTTGCGCCCGATGCGCGCGTCCTCGGTATTGCCTTTGATGGTACGGGTGCCGGCACCGACGGCACCATATGGGGCGGTGAGTTTCTTATCGCCGGCCTTGCCGATTTTGAACGCGCCGCGCACCTGCGCACCTGGGCGCTGCCAGGCGGAGCCGCATCCGTGCGCGATGCCCGGCGCAATGCCTTTGCCCTGCTGAGCGAGCTCGGCCTGCTCGAGCATCCGGGTGCCGCGGGGCTATTGGGCACCCTCGACGAGCAAACACGCAGCGTGACAGCCACCATGATCGAGCGCGGCATCAACAGCCCGCGTACCAGCAGCATGGGGCGTCTCTTTGATGCCGCGGCAGCGATTCTGGGCATCTGCGGCAAGGCAACCTACGAGGGCGAACCCGCCATAGAACTCGAAGCCGCCGCCTGGCGCGCGCTCGGCGGTAAGACCGTTCGTCTCGACAACAATCACACAGGCGTATTCACGTCTGCCGACGACTCCCCCATCTTGGACCCCCAACCGCTCATCGAAGCTCTTCTGAATGGAATCGAGGCAGGCGCGCCGGCCGACCGGCTCGCCCTCGGGTTTCACATCGCCATTACGCACGCTACGACCCACATCGCACGCGAAATCTGCGCGCGCGAAGGCATCGATACCGTCGCGCTCTCGGGCGGTGTGTTCATGAACCGGCTTTTGCTTCAGCTCCTTACCCACGAACTCAAAGACGCCGGTCTTGCCGTCTTGGTCCCCCACGCTGTACCCGCCAACGACGGCTGCATCGCCTACGGTCAGGCCGCCATCGCTCGCGCTCGCCTCGCGCAGACGGCGTTGCGATAGGCTGTTTTGCCAGCCTGCGCGCCGCCGTCTCACAGGTGTAACGCGTTTGCTCGTGACTCCCGCGAGCGCTACCATCAACTGATGGGTAATTAGGCGCCTGTCCAGCGCAAAACGTATAAAAGGGGAACATTATGTGCCTTGCCGTTCCCGGTAAAGTGGTCAAACGCGACGACGACCTTAAGGCGACCGTCGACATGATGGGCATCGAGCGCCCCATTTCGCTGCGCCTCGTGCCGACGGCACAGGTAGGCGACTATATTCTCGTGCACGCCGGCTTTGGCATTCAGATTGTCGACGAGCAGGAAGCCCAAGAGACACTCGAGCTCGTCAATACCATGACCGAGCTGGCCGAAGAGGACCAACTCGCCACCAACCCGGCCGAGGCATACTAGTGGCGGCGGCGCAGCCGGTTCGCTCCGGTATCGACTTTTCGGCATTTCGCGACCCCAAGCTGGCCCGCGAGCTCATCGATCGTATTCATGAGCTTGTCGGCAACCGCAGCATCAACCTTATGGAAGTCTGCGGTACGCATACCGTGAGCATTGGCCGCTATGGCTTTCGCTCCATTATGCCGACGGGGCTCAAACTGCTAAGCGGCCCGGGGTGCCCCGTTTGCGTCACCGCCAACCGCGACATCGATCACGCAATCGCGCTTTCCAACATGGACGGCGCCATCATCACCACCTTTGGCGACATGATGCGCGTGCCCGGATCGTCCACCTCGCTTGCCGCGCAAAAGGCGGCGGGGCGCGACATCCGCATCGTCTATTCTCCGCTCGACGCACTCGACATTGCTGAGCAAAATCCCGAACGCCCGGTTATCTTTATGGGCGTCGGCTTTGAGACCACAACGCCCACCATTGCCGCTGCTGTTCTGGAGGCCGACGCGCGCGGACTCCAGAACTTCTCGGTCTACTGCGCCCATAAGACCACGCCGCCGGCTCTGCGTGCGATCTCCAACGACCCCGAGACCGCCATCGACGGCTTTATCCTGCCGGGTCACGTCGCTACCATCACAGGCCTGGCACCCTTTGGGTTTTTGGTCGACGAGTTCGAGACCCCCGGCGTGGTCACGGGATTTGAACCGGTCGATATCTTGCAGGGCATCTGTATGCTGGTCCAGATGGTTGTCGAGCACAGGCCCGCAATCGACAACGCCTACCGCCGTGGCGTCAACGCAGACGGCAATCCCGTGGCGCGCCAGCTGGTCGAGCAGGTGTTTGAGCCGTGCGACACCACGTGGCGCGGGCTGGGACCGATTGTGAATTCGGGTCTTTCCATCCGACCCGAATTCGCGCGCTTTGATGCCGGCGCCCGCTTTGACGTGCCCATTGAACCGACGGTCGAGCCACGCGGCTGCCGCTGCGGCGACGTGCTGCGCGGAGCCATCACGCCGAGCGACTGTCCTCTGTTTGGCCGCGCTTGCACGCCCGAACATCCCGTCGGCCCGTGCATGGTGAGCTCCGAAGGTAGCTGCGCGGCGTACTTTAGATACCGCGACTAGCCCGGACGCCCCCGCGTACCGGCACCACCCACGATTGGAGTTTTCGATATGTCCCATAGCGTTACCGATAGCACCGTCCTGCTGGGCCACGGCTCCGGCGGCCAGATGATGAAACGCATTATCGATGAGGTCTTTCTGGATGCCTTTGGGTCGCCCGAGCTGCTTGCGGGCAACGATGCCGGTGTCGCCGTACTGCCCGCAAGCGGGCGAATCGCCATGTCGACCGACAGCTTTGTGGTAACGCCGCAGTTCTTCCCCGGCGGCAATATCGGCCGACTCGCCGTATGCGGAACCGTCAACGACGTCGCGACCTCGGGCGCTAACGTGCGCTACCTCTCATGCGGCTTTATCCTCGAAGAGGGCTATCCCATGGACAAGCTGCGCCAGATTGTGCAGACCATGGCCGAAACGGCGCGCGAGGCGGGCGTGTCCATAATCACCGGCGACACCAAGGTGGTCGAGCGTGGCGGTGCCGACGGCGTCTACATCAATACCGCCGGCGTGGGCGAGGTGCCCGCGGGCGTAGCGCTCAGCGGTGCAAACTGTCGGCCCGGCGACGCCATCCTGGTATCGGGTACGCTAGGCGACCACGGCATCGCCATCATGAGCCAGCGCGAGGGCTTGGCGTTTTCGAGCAACATCGAAAGCGACGCTGCGCCGCTCAATCATCTGATTGCCGATGTGCTCGCCGCCGCCCCCGATACCCGCTGCTTCCGCGACCCCACGCGCGGCGGCCTGGCATCCACGCTCAACGAGTTTGCCCAGGCCAGCGGCGTCGCCATGGAGATCGACGAGGATGCCGTGCCCGTGCGCCCCGACGTGCAGGCGGCATGTGAGATGCTCGGCTACGATGTGCTGCAGGTGGCAAACGAGGGCAAGATGGTCGCCGTGGTGCCGGCCGAGCAGGCCGATGCCGCGCTGGCGGCCATGCGCGCCGCCCGCTACGGCGAGAATGCCGCCATCATCGGTCGCGTGCTGCCGCTTGCCGAGGACGCCCGCCCCGCCGTGCGCGTACGCACCGGCTGGGGATCGACCCGCATCCTCGACATGCTCGTAGGAGAGCAGCTGCCGAGGATTTGCTAACGACAAAGGCTCAGGGCTATTAAAGATATTCAGATTCCAAACATGCCCGGCACGCATGCCCAGTATCATGGGGTGCGTTTTACAACTCAAGCGGCAGGAGCACCCATGGCAGCAGCTTTTTCCCATGTGATCTTTGACCTGGACGGCACCATCCTCAACACGCTCGAGGACCTGGCAGCCGCCGGCAACCATACCTGCGAGATGCACGGCTGGCCCACGTTTGCCGTTGACGAGTACCGCTACAAGGTGGGAAACGGCATGCTCAAGCTAGTCGAACGCTTTATGCCTGCCGAGTATGCGGGCGACGGTCGCATGTTTGAGCAGACGCTTGCCGAGTTTAGGGCTTATTACGGCGAGCACAAGGAGGACCACACCGCTCCCTATGCCGGCACGACCGAGATGCTCGACCGCCTGCACGCGGCAGGTGTGCAGCTTGCCGTGCTCACTAACAAGGACCACGTCTCGGCGGCTCCGCTTATCGAGAAGTATTTTGGTTCCGAGCGCTTTGCGCTGGTACAGGGCCGTGTCGATGCGTTTCCGCCCAAGCCCGAAGCGCCCGTCACACTGCATGTGATGGAAGAGCTAGGCGCCGATCCGTCGACCACGCTCTATGTGGGCGATTCCAATGTCGATATCCTGACCGGTCACAACGCCGGCCTTAAGAGTGCGGGCGTCAGCTGGGGCTTCCGCGGCCGCGCAGAGCTGGAAGCCGCCGGCGCCGACTACGTGGTGGACACCCAGGACGAGCTCGCGGCGCTGATTCTGGGCGAGTAGCGGGGCTGTCGCTCAACACGGCTGCATAGATTCTGTCGTGCGGAAAGCGCATCCCGTTTTGCCGCCTCAGAATGGGATGCGCTTTCCGGTTGAGCCTTGTCGGGGAAACGGCATCCCGTTTCAGAGCAATATTCCGGGTCGCACTTTCCGCAACCCACGCCATCCGGAAACCGTGACCCGCTATTCGGCCAAATACCGGCTCGTATTTTCCCGAGCATTCGATGCAACGCTGGCGCAAGGAGTGTCCCCAACTGCCGGCAGAAAAGGAACGTCCCCAACTGCCATCTTCGGCAGCGATGGCAACGCCACAGGTACAAGTGCCACCTAAGCCAGCCAAGGAAACGCCGTCGTTTTGGCAACGACAGCGAAAGCCCGCCAGAGCGAGCAAGGTGCCTTGAAACAAGGCGGCATTGATCTTTTGATCATGCCGCCGAAGTTGAAAGGCAGATTGCCGCTCTGGAGGGCTTGCAGCGTCGGGCCGTTACGACGTTTGGTAAAACGCCGTAACAAACTACCGCGTAACTCCCCTAGCTCAGCATTGCATCCATCATCTCGGAGTTGACAGAGTCGTCGGCAGACCACTCGCCGTCGTCGTTGCAGGTGTACTTGAAGATAACCGTGGTCTTCCTGGGCTCGGTGGCCTTGGTCACATCGACCATAACCTGACCGGCCATCTTGTACAGCTCGTCATCGGAAGGAACCGTGTCAAGCGCAGCGACCTTCTCCTGATACTGGGTGGAGAAGTCCTCGACGATCTTGTTCATAGACTTGCATGTGATAGAGACCTCGGCGGTCGCGACACCCTTGTCCTCGTCGACCGTCACGTCGCCGATCTTGTAGTCAAAGCCCTCGAGATAGGTCTTGGCGTACTCCTTGGGATCGATACCCAACTGCTCGAACTCGTCGCCCGAAGCCTCCTCCAGACCAGAGAGGAAGTCGTCGCCACCGTTCTTGACCTCGTCAAACTGCGTCGTAAGATCCTCGGTGATGAGCTCCTCAACCGAAGGACCTCCACAGCCGGAAAGCACGACCACGCATGCAACCAAGACGGCCATGAGGGGCGCAAGCAGCAGCTTCTTTTTCATGTTGTTCCTCCCAATGAGCGGCACCGCGCTTCCCGGACGCGGCGCACGTTGTAATAAGTAAGCCCATACTATCCACTTATGAACGCCCTCGGCAACGCGAAGGCGCGGTCGGTTCGTTTTAGCGTCCGAACGGTTTGCAAGCCCGCCCAACGTGCAATAAAACGCTTCCCCGCGGTGCAATAAAAAAGGTGGCCGGAAAACCCGACCACCCTTGCACATCCTTTGGATGCCGCAGTTTACTTGCGGACGACCTTAACGATGGCGTCACCGGCGGCGACAGCGGAGTCGGCCTCGACGGCGAGTTCGACATCGGCAAACTCGGCGGTGTTGGACACAGCAACGACGACGCAGTCCTTGTAGCCGGCAGCGGCGATCTTGGCGCGGTCGATCTTGAGCATGGGCTGGCCAGCCTTCACGACGTCATCGGCCTTGACGAAGCCCTCGAAGCCATCGCCGTTCATGTTGACGGTATCGACGCCAACGTGCACCAAAACCTCGATGCCGCTATCGGACTGCAGACCCACGGCGTGGCCCATGGTGACGGTCACCTTGCCGTCGCAGGGAGCGTAGACCAGGTCGTCCTCGGGCCACACGGCGCAGCCCTTGCCCAGAACCTCGCCACCAAAGACGGGATCGGGCACGTCGGCCATCTTGATGACCTTGCCCTTGACGGGCGAGCACAGCACGTCGGCGCCGGCAGAAGCAGAGATGGAGGCGGGAGCAGTAGCAGCGGCAGGCTCAGCCTTCTTCTTGAACATGTCAAACAGACCCATACGTTTTCTCCTCTTGATTAAGCGCAACGTTATGCGCATGCCTACGGTGATTATAGTGCTAAATGGCCAAAATACTAAGGCGAGGGCTCGAATCGCAAGCCCTTCCCGGTAGTGCTCGTGGGATGAGCGTCTCCTTTGCATCGCGGGTCGATAAGCCGAGTATCGCCCACGCGCGGGACGGGCAGAAGCGGGCGCGCCAAACCCGACACTTCTTTTCGCGCCCACGGACTGCCGCCGCTCCGTCCCTGACACTTCCTGATACCGGCCGAAACGTGCCAAAATAAACCTGTCCCTTTTTGGCAGGTTTGGCGAGTGTGGGAGTTCGCATGGATATCAAACGCAGGATCACCGAGGCGCAGGGCCTCACCCCCCACCGAGCAACAGCTCGGCATTGCAGCCCTTGCCATCGACGAGGACATCCGCGGGCTTTCGATTAAGGAATTTGCCGCGCGCACCAACGTTTCGGTCGCGAGCGTGCACCGGTTTTGCAAAAAACTCGGCCTCGAGGGCTTCAAGGACCTCAAGGTCGAGCTTATTCGCTTGGCAACCGAGGCGGGCAATCGGCGCGACGTTGACATCAACTTTCCCTTCGATGCCACTTCCACGCCTGCGCAGGTTATGGAGCGCATGGAGGGACTCTACCAGACCACGCTGACCGAAACACAGGAGTTGCTCGACCCCACGCAGCTTGACCACGCCGCCAAGCTCATCGCGAACGCCCGACAGGTCGACATCTACACGGGCTCGCACAACCTCTATCCAGCGGGGATGTTCCGCGACCGCCTGCTCTCGGCCGGTAAAAGCGCGACGTGCCACGACAGTGTCGAGGCCCAGGTGCGCACGGCGCTTGCCTCGGATTCAGACCGCGCGGCGATCGTTATCTCCTACAGCGGCCTTGCGCCCAACCTCAAGAAAATCTTGCCGATCCTCAGCAGCCAGCATGTCCCGGTCATCGTCATCGGCACGCCTTATTGCGCGCGCATTCACCCCGGCTTTGCCGCCTACCTTACGGTGAGCGATCACGAGAGCATGACGCACCGCATCACGCAGTTCGCAAGCCACATCGCTGTGCAATACGTACTCGATTCGCTCTACAGCAGCTACTTCGCCAAAGACTACGCCCGCTGCGCCGAATTCCTAGAGCGCTCATTCCCCTACACCCGCCTCCCCGGGCTTAAGTAGCGACGAGCGTGGTTCTCGGACGCTTATCTAACGAGAGCAAGTAGTCGTTTAAGAACGTCCCCAATGACCACTCCGGCAACGCCGATGTTTTGGCGACGGCAGCGAGCGGCCGCATTTTGCCGCATTCGGAGCAAGACAACGCCGCAAGTAGAGGACGGACAGACACTATGACCCAATCCGAGGGCACTAAAAAGACAG